>JOSY01000034.1 GCA_000746765.1 Marine Group I thaumarchaeote SCGC AAA799-D11
AAGATGGCAATAAGATATGAGAGAATATCAGAAAATTATGAATCATTAATCAACATTGCATCATTTTTGATGTATTGTAGGGTTTTAGGATGAGTTGTACATATATTGATCTTTAAACAACTAAGATTCCACGGATAAAGTCAACAAAAGATATTATCACATGTTCAAAATCATGTAAGAAGAATTCTTCTTGAAAGTTTTCATCATCCATATTATGGGAATGGGAATTCATAAGTTCCGGAGTTGCATGAGGATGAGCCTCAACCATAGAAACCATCCCAATAGCAAATACAAAAAGGAACAAAAATGCAGGAATAATTAAAGATTTCAACATGTTTTTTTCTTATCAATTACATTTTAACTTTTGAATATTGAATTTGTTTGAATCACATTTACAATTGTAAAGTAAAACTTTGTTTCAAAAGCAATTCTTTAATCAAATTAAATGAAACAAAATTAAATGAAAAAAATATTATTTTTCTTAGTTCTGTTAATTTTTCCTGTTTCAGATATTTTTGCAGAAGAGGATTCAGAAGGGTGGGAAAGACTAGCAGACATGCCAGAAGTAAGATCAGAGATGGAGTCATCTGCAATAGGTGAGAAAATCTATGTTGTTGGAGGGATAACCAATACAAATCACATTTCAGATTCTGTGTTTGTTTTTGACACCAAAACTGAATCATGGAGTACAGGAACCCCAATGCCATTAGAATTACATCATGCTGGAACCGCAGCCTATGATGGGAAGCTGTATGTTGTTGGAGGATACATGAAAGGGTGGAGTCCATCAAACGCATTACTAATTTATGATTCTGTCAAAGATTCTTGGAGTCAGGGCAAGGATATGCCAACTGCTCGGGGTGCATTGACTGCAGAATTTGTAGACGGCAAGCTATATGCTGTTGGAGGATTCAATGAGAATTCCCGTACTGAAAATGAAGTGTATGATCCTGCAGATGATTCTTGGGAGAAAATGTCTCCAATGCCTACAACCAGAGAACACCTAGCATCAGCAGTTCTAGACAGACAGTTGTTTGTTATTGGTGGCAGGGCAGGACAGGTAAATTCTGATGCAAACGAAATGTACGATTATACCTCAGATACTTGGAAAATATTAGAACCACTTCCAACTGCAAGAAGTGGATTGACTGCATCTGTTATTAGCGGAGCAGTTTTTGTTTTTGGGGGAGAAAGCTCACTAAGGACATTTGAAGAAAATGAAGCATACATTCCTGAAGAAGGATGGTTTACACAACAACCAATGCCAATACCAAGACATGGCTTAGCATCATCAACTGTAGGGGACAGTATCTATCTTATTGGCGGAGGAGTAGTTCCAGGTTTTAGTTTTAGTGGAATTACTGAAAAATATCACAACACAGTTGTTCCAGAATTTGGTGTTTTGTCAATTGTGATTTTAGGAATCTCAGCTGTCATGATAATTTTGTTTACAAAGCCTAAATTTCAACACATCATTCAGCAATGAAGAATCTAAATTCACAATCTACTTTCGTTTTAGATAGTTGTAAAAGAAGAAATTTCAGAAGTGATTTTTTCTTCAGAAATTTCTCCAATGTATCTATATTCATATTCTGTGTTTGATGACAATTCTGGAATTTTGACTATATGTCCAGTATGAGGAACAGAGTCATGTGAGACAATCATGGAATTGGAAAAGCCATCTCCGTTTAGAGCATATTCAACTTCACAGACCACAGGGATTTCTGTTTGCGCATATACAACCACGCTATTCTCATGGACATCAATTGCCATAATCTGTTCAAAAGTCATTTCAGTTTGAACATGTGAATCAGAGTATACGGTAACTGGAGTCATCATGACAAAGATGCTGCCCAACATCAACAACATTACAAGTATTGTATTTTTCAAACAATTTCCAACAGTTTTCAATAAATTTAAACCAAGTAGATAGTTTTCATTATTGGTTGTCTAGAACAATAGTTTACAAATGTAAAGACAGAATTGAGTTTAATTAAAATTCCATATTCGTTTTTTGAAATAGAACAACCACATTCCGGCAATAACAGTCAATATAATTCCTAATATCAAGTTCATAGAATATTCAAGATGTTGTTTTTCATCAATTTGGTTTTCTGGAAGATCCTGAAGATATGGATTTTTTGTAATAGGGTTAATCAAAACTTCCGAAGGATTGTATTGATCAGTCAAAAATGGAACATCAGTTGTCGCGATTATTCCAGTATAGAAGTGCTCTTGTCTGCTTAATTCATCACTCAAATAATCCACAGGACTGTTTTTTGAGAGTTCCAAAAGCAGTGATCTGTCAAAATCGTAAGGCTGATTTGATGAAACTATCATGATATTTTGAATGAATGTGGGTTTTTCTTCAGTTGGAAAAACATAGGATACTGGGAATGTCTCTTTCATTGTTTTGTATACAGAACGTACCAAAGGGGAGTTATTTCCTTCAATTGAGCCGATTAGATTGGATACAACAACGCCATTTGGCTCAAGTCTTTTTTCAAGTAATTGAAAAAACTCATGAGTCATCAAATGATAAGGAACATAATTTGTAGCATATGCATCCAGGATTATAAGATCATATTTCTTGTCAAACATTGAGAGATGTTTTCTTGCATCATCATTGAATATCTGAAGCCTGGGATTTGTTTCTAGATTAAAGTAGGTCTTGGCAACATCAATTACATCAGAATCAATTTCAATTACATCAATTTTTGTGTCAGGATATAATGCCAGAAAGTTTTTTGGTCCTGAAAATCCCCCTCCACCTACAAACAAAATATCTTTAGCTGCAGGATTAAACATCATCCCCAAATGAAAGTACTCAGTATAATCTATCACCAAATCTAAAGGATCACGCATGTTCATAGAACTGTGCCGCAATCCATCAAGATACAAACTTCGATTATCGCCGTATTCTATAATATCCAAGTGACTAAACATAGTTTCTTTTTCAAAAATTAGCATTCCATTGTGAGATATTGTACTTACAGAAAAAGAAGACCACGGAACAATCAAGAGTGTGACAATGCCAATTGCAATAATCTTTGGAGATATTTTAAGGCCAATTAGGGAACTGGTAATTAATGCAATTCCCAATCCAAAAATTATCTGATGTACTGTTACATTAGGAATTAAAACAAAAACAGTAACAAATGTTCCAAAAATACTTCCTACAGTTGCAATAGAATAAAGATTGCCTGACATATTTCCAACTTTTTGAAGGGATTTTGTGCCAAGCTTGATCACATAAGGGGAGACAAATCCAAGCAAGACAGATGGAAGCATCAATAGCAAAAAAGTTGCAAGCAATGGAGTGTATTGGGAAATGGGCATGATTGCAAGAGAAAAGTCTACGACATAGGATGCAAAAAATGGCATGCCCACGATAAAGAGCCCTACTGAAAAAACAATTCCACAAATCTTGTCAAATTTCGGATGTTTGTCTGCTATACGACCACCCAAAAAATAACCAAGACTCAAACCGCTTAGGATTACGCCAATAAGGCTTCCCCAAGTGTAAATTGTGCTTCCAAATACAGGGGTAAGAATTCTGCTTGTCGCAATTTCCAAGGCCATAACAATAGCACCAGAAGCAAATGTGAGAACTTTGAGTTTCCACAACATTTCCTGAGATAGTTTTGAATAAGACAGAGAGCTCATTAGAATTTGAAAGTTATTAGATGAAACACAATATCAAGATAATGTTACTTTGTTTCAAAAGGTGATATCGAGTTTACATTTGTAAAATCAAACTGAAAAAATAATTTTTGATTGCATTTACAAAATTAATTTGCTATAATTTCAGTAATCATCCCAGCTTCTGCGTGCTCAAGAATATGACAATGCATAACCCAATTTCCAGGATTTGATAAGTCAACTAGAATATCTACAGTTTTTCCAGTAGGAACTAAAACCGTATCTTTCCAAGCTAAAGTATCATTTGGAATTCCATCTTCAGACAAGACTAGGAATCGTTGGCCATGAAGGTGTATTGGATGTTGCATGGGATGGGCAGACTCTGGATTATTGTACAGTCGGATTTTTTTGACATCCCCAACATTTGCTTGATAGCCAATATCAAATCCTTCTTTTCCGGAATTCATATCACGTATAATCCATTTTGTGTTTTCGTCATCAGACATTGCATTCATTTTTGGCATTTCATCTTCCCATTCAATTTCATCAATCTCTTTTTCATGAACTCCCATACTCATTGAATGATCATCCATAGACATTGTTTTAATGTCAAATTCAAGTTCTAAATCAGGAGGATCAGAGAAGAACTTTCTAAATGGATCAATTTCTTGAATTATGTCAGAATTTTGCTTTATGGAATAAAAGTTAGAATCAATGTTGTTTAAAGAAGGAATGATCGAGATAGTTCCTAAAACATATGTCTTGTCAGGTGTTGAATGTGTAATATCATATTTTCCTGGTTTTTCAAACAACACATCAACAGTTCGTCTTTCAGAGGATGCCAGAATTACAGAGTCAACAAACTCTTGTTTTTCATATTCACTTGCATCATCTGCAATTAATTTGATTTTTTGCTGTTCAATTCCAAAATCAAAAGTTCTGGTGTTTGCAGCGTTTGTGAGATAGAACCTCACAATATCGCCCTGTTTGAATTCAAGTGAAAGATTTGCATCCCCATTGGCAATCATGGTGTTTCCAAATCGTCCCATTAGCGTATGAGTAGTAATATCAGGGTCAAATGATTGCAGTTCATCATCCACAATCGAAATATCATCTAGGAATAATGGAATTTCATAGTCTACAGGGAGATTATCGGAGTTTTTTGATTCAACTAGAATATTTCCATACAATCCCATGTCCATCTGCATTTCCGTTTTTACGTGTGGGTGATAAAAGAAAGTTCCAGTATCAGGAAATTTTAGGTAGTATTGAAAAGTTTCTCCAGGAAGCACAGGGTTTTGTGAAACTCCAGGTACTCCATCACTAGCAGAATCAAGTCTTAACCCATGCCAATGAACAGTAGTAGGTAAATCAAGATTATTGGTAAAATTTACAGTTATCTCGTCGCCTTGTGAAACTATCAATAGAGGGCCAGGAGTTTGTTCATTATAGCCAAACATTTGAAGTGTTTTACCATCAATGTTTTTTGTGATTTGACTTGCAGTAAGATCAAATGTGTCATTATTTGAAACAGTCACAGAAGGAACTGTTGAAAGTAATTTGGCACCACCATCAGAAACATTCTGAGAAATTTCACTGCATAATTTATCCCCACAGACAATATTGTTTGTTGCATTTCCAAAGTTTTTTGGAGATTTGGTATTTTTAGCCTTTAGTGCATCTGCGCTGTCCATACCACTCAAAAAAATACTGCCAGAAAAAATAATAAACAAAATCAAAATGGTGTAAAATTTCAAATGTATTTTTTTAGATCCCATTCATATAATAATCAGTTGTTTTACAATTGTAAAATATCAAGTAGTAAGTTCAGGTTTGATACTCCATACAATTCCCAACATTACAAATGGAATTGACATTATACCAATTATTCCCAAGATGGTAAGAAAAGAGGATTCAGAAACATTTGGATTGTTAATTATCCATGGCAATGGTAATGAAATGATAAACCAAATTATTGCAAGTAAGATATACATTTTTGTTTTTTTATT
Source organism: Marine Group I thaumarchaeote SCGC AAA799-D11 (assembly GCA_000746765.1). Taxonomy (GTDB): domain Archaea; phylum Thermoproteota; class Nitrososphaeria; order Nitrososphaerales; family Nitrosopumilaceae; genus Nitrosopumilus. The sequence continues at coordinate 5,652 of JOSY01000034.1, forward strand.
CAGATTCAATATCATGATTACAGTAATTGGATATTAATTCGATATGCTTTACAATTGTAACATCCACTAGTTAAGTATCAAAAAAATATAGAGCCAACATGGCAACCGTATGTAAAGGAATTTGTGTTAGATTTAGAGCTACAGGATATGTGGGAAAGCACAGATATGAAAAAGGACAGAAAAGATGTCCAGTGTGCGAGATATTTATGACGTATCCAGAAGTAAGGTGCCCCTGTTGCAGTATCAAACTAAGAGTTACACCCAGAGGAAACAATGCTAGAAAGGAAATTCAGAAAAAAAGAAATTGTGTCTGGCATTAGTCTTGGAATCTATTGACAACTTCTTCAAACAATACACTTGAAATTCCACCTTTGAAAACATGTTCCTCCCCTTTGAAATTGACAATCTTAAATAAAGGAATTTTTTCTGCGCCAAGACTATTTGTATAGTCAATATTAGATTGAATGTCTTGTCTATATTTTTCTGAATCTAAACAGGTTGAAAACTGTTCTATATCCAAATCAAGTTCTAATGCAAAATTCTTTAATTGATCAGATCTTGCCCAAGTATCAATTTCTTGTTGTGATGCGTATAGTATTTCTTGGTATTCTGAATACTTTTTTTGTTCGTCTGCACAAAAAGTAGCTTGAGATATTAAAATAGAATCATCTCCTAGTGGGGAAACATCCAAAAATACAATGTTAGCTTTGTTTGTTTCAATAAGATTTTCTTGTATTATAGAATAGTTAGTGTCATACCAATATTTGCAAGAAGTGCATTGGTAGTCATTGAATGCAAAAATTGTTACAGGAGCATCAGGATTACCAATTACTGGAGAAACTGAAGGAGGTACACTGTTAAAATCATTATTTGAAAGAGTGTCTGAATCATTTTCCGGAGTAAAGTTTTTGTCGATCTCAGGAGAAACGAGGCTGTGCAACAAAAATATGATTGCAATGATAATTGCACCTATGATGATTTTTTTGCTTAATTTCATAATATTAATTCATAGATTGCATCATTGATTGATTAGACATAAGAACTTGCATTTCATCCATGTGGCTTTGCATCAGTTCTGTCATTTTCATATTAAATTCATCATCTGTTAAATCCGAAGACAGTAATTCTTGCATTTCAGATACATGTTTTGACATTATCTGAATCATTTCTTCCCTTGTTTCAGGATCTTGCATCATTTGCATCATCATTTCCTGATTCATCATCATACCTTGTCCCATCATACCCGAATTCATCATTTGATCATTATTCATCATGGATTTCATCATGTTTTGATTTTGCATCATCATATCCATCATCTTGGATTTCATCTGAGGATTATTCATCATTCTATCCATCATAGGTCCCATCATCATTTCCATGTGTTGAGGGTCATTAAACATCATATCATGCATCTGATTCATTGTTTCAGGATCATTCATCATATTTCCCATCCATTGATTCATTAATTGAGGATTATTCATCATTTGATTTTGCATTGGCATATTTCCAGCCATCATAGAATTGGCAAAAACCCCCAACCCTACAAACAAGCCTACAAAAAATACTCCTACAATAATTCCTACCCATAAAGTCTGATTAACCATATGGGGAAATTAGAAATGTTATGTATTAAAAAAGAGTACTTTACAACTGTAAAAATCTGGAACAACAAATGAAAAAATTATTTTGAAGGAGGCGTCTAGAAAGGGAAATTCTCCTTCAAAACAATTGCTCTATAGATTTGGGACAGAAACAAACTACAGGCATACATTGTGTAAACAAAAGAGATACTTAACAAGCATAGCTTACACTTGTAAAACAAAATGTCTTTGGTTAGATATTACGTTTGTAAGGTATACTTGTTAAATATCGACTTTCATCAATTCAAACATTGAGTTCTCCAACTTCTAGTCATGCATACGGCATTGGACTCATTGCATTGCTTGTTGGGGCATCAGCTTCCATAGTCTTTTACACGTCATTTTATCTTCCAGAATCTTTAGCAAAACCGTCTGTATCTGAAAACATATTGGAGCCTGAAAAAGAATTAATCATAGAAATTGTTCCAGGAGCAGTAATAGAAGGAAATGAAAACTATGTTCCAAACAAAGCAACTGCACTACTTACAATAAACAACAAAGTGATTTGGAAAAATAATGATGATACAGCACATACTGTAACTCCTGATCATAGATCTGTAGATGGATTTAGCGGAGAATTTGGTTCAGTAGGAGTTTTAAAGCCAGGTGATACGTACGAGTTCTTATTTACAGAAGAACAAGAAATACCATATCATTGCCAACCACATCCTTGGATGAAAGGAAAAATTTCAGTGGAGAAAAGCAGATTCTAAAAACTGTCATTTGTAAAGTGTAGAAAATAAGTATGTTAATTTTTTATAAAAAATATTGTTTTTTAGAATTTCAAAGTCAGAGGTAGTCAGATGAAAATACAATACTTTTCTCTAATAGTAATTGCTGCAGGAGTAATAACAGTAGGAGCCATATTTTCAACAACATCAAATGATTCAGAATCAATTAACCTGGACATGAATAGAAAAATCGGTACTGTTGATACATCGCTTGGCTCTCCAATACTAGGATCACCTAATGCGCCCATTACAATAATAGAATTCGGAGATTACCAGTGTTCAAACTGCAAAAAATGGTTTCTAGACACAAAGCCGGACATTATGACAAACTACATAGATACAGGCAAAGTTAGCCTGGTCTTTGTCGATATTGCATTCCTAGGAAAGGATTCAGGTCCCGCATCAATTGCAACTTACTGTGCTGAGGAACAAGGTAAGTATTGGAAATATCACGGATTTTTGTATTCAAATCAAATGTCAATTGACAACGGCTGGGCCAATTCAGACAGTTTGAAAGGCTATGCAAACAATCTAGGACTAAATATGGAGCTGTTTGTAAGCTGTCTTGATTCTGAGAAATATTCAAAACGTGTTCAATTCAACACAGATGAGTCAAAAAGAAATGGGGTTACAGGCACACCCACATTTTTCATCATAGGACCTAACGGTGAACAAGAGAAAATAGCAGGGCCACAACCATACACGGTATTTGAAAAGATATTCGAATCAATGGCATAAAAAACAATTCTAACGACATGATAAGGAATTGTTTTCTTACAATTGTAAAGCCTACTTGTTAAGTATCAAAATTGAGTGTAGAGGAACATGTCTACGGTTGTAATTGCAAAAAAATCAATGGTAATAATTTCATTTATATTATTCTCATTAATCTTTCTTGGAATAATTTTTTCGCTTGGAACAAATTTTACAATAGAAGGTAAAGAACACACAACATACCTATCATGGATTGTAATTGCATATGTTGCAGGATTGTCCATGATTGTTCTTCCATGTACACTGCCACTGGTATTCATCATAGTTCCACTAAGTATGGGACAAGGATACAAGAAAGGATTAGCCATGGCATTACTTTTTGGTCTAGGACTAGTCATTACAATTGCATCTTATGGAATTGCAATTGCAGGAATTGGACAAAGTGCATCACTAGACCAAGCATCAACTATCATGTTCTTAATTGCAGGAATTGCTGCATTTGTCTTTGGATTATCACAACTAAAAATTATTTCATTAAAGCTACCATCGTATTCAGGAACTCCAAAGTTTATTCAAAACAGGGGAGAATATACAAAATCATTTTTCATGGGATTATTATTAGGAAACGCAGGAGTTGGATGTCCCAATCCATTATTTTACTGGCTACTAATCTACATTGCAGGGACAGGTAGTATTCAAGTCGGAGCTTCATTAGGAGTAGTTCACGGAGTTGGAAGGGCAATTCCATTAATTTTGATGTCAGTTCTCGCAGTAATTGGAATCAATGCAACAAAGAGTTTGACTCTAAAACGGGAATCAATTGAGCGAGCATCAGGATGGATGCTAATAGTGATTGGGGCATTTTTGATAATCAACGGACTGCCAGAGGGACACGAATGGTACGAAGAACTATTCATCCATCAAGGATGGAATCAACTCGTTGAGATGACAGGAATACCAGCCGAATTTGAGATGGACGAACATACACATGAACACGGACATGTGGAAGGAGCAGATTTCAAAGTATTTTACACTGCTTTGTTAGCGGTATTGGTATTGAGTCCATTGTTCATACGTTCAGTTAGAAAAATCAGGGAGGTGAATGCATGAAAGATCCTGTATGTGGAATGGAGATTGAAGAAAAAGGAGAAGTTTTTTCTTACAATGGAAAAGATTATCGTTTTTGTTGTGCCAGCTGTAAATGGGCATTTGAAAATAATCCAGAGCAATTTGAAAATGAATCATAAGATAGAAATTCTAACAACGCCATCTTGTGGAAATTGCAAAGTGGTAGAGGTAATGTTAGATGAAATGAATATAAAATACACAGTAATTGACGTCACAGAAAAACCAGAATACTTGGAAAAGTATCCAATATTTACTGCGCCCGGAATTGTAATTGACGACAAGCTTGTATTTACAGGAATTCCAAAAAAACACGAATTACTTGAAAAACTGTCTACATAGTTTTGGTATTGTAGACATCTTTTTGACAAAGTAAAAAGTCAAGGTGTCAACAGTTACAATATTAAAATTAACAATTTTAATTATTAATTAAAATAAAATGCTTTAACTCCACAATCATGATCCAGGTCTTGGTTCAAGAGTCAGAACGACATTAATTGCTTTACCGTCTCTAACAATTCCCAAATCTAGTGCATCGCCAACATTTTTCTCACGTTGCAAATGCGTTAAAAGATCATCAATTTTTCTTACTTCCTTTCCATCAACGGACAAAATAATATCTCCACCTATGGTATACTCAATTTCATTATACATTGCAGTTTCAGATGAGCCTCTAAGGCCTGCTTTATTGGCAGGACTGTCTTTTACAACTGTCATAACTAAAACACCTTTTGCATCTTCGAGATTCAATAGCTCTGCAAGATCAGGGGTAATGTTTGCACTAGAAATTCCAACCCAAGGATGATGAAATTCCCCATCCTTAATCAAAACAGGTACAATTTTTAAAATGACATTGGATGGAATTGAAAATCCAACACCAGAAAAGCTACCATCACTTGAATAAATTGCAGTGTTTACCCCAACTACTTCACCCTTCATATTCAATAGTGGACCTCCCGAATTTCCGGGATTGATTGCAGTATCTGTCTGGATTACATCAGGAATGGAAAATCCAACACCAGTAGGCAACAATCGTCCTAATTGACTCACAATTCCAGAAGTCATAGAGCCTGACAATCCAAAGGGATTACCTATTGCAGTTATTTGCTCTCCTACTTTGAGCTTAGAGGAATCACCTATTGGCAGAGGGTAGAGTTTTTCAGAATTTACATCAATTTTGAGTACTGCAATATCAGCATAAGGATCAGTACCTACAACTTTTGCACGATAAGATGTTCCGTCAGTAAAAGTTACATCAATTTTCTTACTATCTCTTACCACATGATTGTTTGTTATGATGTGACCCTCCTTGTCAAAAATAAATCCAGAGCCAACACCACTAGCATCTCCATGAGGGGATGTTTTTGTAACTGCAATACTTACTACACCAAACTCTGAGCGTTCAAATATTTCAACAAGTGAAAGTTCAGATGGGTATTCGACATTAGATTGAAGATTCTCAGAGGAGTAGGAATTGTCTTGTGCAAGTACAGGTGACAGAAACGCAACAGACAGCCCCAACATCAAAACAACGCTAAAGACTACTCCCCCAAGCAAAATTTTTGAATTATTTCTAAACAAGCAATGCACCTAATACAAAAAAAGATAGATTACGAGATAAATAACAATGGTATTTTACAATTGTAAAATTAATTTTCTTCTCTTGCTTTTTCTATGAGAGATTGAATACGTCCATTGTTTTTTTCTTTGTATTGAGTTTTGCAGGTGTTGCAACAAAAAAATCTCTCAAAATTTGCAAATTTGTAAACATGAGGTTTTTGTCCAACAGGCCCCTTACAGAAATCACATTTGAGTTTTACAGACATTCCAGATTCTAAAGAAACATCATGATGACCATCAGAATGACAACTGCACGTTTCAATTTTTTCTTTGTGGTCACTATCAAGATTTGATGAATCAATAATAGGAGAAATGGATTTTATCAAACCAATATTTACCAGTCTTTGATATCTTGCCTGAATTGTAGGAGTACTAATGTCCAGTTCACGCGAGATTTGTCTAAAGGACTTTCTTCCATCTTCCTGCAAAGACTGGATTATTCCAATATCTACTTCATCTAATTCATGAGGCATGGATTATCATACAATCCTTCCATATTTATGAACCAAACTTTACAATTGTAAAATTACAAAAATGCTAGTTATTGGCTAGAGATGGGCCTCTTATCTATGAAATCTTATTTTCATTACCTGTTTAATTGCCCATCAATGACTCTCTGAAATGTAGAGTATGGCTGAGCCCCAGATATAGGAGTGAATCCGATATCTGCATTTCCTACAAAGAATCCAGGAGTTCCAGAGACACCATACGTGCGCCCATCATTGAGATCATTTTGAATCTCCTCAATATATTTTCCTGAATCCAAACAAGAGTCAAACTCGCTAGAATCAAGACCCAATTCTGATGCATATTGCTTGTAAAGTGCAACAGATTGAGCAATAGGAAGATCTTTCCAAATTTGTTGGTCTTCAAAAATCATATCATGCATCTTCCAGAACTTTCCTTGATCATCAGCGCATTCAGATGCCAGTGCTGCAGGAACAGCATTTGGATGAATGTTTTGAATGGGGAAATCTCTGTAAACAAAGTTTACTTTTCCTGTTTGGATATAGTTTTGCTCTATTAGCGGAAGAGTTGTCTCATGGAATTTTGCGCAAAATGGGCACTGGAAATCAGAGAATTCAACTATGGTAATTGATGCATTTAGATTTCCCTTCATAGGATCATCATCAAAAGAGATGTTTCTAATAATTTGAGGTCCAAATTGTTGTTGAGAAGCAGTACTTGGTTGCAGGTTTGGAACAGCTTCCCTTATGACAACTTCTTTTGGCTCAGCAGTCTCTCCACCAACTACATAACCTCCCAAAAATGCAGAAACGATAGATACTGCAACAATTGCCACAATTAGCCGATTAAATGTGGATTTGCTTACAGAGATTTCTTTATCTGGTTTTTGATCCTCAATGAATTCAAAATCTTCCACACAGCATGTAATTTCTCAAGAAATATAATAACAGGTCTTTACAATTGTAAGGAATATCAGAATTTAAAAATAAAACATATCAAGAAATGTACAGAGTAAATCAGATAATTCTAATTTTTGGCCCAACCACGCTGAATTAGTTTTTCTGCAGTGTCGGCACTAACACAAGCAGGACTATTATCAGTAATTTTGAATATCAATTGCAAATTTTCTTTGCATAAAATGTCATCAGGTAAAATACCACTTGCAACTTGTTTTAGTGGCGCCAGGTCTGAAGCAGGAGGATCTACATTAACATCGGATTCCAGATTATCGTTTTCTATTTCTTTTGTGATTTGTATTACTAGAAATTCATAAACCAATGTTTCGGTATCATTTGTAACTAAAACAAGTTTGTATTTTCCAGGAAGCTCATTAAAGAAGAATGTTTGAGGGAGTTGCCATTCACTGTGCGAAGTTGAAGGAGCTATGCCTGTTTCTTTGGTGGTTGTCTTCCAGAGAACGCTGTCCCGGTATACGTTAATTACATCAGGGATTGTTCCATTCCCACCTATTCCATAAAAAGTTCCCAGATCAACAACGGGTAATTTTGTATCAGGATCCTCAAAAATTCCAACAGAGCTGTCTACTACACTAAATATGCTCACGGATTGAGGCCTAAATGTTTCATCACATAGTATGTTTTTTGTATTATTCATATTGACGCATTCATCATGTGTTGGCAAATCATCTGCAAATGATTTTTCAGCATTAATTGTTAAAAGAAAAATCAGCGGAAGAATTATCCAAATTAATTTCATTGGAGATATGAAATTAAAATCATAAATAAATCTAATTGAAAAATTGGTAGTATCGTCATTACAATTGTAAAATTAATTTTTTTATTTTACAGTTGTAAAGATACAAAGTAATAACTGATAAAAATAATTTTCAAGACAAAATGAACAAAGATGTTTTTGTGTTAGCAGGAATTTTAATTAGTGTTGGAATACCTGTGACACTGATGATCTTAGTAGAAAGAGGGATCATCAACAATCCGTTTAGATAGAACATAGTTTTTTCAAAACTAATTAATCAAAATATTGTTTGAATAAATAATTTACAAAGCTATTGTTCTAATTTCTCATCAATGATTTTTTGAAAATCTGAAAATGACTGTGTGCCAAACAATGAGGAATATCCCACTTTATCATTGCCAACAAAAAACGTAGGAGTGCCCGAAACTGCATAATCACGACCATCACCAACATCAGAATTTATCTCATCAGCATATTTTCCTGAATCCAAACAAGAGTCAAATTTTTCTTGATTTAGGGCCAATGTGTTGGCAAATTGCTTGAATGTTAAAAGGGGTAAATCAGATTCGTTTTGCCTCCACGTATGCTGATTTTCGAACAAAATATCATGATATTCCCAAAATTTACCTTGCTCATTAGCGCATTCGGAGGCTAGTGCAGCAGGCATGGAATTATCATAAATTTTTGGTATGGGAAAATCACGATAGATCAAATTTACCTTACCTGTATCGATATAGTGTGTTTTCAGTAACGGCAGCGTGTCAGAATAAAACCTAAGACAAAACTTGCATTGAAAATTAGAGAATTCAATAATGGATAATGGTGCGTCAGGATCACCTAACAGAGGATCATCGTCTTTTGAGATTTGGGAAGGAGTAATAGATTTCGAATCTTTAAACTCGGCTAGTCTTTGTTCTAAATTTGCTAGCTCTTGTTTTCTAACTGTATCCTGTCCAACTTCCACCCCAACAACATATCCTAGAAAAAAAACAACCAGTACTATTGATGCTACACAAAGTACAAGATTATTTTTTACAAATGTTTTTACCAGCATCACATCAATGATTGAATTAGAGATAATTAACTACTGAATTTTACAAGTGTAAAGTTTTCAATTGTAAAATAATCAATTAATTCTCAAAATATCAAAATTCTAGAGATTATCTCATAGCATCAAATCCACCTATTGCAGGTGAGCCAATAATTACTGCAAACGTAATTACTATTCCTAAAAGTGCAATTACAATAGCAAAACGTCTATTCATGCAGACAATGTTGTTGTTTTTGTTAAAAAGTAATATGATTATTTTTTGAAATATTATGTTACAATGTTTTTTATAATAAATTCAAATCACAATACAATCATGGAAGAATATGAAATTACATGTGTCAAGCAGGATTTTTTTGGCAACATAACACATGTGGAAGTTAACGGGAAAGAACTTCGTTCAGAAACTATCGTACACTGGCTACGAATAAAAAAATACAGTTTCTATACGCACAAAGAAGACCACAAAGTGTACATTTATCCAAAAAAGAATTGGCTTTCAGGCTGGTTTTTGACAACTGATCCGTACAGTGATCAGGCAAACAATCTAGAATTCTTGTGTAAATGCTGACCAACATGTTGCTTACCTAGTTGTTGATATGATTTCAAACAAATTGCGTTGATGTTTTCTTTGATAAAATCAGATTATAGAGTCATATTCTATATTTTTGGATTTACTAGTTTTTTTATATCATGCACAATTACAAAATTTTTTTGTGACAAAGAAGATAAGGCCATTATTAGTAGAAAAGTACGATATCTCTCCAACTCATCCTAAAACCCTACAATACATCAAAAATGATGCAATGTTGATTAATGATTCATAATTTTCTGATATTCTCTCATATCTTATTGCCATCTT
>JOSY01000035.1 GCA_000746765.1 Marine Group I thaumarchaeote SCGC AAA799-D11
AAGAACTGCAATAAGATATGAAAGAGTAGCAGAGAATTATCTTGGATTCATCAACATTGCGTCATTTTTGATGTATTGTAGGGTTTTGAGATGAGTTCTAATTTTTGCACTAATTCCTATTGTACTTTTTATTGGTGGCACATCAGCATTTGCTGAATCAGTTCCAGAGTGGGTAAAAAATACCGCATTATGGTATGGTGAAGGAATTATTTCGGAAGGAGAATTTATCAATATGATCAAGTTTTTGATTGAAAATAAAGTCATTGTAATCGATAGTGTAATGGAGCCTGTTCCACAGGCAGTTAATGCTCAAGTTGTTATTCCAAATGGAAACTTTGATGTAACTGGCGCTGGGTTCTATTCTCCTTTGAACCTAGAAATCTCAGTTGGAACCATAGTTACATGGGTAAATGATGACTCTGTACCGCACAATATACAAAGTATCGACACAAACGGAAAAGTCATTCAACTGTTCAACAGTCCCCCCCTAAATACTGGGGATAGATTTGAATTTGCATTTGATGAAAAAGGAGTTTACAACTATTACTGCTCTTTTCATCCTTGGCGAGTAGGACTAGTTACCGTAAATTAGATACTGAAACTCTCAATGTGTTTAGCTGAGAACTTTTCTAAATAACAATCCCTTGAATCCGTGAAATATGATTGATATTTTTAGAAATCTACTGTATAATTAAAAACATTAAAACTTGATATACAAAAAAATCCATAATTGGTAAGGAATTAACAATGGCAAGCAAATCAAACATCAAAACATCAAACAAAAAAGAAAAGAGGCTAGAATCGATAAAAAAGGCTCATAGTAAAAAAAATACATTTACAACAACAATGGAGGACTATCTTGAAGTAATTTCTGAACTTGTAGAACTGAAAGGATATGCTTCCCCTACAGATATCTCAAATTACATGAATGTTAGGCCTCCAAGTGTTACCAAAATGCTACGTCGCCTAGATGCTGATGGTTATTTGAAATACACAAAATACCAAGGATTGAAATTAACTGCAAAGGGAACAAGTATTGCAAATGACATTAGACAAAAACATAGTGATTTGTTAGATTTTTTTGAAATTATTGGTGTAGATAGTTCTGCTGCAAACAAAGACGTTGAAGGAATAGAACATCACATGAATCCAAAAACAATGAAGCAGTTAAGAAAATTTACCACTTTTCTAAAATCAAATCCTAACTTGTTACTTTCCTTTGATAGGGCAAATCTCTGATCACCTGAATCAAATAACTCAAAATTTGCATTGTGTTAATAAAGTTGCACTAGACTAACAAAGTTAGCCTAGGCTAACTTTATATTATTCAATTATATGGCTATGTCATTGGCAATAAAATCCCGCTCAGGATTCATGATGATCTTTATTGTTGTAGCAGTCACAATATCCTCAATTTTCATCATATTTCCAGAAGGCATCAGTGCCCAAAAAGAAGAAAAGGCATTTGTTACGCATACTGGTGGGGTTGTAAATACAAGTGGCGAAGTTTTAGACCCAGTTTATCAAGTATCTGAAGTTGAATTTGACCCTGAAAAATACCTTAGAGAATTTAACTATGGACGTGTTTCACAATTAGAAAGTGGTCAAACAGTAAGAGAATTTACAATAATAGCTGATGATGACCAAGTCCAAGAAATTTCTCCAGGCGTATTTTACAATGTTTGGACATTTAATGGAACGGTACCTGGTCCAACAATTAGGGCAACTGAAGGAGATCTTTTAAGAATTAATTTTATCAATAATGGTGACAAGCCGCACACCATGCATTTTCATGGAGAACATCCTGCTGAAATGGACGGAGTTTTTGAAATAGTTGGTGCAAATGGTGGTCAATTCACTTATGAGTTTGAAGCAGGTCCCGTAGGAGTCCATCCGTATCATTGTCATGTTATGCCACTAGAAGAGCATATTGCACATGGTCTTTACGGTGTCTTTATTGTAGATCCAAAAGAAGGACGACCGCCAGCTGATGAAATGGTAATGGTTCTAAATGGATTTGATACTGACTTTGATACTGAAAATAATTTCTATGCTGCAAACTCTATTCCATTTTATTATCAACATCACCCGATTCAAATTAAAAAAGATGAGTTGGTTCGAGTCTATGTAGTCAATATGGTAGAGTTTGATCCGATTAATAATTTACATCTGCATGGTAATCTATACCAATATTATCCTACAGGAACTGATATTGTCCCGTCTGAATTTACAGATATGATCACTTTATCTCAAACAGAAAGGGGAATAATGGAGTTCAAATACCAATATCCTGGAAAGTATCTATTCCATGCACACAAGGTAGAGTTTTCTGAAAAAGGATGGGTTGGAATTTTCCTAGTACAAGATGATGAGCAAAAGAACGTAGAGGAAGTAGATTATGGAACTTAGTGATAATACATCTAAAGGAAAAGTAATCGCAAGTGGAATTATTCCTTTTGCTTTTGTAATTATTATGATGGCCTATATCTTTGGCCCTGGCGCTGACTTGCTTGATTTGGGAATTCCTTTACCCGAAATAACTATTGAAAAGGTAGATTTTCTGGAATCTGAAATTCAGGCCACTGTTAGGAATACTGGTCCTATGTCTGTTGAGGTGGTGATGGCCGATGTCAATGATAGAATTCATCCTGCAGCTATAGAACCTGACGGACATCTAGAACGGTATGAAACAGCACTTGTAAGAATTCCATTTGAATGGAATGAGGCAGAGCCATACATAATTGGAATTACCGTTGATGATGGAACTAGATTTGAAAAAGAGGTTGAAGCTGCTGCTCCTGCATTGCAACCAACTTTAGATCTTGCGATATTTTTTGCAATTATTGGAACTTATGTTGGAATTATTCCAGTTATGATTGGACTTCTTTGGCTACCTTTTATTAAAAAAATCAGTAAATCAAAATATCATTTCTTTTTGGCACTAACTGCTGGATTGCTACTTTTCTTAGCAATTGATTCTATAGAAGAGGCAATTGAAGTTTCTGATGAAAGTCTAGCTGGCAGTTTTAATGGAATGTTATTAGTTGCAACTGCTGTTGTTTTGTCTTTTTTGGGGTTGTATTATTCTGGAGAAAAATTAGTTCAAAGAGCAAGTTCTTCAAAACTTGCAAAACCTGTTGCAATTGCTTTGATGATTTCTATAGGAATCGGTCTGCATAACTTTGGTGAAGGTTTGGCAATTGGTGCTGCTGTAGGCATGGGTTCTATTGCATTTAGCACATTTTTGATTGTTGGATTTGCACTTCATAATACTACTGAAGGAATTGCAATTGCAGCTCCTATGTCCAAGGGAAAACTGATGATTGGAAAACTTGCTGCAATGGGAATGATTGCAGGCGCTCCTGCAATTTTTGGTGCTTGGGTTGGCGGATTCGTTTACTCTCCATTTACTTCTGTTATCTTTCTTTCAATTGGAGCAGGTGCAATATTTCAAGTAATCATAGTTTTGATGAAATGGCTAAGAGAAGAAGGTGACAGGAATCTCTCTAGTGCATCTGTTGCATCTGGATTTGCTGTAGGAATGCTTGTAATGTATTTGACTAGTATTCTTGTTTAGTATTTGTTATAATTTGAGACAAAAGTCTAAAACCTGTCCTTAAAATTAAAAATTTAATTTCTTATCTTTCAAAACAGATCATTGCAGTAACACATTTTCTATTCCCCAGTTAATGCCAGTTTCAAATTATTAGTACCTTCTAAAATCCATGTATTTCCACTATCAGTTGTTTTGTAAACACTCATTGCTAATTCACTTGCTACTTGTTGTGCTGCTATTGCATAAATTTCTCCATCACGTCCAGGCGCAAAATTCCAAACACCACGAACATCAGCAATTTGACTTTGTGTTTTAACCATTGTATTTCCACCATCAATTGATTTTACAATCATTCCATTTCCATCCAAAGTTGAAAATACATACATGGTTTTCCCATCTGATGAAAAACCTATTCCCGTGATCACTCCTTTTTCAATATCTGAGTCAACAGGACTCCATTGTTTTCCTTGATCATTACTAACATATAGTCCTGATGTAGTTCCTGCATATACTCGATTAGGATCTAACGGATCTGTGGCAAGTGATATGATTTTGTTTGGAATGTTTAATGAACTCCAAGATGTTCCGTCATCTGATGTTACAAAGAGTTCACTTCCCCCTCCAGGGGAACCATAAATCAAACCATTTTGTGCTTGACTTGCACTCATTGCATGAAAATCAACTGGGGTGTTTTTTACTTTAGACACAGTTGACCATGATGTTCCATGATCATTACTAATCCTGAATCCTAGGTTTCCACCACTTTTTGGATGTCCACTGGAATACATTGTCTGTGTGTCATAATTCATAGAAAATCCCATCAAATCTGCATTGTCATTGCCAACATGCAACCATCCTGAATCTGTTTTTTCAAACAATCCTTGATGTGTGGCAAGATAAAGAGTGTCATCATTACCAGAAAGAAACATTCCGACACCATGAATGTCACTCCATGGACCATGAAGTTTTGACGCAGGCGTATCAAGATTATTTTGTACTGGTATGGATAGAACAATCCCGATTATGGCTATAGGGATCACAATTAATAATATCTTGGTATTTGTACTTCTCATTATTGCGCGAGCATCTCCTCTAGAATTTCCTCAAAGGCTTGATATGGTTTTGCTCCTGAAACCTTGATGTATCCTGAATTATCATTTCCTATAAAAAATCCAGGGGTGCCACTAATTCCATAACTTTGCCCATCTTGTAGATCGTTTTTTATCTCATCAAGATGCTTGTTTGATTCCAGACACGCAGTAAATTCTTCAACATCTAATCCTAGAACTACTGCATACTGTGCCAACTCATTTACTAAATTTTGACCTCTTTGTTTTTCCCACGTACTTTTGTTCTCGAAAATCATGTCATGATATGGCCAAAACATTTCTTGATCATCTGCACATTCGGCAGCCATTGCTGTAGATACGGCATTAGGATGTATACTTTGAATTGGAAAATCACGGTAGACAAAATTCACTTTTCCTGTGTTGATGTAATTTTCTTCAATTAAAGGAAGTGTATCTGTGTAAAATTTTCCACAAAATGGACATTCATAATCAGAAAACTCTATGATAGTAATTGGTGCATTTGGATTTCCTTTCATAGGATCATCATCTACTGACACCCTAATTGGTTGTGTATTTGGTTGAATTGAGGGTTGTGTATTGGTTCCAATTTTTTCTTCTAGTTTTGCAAATGCATTTTTAAGATCTGACTGTGTAACTTTGTCAGAATTAAAATTTGAAACATAATTACCTGCAAAGAAAGCAGAAATTGCAATTGCTATTACTAGTACAACAACCAAACTTGTAAAAGTTGATTTTTTTATCATTATGCTATTTGCATTTTTTTTATTTTCCAAGTTTTCACCAACACATTTATTTTGATTTGTATATTTATTTGATAGACTATACAAGTTACAGTTTGATTGATATGAAAAATAATGGATGTTTGCAATGAATTTGTGTAAGGGTGTTTGTGAAAAACTTGAAATAAAAATCAAGGGGCAAACCATGAAATACGAAAATAATCAAAAACGTTGCCCAGTATGTGAGGTTTTTATGATTTGTCTTGATGTACGGTGCCCTTGTTGTAGTTGTATTTTACGTGTAACTCCTAGGACAAACAAGTATCGAAAATCATTCCATAAGCGAAAAAATACGTCTAGACACTGATTTGACTTCATACGTGATTATGAAATTGATGAGATGTATGCAAAGGCTCTAGATGCGCATGAAAAAGCCTTCAAAAGCCTTATCTGAAATTTAATGAAATATCTTAAACGTATGCTAATACACACAGTTTTCAACATACCATTCTTTCCTTTCTAATGCGTCATCAGTAAATTTTTGAAATTCCTGCTCTAATCTATCATATTCATCGTTTCCTAGGGTTGATTCATTTTGTAATAATCTAATATTTCTCATTTTTTCTGCCAATTCATACATCTGATCATCATGTCTATCACAAAATATTTTCATCACGTCTAAATTGGAATTCATAATAAATTGAATACTAAAAAATCCAATAACTATTCCTGCAACTAGAATTCCTACTAATATGATGTGTTTCAATATCTATGGCCTAACAATATTGGTATCATTCACTTAAAACTCTGTATCCTTTAGATGATTTTCTAGTACAATGATAAAACAGTATGATAATTAATTAACTCAAACTAATTTTGAAATTTTATGAATGAAAAATTCACTTGTCCTGAATGTGGTTATCCAATAACTAAAAAAATTTACGAATCAAGACACAAAAATTCTGCTAGATGCAAATCTAATCAAAAAATAAAATAAAAATTTGAACAAAATTTAGATTAAAAAATTATGATTATTCGCAAGAACACTCACAATTTCCATTTCTGCAACATGAACAGTTACATGTACATTTACAATTACATTCCTCACACATAATATCACCTCCAGTCATTTTCTAATAGTTACTATGAAAAGTTAAGTTAATAAGTTAGAAAGTGAAGACAATAGTAGTTGGTGAAGTTTAGTTAAGTTGCCTCATATGGTTGATTTCTTAGTGGAGGACTGTAAATGCTGCCCAATTGATAATACATTCAAAATTATTGGAAAAAAATTCACAATTCACATTTTGCGTAACATGGTAATTTTGAACCAGCATCGATTCAATGAATTTATCAACTCTGTAGAGGGAATAAACCCAAACACACTATCCACTCGACTCAAAGAGATGGAGCAGGGAGGATTAATTGAAAAAAATATCTACAATGAAACTCCAATACGAATAGAATATGATCTTACAAAGAAGGGAAAGGCATTACAACCAATTTTAGAAGAGATGGCAAAATTTTCGGCAAAGTTTTGTTGTGATGAGATATTTGTAGATGCAAAACCTAGGACATTCACACAAGTATATGGAAAAAATTTGCCCATAGTAAATTAACTGTCCGATCTAATTCAAATAACTGCGCCCAAAATTATACCCATAAAGGTAGGTGGACCGGATGGGATCCATATCATATATTGGGACTTGAATCTTCTTAGATGTATTAGTTTTTTTACGAAAGAAAAAATGCAAATATGTGAAAAATAATCTAGAATCTTCTGAGATCTCATCATCCGAATGGCTATCCCTGAATCAATTCCTCCATGAGATAAAACAGATTGATTCATCATGCGTGTCCATCTATTATCCATATGGTAAGGGACATGAAACCATATCTTTACTACAAGAAACAAAGAGGAATGAATCATTTGAAAAAATAGAATCAAAAATTGAAAGTAAAATCGCCGAACTTAAAAAAAATCCGATATCTGTAGGCAAGTTTACAAAAACCTTGTGCATTTTTGGATGGATAAAAAATGGTAAAGTAAACGTCAAAGTGATTGGCACCTCAAAAAAACTCCCATATGTTTACGTAGCAAGCAAAAAACCATTCATTAAACCATTCAATGATATTTTGAAAACCAATTATGCTGTTTTGCTAGTAACACTTGATCAAAAATCAGCAATAATACAGAAATTTCATGGTAGTCAAATAATACAAGAAGCTAAACTTCGAATTGACCTACAAGGAAGACATAAAAAAGGTGGACAAAGTCAGGGTCGATTTCTAAGAGCAAGACAAACCAAAATCCATGTTTTCTTCAAGAAAGTTGCAAACAAAGTCAGGATGATGGATTCAGATTCTGAATTACTTTTATTGGGAGGAATTGGACCTGCAAAAACAGAATTTTACGATGAACTTGATTCAGAGTTGGTAAAAAAATGCCGATTTGTAGAATCTGTGTCTTTTTCCACTCCAAAAAATGATATTGATAAGAAAATAATCCATCATTTGTATCGGCACAGACGAAAATATGTTACAGAAATTATTGAGAAATATGAAAATCTAGTCAAAGAAGGATTAACTGCAAAAAGAAACAATATTATTTTCAAGGCATTAGAAATTGGAGCAGTAGATACGTTAATTATTTCTGCGAACTATCATACTACTCTTCAATTCAAAAATATCATGAAAATGATGGAAATTGCAAAAAACACATCAGCTAAAATTGAGTTTGTAGTTTCTCCAAAAATAATTAAAAAATTAGAAATTGATGATTCAGTTTTAGCTATACTTCGATATAGGATAAAATAATCTTCCTAACTTACATTCGCCTATCTGCGTCTCATTTTTAACCCCAAAACAGTAGCTGGATCCCCGTGAGCCAATACTCGGTAAACAGTATTTGGCGTGCAAACCATGTGTCTAAATGGAACTGAATTAGAGTCAAAAATGGTTCTGGCTTGAAACTTTTTGACTAAATCCCATCATTGGCTTTAAAATTCTAAGAAATTTGGCAATACGGTTAATTATGCTAAATTTTGGAACAATCTTACATGAGTTTCGAAGATGGCGAGATTAAACAAAATGAAATTTCTCAAAATAAATCAAGATCAAATGGCCTAATTATTGGGTTAATTGTGGCAGTAGGAGCTGCGGCATTTTTTGCAGGAATGTATGTATCAAATATAAATTCAAATCAAATTTCACAAGAAGACCTAGATAATGCAATTGCCAAACTAGAACTCAAAATGTTGCAAAATAGATTACCAACAAATCAACCATCACCACCAGTAAATATTTCAGCTGATGATGATCCAATAATTGGAAATCCAGATGCCCCAATCACAATAATAGAATTTTCTGATTTTCAATGTCCATTCTGTGCACGATTCCACGTTCAAACACTTCCATTACTTCTTGATGAATACATTGAGCAAGGAAAAGTAAAGTTAGTCTTTAGAGATTTTCCAATACAAAGTATCCATCCAAATGCACTTCCTGCAGCAGTAGCAGCAGAATGTGCAAATGAGCAAGGACAATTCAAAGCAATGCACGACATGTTATTTGATAATCAAAATCAATGGAACGATCAAGAAACTGTTGAGGCACTAACTATGTTCAGTCAATACGCAACTCAAATACAACTAGATCAAGAAACATTTGACTCTTGTCTTACTAGTGGAAAATACATTGAAGAGATAAGAAATGATCTTGAGGATGGTAGAAGTTATGATGTTACAGGAACGCCTGGATTTTTTATAGGCAATGACGAGATAGGTTACGTGGAACTAAAAGGTGCCCAGCCATTTGAAAGTTTCAAAAAAGTTATTGATGCTCAATTAGAGGCATAAAAAATAACAAGCGTTTATTAGACCTAAACTGCGACTTTACGCATCGGAATAATGACGTCTGGCAATGAGCTTTTCGTCATTGCTAAAGAGAAGAATACAAAATGACAAAATTTCAAGAATTAGGATTAAAAGAAGAGATACTAAAAGGAATTAACGATCTTGGATTCGAAGAAGCATTTCCAATTCAAGAGGCAGTGATTCCAGTATTACTTACAGGAAGAGATGTTGTAGGTCAAGCACACACAGGATCTGGAAAAACTGCAGCATTTTCATTATCAATGCTGCAAGAGATTCAACCAAAAAATGGCATTCAAGGTTTGATCATGGCACCTACAAGAGAACTTGCAATGCAGATTACAGATGAGATTAAAAAATTTGGCAAATATACAGGGATTAGAGTAGCAACAGTTTACGGAGGACAAGGAATGGGACTCCAGTTAGATGCTTTAGAGAGAGGAGTCGAGATTGTTGTAGCAACACCAGGTAGACTAATTGATCATCTCAAACGAGGTTCAATAGAGCTTAGAGATGTTTCACACATTGTTTTGGATGAAGCTGATACAATGTTAGATATGGGATTTATTGACGATATTCAGTTTATCTTAGATCTTGCTCCAGAAGACAGAGTCATGTCATTGTTTTCAGCAACAATGCCAACTGAAATTCTCAGACTATCTGAAGAATATTTGAAAAACCCAAAACAATTCTTGCTAGATGCAGATGACCTTAGTGGAGAGGGAATTGACCAATCATACTTAGTGATTAAAGACAGAGACAAATTCAAGTATCTAATTGACTTTATCAAACCAGTAAAAGGTCAATCTATCGTGTTTTGTTCTACAAAATATAGAACTAGAGATGTTGCAAAATTCTTACACCAAGAAAAATTTGATGCTGTTGCAATTGAAGGAGATATGTCACAGCATAGAAGAGAGCAATCCATGGGTAAGTTCCGTAGTGGTAAAGCAGACATTCTAGTTGCAACAGATGTTGCATCAAGAGGTATTGATGTCCCAAGAGTAGAGCTGGTAATTAATTATGATGTTCCAAATCAAGAAATGGCATACTTTCACAGAATTGGCAGGACTGCAAGAGCAGGTGCAAAAGGCAAAGCAGTTACTTTTGTTTCATATTCATCAGTAGGAGATTGGAATATTATCAAACGTCAAATCAAAGTTCCTATCAAAGATTTGAATGAAGAGATGGGAATAGAAATTGCAATTCCAGATCCTCTAAAAAGACAAATGCCATCAAGAAGATATGGAGGTCAATCAAGATCTAATTATTCCAGAGGAGGACGCTCTGGGGGATATGGAAGATCAGGAGGAAGACGAGATTCAAGAGATAGCAGAGGCGGAAGACGAAGATACAATGATAGAGGCGGTAGCAAAAATAGTTACGGCGGCCGCAGCAGATGGTAACTGTAAAACTTAAAGACCCGAACTACGTAATAATTTTAAGGTAAAGTAATGCACAAAGGATTCATTTTATTAAATTGTGATCTTGGAGCTGAAGAATACATTGTTGATGAATTAAATCAGATGCAAGATGTAAAAAATGCATATCTAACTTTTGGTGCATATGATGTCATTGCTGAAATAGAAACAGAAAATCAAGAAGGATTTGAAAAGGCAATTGCCATAATTAGAAAATTATCCAGAGTAGTCAGTACAATGACACTAAATGTTATTCGTCCCGAATAATTGTTATATGAGAAAATTTAGGACTGAATCAAATTGCAGAAAATAGAGTATGAGGCACCAGTATGGGTATTAAATTACAACAATCCTAAACCGCTTTTAGATCATGCCATACACATGTTAGAAAGACATGGAGTAAAGCGTGAAGATATGGAAATTACCGAGACTCCAACTGCAAAAATAGGGGCAATTGTAGTAGAAATTTGGCCTTATGAGCTTGTGATAGGCAGAGTAAGATCAACACGAAATGATTCTTTTATCAGCGGTACAGAATTTACAATTGAATTAAAATTAGACGAAGATGGGAATTACATAGATTATCTTTGAAGAAAAAGAAGATTCAAAATATAACAATTGGAATAATTGCAATCAGCATCATAGGAGCAATTGTAGCATACAATTATTCAGTTGATCAAACTAAACAAAAAGGATTGCAATTTGGAGTAGAATTAGAACAAATTCAACAAGAAGTCAAAGATTTGCAAATTAAATTCTACTCAGAAAAAACAAAATGGGAAGAAGGGGACATAACAAAAGAAGAATTGTTGAAATTTTATGATGAACATTTGAATGAGTTTAATGAAATTATTTCAAAATATGATGATCTTGACTCCCCAGAATTATTTGAGAGTTCAGTAGAATTGTTAAAGCTTTCATCAGAGACACAATTATCAAGTGATTCAGAATATATCAAATGGATTGAAACAGGAGATGAATCAGCTAAAGTAAGATCAGACACACAATTCCAAGAATCAGTTGAATATGAATTGCAAGGTTTAGTTGAATTTTATTCAGCAAAAACGGGAATTAAAAATTATGATGAAGATGCAAAATTCGAAGCCCCACAAACAGGATTAACACAAAAAGTTATTCAAGTTGCAGAAAACATGGCAAGCAAGTGTGATGAAGAATTTAAAAATGATTCAGGTGAATTTGATTCAGACGAGATAGAAGTAGAGTGGTTTAATTGCATAAATGAGGCTAAAAAATGGAAAATAGAGCACCTTCCATAAAAAATAGTCAAACTCATAAAAACTACTTTAAAGAACCAAATGGAAAAATAATTGTGGAAAAAATATTCATCATGGGAATTATTTTTGCAAGTATGACACCACTAGTATTTGCAGATGTCTATATTCAAAATGACCAACAGTATGTAGGTGATGACGGTTCAGTTCACATTGTTGGAGAAATTGTAAATAATCTAGACATACCTCTAAATCAAATTAATGTGGAAATTGATTTGTTTGATGAAAATCAACAATTAATTCAAACACAAAAGACAAACTCTTTGGTAAACACAATAATGCCTGGGATGAAAGGGCCATTTGATCTTATTTTAACAGATAATGAAGCAAAAAATGCAAAATCATATTCATTACTGCTAAACTACCAAGCTAGCCCTCCAAAAAGTCAAGTCATAGACATTACTGAATCATCACTTACAAGAGACAATCACAATAATTTGATGATTACAGGTACGGTAGTGAATAATGGTGAGATTACAGCAAACACAATATCAGTGATTGCCACACTCTATGACAAACAAGGAAATGTTGCAGCAGTATCAAAAGCCAATCCTAAACCAGATTATCTAGGATCAGAAGATAGTGCGTTCTTTGTGTTATCAGTTCCAGACAAAATTCAAACAGAAGGAATTGATGAGTACACATTGATTGCAGAATCTGAAGAATATGCAGCAGTTCCAGAATTTCCAGTAGGAACAGTCATCTTACTCATACTTACATTATCAGCATATATTGGAATTACACGATATTCTGGAAGGATTATAACAAATCTCTTTTCTGCAACAAATCTAAAGTAGGAAAAAGTTCTTTGATCAATTCTTCTTTTTGTAAAGGAGTGGGTTTTGAAAACAAGATAGGAAAGGTTATTGTCAACATGTCTTGGTCTGTGTGAGATATGTGTACTGAATGAAATTTACAATTTATTTCAGATAATACATTGTTCCATTTCTCCAAGTGTACATTTACTCTAGCAATATTTTCATGAACGTCTGAGAGACTAGTATCTAAATCTCTATCAAACAATCCAAATTTTACTAGTGGAACCATTATCATTCCTCTTGAAATTTTATCATGATTTTTTAACATTGATGAAATAATTTGTTCAGAATTTTCTTTAGGATATATATCACCATAATCAGGATCAAAGTATCCCGCAATCATTTTTTTAGAATCATATATGCGAAAATATTCTTCGTCTAGTTCTAACTTCCACAACATCTAAAAATTAATCCATGAATAAATAAACGATTAACCAACGACAGTTAAATAAACAGAGGTTAAAGAAAAGCATGGCAATCTCAAAAGAGAATAAAGATTTCATAGATAGTTTAATTGATTATTACATTAGTGAATCTGAAGCTTACACACAGATTGCAGAAAATTTTGTTCCAGAGGTAGAATCCATTCCAGATACAGCTTTTGGGATAATCACAGGATGTGTGTATTCAGGATTTTTACAGGCATATCAAAACCAGCAACAAACCCCAAGTTTAGAAGATATGATAGAGTTCAATGAGATAATAAAAGATCGTGCTGCTTTGATAAAAAAGGCCATAATTGAGCCTAACAAAGAACCAAGTAAAGAAACAGACAAAGAAAATTCAGATGACTCGGAAACAGAAATCAAGGAAGACGATTAAAATACGTAGAAATTATTTCAGATTTTGAAAAAAATCAATACAGTTTAATTCGAAAAGAAGGTTGTAAAAATATGAAAGTAGATGGCAGTAAAATAATTTTTTTGGGAGGAACTGCTTCAGCAGTAATCACAGCAATAGTAGTACTGTATTTCTCTATTCGTTAAAGATAAATCACAAAGAAATTCTAAGATAGTATTGTCAGCAACCAATGAATTTAAGATCACTCAGATAGTAGACAATGGTCAAGTAGTACAATTGACATTAATTGAAAATGTTTCAACAGAGCCTATTTCACAAAAACAAATGATCATTGAGAATGTTTCAAAAAAACTTGATCAAGAGACAAAAGAGCAAGTAATGCCGCTATTAGAGGCAATATTACAAGCACAGCCTACAGTAAACATCAAGTCATATCAGCAAACACAAGTCACAATTGCAATGCCAAAGTCAAGATATGAAGGGATGGGAAGACCGCAAGTAGGCAATACAATAGAAGTGAATCTAAAGAAAATCTAGAGATTGGAATTTATCTCATCAATCGTATACAAAGGTAAAGAACAAGTAAAGTTTTTGCAAACAAATGCAGATGTTTTTTCTTTAAAGGATTTTCCTGCAAAGAAAGGATATTGAGACAAACCAGACAGTTGTTCAGAATTTTGTACTGTTACAATAATTGAGTTTGGCAAATATTCTAAAAGAACAGATTCACATAGTTGAGAATTTTTAGTATTAATTATTGTAATTTCAATGGGCTTTTCCAAATAAATTGAGATTGTATTTAGCAAGTGTCCAAATCCAAAGGGATTTTCAGCAGCCATCTGTGCCTGAGACTCCATAATTTTAGTAGTAATTTCTAGGAATTGTTGTTCATGAGAAAAGTGAAATAGTCTAAGCATAACAAATGCGGAAACAGAGTTTCCTGATGGCAATGATAAGTCATAGTTACTCTTGGGTCGGATGATTAATTTTTCATGATTATCAGAAGTCATAAAGAAACTATTATTCTGGTAATCCCAGAAATGATCTACTAAATGATGACCTAGTTTGAGAGCTAGCTTTAGATACTTTGGATCAGGTTCAATTTCAAATACATCTAAAAGACAATTGACAAAGTAAGAATAATCTTCAAGATAACCATCAATTTTTGCAGTTTTATTTTTATAAGTTCTCAACAACTTGTCTCCAGAAAATAGATTATTTTCAATAAATGAGATACAAGTTTTTGCAGCATCAAGATATCTTGAATCATTTGTTACACGGTGTCCTTTAGCAAATGCAGTAATCATTAACGAGTTCCATGAAACCAAAATTTTATCATCCAATCCAGGGGCAACACGTTTGGAGCGAACATCAAGCAGTTTTTTTGAACAAGACTGGAGAATTTCTCGAACTTTGCCTTCTGTTATTCCAAAATTAAAAGCAACTGTAGAAATATTCAGATTATTACACAAAATGTTGTTTCCCTCCCAGTTTCCACCATCAGTAACATCATAAAAAAGGCAAAAGATGTCTGCATCATCTCCAAGGATTTCTTTAATCTCGCTCTTTTTCCAGACATAGAATTTTCCTTCCACACCTTCAGAGTCTGCATCATATGCAGAATAAAATCCACCATCAGGGGAAGTCATTTCACGCAATACAAAATCCAAAGTTTTTTTCAAAACATTAAGGTAGAAAGGATCCTTTGTTATTTGATAGGCTTCAGCGTAATTTACAGGAATTAGTGCATTATCATAAAGCATTTTTTCAAAATGAGGTACAAGCCACTTTGCGTCTGTAGAGTACCTATGAAAGCCACCTCCAATTTGATCAAATATTCCACCATTTGCCATTTTTTTGAGGGTTTTGAGCCCAAATTCTGTGAATTTTGAGAGACCAGATAATTTTGCATAACGAAACAAAAAGGAGACGTTTGCAGCATTGGGGAATTTTGGAGCAGAACCAAATCCACCATATGTAGAATCACCTAGTTGGAATAGATTCATTGCAGCTTCATCAAGAATAGTTCTTTCCAATTTTGAAGGAACTGAAACTTTTTCGGTTTTGTTTAGTGCATCAAGGAAATTTTCAGCAGATTTTTCAATGTCTTTTGGTTTTTCTTTCCAAGCTTGTGAGAGTTGTCTGCAAATACTACCAAATCCCGGACGGCCATAAGAATCCAATACTGGAAAATAGGTTCCAACATAGAATGGTTTTTGATCAGGAGTTAAGAAAATACTCAAAGGCCATCCGCCTTGACCTGTAGCTATCTGACAGACTTTTTGGTAAATATCATCAATGTCAGGACGTTCTTCTCTATCGACTTTGATGTTTACAAAATTTTCATTCATGAATTTTGCAACTTCTTCATTTTCAAACGACTCATGTGCCATTACATGACACCAATGGCAGGAACTGTAACCAATACTAAGAAAGATAGGTTTGTTTTCATCTTTTGCTTTTTTTAATGCCTCATCATTCCACCCATACCAATCAACAGGGTTATGTGCATGTTGAAGAAGGTAAGGACTAGTTTCATGGATTAGATTATTTTCTGCCACAGTTTTTCAGGTTTGTTTTGATATTTGTACTTAATTGGTTAACCCCAAATACCTCGTCCTTCAGTCATCTCATAAATTCGAACATTGATTTTTCCAAGTAGTTTTACTTTGGATTTGTGAGCCTTTTTGTCATGACTGTAATCTTTCTTCTCAACTAATTCTTGTAAGCGTTTTAGTTGTTCCAAAGTGAGGTTTTTGAATTCGTGTTTTGAGCTAGATACAAGACGCAGCAATTCCACTCTTTCTTTGTCTTCATCAGTAATTTCAGGCATAAAATAGGATAATCTGCGTCCTTTATTTTTCTAATGGGATAGAGCGAATCTTAAAATTATTTAAAAAAAAGCAGTAGTCATGGACAAGATGCGTGCAATGGTGCTATCTGAATGTGCTGCAATTGAGACAAATCCACTAAAGATAACAGAGATTGACAGACATAAAATTGAAAGACCAAATGAAATTCTACTAAAGATTGAAGCATGTGGAGTTTGCCATTCACAACTTCACGGTATTGAAGGGGATTGGAAAGACCTTGGAATTCCACCACAACTACCAACAGTTCCAGGACACGAAGTTGTAGGAAAAGTAGTTGAAGTTGGAAGGGGAGTTACAAAATTCAAAGTTGGAGACAGAGCGGGAATTACTCCATTGTTAGAATCATGCAAAGAGTGTCAATATTGTAAAGAAGGAAAAGAATACTTGTGTGAATCTTCAATTATTCTAGGTGAAACTCTCAAAGGAGGGTATACAGAATACGTAACAGTAACTGAAGACTTTGCAACTAAGGTACCAGATTCTATGAAGCCAGAATATGCAGCACCATTGTTTTGTGCAGGAATCACAGCATACAAAGCAGTCAAAGCTGCAGAGCCACAAACTCACAAAAAGATTGGAATTTTTGGAATTGGCGGAGTTGGGCATATGGCAGTACAATTTGCCAAAGTAAAAGATTGTGAAGTTATAGCATTTTCAAGATCCCAAAGTCACCTAGATGTTGCAAAGAGATTAGGTGCAATTGATGCCATGCAGTTTTCTGAAAATCAAGATGAATTTCTAGAAAAATTAAAGGAAAAACACGGATTACTTGATGCTGCAATTGTTTTTGCGCCAGCAGACATTGTAACTGATACTGCGATTAAGGCAATAAAGAAAGGTGGAATGGTAGTGATTGCAACGATTGGCAAGAACCCATCTTTTGTAGCATTTGAGGAGAAAACCATCAGAGGAACACTAATTGGTTCAACTAAAGATATGGAAGAAGTGATCAAGACATGTAATGAAAAAAATATCGAAGTACTAACTGAAGTATTTCCACTAGAGGATGCAAACAAAGTTCTCAAAAAATTAAAAGATTCAGAGATTGAAGCTAGAGCAGTTTTAATTCCTTGACTAGTTATATAACGGAATGATGGGTGGAGGATATGAATTGTAAGAGATGCCACCATACAGATGAGGCACACATTCCAAATGAGCAAAGCAATTCATTGATGAAAATGGGAAAATGTCAGATTCCCACATGTACCTGCCAGCAGTATTTAGATCCAATACAAGAAATTGATGAAGAGTTGTTGTAACAATTCATATATCAAAATCATTTTGAATATTCATGGACAAACACAAACCATCTGAGGAGATGATAAAGGAATTAGACAATTTATTATCAAAAATTAACGCTATGGAAATTGTTGCATCAGACGACTATCAAAAAAATTCAATAAAAATCATGAGAGCATTAGTTGAAGGGCAAATTCATTCAATTAACGAGTTTGGTCATTTGAAAAAAGCAATTGATTTACTAACATTGCAGCTTTTTGATGTTCAAAACAAAATCAAGAATTAAGTTTGGTATCACTAATCCCACAACTGCTACATCTATAGAGTGTAGATTTTTCTAGAATTTGTTCTACTTTCATTTCAGAACCACAACAAGGACATGAAAATTTTTCAGAAGAATCTGCTGATTTTCTAACAACATAATCAGGTTTGGGTTCAACAATCTCGCCGACATTACATTGAGGATTGTAACGTACTTTGATTTTATTTAGAACACTTTCTCTATGTTCCTTACTTGCATCAAACAAAGGCAATATTGCAAGATATAGTGATTTTTCAGAACCTGATTTTTCAACCCAACATTTGAAACTGGAGTGTTGAACAAAATATGATTTATCATCAGTTTTTTCACAATCTCCTGCATAAACAATATTGAATCTATCCTTATCCCTAGACATGATTAGGAACACTAGTTTTTCCATCGGAGGACCCCATTCATCAAGAGGGATAGGGCCTAAGAACTCGTATTGTAGAATTTGAATGCTCAACAGAGATATTTTGAACAACTGTCTTTTCTTCTTTTCTTAGAAAATTACCTAGTGGTACAAAATTGATCGCAAAATATGAACTTGAAAAGATTAAATTCAAGAGTAATTGATTTTTTTTAAATGAAAGAGCCTCACAATCATGCAAAAGTAGGATATGGTATGATTGCAGTATCTGCTTCGTTAGCATTGATTGCATTGATGGCTTTGTTTATGGCAGATGATGTATTATTTGCAGATCGTATGCAAAGAGAAAACACAGTACACTTTAATGAATGCAAAGCAAATGATTTCAAAACAGAGGGTTGTGAGAAATACTGGGACAGAATCAATAATCAAATCTCAGGAATTTATGTAGAGCTTGATGAGTAATTTCTAAAATCCGTTTGAAAAGTCTTCTAACATGTTTTGATTCTTTGTAAGTCTATTCATCGCAAAAAATGCACCTCCAACAATTCCTGCTTGATAAAAAGTATACAAGAACACACCCGATGATGTTGGATCAGATTTTGTAAAACTAAGTGCCAACATTGTAAAGAATACAAATGTTCCAACCGAAGTCACCATTCTATTTAAGAATCCCGAATTCATTCCAACAATTCGCTTGGTAGCTGCGGCCATCAATGCAATGCTAGTAATAATTAGAAATGTTGCACCACCATTTGCAGTAATGAAACTATTTGCCCAAGATAATAGTCCATCTTCAAAGATTGAAACAGTAGGCATTACACTACCACCATTTATCGCAAAGTTTACAGAGCTAAACATTCCACCTATAACAAAAAAGAATAAGAAAATTTTGACGATGGAGCGCTTTAATGGGCTTCTAATTTCAGAGGGTTTAACAGCTCGTTCAGTAATTCGGACACCATAGAGAAAACCAACTGCCATAGCTGGAATGAACATAATATTGATGAGAATCGGAGATTGTTTGTTAATTTCTTCTATTTGAGGGTGAAAAATTAGAAATAGAATTATTGCCAGAGATGCAGAAGAACCAAAGAGGATCAAGCCCAAATACTTGTGCTCATTTGATTCGTAAGAATCAGTCCAGTTATACACTCTGCATAGTCATACCAAAATCATTAAAGACCAAATCCAAAAATCATTTGGTCAAATTATCAATTCTCTTTACCCTTTTTAGGAGAAATCAACCACTCATACCATGAAAGTAAGCACAGTATTAGCAATAATTGGAGGAATCATAACAATATTAGGAATAGTATTTCATTTTCAGGGTCAGTCAGTTATAGGACCTGAATCTTCTTTTATGTATTCTAATCCCGATTGGATAACGTACGGATTACAAATTATGATTGTAGGGGTTATCATTACAGTATCAGGGGCAATCTTGAGGGCTACAAAGCGAAATTAATTCATCGCTCGAAGAGTGATAGTACTTCGAATTTTTTTGAGTTTTCTAATTTTTGTTGTGATTACTTCATTCATTTGGGATTGAGTATCAGTTTCAAATTCAGCCACTACATCATAACTACCAAAGGTCACCAAACAATTTTTCACTTCAGGAATCTCTTTGAGTTGAGAATAAAGAAACTGTTCTTCCCCAATTTCACAGCTAATCAACATGTATGATTTCTCCATATCAATAATATTTCAAAAAGACACCACTTAAACACATCTAAGAAAATATTTTTTTAAAATAGATCTTAAAAACCAGCATGAATTGGATCAGAGGGTTTCATTATCTCTCTTAATAGAATTGTTGCAAAGGATCCCCTTGACAAAGTAAATTCAACAACATTATCAAAAGACAAATAATCAGAACAATCTATTGCAACCTGTCTAAAGCCACCTTCGCTACTCACTTCTTGCATCTCTTTGATAAAGAAATCTTTAGGAGTTACTTCTTCTTGTTGAAGTATTTGTGAGATTTGGTAATCAAATCTTGTTTTTTTGTAATACGAATATCCAACAAATGGTAACGCCAAATTCTGGTCTAATCCCTTGATGAATTTTCCAATGATACCTTTTTGATCAAAACAAATGTCACCGGATTCAGCCTCAAACATATTTTCACCATCAGAAAATGCAGCACTTAGTGATTTATTGAATATAAATGACTGATATGCCTGAACATAAAAACGCCTTAAAGATAATGGAATTGCACGTACAGCACGAAAAGAATCACCATGTTCAATCATTTCTTTTAGAACAATTCTTTCAATATCCATTTGTTTTGGCATTTTTTCAAAATATTGTTGATAGTTTTGTTTGTCAGCAAGTTTTTGTCGAATTTCATTATTTTCCTTTGAATCATAATCAGAAGTAAATGACAAAATCAGTTCAACTGCAGAATCAAAATTTCTTTGAAGGATTGCTTTTCCTATCAAATGAGTCACAGGCCTTTTTGAGCCAAATCTTTGATAACCATAAAAATTCAAGACATTCTCAAATTCTGTAAAAGAAGACAATCCATCAGAACATTCAGAGATTTTAATTTTGAAATGATTGCCAATCATATCTTTCTTTGAAAGAGGTTTTTTCACAAAACCAATTTTTTTTAGAGAATATTTTTCTGTGGAATAATCTTCAATTGCTTTTCCTTTATTTCCAGAACACACAAACTGCTCAGTAATTGCAGACGCATCTTTTAATCCCAGAGACTTTAACTTGATTCCTTTCTTCCTGAAAATATCAGACAGTGTGTGATTTGTGTCAATTTTTTTCTTTTTTAGTTTGTAAACAGCATATCCTTCTTCTTGGTTAATTGAGTTTTGGGTTTTTTCTAAAATTTTTTCAGATACTTCAAAATCTTCAGGAGTTACACGGATTTTTCCTCCAATACCGTCAAATTTTGTACTATAAACAGAAATCCCAATTTGAGAGTCTAAATCAGGTATCACTCTACTGTCACTGTAACGTATTTGCTAACTGCAATATCAGATGATTGTATTCCAATTAGAACTTGATATGTTCCAGGAATTGCATCATCGGATGCCGAAATGTTTGTTCGAATTGGTTGAGGCGTACCAGGGACCAACTGGAAAGATTCAGGACTATCTAAGAGATCCAGGCTCAAAAAGTCATGAGAAGTGGAAAGAATTAGAGAACCTCCAAGTACTTCATTGTATGGTTTTGGTGAAACTACAAAATTAAGATCCTCAGATGTGCCAGAACTAAGAGAGATTGTTTCAGATTCTAATTGGATTTCAAGAGGTAGCGGAACAGAGGTATCTACTACACCAATATTATTTTCAACCCATTCAGTGAACCAAATTTTTTCTCCATCAACTGCAAAGTCAAAAATTTGTGCCAATCCACAATCAGCAGCCATTAAACCAGTTCCAGGATCACAATCACCCCAGTACGGATTCTTGGAAGGTACATGATATTCTACTAGAGAGTTAGACTTTGGATCAAATACAGAGATATTGTTTGCATTTTGTTCATTGAAAATTATTCGTCCTTGATCATCTGAATCAATCCAGTAAGGTCTAGAAATAGGAGTCTTGATAACACCAGTTTGATTTCCATATGTGCTAAGTAATGGTTCTGCAGTTACATATTGAGTAAACTCTTCATTTATTGGATCAAAACTAAAGAAAGAAGAAGATGTGGTATCAGCTAACCAAATTTTTCCATCATTAGAGATAACGGCTCCATTTGGAGTGAGTAATTCAACTGGCAATTGGTAAATTTCAGTAAACATTTCCCCTGCAAAGAATTCTTTTCCAGATTCTTGTCTTTCATTTTGATATCCAGGATAATCAAATTTTACCAAAACACCGCCTTGTTGAAATAGCCAATTAGTATACCACACATTGCCATCCTCATCTAATGTAAAGTCAGCAGTTACAGAATTATCAACAGGGGAAGGGAGACTGATGTATTCTACATCACCGGTTGATTGACCAATATCAAAAAACGTGAGTTTGTTTCCAGTAAAATCATTAATGATTACCTGAGAGCCATCAATGTGGAGTCTTTGAGGTAAAGAGTCATCCTCAGAAGGATATCCAAGTCTATCATATTTTTCATCAATTGTTGAGAATTTCCATACAGAATCAAATGTTTCGTCAGTAAACCATACAGTTCCATCAGGAGCATAATCTATCCCCCACATCATTGAACGGCCATTTTTTGGCCATGTAGGATTATCATATTCAGTAAATGTTTCAGTGTTAGGATCAAATTTTGCTAATTTTCCAGTATTTGTTTGTGCAAACCAAACATTACCATCATAATCAGCAACAATTGCTAAAGGATTCGTACATTCAGTTGGAATTGAATACTCTGTTACAAAATCAGTAGACTTTGCATTTCCAGAACCACAAAACCTAGGACGTTCCTCATCAGGAAAATTGTCTGCAGGAGTTCCAGTAACGGTCATTTCAGGAGTTTCATCATCAGGAGCAAGTCCAGGAATTGCGATAACAACTCCAGAAGTTACCATAATTCCTCCCAAAAATGCAAAAGCCAAAATTCCTTTAGTCTGTTTTTTCACAAATAAAAAAGCAAACTTTCCTTGTTATATCTTATTCCAAAACATCTATAGTAACTTCAAATCTCCAGTCACTCTATCAATTAGATTTTCAGGAGCAGGTCCAATTGAAATACACGTAGTAGTTCCAGGTGCAATTTGAGTATGGCCTGCATCTGTAACTTCAGACCAAGGTAAATTCAAATCAATTGCATGTTTCTTTACTTCTTGCAAATCCTTGATACCAGAAACTTTTACTACTACTTTTTCTTGTCCACCCCACCATTGTTCATACCATTCAGGATGAGATTTTCTCACATGTTCAGCACCAAGAACACAAGCATGTCCCACTTGTGCGGCAATTTTTCCTTTACCCATTTCAAGGTCAGTTCTAACAACAATGACCTGTTTGATATCACCCATACCAGTATCAAAAACAGGCGTAATGAAAAACTTTTGAATTAAATAGTTAGGGTTTCCGAGCTTATTTTTTATCCGTTCTCGATCAAAATATCAAACTAATTAGGAAATATCGGGTCGAGTTTTGTTAAATTAGTTTAATGCCCACATCCATATGGATTTTCTTTAATGAAAACGAACACTTTCCGGGGTTTTATTAGTCATTTTTGGATTTTTGTATATCATTTCTAGCATCTTTAATGATTGAAAATGAGGATTGGAGAAAGATTATTGCAATTATACCAGCTGCTATAAGATCAGGCCAGGATGTATTTGTCCAAAAGACCAAACCTGCTGCAACTACTACTAAAATATTTCCAAGTGCATCGTTACGACTAAAGATCCATACTGCACGTACGTTTGCATCACCTTTTCTATGTGGAAGCAATACGATAACTGCAATAACATTGATCAAAAGTGCAATAAAGCCAAGAATACTCATCAGTCCAGCTTCTGGAATTTGCAAAACTTGTGTGCGGTAAATTGTGTAAGCAAGAACACCAATTCCCATTGCACCAAGAAATATTCCTTGAATGAGAGCTGAGCTAGCACGTAGTTTAAGACACCACCCTATTGCGAGCAATCCTAAAAATGTGATAGACCCATCTCCAAGAAAATCAAGTGCATCGGCTTTAAGTGCCTGAGAATCAGCTAAGAAACCACCAATCATTTCAATAATTCCATAACCTATATTGATCAAAACAACTATCCATAATGTCTTACGATATGCAGGTGTTATGTGAAAAAGATCTTTTGGTAAATCGTCATCATCTGGCATTAAATTCTGAGTAGATTCATTACAATGTAAACATAATGAGAGTTTTATTATTGTACTAAGAATTGGGAATGTTAAATCAAAATTAGTGTTTTATGTTATGGTTCACAAATCAATAGTTGTTTTTTAGAATCAAGTAATTAAAAAACACAATATGATGAATTTTCAAAATTACTTTACTAAAAAAGCTGCATGGCATTGAGGAGAACAAAAATCACTGCCAATATTATCAAATTCTTTTTTACAATTTTTACAAATTTGTTTCAGAACTCATCTCAAAACCCTACAATACATCAAAAATGACGCAATGTTGATGAATCCAAGATAATTCTCTGCTACTCTTTCATATCTTATTGCAGTTCTT
>JOSY01000036.1 GCA_000746765.1 Marine Group I thaumarchaeote SCGC AAA799-D11
AGATCAGTTTGATGCCGGACCTTATTTAGAGACAAAAAATCATTTTTCAAGCCAATATTCATAAAACGATTGTTGGTCTGTGAACCTACTATTTTTTCAATAATGTGCATGAGCAATGCATTTTGAAGTTTCCTTTCTTTGTTGCCCATTTTAGCAGGGGCATTATGGCTATGCGAAGCTCTTTTCCTCGTTTTGTCAACGTGTATTCTACTCTTGGAGGAATTTCATTGAATGCTTCCCTTGAGATGATGTCTTCCTTTTGTAATTCTTTTAGCATTGTTGCCAAAGTTGAAGGACTAATTCCACTTAGCTCATCTAACAGATCATTGTATCTTAGTGAGCCATGATTTCCAATCTCATTTACAATTAACAGACTCCATTTCTTTCCGATTGTTTCAATAACTCCATCAAGTGGACATAAACAAACTGCATTACTATGATGGTTCAAAGTCACTACTATACTTCGAACTTTGTATGTTAAATACTTTGAATTTTGTAGTAACACATGCCTGAAACGCTTCAGAAGAATAAATCAGAATTAGGATTAACATTTTTGGTAATCATTCTCAGTGGTGCATCTGCAAGCTTGTTGCTGCTTCCTCCCTTAGGGCTAATTCCTTATGCTACATTTCGAGATGTTGCAATAATTCCATCTGTAATCATAATATTTGCAATAGGAATTTTATCACGTTCAAAGTTTCCAAGACTTTCAAGTAGGTTATTCAAGGGAATGGCTAGGATCTATTGCGTCATTTGCACTAGAAGTAATTCGTATTCCTGGCTACATGTTTGCAAAATGGATTCCAATGGACAGTATGATCTCTCTTCCAGGATTGTTTCTTACTGAAAAAATTACTGCATTATCTCAAGTAAAACAAGTTGTTATGCAATCAGGCGTTCCAATGAATCTGTATCATGCACCAATGGATGCATTTATCGCTGGTGGATTATGGCACATTTGGAATGGTGCAACATTTGGAATTATCTACGCATTAATCATTGGTAAAGGAAGATGGTGGTATGGAATGATCTGGGCAGTAATTATTGAGATTACAATGATGTTGGCACCATATCTCATTGCAATGAAAGGGCCTTTTGGAATAGAACACATGGATGGATATAACATATTTACAATTACGTTGGTTGCACACCTGTTGTTTGGTGCAGTGTTAGGAATACTTGTTCAAAAATGGAAGAAAGACAATAACTCGATTTTGAATTTGAACAAGGAGGTGGATTGATTGGCAGAAAAAAAGAAACAATTTTGTGGTTATTGCTCTGAAGATAAATGTCTATTAGATTGCAAAATTTGTAATCCGAAGTTTGGAAAAGGATGCAAATATGATTGTTAGTTTTTTATGCCTAAATGCGTCCGTTTTTGACCATAAAATGGTAGCTGAATCCCAGCAGACCCATCTTTTCAGGCCAAATAACGTCATGGAACCTAACTAAATTGACAATCCCTTCACTTGGAATTGAAATTATTTTACAGCAAATAATTTCACTTCAAAATCACAGAAATAGCCTTGATTAATCCATAATTGTACTGAAGTTTCAATAATTTTACCACTAATGTAAAATCAGATGTTTTCAAGAACTGATTGACTTTGTTCAAATCAGAGTAACTGACAATACTAGTTTGATTATTTAATTTTCTGAATGATTTTACAAATGAACCTTCTTTGTATTTTCCCCTAGCCATCTGAATTGCAGAAACAATTCCCACTCCAGCCATTTTGGCTCCAGCATCCAGATTGTTTTGAAATTCAATCTTAGAGAAGGATTTTTGAAAAACCTCTTTACAAATTCTTCTAAACATGAGATTGTTTTTCTTGTTAGCATCATTCATGTCTAAAACAATAAGATCAAATCTCTTTGTTGTTTTATCAAATGAAAGTTCATGCATGACTGATCAAATCCAATAATTTTTCTCTTAGTCTTTTGATGTCTGAAGATACATTGTGTTTGTCAAGGTCTGTGTCTTTAATATTCACATATAGTTTATCTAAAATTATCATTATCTCTGAAATACTAGTTGCAGAATCAAATTTGTCATTAAGCAAATCAAGTAAAGGTTTCAAAGATTCCATTTTGCTTAAAGAATACTCAGCTTGATGTGAATGCTCCAAAAGGTTTTCCAACTTTGATACTAGATCAGAGAAATATTCTTTGTATTGTTTCTGTGCAAGATTCATCTGAATCTGATTTTGTTTCATGAAAGTAACAAGTGATTTTTTCGTAAGAGTTACGGCATTGTTGATTTGCAATTCTGCATGGTCTGTAATTTTTTTCAGATTCTTTTTTCCAAATTCTGCACCGTTTGATATTTCAGATGAAAGTTCTTCAGATTTATCTTCGAGCCAAGACTTTTTCTTTTCCAGGGATTCGCATTCTTTTTTGAGCTTTGTGTTTGTGGAGTTTAGTTTCCTGAATAGTTTTTTTGCGTTTCCGGCCTTTTCCAATTCTGCTAAAAAATCTGCAGGAGTCAGTCCAAAAGTATCAAAAATTTTTTGCCAATAAACAATGTCTTTTTCTAAAACACCACTTTTGATCAGATACTCCACTGAATCAACAGATTCTACCACAGATTTGTGCCTGAGAAGCAGATTTTCGTGCATAAGAGACAGTTCCTCATGCTTTTTTTCCAGTTTATGAGTCCTTTTCTCAACATCATCCAGCTTTGACTGTTTCTCACGTAATCTCAAATCAACGGATTTGTCTTGCTGTTCAGTAAGTTTGTTTTTCTTTAGCAATGCAGACAAATTATTTTGTGATTGTTTGTGTTGACTGGAGAGTTTGTCAATTGATAATTCTAATTCATCTTTGGTTTTTGCTAGTTCTGTACAATGATTTTCAATTTCATGTAATGGAATATCAGACTTTGATTGTATTGTAGAAACAGTATTGCACAATCCCATAAGATGTTCAGCAGAAAGTTCATTTTGTTTTGCCATAGACAACACAGACTTTACAAAGGAATGGATTTGTTTTGGATCAAGATTGTGTTTTAAAAGTATTGAAAACACAACATGGCCATAAAATGCATCCTTTGGTTGCATTCCGTTTTTTCTTATTATTTTAAAAAAGTCATGTATTGCATCAATTGTTTTTCTTTCAATCTTGGATGCAAAATCATTGATGTATTCAGATATTGAACCGGTACTAACGCCAGTACTATCATGAATCTCTCTAACAGATTCACCCAAGAGGTATTTTTCAACTATATCATTGCGAGTTTCATCAGAATATGGCTTTC
>JOSY01000037.1 GCA_000746765.1 Marine Group I thaumarchaeote SCGC AAA799-D11
GTTATCCAGAGAGGGGACATTATCACTAACAAAACTAGTAAAAACCATAGAAAATTATGGAGATTGGGAAGCCAAACGAAATTCAATCAAAAGAAGGATTGACGGACAAGAAAACTATCCAAGCCTGATTGATTATGAATTCATAAAGGAAAGAAAACCTGAAAAAAGAAGGCCAGGGAAATACGGCAAAGAGTATTGTTTAACAACAAAAGGATTTTTAGCATCACTTGCAACAAAACACATATCATTTGATAGAACATACCTGTTCAAAAAATACATTACGTTTCTTGATAATTACTTGGATGATAAAATAAAACATGTTGGAGAAAATGCTGGTTTTGATTCTACATTAGATAATGAAACAAAGAACGTGTTACTAGATGTCATTACCAATTATATCAAGAGCCAAATAACGGTTTTC
>JOSY01000038.1 GCA_000746765.1 Marine Group I thaumarchaeote SCGC AAA799-D11
ATCAATTAGAAGGAGAAGAAATATGAAAGAATATATCGAAGATTTCATTGTAACACATAGTGAATATATTCATCAAGAATTTCCTATAATGCTTGATAAAAAACGAGAGGAAGAATATCGTCAGGCGTTAAGAAAATATTTTGAATATTCCAAAATACTCCACTCATTAATGGAATTACCCACAAATGATATGCATTCAAAAAAAATCAATATCAAAATAAATATGATCAGCTCATTTGTATTCAAATGGCATTTGTATTTTGATGAATTACAAATGAAAAACCCCATTGGTAAAGATTATGGGATTAGAAATACACATGCAGGAGTTTTATCACGTCCAGAATATGGAATTGACATAGAATATGAGGGAACGTTTGGACATAAAAGAAAAATACAACCGGATCTCAAATTAGAGACAGAAAAGAAAATACAACAAATTCTAAAAAAGAAAATTTCAATTACAGATATTTGGAGAAACCAGATGCAAAGAGAAAAGATAGGCAATGACTGGCTTTATGTATGATTTAGTTGTATGTGCTCCATTCTGAGCTTGTCTTGCCACAACTCATCTACCTTGGTTCTATAGTGTTCTAGTTCTGATTTTTCACGTTCTAGCTGCTCAATTTTGAGCCTCTGGCGTTCAGAATCATCAATCATAAGTTCTACTATTGCCTTGCGAAATTCGGCAAAGCATTGTTCTCGTGTAGGCTTGAGATAAACTCCATCGAGTCCGTTTTTGTGACCAAGGAGTTTTTCTGCAACATTAGAGTTTACATTGTTTTTGAGTTTCAGAATTGTGTTGAATCGCTTTCGAAATCCGTGATCCATCTGTATGTCAAAGTGATGGTTCACCTTTGTTCTCTCAAGACCTGCATTTCGAATTACTCTATACATTATTGAGATAATTCCGCTTCTTTGCAGAGGAATTACTTTTTTTCCGCAGGAATAGTCACGTCTGAATATAGGAGTGTTTTCATCAAATAATTCACCTCGTTTTCTTCTCTCTTCATGGTATTCATCAAGAGAATCAGATGCTTCAGGTGTAAGAAATGCCCAATACTCTTCATTCTCATTTGGATACAACAATACTGCCTTGCACCCATCAGAAATATTCTCCAGATACTTCATGGTAAAGTTCTCATCAATCACACCGATTCTTGCTCCAGTTGATGAAAGAAAGTGAAGAAGTGCTCTATTCCTCTTTGAAGTAGTTGCCAAAATCATCTTTTGTATCTGCTCTGTAGTCCACGGCTTGAATCCTGCAGACTTTTTCTTTGGAGGATACATCTTTCGAATAATCTCCCAGTAAAGTGGAATTCTATTCATTACAAAGAAATGTCTCACACCAAGCATCAGAATTGGAATAGAGTTTGGATGGCGATTCTCTTTGATGTAAATCAGATAGTCTTCAACTAGTGTCTGAATTTCCTCAACTGGTTTTGTTATTAGAGAATCAAAAGTATCAAACTTTGCAAATAGTTTAAAGTTTTTTAAATGATCACGATAATTATTTGAGGCTTGGGCATAATTCATTTCAAAAAAAACCGACTGAATTTAATTGCACAGCATACGCTTTACGATTCTTGGATTTTCCATGCCAGTCACACAAT
>JOSY01000039.1 GCA_000746765.1 Marine Group I thaumarchaeote SCGC AAA799-D11
AGAAGAGAGTTAGACAAACAGATTGCTTTTCAAGCTCAAAAGAATGGAGCAATTATCAAAGTTAGAACCAGTTTTCAAGAGATGACAGATACTGGGATTAGAACGAATGAAGAAAATATTGATTGTAAAATTTTTGTTGATGCAAGAGGAGTATCATCTTTAATTCAGAAAGACAGAACAGGGATTTTATCATCTGCACAATACGAAATCTATGCAAATTGGATAAAAAAAGGAAAAGTGGAAGTGATTTTTGATCAAGAAAAATATCCAGGATTTTTTGCATGGATAATTCCTTCTGGTGAAGGAAAGGGAAAAGTCGGAGTTGCAGGAAAAGGAATCAATGTTGCAGAAATAATAGAAAAAATCCTTGAAGAAAAAGGAGAACATTCCACAATAAGAAAGGTTTTTGCGCCAATTTGGATAAAAGGTCCTATTGAAAAATTTGTAGAAAACAACATAGTAATTGTAGGGGATGCTGCAGGCCAAGCAAAACCAACTACAGCGGGAGGCATCTTTACTAGCGGTATGGGAGGAGTTTATGCAGGACAAGCAATAGCAGAATTTCTAAGAACAGGAGATAAATCAAAACTAGAAGAATATCAAACTAAATGGACAGACAGATTTGGAAAGGAATTTGAAAAGCAAATTTTTGCAAGGAAAATTTTAGAAAGACTTGACAACAACACAATTAACAAATTATTTGAATCAATCACACCAGAAATTCTAAAAGATATTTCAGAAAAAGATGATTTTGATTTTCACACAGGATCAATTGTAAAACTACTAGGATTGAAAGGATCAATTAAAACAGCTCAGACT
>JOSY01000040.1 GCA_000746765.1 Marine Group I thaumarchaeote SCGC AAA799-D11
ATGGCACAGTTACTATTTGTTACAAAAATTCTTCCAGAAGGAACCGAGGTAGATCTGGACAAATTAGCAGAGACTCTAAAGAACTCATTACCAGAAGGAATCTCAATGAAGAGACATGCAAAAGAACCATTAGCATTTGGTTTGGAGTTTTTGAAAGCAGAATTTGTTTTAGAAGATAAAGAAGGTCAAAGTGACGCACTAGAGAATGCTGTAAAAGGCATAGAGGGCGTAAGTGAATTTGAAGTCCTCAACATGAGCCGAATGTCAGTTGACATGAAATAGGTGATTTTTTGGTACGCAAAGAAGAACCTTTGCAGATGCGAATTGGAGAAGCAAAACAACGAGACGTGGGAAAAAAACGAGCTCGAATTGGTCCTGAAGCAATGGATTTTCTCAAAGTAACTCCAGGAGATATCGTTGAAGTGATGGGTTCAAGAACAAGTTGTGCAGTAATTTGGCCAGTAGATGAAGATGAGAAATTCCCAGACATCATTAGAGTTGATGGACAAACAAGAAAAAATGTAGGGGCATCATTAAACGATATTGTAAAGATTAGAAAAGTAACATCAAAGATTGCAAAATCTGTATCTTTAACTCCAGTTAATGATTCAGTTACAGTAGATAAAGAATTTACAGATTTTGTAAAAAATAGATTAAAAGGATTGCCAATTACTCATGGCGACGAAATTTCAGTAATGATTTTAGGAAATTCAATGGATTTCAAAATTACAAAAACTACACCAAAAGGCGTAGTAAAGATTGACCGCTCCACGACACTTAACATTTCAACTGAAACTACAGTTGACAGAAAAGTTAGAGTGACATATGAAGAGGTTGGAGGATTAGTTGAAAAAGTAAAAGCAATGAGAGAGATAGTTGAGCTCCCATTAAGACACCCAGAATTATTTTCCAGACTAGGAATTGAGCCTCATAGTGGAATTTTACTTTACGGGCCACCAGGAT
>JOSY01000041.1 GCA_000746765.1 Marine Group I thaumarchaeote SCGC AAA799-D11
AAGTTATGGCAAGTGAATCAGAAGCTAACATGTTCCCAATTAACGGTCCAGAGATTATGAACAAGTATTATGGCGAAACAGAAGCCAAATTAAGAGATATTTTCAAAGAAGCAAAAGACAATTCTCCAAGTATAATTTTTATTGATGAAATTGATGCCATTGCACCAAAAAGAGAAGAGGCATATGGAGATGTTGAAAAAAGAGTTGTTGCACAACTTTTGGCATTAATGGATGGTCTCAATGATAGAGGTAACGTAATTGTTCTTGGTGCAACAAACAGACCAGATAGTGTTGATCCTGCACTTAGAAGACCAGGTAGATTTGACAGAGAATTTGAGATTTCAGTTCCAAATGAAGATGGAAGGATAGAGATTCTTCAGATTCACACAAGAGGAATGCCAATTGATGAAGATATTGATCTAAAAGATTTGGCATCAGAATTACACGGATACACAGGTGCAGACATCAAATCATTATGTAGAGAAGCTGCAATGAAATCAATCAGAAGATATCTACCAGAGATTGATCTTGAAACAGAAAAGATTCCTTCTGAAGTATTGCAATCTTGAGCGACCTAAAGTTTGGTGGCAAGACGTAGGAGGATTAGATGAGATCAAAAAATCACTGACAGATAATCTAATTTTAGCAATGAATGAACCGGGTAAATTTACAAAAATGGGAATCAAGCCACCAAAAGGTGCATTGATTTATGGACCACCAGGATGTGGAAAGACTTTGCTTGGAAGAGCACTTGCAACAGAGACAGGAGCAAATATGATTTTGGTTAGAGGTCCTGAAATTCTTTCAAAATGGGTTGGTGAATCTGAAAAAGCAGTTAGAGAGATTTTCAGAAAAGCAAAAGCATCTTCTCCATGTGTAGTTATTTTTGATGAGTTAGATTCACTTGCACGCAGCAAATCAGGTGAAGGAGGAGTAGGTGAAAACATACTCAGTCAATTACTCACAGAGATTGAAGAAGGAATCTCTTCGCGTGTTGTAGTAATAGGAATAACAAACAGACCAGATGTTGTTGATAACTCATTGCTAAGAACCGGTAGATTGGATTTAGTCTTGTATGTAGAACCTCCTGATGAAAAAGGACGATTAGAAATCATTAAGATTTTAACAAAGAAGATGCCATTGACTAGCGATGTAAAATTGCAAGAAATTGCAGTTGCAACTCAAAATTATACAGGTGCAGATTTAGCCGCATTATGTAGAGAGGCAGCAGTTCAAGCCATGCAAAATAATGCAACAAAGATTTCAAGCCAAGACTTTGCAAATAGTTTGAAACAGGTTAGACCTTCAATTACAAAAGAAGTTGATCAATGGTACAAATCAGTTAAGGAAAGTATATCTAACGTGGTACCAAAGACAGGAGATAAAACATTCTACGGATAAAAATGGCAATTCCAATCAGAAACACAGTATTTGACAAAATTAGAGATGCAGGCTCACTAACAGATGTTGAGCTTTACAAAGTTTTAACAAAAGATGGATTTACAATGGCAGAAGCCAAATTCAA
Source organism: Marine Group I thaumarchaeote SCGC AAA799-D11 (assembly GCA_000746765.1). GTDB lineage: Archaea > Thermoproteota > Nitrososphaeria > Nitrososphaerales > Nitrosopumilaceae > Nitrosopumilus. Next base: position 1,526 of record JOSY01000041.1, read on the forward strand.
CAAAATACTTTTAGATTTAGAGATTCTCGGACTCATCAAAGTATCTTGGATTACAAAAGATGAACGTAGAATTGAGGTTTTCGTAGAAAAAGAAGAAGTCGATGAAGTTGATGAACAGAACAAGGAAATGATGGAAAAAGACTATGAAGCAAGTTTCCCAGGCTTTGAAAAATAATTCCTAAAACAAAGGAATATGGAATGCAGCATCTAATGCAACTGCAACAAAAATTATTGTAAGATAAGGCGCAGTAACTTTGTATGCTTTCCATGCAAATTCAGATGTCGGAGTCTTTGTAAGTTTGTAATGATATGCTAGCATTAATCCACCAGACACAGCTGCAATTACAGTATATACAACTCCCATTCCGTCTGGAATAAAAGAGAGTATCAAAGAATAAGGAAGTAGAATCATTGTATTTCCTAAAATATACTTGGATGTTTTTTGCATTCCAATTACAACAGGTAGCATTGGAACTTCAGCTTGGGCATATTCGTCTTTGATTTTCATTGCAAGACACCAAAAATGCGATGGTGTCCAAACAAAAACAAGGAATCCTACCAAAAATCCTAAAAGATCCATACTTCCTGTGGCTGCAGACCAACCAGCCCATGAAGCTGCACTACCTGCTATACCACCAATTACAATGTTTGAGGTGTTTAGACGTTTGAGCCAAGCAGTGTAAATTATAACATAAGAGAAAATTCCAACTGCAATAAAGAATGCAGAAACAGCATTCAATGCAAAGAATCCATAAATTACAGAGATGCAACTTACAACCAAACCATATATCAAAACATGGGATGCTGCCATTCTTCCAGAAGGAATGGGTCTTTTGCTTGTTCTCTCCATTTTTGGATCAATGTCTTTGTCATAATAGTGATTCAGAGCGCTAGGTTCAGGTGTGCCAGGAACAAGCTTACTTGCAGCATACATCGAAGTAACTGCAGTAATAACTAGAAGAACAACTATCCTTGGTTTGGATATCTCCATTATTTCATTAAATCCCAATCTCACTCTATCCTAGTCCAAAGCCATTTAATTTCTTCGTCTATTGATCCGTACCATTTCAAAAGGAATAAGTATCTCAGTCCTACCAGCTACGTTAAATGAGTAATTGGGACCTCATGATGCCGGGAATGGGACTCACAGCCATAGGATTGGCAGGAGTGACCCTATCATATGCAGGGATAGCACACACATTCATTGACGGCATGCATGCTTTGACTGGTCTTACTATGTTCGTAGGACTAATCTTCTTGGCAACAGGTATCTTAGATGGAGGAGTCTCAACTAGCAACAGAGCAAAAGCAACAGTTTTGGTAATTGCATCAATTTCGCTAGGATTTGGAATGTTTGCATTTACAATGAATACTTCGGCTTATACTGTAACAATTGCCGGAATTTTGATGGCAATAGCATTCCCAGCAATCATCATAGCATATCTTGCAATGAAGCATCCACAATATTTGAAACCAGTAGGGTCCATAGTAGGAATAGCATCAGCTGCAGGAATTATTGCATGGATTGCATTTGGATTTGTTAGTCCAGATCAATACATGATTCCACAAGAAGTTGAAGTAGAAGAACCAAGTGCTGAAGAGGTTGCACCAGCAGGACCAGTCTTTACAATTGAAATTCTTGAAGGTTCAGCTGAAGAAGGAAACCCAGATTACGAACCAGATGCAGCAGTTGTTCAACAAGGACATGTTGTAGAATGGATTAATGCAGATTCTGTTGCACATACTGCAACTAGCGCTGCAGACTTTGGAGAAACATTTGACACAGGATTGTTGGGGGCAGGAGAATCATTTACACTTGAAACGACTAATTTTGAAATTGGTGAATACGAATACTTCTGTATTGTACATCCTTGGATGATTGCAACATTAACCATTGAAGGTGCAAAAGAGCCAATCAAAGTAGTAATGCCAGAAGGTGCAGCAATTCCAGAAGAGGGTCAAATCTATTATGATCCCGAAGTAATTACAGTATCAGTAGGAGACACTGTTCAATGGGACAATGCAGATAGTACAGTACATACTGTTACATCAGGCATGCCACCAACAGATGCAACTGGAGTGTTTGATTCTGAGATGATGATGGCAGGAGATAGTTTTGAATTTACATTTACAGAAGCAGGGAGTTATGATTATTACTGTACATTCCATCCATGGATGGTAGGAACTGTTAACGTAGAATAGATTTGCAGAAAATCATCTTATCAAATTCAGATAAAAAAATTCTAACAGAACATGCTGAAAATGAAAAACCAAACGAGTCATGTGCCATATTATTTGGCAAAGAGAATGTTATTTCAGAAGTATTTCTGACAAAAAATATTGATGAATCACCAGTGAATTTTACCATTTCAAATGAGCAACTTATTGAAGGGTACAAGATTGCTGAAGAGAAAAAAGTGGATGTGATAGGTATTTTTCACTCACATCCAAATTCTGAGGCATATCCATCAAACACAGATAAAAAATTCATGCAAAGTAACCCTGTTGCATGGGTAATTTACTCTGGAGTAAGCAAGAGGTTTAGAGCATATGTTTTAGAATCAGATATAAAAGAAATTTCAATTGAGGAAAGATAATCAGGCTTTCCTAAAGGTAGCCTTTGCCCCATCAGCAACACTGAGAATGGATTTGTCAGGAGAAATCACTTTGCCAATAATATTAACAGGAGATGCAGGGGTTATCTCTTCAGGTTCACCAATTGGAGTAGGACCATAAAACAAACAGATAGCTTTTCCTGTTGGCCAATAAGCAACATCATTTAATTCTACAGGAGACTTTGCATTTTCTTCAGGTTGGATGATTGGAGATTTTGAAGAATAGATTTCATCGCCCCAAACATTTAGATCAACTGTAAAGGGTAATTTTTCAACAAATTCATTTACAGTTTTTGGGGAACGAGAGTC
>JOSY01000042.1:0-2901 GCA_000746765.1 Marine Group I thaumarchaeote SCGC AAA799-D11
ACAAAGATTCCAGCACTTGTATTATATGCTGAATGCCATCCATTTTTTCCAGATCCTGAAGCATCAATAGTTGCAATAGAAACACTTGCAAATATTTTAGATGTCAAAGTGGATATTCAAGATATTAAAAACAAGATAGACAAACTGCGAATACAACACAGAAATCTAATGGAAGAAACAATACGTACATTACAACAGCAACAAGAGAAACAGGGAAAAACACCTCAAATATACAGGTGATTAAATGAAGGATGATTTTGAAATAAGAGCAGTGTTTCCATCCATTAGTTCATTAATTGATGATATCGAACATAGAATATTATCTCCACTCTCATACCTGAAAGAGTTTGATAATCATTGGTTATTGGAATTAGATTTGCCAATGGTGAACAAGAAAGACATCAAAGTTACTTTTGATAAGAACATGATAAATGTAGAAGCAAAACTAAAAGAAAGATATTCTGAAGAAAAACTTGGAAAAATTTCAAAGTTTGAGTATTTCAAGAAATCAGTATCACTGCCAAATATGGTTGATGTAAAAAATACTACTGCAAAATTTCAAAAAGGTAGGCTTGAAATTAAAATCCCAAAAAAAGCAACTGGGCACTCCATAAAGATAAGTTAGGAATTCAGACTGTTATTTTGAATTAAATATGCCTTTTTTTGATTATATTTATGGAAATTCACGTATACGACACTTACGTCAAAGCAGCAGATGGTCATACCATGCACTTTGATGTAATAACTGGTGAAAAAGATCACGATAAAGCCATCACATATGGTAAAGAGTGGTTAAAGTCAATTGGTGAAGAGAACGCAGTAATGACTCAAAACGAATGTCAATTCTGTCACTCCCAAGGTGCACCAGAGCCTGTTGAACAGGCAATTAAGGAAAACGGCTACTTTATCCAAAAAATGGAAGGCTGTCCTTAAACATTTTTTCCTTTTTCTACAAGACACATTTTTTAGATTAACAACATACATGATTGTATGGATGAACAAAAATATTCAAAGTGGACAGTGGAAGGAGATAAAAAAACACGATGGATTTGCGGTTGTTTCCAAACTGCCGATAATTACTTCAAATTCTGTGATGCGCATAATGAAACTTTGAAAAAAGCAATTCAAGCTCAGATTGATGAGTTAGATATGACTTTGATTATCGAAGAAAATTAAAGTGCAATAATTGCGACAAATGCAGACACGAATACGATTGCAATTGTGTTTAGCAATTTGATTACAGTGTTAAGTGCAGGGCCTGCTGTGTCTTTGTAAGGATCACCAATAATATCACCAACAACAGCTACTTTGTGAACTTCTGAGCCTTTTTCACCTTTCATTTCAACTAGTTTCTTTGCATTATCCCATGCACCACCAGTGTTTGCCAAGTGATATGCAAGTAAAATTCCAGTGACAACAGCACCCATTAACAATCCAGCTACTGCAGTTGGACCTAGCAAAACACCTAGAATAATTGGAGCAATAATTGCGACAAGTGCAGGTTTCCAAAGTTCTCTAATAGAAGCAACGGTTGCGATGTCTACACATTTTGCATAATCTGGTTTTGATTTTCCAGTAAGAATCTCAGGATCGGATTTGAATTGGCGTCTTACCTCATCTACCATCTTACCAGCAGCTCGAGATACACCATTAATTAGTTGACCTGTAATGATAAATGGAATCAATCCACCAATCAAAAGACCAACAATGATTGCAGGATTTGTTAAACTATAATCTAAATCTAAAACACCTTCAAAGATGTGAGCAGCTTCAAATTGGAATGCTTGAATCATAGCAAGTGCAGCTAATGCAGCACTGGCAATAGCAAATCCTTTTGTTACTGCTTTAGTTGTATTCCCTACAGCATCAATTTCATCTGTGACTTTACGATTTTCTTCACCCATGCCAGTCATCTCAACAATACCACCAGCATTATCTGCAATTGGACCAAATGCATCAATACTTAGAACAATTCCTGCAAGACTTAGCATTGCCATTGCAGTAAGTGAAGTTCCAAAGATTCCATACAATACTGGATCTGCACCTTCAGGGGCAGCAGCAGCTGAAATACTATAAGATATGATAATTGCAACAACGAGTGCAATCATGAATGGGCCTGTTGATTGCATTCCTTTGATAATTCCCATTAATGTTAATGATGCATATCCCCACTTTGCAGAGTCTGCAATTTCATTTACAGGGCCATGCTTGTAACTAGTATACTTGTCTGTGATTTTTTGAATTATAGGGACTAAAATTACGCCAATTACAGTTGTACCGAATAAAGCAATTCCTGCGGTAGATTGTTCAATAAATTGAGTGATGAATACATAGTTTAATGCAATTGCAATTGCAGCTGAAACATAAAACGAACGATTAAGCGGTTTCATTACATCTGTGACTCCTTTAGAGCCAACGATAACAACACCAATGATTGATGCAATCATTCCAGATGAACCAACAAGAATTGGATAAAGGAAATAGTTTGGTGCGCCAATTAATGCTGCAATTAGTAATGCTGCTAAAATTGTAACAATATAAGACTCATAAACATCAGACCCCATTCCTGCTGCATCTCCAACATTATCGCCTACATTGTCTGCAATAGTTGCGGGATTTCTAGGATCATCTTCAGGAATATTTGCTTCTACTTTTCCTACCAAGTCTGCACCCATATCTGCAGCTTTTGTGAAGATACCACCACCAATTCTGATGAACAATGCAATAAGACTTGCACCTATTCCTACGCCAGCAATTGTAATTGGGTCAGGGAATACAAGATACAGACCAGCAATTGCCATTAACGCCATTGCAGGTACTGCAAGACCTACAGTTGCACCGCCTCTAAATGCCATTGCAAATGTTTTTCCAAGGCCATCATTACTTAGATGTGCGGCTCTT
>JOSY01000042.1:2909-3917 GCA_000746765.1 Marine Group I thaumarchaeote SCGC AAA799-D11
ATTCCTGCAACAGCAGATAATGCTGCGCCGACTGCAAATGCAAGACCGTTTGATGGAGTAAGGAATGCTCCAATAATTACCGTTAATGCAATTGCAACAGGAACAATAATTTTCATCTCTCTTTTTAGAAATGCTGCAGCACCAACTTTGACAGCATTTGAGATATCCATCATCTCTTTTGTTCCAGCAGGTTGCTTTGAAATCCAAGCAACTAATCCTCCAGCAACTAAAAATGATGCAATTCCTGCGATAAATGGCAGAATCTCAGAGATTTCCATGTTATACTCGCATGCCCAAGTCTGGGAAATATAAATCAAATAGCGTGGGCTTTGCTTCTTTTTCTATATGGCAAAAATGATTTGCCACGCAATCCTTGTCTTACTAGCTTGTTGAATCTTTTTCCATGTGCAAGATATGGGAATCGCATATGGATCAGTTCATGAACAATTGTATTTTCTAAAATCTTCTCATCAGGGATTTTTCTGACATTAATGAAAACTAGATTGTGTTGAAGGTAAGATACTCCATAATACTTGTAAGCAGATGTGCGTCTTCCTTCAGTCATCTCCTTTGGAGCATCAAGAACCTCTTTGGTAGTCAATAGAATTGTAGGTTCAGGAATGGAGAATCTATTAGAGTAGATTCCAACTTTTTCTAAAATTTGTAATTTGAGTTCAGGATCAAGTTTCACACAATCCAATCTTGTAATCCGTGTTTATCTTGGAATGTCAATTGTTGTAGGAAATTTGGTTGATTTTCATTCTTCAAAATTAGGAATTAATAGGGTCAGAGGTTTTAGTAGTGCAATCATTAATCATACAGCCACCGTCTCATCATACCCCGTTATTCCATTAAATCAAGTAGACTTTGTGCTTTATTTCTAATTTCTGAGGTAATTTTGACTATCCCTAGTCCTTCATTTGGTTGGCCATACAATACAACAGAGTTTTCAGGAGCATGAATGCAAACAGGTAACACCAAAAGGTCTTCTTCGCCAGTAACAAGAAT
>JOSY01000043.1 GCA_000746765.1 Marine Group I thaumarchaeote SCGC AAA799-D11
TGCTGATGCATTTAGAATATTTTTCTTGTCAGCTTGATTTTCAGGTAACAAAATACCCAAAGGGATTTTCATTTGCCCTCTTAGAGAATCAGGTAACTTCACAAAAATCGATTCTAGTTAGTACTTGCCTCTGGAGCAGATTCTTCATTGGAGCCTTCAGACTCCATCTCTTCTTGAAGTTTTGCTGCAAAAATACTACATTGTGCTGCAATATTTTTTGCAGCAATTCTAAATGCATCAGCACTTGGAGAATCAGGTTTTGTAATCATGATTGGTTTTCCTACATCAGAGCCAGACATGATTCCAGAGTTTAATGGAATTTCACCTAAGAAAGGCATGTTAAACTGTTCACTAATTTTCTTTGCACCACCATCGCCAAAGATGTAATGTCTTTCATCACAGTTAGGACAAATAAAGTGACTCATATTTTCAACAACACCAATAATTGGAACATTTAGTTTTTCAAACATT
>JOSY01000044.1 GCA_000746765.1 Marine Group I thaumarchaeote SCGC AAA799-D11
AATGAAACAACTTTGAGACCGTTTGATTCTGCGGGTTGAAGTTTGTTGTCTTCAACTTCCATAAATCCATCTTTCATTCCAAGCATCAAAGGTATACTTGGTCCGTAGATATCAGCATCCAGTAATCCTACTTTAGCACCTGTTTGTTGCAATGCCAAAGCTAAATTCAAAGATACAGTTGATTTTCCTACGCCTCCTTTTCCACTTGCAACACCAATAATGTTTTTGACTGAAGCCATTCCAGTGTCTGCATCAAGTGAACGACCCTCCATTACTTTTGCAGTTACATTCATGTCGAAATTTTTCAATTCAGTAAGTTCACCGATTGCTTTTCTTACATCATCTTCAATTTCGACGTTGAAAGGACATGCAGGAGTAGTTAATTCCAATGTAAATTTCAAATTGCCATCATTAAGTTCCAAGTCTTTGATCATTCCCATTGATACAATGTCTTTTTTCAAATCAGGATCAATTACAGTACTAAGTTTCTCAAGGACTTGATCTATGCCAACCATTGCGTCAAAAAACCCGTCTACATTATTTAAACATAAGTCGGAGGCAAAAAGAAATTGTCATTATTTTCAAAAATTAGCAAAATCTTTGGAAAAATGTGCTCAAATTACCCAAAGATTCATAAATTGAAATTCAAGAAAAACAGCACAGTTGTTTTCTATATCTACCCTAGTCGATGTTGTAAGGATTCCTCCAAGCTTGTTTGGAACTACACTCAAAAAGGCAGCAGTAAACATACTCAAAGAAAAGTACGAGAGTATGATTAATGCAGATTTAGGTTACATCATTATGATTTTAGATGCCAAAGTAGACGAGATGGGAAAGATGATTGCCGGAGACGGCGGAACATTCCACAGAGTTCAATTTGAAGCATTAACATTTTATCCAAAATTACAAGAAATTGTACAAGGAGAAATTGTAGATATTACAGACTTTGGTGCATTTGTAAGAATTGGTCCTACTGATGCATTACTTCACCTGTCACAAGTTATGGATGACTATCTTAAGAGTGATGTAAAATCTGGAATGATTTTAGCTAATCAAAGTGGAAGAACATTAAAAGTTGGTTCTACACTTCGTGCAAGAATCACCGCAGTATCATTAGGTAAAGCCGCTGCAATGGGAAAAATCGGAATTACATGCAGACAACCATTCCTTGGAGCAGATGAATGGATTGAAGAGGAGATTAAGAAATCTTCTGGTGATGCAGAAGAACCAGCAAAAGAAGCTAAAGTAGAGGCAAGTTAAGATGGCACGAGAAATGGCATGCAGAAAATGCAAGTATGTAACTGTTGGAAAAGTTTGTCCAGTATGCAAATCATCAGATTTAACACCAGATTGGAGTGGAGTAGTATTAGTAGTAGATCCAACAAACTCTGAGATTTCAAAAACACTTGGTATTACTCAGAAAGGCAAGTACGCAATCAAAGTGACATAAAATTTCTAAATATTTAAAATCAAACTAGCGTTTTATCATAATGTTGTCATTTAATTCTAAAAAACAATTATTACAATTCCTATCAGAAGATATCGGCAAAGGAGACATCACAAGTGCTTTACTACCAAAGAAAAAGATCACAGCCAAAATAATTTCAAGAGAATCCGCAATTGTCGGAGGAGTTACACATGCAAAGCAAATTTTCAAAATTAAAGGGTGTAATGCAAGGATTTTGAAAAAAGATGGCTCAAAAGTGAGACCAAACCAAACAATAATGACCATAACAGGTAATGCAGGAAAGATTTTGACATGTGAGAGAACTGCATTGAATCTCTTAACAAGAATGAGCGGAATTGCAACTCAAACTAACGAACTCGTGAAAAAAATTCCAAGAAAAACAAAACTCTACGCTACAAGAAAGACCGCACCAGGATTGCGATATTTTGACAAAGAAGCAGTAGAGATTGGAGGTGGTAAAAAGCACAGATTACGACTAGATGAAATGGTCATGATTAAAGATAATCATATTGCAGTAGGGGATTCATTAGAATCACTAGTCAAAAAAGCAAAGAAGAGACATAGAAAATTTGAAGTTGAAGTTGAAAATACAGTAGACGCAGTTCTTGCTGCAAAAGAAGGCGCAACAATAATCATGTTAGATAACTTTACTCCAAATCAGATCAAAAAAACAATCACAGTTCTCAAAAATCAAAATTTGAGAAAAAAAGTTTTGCTTGAGGCATCAGGTGGAATTAATTCAAAAAATATTTCCAAATACGGACAAACCGGAGTCGATATTATTTCAGTTGGAAGTATTACAAATTCCGTTAAAGGAATTGATATGAGTTTAGAGATTTAGGAATTTAGTTGAGATAATAGTTCAGATACTGCTTTATTTTTTGGATCAACTTCTTGAATTTTTTCACAGCACTGAAGGGCTCTTTTCTTTTCACCTAATTTTTGATGAGAATACGCTTTCAAAAGTAAGACATCGACATCATAAGAACCAATTTCAAGCGCTTTATCAAAATGAGATATGGCAGTTTTGTACTTTTTTTTCAGATAATAAATTCCACCTACAGTAAACAACGCATCATGATTGTTTGGAACCATTCTAAGATATTCTGTGCCAGATTTTAGAGCCTCATCATATTTTTTCTGCTTTGCAAGTTTTTTGAACTCCTTGAATTTCTCAGCATGTTTTTTTTGATTAGGATCCTTTGGAGTTCTACTAAATAATCCAACCAAAATAGTCACACAATTAGCTTATTGCAAGCATTCTATCAATTGCCAAACGTGCCTTGTCTGCAATTTCTTTTGGAACAGTTACAATATTTTTTTCATTTACAAGTGCATCATGGACTTTTTCAAGAGTGATCATCTTCATGTATTGACATTCAGCTTTTTCTGAAGCTGGAATGAATTTCTTATCAGGGTTTTGTTGTCTCATCCTATACAGTATTCCAGTTTCAGTTGCCACAACAAAGTTTTTGGCTTTTGATTCTTTTACATGATTTAGCATTCCTTCAGTTGAAAGAATAGAAACTTTCTGATCATCAAAACTTCCATCAGCAACATCATACATCATGGGGGTTGTACAACTACACTCTGGATGAATTACAAATTCTGCATCTTTCATTGAATCAAGTTTTTTTGTGACATCATCAGGAGTGATTCCTGCATGAACATGACATTCACCTGCCCATATGTGCATATTTTTTCTACCAGTCATTTTTGCAACATAAGAACCCAAGAACATATCAGGCAAAAACAATATTTCTTTATCTTCAGGAATTGCTTTTACCACATTTACAGCATTTGAAGAAGTACAACAATAATCAAGTTCAGCTTTAATTTCTGCAGTAGTGTTAACATATCCAACTGCAATAGCACCTGGATGTTGTTTCTTCCAATTTCGTAATTCATCAACAGTAATAGAATCAGATAATGAGCATCCAGCTTCTAAATCAGGCAATATTACCTTTTTTTGAGGACTAATAATTGCGGCAGTTTCAGCCATAAAGTTCACACCACAAAAAAGAATTGTTTTTTGAGGAACCTTTGCTGCCTGTCTTGATAAGCCTAAAGAGTCACCTGTAAAATCGGCTACATCTTGTACCTCGGGAATTTGATAATTATGAGCAAGAATGACTACGTCCTTTTCTTTTTTGAGACGTTCAATCTCTTCTTTGAGTTTGGAGGTTTGTTGTACGAGCATAAACCATAGAAAATTTGTGTGGTGGGGATTTAAAGAATGGGATCGCGCCTAGAATTTTCATGTATGTGAATAATAGTGGCAATTATTGCCATCTTATGTGCCAATTTGAATATCATCTGAACAATATTTTTTCAGAGTTTCAATTGCAGATAAAATTGCCAATCGACTTGTCTTTGGATTATTTGTATCAGGGACATTTTCTATTGTAAATGTCATCTTTCCAAATTTACCTGCAGCTTCTATATGATGAGTGTTTTTGTCAGTACTAGGGTCTGCAACAATTTTCACACTAGTTTTTTCACTTCCAATTCCAGTCAATGACAAAAGTGCTGCAACATTGATGTTTGCAGGAAATAATGAAACAGCTTCTTTTGCAGTTCCCTCATATACTACAGTAGAAGAACTAATTTCATCTAAATTAACTTCAGAAGTTTCAAAAAACTTTGCACCCTTTAATGAACGTGGGTGTTTTGTTGTTGTAATAGACAGAGATTCCAATTCATCTTTTACAGATTTTATTCCATCTAATCCTGCAATAGCTCCTGAAGGAAGATAAATTGTTTTTTTGAAGTCCTTGCATGCGTCTGATAAAATATCATAGATGGATTCATCAAGCAAGGCACCAACACTCATAATCATCAAATCTTTTTTGTTTTGCAGAACACTTAGGGCAACATCTTTTACTGCATCTTGAGATGCAGCTTCTACAACAATATCTATTGGTTGAGAAGATAGTAAATGGGAGTTTTCAACAATTTCTGGTTTGTTTTGCAGTTTTTGAACAAGGGATAAGGATGAATCTTTGGATGCATCATATACATGTGTTAGAGTTGCCGGGAAATTTTCAGAATCAATTGCTAGTGCAATTTGAGTTCCCATTGAACCACATCCAAGAAGAGCTATTCGTTTCAAACAAAATATCTAGAAAACATCACTTAATTAATTCTAGGTAAACTATTTCCAAAAGTGGATTTTCTAGCAAAGAAGACTAATCCCACTATAGAAATTGCCAAAATTAGAGTAGCATAGGCTCCAAATTCAGGAATAATTCGGGTTCCAATAATCTCAATATTTTTAGTATCACCATAAATTATGAATCCAATCACATGATCAGTTGGAAATTTCATCAAATCATATCCAGTATCAATTCCATCAACTAGTACTGTGAATCTTTCATTTTCTGCATAAAGTACATCATCAGGCACTCTAATCCAAAAATCAGTTTTTTCAGGAACGGCCTCCATGACAATGTCAATGGATTTGTTTTCCTCGTTGATTTCCATTGAAGACAGTGTTGGATAAGAAGAATGAGAACTCATATCATCAAGACTGCCACGGTATCCATAGTAGATATCGAACTCATCTCAAAACCCTACAATACATCAAAAATGACGCAATGTTGATGAATCCAAGATAATTCTCTGCTACTCTTTCATATCTTATTGCAGTTCTT
>JOSY01000045.1 GCA_000746765.1 Marine Group I thaumarchaeote SCGC AAA799-D11
GTCTTTTTACCTGCTATGTATATTGCTGCAGCCGCAACAGAGGTAGGATCTTTTCCATCTATGAATCCCTGTTGTTTTACCTTGTGTAAAATATCTATTGCCGTACGTTTTGTTTTTTCAGATACTCCTGCATTATTTGCAATTCTGACTACACATTGTGTTGGGTCAACCACAGGAATCTGCCAATTAAATTCTTTTATCAACAGCCTGTAGTATTTTGTAAGATTTCTTCTATTGACTCCTGATACTTTTTGCATATCTTTTAACGTTCTATGCGTTCCTGAAATCCTACATGCTGCATAAAGTGAAGCTGCTACAAAGGTGGTGGTGTTTCTCCCTTTTGTAATCTGATGTTCTATGATTTTTCTATAGATATGAGATGATGAAAGTATATAGAATCGTAGTCACTATCTGTTCATTATATTCGTAATTATGAGACATTTTTATGCAATTAAATTTCCAAAGGAGATAGAATGTTTAAAGTACTAAATATCTTAGGAGTAAAAAATGAATAAACATTCCTTGATTGTCATAATTTCATCCATAGTAATAATTGGCGTTGTTGGAAATTCTGTTTGGAATATCTATGCAGTAGAACAGTTACAATTAAGTGGAAAAGATGGAATTTTTAGATATTATGAAGGAATGGTTGGTCAGGATAAAATTATTACATGTAATCCTCTTTTTCTTACTACAAGTTTCAATCAATTGTACATTACCGTGTTTTTTGAAGGCAAAGTAAAAGGCATTTTTAGTATTGATGGAACTTCTATACCACCAAAATCATCACAGATTTTAGATGCCTAATTTTCATCAGAATCATTTGCTGAAATACAGTATTATTTCCTACATTTTGATGGTATGTTTAGTGGAACAGCTCCAATACGTATTGATCCCAAAAAATTAGCAATTGAAACAGAATTTCAAACTCCTATTTTAGGAATCATTCCCTTTTCAGTTACTAATCAATACACAGGCATAGACTTTTGGAATATGCTAAATGAAGATAAAAATTCAAAATGTTAATATCTTAAAACATACTTTAAGATTCCATACCTATTTGTCAAATCCCATAAATCAAGAAAATGATCTACGGAATATAATTCATTCAAAATAATAAAAAGAAAAAGATGTTATGTTATCAAGAAGTTAGGATTTCTGCTACTACAGGAATTACTTCCCATAATGCGACATAATCGCCACTTGCTTTACAAACCATGAATATTGATTGCAGGATGAGCAATGCTGTTTTTACCCATTGGTGGGATAGCATCACTTGGGTTGCCTAATGCGTATGCATAGGATGGCACTGGGGCTTCAATGATTCCCTTCTCAACAAGAACTGGGTTCAAGCCGAATGGGTCACCTGCTACGAATACTGTAGCTGCGCCAGTGTAAATTGCTGCATAGTCATGATTTACTGCTGCATATGCACCTGGTTCATCAAATACCACATCAACAATTGCATTTTGTGAACC
>JOSY01000046.1 GCA_000746765.1 Marine Group I thaumarchaeote SCGC AAA799-D11
GATGCGTTAGAATTCCATTCCATGGTTGTGCAACAAAGATGTTCTTGTTTACGTCGCCATTAACGAGTAAGTTGTGCGCCATGTTTGGTACATAACCGAATTGCATTCCATTAACTACTGTTGCAGTGTTTTGATGTTTGAACATTGCTCCGGCATCATAATTGCCTTCAGGTGTTAGGTACAATTGGTTGTATTGGAGTTGGAATTCTAACGCATCCGCATCATAGAACTTTCTGTCTAATGAAACATTGCCATTTCCGTCAACTTTTGTCTTTTCTACCATTAGTTTCTTGTATCCATCGATTGGATCAACAATTGCAATTCCGTACATGCCGGAAAGTACGTGTTGGTCCATGCCAATTAGATCTACACCAGAACAATGGTATTTGAAGACACCAGCTGCTTCAGCAATGAAACAATAAGTTCTTGATTCACCAATACCTACTGCTCCAAAATTACTTGCTGACATTTGTGACGCATGCATATCATTACCGTGTTGTGTAACTTCATCGTCTGGAAT
>JOSY01000047.1 GCA_000746765.1 Marine Group I thaumarchaeote SCGC AAA799-D11
TAATTCTTGGAATTTCATGGAGATATGCTGTGTTTGCTATTTGTTAGATCAGGATGATCGTCAATTATTCACTAAATGATTAGTTTTGAGATGAGTTAAGTAAATTCGGTGATTATACATGGAAAAACAGAAAATTATCTCGATAACATCAATTATTATTATTATTGCAATAGTGTGTTTTTCATCTGTAAACATCTATGCTTTAGGAAATTTAGAGATAAAGGGTATAGATAATAGTTTCAGGCTATTTGAAATGAGTACTGATGATACAATAAAAATTTGTAACAACTCACCTGTTCCAGTGTTTTTTCATCAATTCAATTTTGTAATATTTTTTGACGGAGAACCGTTGGGAGTATTTGTGATAAATCCTGAAAACATCATGCCATACTCCAAACTAGAGGCAGACGGAAAATACATTTCAGACTCGATGGCTCAATCCCAATCCATCTTCATGCATTTTGATCACATGTTTAGTAGCGACGGTACCATTAGAATAGATCCAAATAAAATGTCGATAATTACACAATTTCACACAAACATTATTGGAATTCCATATGTAGTATCAGAAAAATACAATTCAGTAGATTTTTGGAATATGTTAAATGAACAAAGTAATTCTGATTGTTAGTTTTTAATAAAAGAAAAAGATTGGGTACTACCTAAATTGGAGGTAGTGTTGGTACGACTTCCCAGAGTGGAATTGCGCCTTCGGCTATCTTTTGTTCGACAATTTTGTCAGTCATTAAACCGTGAACATTGATTGCTGGATGTGCAATACTGTTTTTGCCCATAGGAGGAACCGCATCACTTGGATTGCCTAACACATATGCATAAGATGGTACTGGTTCTGTAAGAACACCTGCATCAATTAATCTTTGATTCAATCCAAATGGATCGCCTGCTACAAAGACTGTAGCTGCACCAGTGTAAATTGCTGCATAGTCATGATTGACTCCTGCATATACTCCTGGTTCATCAAAGACCAAATCAACAATTGCATTTTGTGAACCACCAACAAGCCATGTTTCAGTTCCAGCTGATTGTACTCTGTTACCTTGTGTAACTCTGTCCAAGATTTCTCCTACAATGTGGAAGAATACTGGTTCGTTACCATTGTTTTCGATAAAGAGTCGGACATGTTGATCATTTTCAACATACAAGAGTTGTGACTGGTATTGCTTAAGCTCTAAGGAGTTCCAGGGTTGTGCCACAAAGATATTCTTCTTTGCATCACCTTTAATCAGTGCATTATGTACCTCATTTGGCACATAGCCAAATTGCATTCCATTAACAACTGTTGCAGTGTTATGATGTTTGAACATTGCTCCTGCATCATAGTTGCCTTCAGGTGTTAAATACAACTGATTGTATTGGAGTTGGAACTCCAGCGCATCCGCATCATAGAATTGTCTGTCTTTTACAACTTTACCATTCTCTACTGCTGTTTTCTCTACCATTAGTTTCTTGTATCCATCAATTGGATCAACTATTGCAATTCCGTACATGCCGGAAAGTACATGTTGGTCCATACCAATGAGTTTGACTCCGGAACAATGGTATTTGAAAACTCCAGGAACTTCAGCAACATAGCAATATGTCTTTGATTCACCAGGATTGATGGACTCAAAGGCCGCTGCTGAAATCTGAGATGCGTGCATGTCATTACCATGTGCAGTGACTTCATCGTCTGGAATAGTTAGAGTCATCTTTACGACATCACCTTGGGTGACTCTTAATGTTGGGCCTGGAACTTGCTGATCAAAAGTCATAGCATTGTATGTCTTTCCTCCCATAATTGGAAGTTCAACGCTTTCACCCGTTACATTAAACTCTACTACTTCTCGTCCAGAATTTGACAAACAAGTCATCCTAAAACCGATCATTTTGTAAAATAATTACGATCATCTTGATCTAAGAATTATCTCAATTGATACCATTCCATGAAATATCAAGAAATA
>JOSY01000048.1 GCA_000746765.1 Marine Group I thaumarchaeote SCGC AAA799-D11
TAATTCTTGGAATTTCATGGAGATATGCTGTGTTTGCTATTTGTTAGATCAGGATGATCGTCAATTATTCACTAAATGATTAGTTTTGAGATGAGTTAATCGTATGATTTTTCATCAAAGACAAATGTGACTTTCTCAGATTCTAATTGTGATATGTCAAGATATTGTGCAAATGCTTCAATTTCCAAAACATGTTCTGCGTAGACATTTGCAGGAGTAACCACCATAGTTAACAAAACTCCAATCAGTACAAAATATCGGCTTTGCATGTTTAATTTAGAAAATTATCAAATATAACCAATATTCGTATTTTCTCCACTGATTTTCAGTATTGATTTTGAAAAAAGGATCATTTGAGGGATCAGTTTTGTCAAGGTTCAGTATAACCTAAAGATTTTATTCAAACCAACGAACTATTGTTGTGCTCAATACTGTATACAAAGACGCCATTATCAATAGAGACAAGATGTTATCTATTCTAAAGGGGCCAAAATTTGAACAGATTATACAAAAGGCAAGAGAGAATTGGGTAGAATTTACGCCTGTAAAAGAAGAAGCTGTTACTGCAGGTATTGATTCAAGTTTTAACAATACAAAATTCCAAGGAATTGAGCTTTGGGCAACTACTGCAGTATCAATTAAGGCAGATGGAGAAGTACTAGTCGACTTACACGAGTCAGGATTAGGCTCAGATACAGACCTTTCACGCATTGCAAGTAAGATGGAAATTGATGCTTGTGAGAAAACTGTGGATCAGGTAGATTTAGTTTTAATGGATGGTTCATTGCATTCCCAATTCATGACAAGACAATCAACTTTAGATGCACAAGTGGTAAGAACAATGAAAAAAAGAGATAATGTAATTTTTATTGCAAAAACATCAAACACAAAAAAACAATTTGAAAGACTAGGCTCTCTTGCAGGGGATATTTTCTACTACAATCATGTTACAAACAATCCCGGATTTAGTAAATTATTTGTTGAGAAAAAATATGGTTCAGACAAAGTCATTTCATCCACATTTGTCAGACTAAGTAATTCCACACCAATAATAAAACTAGAGTTTCTAGGAGACCAACACGATGAAAATGAGATAAAATCAGTCATGAACAAATTATACAAAACAAGTATTGGCGGATATCCGTATGCACTAAAGCTTGCACACAATAACTGTAAAATATCTGATAAGGAACTTGCAAAAATGGTTAGTTTGTTAGGTCTAAGTAATGAGATCGGTTCACGTGAGGTATTAGGTTGAGTTTAGGGTTTGTAATTGGTGAATCAAAACCAACATTTGTTACTGCAATAACCTCAAGAGCTTTGTCTGTTGGAGAATACATCAAGATTGGTTCTGACGAAGGTGAAATTCTAGGACTCGTAGAAAAGTCATCTGTAACAAGTGCAGCATTTACAGATGTTAGAAATTTCGATGAGGCAGCTGAAAGCACAGAGATTGCAGAACTAAACAAAAGAGACAAGACATTTACTGCACATATTGGAATTTTGGGATTTTTAGAAAATTTGAGAAAGGGGCAGTCCATCATTCCTGCAATTCCGCCCATTCCAGGCACGGAAATCACTCAACCAAGTAAGCAAGACCTCGAAGAGATATTCAGTCCTAAAAATGATGGATGGGTAAAGATTGGAAATCTTTTGAGAAACAAAACAATTGATGCAAAAGTGAATTTGGATAAAATTGTTTCAAGACATTTAGGAATTTTAGCAATGACAGGTATGGGTAAGAGTAATCTTGTATCACTAGTTACAAAACAAATTTCAAAATTAAAAGGGACTGTAATAATTTTTGATTACCACAATGATTACACAACACTAAACATTCCAAGAATCAATGTAGTTGATGCAAAAATTAACCCAAGACTACTTGATGCAGACCAACTTTCAGAAGTTTTGGAGATTAGAGATGGCGCAAACGTTCAGCAAAGAGTCTTGAGAATGGCATTTACAAAACATGCAAAGGAATCAAAAGAGTTTTGGAGCAAGTTAGAAAATGAAATAGACTTTATTGTAAATTCAGAGGATAAAAAACTAAAAGAAATCAGAACATCAGCATACAGAGTTCAAGATATCATAGAAGAAGCTCAAAAGAGATTCGAAGACATTTTGGATCCAGATATGGGAGATCCAATTGGTTTTATCAAAGAGGGCCGCACCAATGTTCTTAACATTTCAGAGTTATCTGAAAAACAGGCAAATGTTGCAGTGGCATTTTACTTGCAACAGTTACTCAAAGATAGAAAAGATGCAAGTATTGCAAGACATGGTAAAAGCAAAAGAGAAAGAAACTATAGATTCAATTCTCCAATTTTTGTCATTATTGAAGAGGCACATGTCTTCATTCCAAAAGACCACGATACCAGTGCAAAATATTGGGCAGCAAAAATTGCCAGAGAAGGAAGAAAGTTCGGATTAGGATTAGGAGTAGTATCTCAGAGGCCTAGAAGTGTAGACCTTAATGTTCTCAGCCAGATGGGCTCTTTTGCAATTATGAAGATAATTCAAGAAGATGATCAACGCCAAATAGCCTCAGCAACAGAGTCAACTAGCCGTGAATTGATTGCTCAATTGACCTCACTAAACGTAGGTGATGCCGTTCTAGTAGGACAATGGACCAACTTACCATCACTAGTTCATGTTGAAGAAGTAAAAGAGAAGATTATGGGTGCAGACCAAAGTGCAGTAAATGCATGGGCTAATGCAGAAAAAATGAAAGAAGTGGCAGTAGAATCAACACAAGGACTAGTTCAGAAAGATTTGTTGTTAGACTAATGCAATTTTCACATATTTCAGATACTCATTTAGGATTAGTGCAATACGGTTCAGAAGAACGTGCACAAGATGTATATGATGTTTTTAATCAAGCAATTGACACATCAATTAAAGATCATGTTGATTTTGTAATTTTTGCAGGAGATATTTTTCATGTTCCAAATCCAAATGGTACTGCAATTGTACAAATGGCAAACGGATTAAAAAGATTAAAACAAAACAATATTGATTCATTTTTTATTTTAGGAGAACACGATATCAGTAGAATTAGAACAACTCCAATTCCTTATGTGTATCATAATTTAGAGTTCTCAAAATATATCGGTCAAGGAAAACCAATTGAATACAAAGGAGTTCTTCTTGCAGGATTTGACAAAATAAGAAAAACAGAGATTTCCCAATACGAAGAAAAATTTGCAGAAGTTGATAAAATTGCACAAAGTTTTTCAGGACATAAAATTTTGGTTTTACACCAAGGCATAACAGAGTTTAACAAGTTTGCAGGAGAATTGCAATCAACGGAACTTCCAAAAAATTTCACGTATTATGCAATGGGACATCTGCACGATACAGATATCAAAAAATTCAATCATCTAAACGGTCCAATTGCATATCCGGGTTCAATTGAAATGACAACAAGTGAAGGAATCAAAGAAACAAAGAAAGGATTTTTCGAAGTAGATATTTCAGGACAAGAAGCAAATCCAAACTGGATTGAGCTTGAGACAAGACCACAATTTTCATTTAAAACAGATTATCAAGAATTATCAAAGACCATTGACGAGATTTCCGAGAAAATAGCAGAAATTTCAAAAAAACCAATCGTAGAGGTCAACATTCAGGGAGAAAAAATAGAGACAGACTATATTCAGGCACAAATTGCAAGGCTAAATTCAATGGTTTTGAGGTGTTTTTGGAGAATCAGTGCAAAACAGGTTTCAGATTCTTCAGTATTCCTAGACAGACCAAACATCATAGACGATGAGATGTACAGGCTATCAGTAGATGCATTAGGCTCAGAGCAAGCTGCCAATCTTGCAATCAAGGAACTTCTTCCAGTTTTGTCATCAAGACAAATTCAAGAAGCATCACAGATAATCATTGAGAATTTTGAGAAATTCAAAAAGGAGAAAAAACAATGATCACATCAATTGAGTTGGGAGATTTTTTAGCACATTCAGATACAAGGCTAGAATTTGACAATGGAGTAACTGTTTTTGTAGGACATAATGGTGCAGGAAAATCAAGCATTATTGATGGAATCACATTTGCATTGTTTGGACAACACACAAGAAAATCAAATAAGGGTCTTATCAAGCGTGGTGCAAACCAAGGATACTCTAAGGTAAACTTTTCAGTTAATGGAAAATCATTTGAGGCCGTAAGAAAGATTGACAGCAAAGGAACACTTTCAGCAAAGTTCACAGAGATTATCGGTGATGAAAAAGTAGAGATTGCAGCAGGAGAACGAAAACAGTTTGGAGAATCAATGACACAAGAAGTAGAAAAAGCAATCGGTCTTGACTTTGAGAAACTAAAAGTGGCATCAATTGTACAACAAGGAGAATTAAATGCAATAATTAATGCAAAACCAAAAGAATTCAAAGAATTGCTAAATGCGATTATAGGAATCGATAAACTAGATGTAGCTTCTGAATCAATGAAAACTGTAAATAAAGAATTTCGTGAAAACATAAGATCAAAAATTGGATACGATGATACACATATTGATATTTTATCAAGAGAGTTAGAAAGATATCAAAATGAAATTAAAGAATCAGAACCACAAAAAATTCAGTTGCAAGACAAACAAAAGCAATTACAAGATGAGGTTGAAGGGTTAAGAAAAAAGGTAGAAACAGAAGCTCCAAAAATTGAAAAACTCAATCAACTTGAGGCAAGAAAAAGAGAGTTGATAGAATATGCAAAAGAGGCAATTCATGAAATTCAGCAAGAAATTAGCGAGAATGAGCGTAAAATACGTGATTGTGAGGGATGTTTTGAGCACGCTAGCCTCAAAGAGGATTTAGAGTCTAAAATTCAAAGAGTGGAGCAGGCAGTAGAAGATACCTTAAAGAAAATACAAGAGATGAAAAGTCAAACAGCATCCCTCAGAGAAAAGCAATCACTTGCTGCAAAACTTCAGCTCAAAGATAACAAATGTCCCGTATGTGATTCAGATGTAGAAAAACTAAATCCATTATTCCAAGAAGAGCATCTCAAACAGGAATTAGAATCGCTTCAAGAGCAAATAGTTCTAAAAGAAAAAGAGCATCAAATGTACAACCAAAAGAGAAAAGAGTTTTCAGAAAAACTGCAATCAGCAAGAGATGCAGAAGCTACACTTAGAGCTCATTCAATTTCTTCCAAAGAAGAACTAGATAAGATTCAAGAAAAGATTAAAATAAAAAAAGAAAATATACAAAAAATTCCTTCAACTAACAATTCAAATCTAGTTGAGATATCTCAAATTGACTCTCATGCAAAGACAATTTTTGAGAATATTTCAGAACTAGAATCAGAGACAAGTGGATTTGATGAACAAGAATTTTTGAATCTTAAAAAAAGCGTTAATGAAAAACAAATGGATCTCTCAAGTCTAGATCAGCAGATAGGAGCAATTTTAGAAAAGATTTCAAAAGGAATTGAGCAGACTAAAATCATTGAAAATGCAATTTCGGAATTAAAAGTTGTAAAAGAATACGTCACAAATCTTGACGAGATACAAAACAATGTCTTTAGCAGAGATGGTCCAGTTGCTACAAGTTTAAGGTCATGGGCACTAAATGCAATTTCAGCAAAGGCATCAGA
Organism: Marine Group I thaumarchaeote SCGC AAA799-D11; assembly: GCA_000746765.1. Taxonomy (GTDB): domain Archaea; phylum Thermoproteota; class Nitrososphaeria; order Nitrososphaerales; family Nitrosopumilaceae; genus Nitrosopumilus. The sequence continues at coordinate 5,599 of JOSY01000048.1, forward strand.
ATATCTTGCGTTACTAAATACAAAAATTCAGAGAATTCAACTTACTGAAAAAGCAAGAGACATTTCAATAATATGTAATTCAAAGAGTGAGGAATTAGACTTAGAATCACTAAGTGGAGGAGAAAAAGTCAGTGTGGCATTATCATTGAGGCTAGGAATGGCAAATCTTCTGGGAGCATCAAATCTCAACCTGATGATATTAGATGAGCCTACAACCCATCTTGATGCAGAGAGAAAGAAATCATTAGTGGGAGTACTATCTCAGTTATCAAATATTTCAAATTCTGAAACACCAATGCAATTTATCATAATTACACATGATGCAGAGATTTTTGAAGATTCCACAGTAGAGCAGATTTACAAATTTGAATCATTGGAGCAAGGAAGTAAAGTCACTTTACTTAATTGAGAAAATTTTAGAGTTTATTCTACGTGAATTATTCCAGTCATCCAAGGATGAACCATACAAAAGTAATCATAAGTTCCTGCTTCTTCAAATGTAAATTCAAAAGTTTCACCTGCCATAAACAATCCTGAATCAAATACTCCAGTTGGACCTGCATTTACATTTCCACTTGTTACGGTATGGGCCGCAGTATCATCATTACTCCAAGTAACAGTTGCTCCAACTGCAACTGTTGCCTCATATGGCAAATAACATTCGTTGGTTTCTTCACAACCAGGAACACCAGAGCCTTCAGGTGATGAAATGGTCAATGACATAGGTAATTCAGATTGAGATTCAGGTAATGATCTAGGCTCCATAGATGGCTCCTCCATTGGTTCTTCAGTTGGTTCTTCAATTACAACCATCTCAGATACTTCATTGACAATGACTTTACCAGTCATCCAAGGATGAACCATGCAAAAGTAATCATAAGTTCCTGCTTCTTCAAATGTAAATTCAAAAGTTTCACCTGCCATAAACAAACTAGAGTCAAATACACCAGAAGTGCCATCTTGCATTGAGCCACTAGTTACGGTGTGAGCTGCAGTATCAACATTATTCCATTGAACTGTATCGCCAACAAAAATCTCTATAGAATATGGGATGTAACATTCGTTAGTTTCTTCACAACCTGGACCTCCTGAACCTTCTGCAGTTTCAACAACATGGATTTGTGGAGGTGCAGGCATTGCAGATGTAACACCATCTAATACTTGTGTGTCAATTTCCTCAGCAGTTTTTGATTCAGGTGTAACTGTCATTTCATATTCACTGGTGATTGGAGTTGCAACATTTTCACCATGTCCAAGACCAGTTACTAGAATTTTGATTGTAATATCAGAATTACTTATTACATCTGTTGTATGAATTGGGTATACTTCAACTAGATTTCCACCATCATCAACAGTTGTGTGTCTATGAGATTCCTCATACAAGATTTCATTTCCATCCTGTGTTGCAGAGATTGTATAAAATACATGATTAACAATTTCTCCATCATCACCAATAAATTCAGATTCAATTTCTAAGACATTACCTTCAGTTGCTAAAAGAGGCATAGGTCTAGGTGTGACAGAAATCTCTTGCATAGTAGCCTCAGTTCTTGGTTTTACCATAGGATCGTCAACACTACATTCTCCCTTATGAGCAAACTTAACATCAGCAGCTTCTAGCATACACATATTTCCATAAGTTTCACCATCAATTCCACAAACTGGAGCCCATTCCATAGTACATACAGTTGGTCTTTCATCAACTGCTCTTGGTTCAATAATTTCATCAGGAGACATTGCAATGAATCCAATTGATATTGCTACTAATACTCCAACTACCCCAATAATTCCGTAAGAAAAGTTCATCTCATCCACCTGTTAACTTTGCAAACTTTTCATTCTTACTTAACTTTTCCATAAATTCAATATTAGATAGAGCTACAACGGCAGATTCAACGACTGGTTTGTCAGGATCATCTAATGCCTTTTCTAAAGCATCTTTTGCGTCTTTATTGCCAACTACACCTAATGCAATGGCAGCTTCGTGTCGTACAAACATACTTGGATCATTTAGAGTTGCATCAGTTAGTGGAGGAACTGAGCTAGAATAACACATCTGACCTAAGGAAAAGGCAGCTTCGTGTCGTACTAATTCATTATCATCATTTTTCAAAACTTTTGCAATATAGGGAACTTTGTCCTCTCCACCAAAATCAACTAGAATGCATGTTGCTCTGGTTCTAACTACATAATCAGGATGATCTAAAAGTTTTATAAAATATTCAGTGTCTTTTTGCTCATACTTTTTTTCCATTTCAGCAAAAAGTGTCAATCGATCATCAGTAACTACTTGCAACATTTTGTGAGATTTCTGTGTCCTATATTTAGTTAATCAGAAGAAATTCCAAAAAATTTGAGGTATCTATTTAATGGAAAAAATACGATAATTTTCCATGAGCGCAGTAATTGGTGAAAAAGTACCAAATTTTGGAGTCTCAGAATGGGTCCAAGGTGCACCTACAAACTTTGATCAAGAAAAAGACCATATCGTTCTAGTTGAGGTATTCCAAGTAAACTGCCCAGGATGCTTTATGCATGCATTACCCGAGGCAATTGAGATTTACAACAAGTACAAAGATGAGGGAGTAAGAGTAATCGGAATTGCAACTGCTTTTGAGGATTTTGATAAAAACACATTAGATAATTTGAAGATGCTAGCTGAAACTGGAGAAGTGGTAGGAGAGACCAAGAGTGCATTTCAGATGAGCGGACAATTACAAGAAGGAAACAAGATACCATACAAAATTCCATTTCCTTTAGCAATGGATAATTTGGTGAAAACTACAGGCGAAATTAGCCAAGAAAAAATTATGCAATTTATCTATCCACAAATTCCAGAGTTTGACTCACAACCTGAAGAATACAAAAATCAAATCATACAAAGAGTCAAAGATTACATGAAATCAAAAGAATATTCTGCTGAAACATTTGAAAAGTTTGCACTACAAGGAACTCCATCAACCATCCTAGTAGACAGAAAAGGAATTCTAAGAGATGTTTCATTTGGTCAAGTTGGACAGGCAGAGGCAATGATTCAAAAATTACTAAACGAAGACTAGCATCAAAGTAGAACTACAGCAATTGATAATACTACAGCCGTCGCAAATCCTCCAATAATAGCGATTTTTGAGTTTTCCACAAGATTCGCTTTTGGTTTCTAAATTTTAAGGATTTGTAAAAAACATTAATGCAAATTAATACAATATAGTATATGGAAGAAGGGCAGATTATTGTTCCGTTGTTAATTGCAGCAGCAGTTGGAATTTTTGTAGGAACAAGACTATGGATTATGTTCAAAAAATAGATTTTAGATTCTTCTAATTCCCAAAATTACGATTGCAGGCAATCCAACATACATTCCAACATTTAGAATAATTAATGATATTCCAAGAGATAGAACTTCAGATTCTGTTTCAGCATAATCCATTAAGGACAATGTAGTAATCATAGGAGTTATTCCAGCCTTGATTATTTCGTTGAATATTGGATTCTCTCTTTGGTAATCTGCTATTTGCGGACTAAATGAATAGTAAAATGTGTTAAATGAATTGATGAAGGACTTTCCTGATTCTGTTTGTAGTAATTTGTTGTCTCTTAATTCCCTTAATTGTTGTACTTGGGGTGCCAACTCAGAACCAAATGTTGCAGTTGCGATAAGACACCCACCTCCAGACTCTTCATAAGGTACTTTTTCATCAGAGATAGGTTCTGTAATTTCTTTTACTCCAACAAGTGCATCTGTTCCAATGATATCGATTTTGTTGTTACCGATTCCAGTAAAATTCAATGTAATAAATGAGATTCTTTCATTTGATTTTGATTTTTGAGTAGTTTCAATATCATTTATGTAAAAAGTGAAATTTCCAGCAAGTAAGTTTTTAGGGATTGTTACCTCGCCGAGATTATTTTCTAATCCACTTTTAATGAAGATAGTCAGACGCTTTTCTTCTTTATCAAACTCATGATCCAGAATCTCAAAATTTGAAACAGTTACAACTTCAAAAGTATGGCCACTTGTATCCACATCAAGGCGAGTTAGCAATCCTGTTTTATCAGAGATTTGGCCAAACACAGGAGACACTACCAAAAGTAATAGTAACGGAATGAGAAATGTTATTTTCAATTTATGCTGTTTGTGATATACGTTTAGTTAATTCTTTATCTTGTGCAACTCTTGGATGATCTGGATCTGCCAAGATTACTTCAAACCAATAGTGTTTTCCATCTTTATAGATAAAGTATGAACCCAAAAGTTTCATGTTTGGATATCTTTCGCTGACTCTTCGTTCAGCAACAGTCTTCATATTGTCATCTGCCTTGATTCTTGTAACACCAAGATGTTTTGGTCTTCTACCACCAGTAGGTCTTTGTTTTCTCATACCACCAGTACCAACTCTCATTCTAACAACAATAATGCCTTGTTTTGCTTTGTATCCTAATCTTCTTGCTCTTTGTATTCTGCTAGGCTTGTCGATACGAGTAATTGCATTTTGTTTACGCCAGCCAACAATACGTTCACGTAGTTCTGGAGCATTTTCTTTCCAGAGTCTGATCCATACTTGGTCTTGACGACTAGGCATATCGGGCATAGTAAAATCCCCTTTAATAACTGTAAAAGTAGGATCCTACTCCTCTTAATAGATACAGCGTGAATATTGTAGCAAATGGTAACACCTGCCCAAATGTTCTACGAGTCATTAAAGACTGAAGCCACAAAAAAGGCATACAGACTTTGGTTAGAACAGTTCTTTGAGTATTCCAATGAGGATTATGACAGTATCACAAAGATGGAGCCTACAAAGATCAAACAAATCATCAAGGAATATGTCATCCACAAAAAGGAATCAACAAGGAAAACGGGGACGCCAAGTCCAAATTCGTATAACGCAATGATGACTCCCATCCAGTCATTTTTAGAGATGAGTGAGATAGAATTTAGCTGGAAAACCATCAAGAGCCTATACCCACCAAAAATTCCTACTGCAAACCAAATGCCATACACAGATGACGATATTAGAGATCTGCTAGGTGCAACAACAAGTCTAAGAAACAAGGCATTCATTCATTTTCTAGCTTCAACAGGAGTAAGAGTCGGCGCCACACCAGACATTAGAATTGAGGATGTAAAAGAGATCGAAGATGGTGCAGTTGTAACAATATACCGCGACACAACTGAAGAATACAGGACATGTTTGACACCTGAAGCATATGCATCATTGAAGAGATATCTTGAACAAAGAATTGAAAGAGAGCCTGATTCTGTATTATTTACAAGAAAAAACAATCTTACTCCGTTAACAGCAACATCAGCTCAAGACATTGTAAGAAATGTCAGAAGACAGGCAAAACTTTCAATTGACAATGGAAGAAAAACAAGAAGAGGCAAGTCACAAAACCATGCATTCAGAAAGCGTTTTGAGATAACTCTTGCATCATGTGATTTGCAACAGAGATTCATCGATTACATGCAGGGCCATTTTTCAGGAAACTCTAAAGCATATTTTAATGGGGTTTCAGATGAACAACTCTATGCTCAATTCAAAAGAGCAATTCCATCTCTAACGTTAGACAAATCAGAGAAGATAGAGGCTGAAAAAGAAAAAGAAATCAGAACAATCAAAGAAGAATACGACGGAGCACTAAAAGAAAAGTTAGAACAGCAAGGTGAATTGATGCAGAAAATGATGTTGGAGTTAGCTTCTGCCAAATATTTTGCATATGAAACAAGATATGCTGAATGTTTTGGCAGAAAAAATCCAGACCTCAAGAAATTGGCTAAACTAATGTCCAATGAAGAGATTGAAGATTGGAATAGAATAATCCCAATAGTTCAAAGAAAAAAAGACTGGACTATCCCATTAAGGACAAAATCAAATCAAATGCTAAGAGATTCTAGAGAGAAAAGAGAAATCAAAGATCTTATAATGAAATTAAAAAAACAAGGGGACACATCAAAAACCATTCAACAATTAGAAAAAATGTTAGATGAGTTTTAAGAATCGACTATTGTGACTGTAGGATTTTTAAATTCAGGAACTGGTTCTGTTTCTTCACATGCATCACAATACTGCCTAATCAGTTCACGCATAATTTCACTCTTTGAGAGACCTTCATCGTTACAAAATTTCTGAAACCTCTCAAAATCAGAATCATCTAGTTTTGTTCCAACTACTTTCATGAGATTAACCGAGCAAAATTAGAATAAAACAACTCAGTTTACTCGGTTAACGAAAATTAACGGGGTTAACCTAGTTAACCAAGTTTAAAGACAAATTTCAATTAAACAATAAGCAGTTAATCTCAATTTTCTCCATAAACGGTTCAAGCATCTATGGATTTATCTACAAACGATAAACAATTTGCATTTAGCTTCTATGTGCTTTGGTTTTCCTTTTAGCACGTAGGTGTGTCCTACAACATGGACATTGGAATCCGTCATACTCTAGATACGTGTCACAAGAAGTGCATCTCTTTACGCCATATTTGTATCTCTGAGACTCTGAGCGAAACCTTTCACAAATTCCCCTGCAGGCCATTTTATGGCACCAAAAGTCCTTTGCACTTTGGACAGGAATTTTTTGATTTTGTCATCGGATATATTGTATAGATGCCTCCACACAAAATACAGATTTTCAAAGATGTCAGTTTACTCATTTTTTAGATTTTGATTTTTGGTTAACGAGATTGTTGGTTCTAGTTTTGTGACGTTTATCTTTGCGTCTTTGATCAAGCTCTGATACATAGTAACAATGTGTCCGCTATTCCCAAAATCTGATTTTTCATAAACTAGTGAGCATTCTTTGAGACTGGCTATTTTTTTGTATACTGAGCTTAGGGGAATTTTTACCTCCTTTGCAATATCTTGAGCCCTTTTTGGTTTTTTAATAATTGAGAACAAAATGTGTCTTGATTCCAAGTTTGCAAGTTCATTGAAAATTTTATGAGAAATGTCGTATTTTTCTACAAGTAATGGTGTTACTTTTTTTGCCATCTAAAACCAAACCAAATTTATCTGATATAAAAAAACTAGATGCTCTAATTATCTAGAATATGGTTCTAAAATGAAACTTTAACAAAGAAAACATTAACACGGTTTATTCGAAGTCATGCCAATAGCAACTCCCATGTGGATGAACCTTGTATTGTGTTAATGCTTTCTCTGGCTCAAGCCTTGCTTGCAAAAAAGTGTCAGGGTAAGAAAACATGGCTTGAACATGTTTTGGTACAAAGCAATCGTAATAAAACAGATGATTATTTTCTTATCCTATTCTAGAGTCTTGACATAACAAACTGTATCATGTTATGACAACCATCTCTATCTTTAATTTCTAACTTACAGATGGTACATCATGTCTGATCAACTAAAACCATGGGTAATAGTTAGCTCAATAGGCGATGATGCTTCAGAACAAGACATTGAAAGGATTCGACCAAAAATAATATCCCTTGTTGATAACTGGCAATCCTCAAAGGGAACAATGTGGTCTGGTTCTTTTAACAATCAGCCAAGCAGTATGGCAGTTTTTGAAGCAACAGATGAGGATGCAAAAAAGTTCTACCAGGAATATTCTGATGCCTGTGAGAATGTTTTGGTACATCACATGTATCAATGGGAAGCAATGCCTATACTTTCAGTTTTGTCAAAATAACTGAAAGAGATTTCTTATTTTTTGTAATAAATTACAAGGTAATCTTCATGGATTCAATCAAAAGTTCGAATTCGATTTAACAGTAAGCGGAATTGATAAAACAAAATCAAGTAAGACAGAAAAGTATCTTTGTGTAAAAAGGGTTTTAATTATGAAAAATTAATTTGGATATATGAAACCAGTTTTTCTTTTTCTTTTTTCAGTATTGTTTGTTAGTTTACTTTCTTCTACTGCACTAGGAGTCATAGATTCTCCCCGAAAACAGATGGCAAATGGAGTTCCTGCAGAAGAGGTAATATGTAAAAATAAACTGCAACTTATGATTAGAAGTAACGGAGATGCAATATGTGCAAAATTATCGTCTGTAGAAAAGTGGATTAGCTCAAAAAATGCAGTGGTCATAGAGACTGCCATTAAAGACTCTGATAATCATTCAAAGGAAGAACAAATGGATGTAGACATATCTCCTGAAAAAATCCTTGTAAAGTCTGCTCGTGACACGTATGCATTAGGGACATCAATGGCGTTTACAGGAGAAGTCATGCCCAACACAGATCTAGAAATATCTTTAGAAGATTCTAAAGGAGATACAGTATATGTTGACATTTTAGAGGTAGATGATTCAGGACATGTACGATTTGAGATAACAACTGATGATACGTTTACAGAAGGAGCATATTTTTTGATTTTAAAGCAAGGAGAGGACTCTGAAATTGTTCCCATACAAATTGGAGAAGCCTCAGGAGATATTGCAGCTGTAATTGAAAAATTCCATTATGATTTAAACTCAAAAGCTTCAGTTGAAATTTTTGGACCAAGTTCTTCAGATATTTCCTTAGCAGTTTTTGATTCTCGAAATGATGTTCGTTTTGAAGAAACAATACCTCTTGATTCTACAGGCTATGCTGAATACTTGATTGAACTTTCAGGGTATAAGAAAGGAAACTACTATCTAGTATTGAATCATGCTTCTGAAGAAACTATTGAAGAGTTTACAGTTGGATTGGGTGTAGGGATTGACCCTATTGAAATCATCATAGATGATAATTATTACAATCTTGGTGAGACTGTATTTCTTATTGGAAAATCTTCAGACATGACACAGATTCTAATAGAATTGTTTGATCCTACTGGAGAAATAATTGATGTGGTTGAATATTATACTGACAGAGATGGAAAATTCTCCTACCCATTAGAGATTCCTCTTGGAAAACAAAGTGGATTGTGGACAGTTAAAGTCAGCAATGGTGAAAGAATTTCAGAAGTAACCTTTGAAGTAGTAACAGATGACAAAATCCTAACCATACAAGTAGATAAAGACGAACCATACATTCAAGGGGAATTTGTAATTATTTCAGGAACTGGTATAACTTCAGAGTCTCAAGCATTGATTCAAATAAAATCTGTTGACGAACTTTATGAAATTATTCCCGAGGTAACAAAGGAGGGCACTTTTTCAGAAGCCTGGCAAATTCCAGATACTGGAGGTTCAGAATCCTATACAGTAATGATTGTTGATGGCGATGATAAAGCCACAACAGACTTTCAAGTCACATACTATGCATCATAAAAATTGAATCACAGAAGATAAAATCATACTCTTACTGTTCAGCATCTACAAAATTATGTAGTCACTTTTTCAGATAAAAAAGAAGAATTTATTCTCAAATGTTAGTCTTCTCTAGGAAGTTTTCCATTCTCATCAAACATGTTCTGAACGCTAGATGTAGCATTTCCATATTTTATACTGAGATTCTTGTTGACACCCATGACTTCTTTTTGAGTCACTGCAGCTTCATCTTGAAAGATTTTCATGGCCTCAAGGGATGATTTTCCATCCAGTAATGCCTTTTCTTTGGCTTCTTGTGCCTGTTGGGTAATCTTTTCTGTAAACAAGAATTGTTGCCAGAATATTCCTCTAACAGAACTGTCTATCTCTTGAATAAATTTGTAGAAAACATTTCTGGGACTATTTACCTCATTTCGTTTTTCAGACTCTTTCAAGTCATTTTGTAGGTCTAATTGAGCAAGTCGTCTTTTATCATCAATTTCTTGTTGTTCTTTGATGTCTGTCTCTCTCTTTACCTCTTGAGTTTTTTGTTTTTCAAGTTCTTGAATCATCTTTGAGAAAGGATCCAACTTTACTTTTCCATCAGTTGTTTTTGGAGTTTTTGTTTTAGGTTCAAAAACTTTGATGTTCTTTGCTTTGTTTTCTATTACCTTGTATGTAATCTCTGCATTTGCGTACTTGTTATCCTTTTTTGCAGAAACTGTAGTGTCATATTCTCCCATTTCTAGAGTTTCAGGAGATGCTGCTGAGAATTGTCCTGTGGAGTTTGTTGTAGTCTTTATGATTCCAGATGAAAAGTAAACATAGATTTGAACATCAGAAACTGGTCTTTCGTCTAATGTCATAGTTTTTCCACTAATTACTGAGTGCTCTCCTTCTTTGTATTCAGACAAACTACTTACAGTAAGCATGAAATCTTCTGCAGCCCATGCAGGGTTTAAAAGCAACACTGTCATCAAGCTTGAGAGCAGTATTGCAGAAGCTATCTTATACATGGAGTAGGCTTTAGAAAAAACAAGTTAATTTGCAATATTCAAAAAAACGATCAATGGATTAGAAATTTGTAGAGTCGGATCGAAGGTTGTATTAAAAAAATAAAAATTAGTTAGTCGTACCTTGGAAGTTTTCCATACTTGTCAAAGGTTGACTGAACTGAATCTTCTGCTAACCCATGTTTGATGTTAAGATTTTTTGTGATGTCAATTAACTGGATTCTTTTTACAGCTGCTGCTTCATGGTATGCATTCCTGGCTTCCTGAAGGGAACCTCCATTATCAAGGACATTCTTCATGGCTTTTCGTGCATCAGCCACCTTTTCTTGTTGGAAATTGAACATATCCCAGTAAACTGACTGAGTTTGAGCAGGTTTTGAGGCTACAAAACTACTAAAAGACGCTTTTGGAGTGTTATCTTTGTATTTATCATTAATTCTATCTAGTTCTTTGTTCAGTTCTTGCCTTGCAAGTTCTCTTTGCTGTTCGATGAATTTCTGATGTTCTTGTTGTCTTTTTCGCTCTTCTTTAATTTCTACCATTCTCTTTTTCATATGTTCGATTTTTTCAAGAATTGATTTTGCTACAGGATCTTTGTTGATTTGCTCTGAATCTCTTACAGTAAATTCATTTGTTGTTTGTGCAAATACTTGGAATGTCGTACTATCAATAGTAGTTGATAACAACATGATTCCAAGAATTGTACCATAAACTGCATAGTTTGTTTTTATTTTCGTCATTAGGTCTGTTAATTTGATTTTTGCATTTAGTAATTAACCAGAAGACAATAGCAATCTTAATTTAAAATAAAAACAATTATGCGTAACTCAAATTCAAACTTGTATCACAATTACTTTTAACATGATTTTCTTAAATTTTGTATGAGAACTGTTGTATTTGGAATTTTTTTAGTGTCATTAATCATACAAAGTTTTGCAAATACAGCATTTTCAGAAACTCAAGAGAACCATCTTACATTGAGCTCACACGAAATAACAAAAACTGAATATTCTACTGAAGTTAAAAAATTGACTGTGACAGGACACATTTTAAATTATGAACGAGGGGAGATCGTTCATTTGCTTAACGTCTTTCCTTCGGGAGAGATAACTAGACTCAACACCACAGGAACTGATGACGGGAATTTTTTTACAATAATTCACATTGACAAAAGCTTTGATGCAGGAGAATATACCCTGATTTTAGAATACGATGGTAAACAAATTGCCTCAACAACGTATGTGATAAAGTGATTTTCAATGTCAAATTCCACATTCTATCATGAAATTCTAAAAATGCACTTACAACGATAGGATACTGAGATTAAAACTGGATTTGGTGCGTAATTATGGCTTTTATGTGCAACAACAAATGTCAAAATCTCAAATCTGGAGGACATTCAAACAAACTAAGCTATGAGAATGGTTTCAAATGGTGTTCTTGTTGCTGTGTTTTTTTGAGAACAAAAGGGGTTAGGTGTCCATGTTGTAATATTGCACTCAGATTGAGTTCAAAAATCAAAAATAAGCAACGTTTCTAGGTATTGTTCTTCTTTTTTCGCATGATTCCAAAAAAGAAACTAATTAGAATAAACATCATGATGACTGACAAAAACAAGTCAAAAGAGTCATCATCCAATGGCAATAGCTCTTGTATTGCTTCTGTTGCAAGATAAATGGTAAATAATGAAAAAGCTAATGCGATATACTTTAACTGAGAAACACCTGTTTTTCTAAAAGCTGAAACTGCCATGATTGTTAGGAATATGGATAGTCCTGCAATGGCAACAGTCACAGAACCAGCTATGATGTCATCTTGCGTAACAATGTCACTTGGGTCATCAAAAGGGTTGAGATAGTCAAGTTGTAGAAAAATATTCGATATTGCAAGCAAATAGGATTCTAACATTCTATTTCAAGATTATTTCTGTTCAAATGCTGAAAAGACATCTACCATATTATTGACCATGGAGTTCCAGACAGTTGATTTGCATTTTCTGAGATTTTCTAATACATTTTCTCTATTGGTGAGACGGTATAGAGTATATTTTCCTGAGTACTCATAGTCAACAATGTCTAAGTCCAATAATCTTTTCATGTGCCAGCTTACAGTTGAAGAGGACAACTCAATTCCTTTTGTAATCTCTTGATGTGTAGATGGTTCGTGTTGAAGCAAATACAAGATGATGCTTCGTGGTGATTCTAAATTGAATACTGATAGAACTTTCTCATCAGATTCTGTGATATGATAATAATTTTTGTAAAACTTTGTCTTGACAGATTTTATCTTTCCTTCTTTCTCAAGAATGTTAAGATGGTATTGAATTGTGCCCATTGAAAAGCCCACATTATTCTTGATTTTTCTCAGATGGGTACTAGGGTTGTTTATGATGAACTCTAGGATCTGTTTCTGAGGAGAGTCTAGTGTTTCAGGCATGATTCTAATTCTAAAATCAGGGATTTAACCTATTCTACAAATAATTCCAGTTTATTGCTAAACTTTGTTTTGTCAGATCTAGACTTGTATCATAGAATGTTTAAGAAAGCAATGAAAGATAAGGTTGGCAGGAATCTTTCTTTACTGTTCGGCTGCTGTGTTCATCTATTCCTGCCTATTTTTTAGAGATTATGAAAAGTTGTCAGTAAGAGATTTTCAAATTCAAACTTGTATCACAAACAAAGTATATTCAGACATCTCAAAAAAATAATTGATTAGCAGATTTTTCATCATTCCTGTCATCATAGCAATAGGTTTGTCAGTTACTGTTCTTTTCATGAATTTTGAGGAAATTGCTGAAACAAAACTGGCAGGAGTGGATGCCGACAAAGACAAAATATCTGACAGAGTTGATAATTGTCCAAAAATCAAAAATGAAGATCAAGATGATTTTGACCAAGATGCTGTAGGAAATCCTTGTGATCCTGATGATGATAATGATGGAATTGTAGATGTCCTTGATGTGTTTGATGATAATCCAGAAGAATGGTCTGATTTTGATTTTGATGGAATTGGAAGCAAGGAGGATCCTGATGATGATAATGATGGGGTTATCGATTCAATGGATGAAGCTCCTGTTCCAGTGTCTGAAGAACTGGTTGCGACATATCTTGAAAACATTCAAGAATGTGCAAAAATGAATGACGGGACGTCTCGTTTATTGTGTTATTCTAAATTCTTTGGAAAAGTAGCAGAGGATCAAGAAAATAACTCAAATGCATTGGAATTGTCGATTGCGTTATCGAAAATTGGTTTGATTGATGATTGTCATTTTGTTTCTCACGAGGTAGGACATGTGGCATTTAAGGAGAATCCAAGTGTCATTGAAAATTTGATTGGAATGGATGGAACTATGTGCAGAGGAGGCTATTTTCATGGTGTATTAGCTGCATATTTTCATGACGTACAAGAAGATGGAGACCCATTTCCTTCAGATTACAATACTGTTTGCAATGACTTGATAGGCACCTCAAATTATCAGGATTGTGTTCATGGTTTAGGGCACGGAATGGTTCATTATTTTGAGGAAGATTTAGAGTCATCATTACAAATGTGTCAGGACATGTCATTTTATCAAGATGTATTATGTACTGGAGGAGTGATGATGCAATATACAGATAATGTCTTGACAAGACAAGGAATATCAAAAAATGTTATTTCTAATCTGTGTCTTCAATCAGAATTAGACATTGTAGATTTTGTTGAATGTAATGTATCCACAGGGATTACTTTGGCATTTTTTACAGATCATGATTTTGAGGAAGGATCAAAATTATGTGAACTAATTGAAAACAAACAAGGACAAAATTATTGTCTCGAGGGTTTGAGATTTGAAATACAAGATTCAGAAAAATTTAAAGCTGAGCCTCTAACACTAGATAAAAGAGAAAAATATCAACCTCAATTTGTTGAAGGAGGTTCCAAAGTAATTGACATTCAGAGTCCTGCAATAATCTCCAATTTTCAGTTTGAACCCAAGGCAAGATTGATTTCATTTGTAATTGACAGACCTCAATATGTTGCGATGTATATTCCAAATGAATTTTTAAGCTCAAAAATGATTGTGGCAGTTAACGGGCAAATTCCAGACGAATTGGAAGTAAAGGGAAATGTGTTAGGAGAAAGAGTTTCTATGATAAGATTTGTTCCTGATGATTCAGGATTGGTCATGATATCTCCATTATCCTAGGAATGAGGTAAAAAAATCAATTATTGATTCGAGGATATTTTTCATAATGTCATTTACAAAATTTGTATTTAATCTAGCCTCAAATTCAATCTTGCATCATAATTCCTATTATTTAGAATGAGGTATATTTGACAAGCAATTTCAGAATAGCCCTAAATGATCGATTTGAGTCAATATTACTGATTTAGGGTTAAATTTTGGCCTTGGAATAAAGTATTATTGTAATTTTACCTTTAAGAGGTCAAAAATAGCCACTTTCTAACTGTAAATCGAACGAACCTGAGCGCCGCTAACCAATTAAAATTCTCTTGAGTGGGGCATTTACTCCACGCACTCGAAGAGTTGCATCCGCAGAAAACTCGATAATTTAGTCATGCTAAAGTTGTTAAAAAGGATTCCTGAGAATTGATTTGAGATTTTTATTGAACGATGAAAGCAGGAAAAAAGATGAAAATCACAACTGTAATCATAGCCACAGTTTTGGCACTTAGTCTAGCAGTTTTTCCATCTGCACATGCAGAACCCACAGTCGAGATAATCATGGAAAAAACAACTTACAGTTACTGTGAGAAATTATTCTATACGATCAAAGTTTCAGAAGTTACAGGAAATCCGGCAATAATTCACATTAGAGATGAAACAGGGAAAGGAAGTAGTGCAATTCCGATTCCAATAGCAGATTTAGAAAATCCTGTGCCATCAAGAGTTGCTTTTGAAAAAGAGATTTTTCCATTGGGAAAATATTTCATTGATGTCGAATATTCCGGAGTAGAGGCAACAGCAGAATTTACATTAATTGATACAGACAAAGTATGCATTCCAGAAACAGTGAAACCAATTATGGCAAATTGGCTTTCAGGAAATATATCAGATGGATTTTTGATTGATGCATTTCAAAAGTTCACGGAAGGTTTAGATCTTTTTAAAATTCCATTTGACATTAACGAAACAACTGTTTATGATGTTCAAATTCCAGAATGGGTAAAGAATGTAGGATATTGGTGGCTTGAAGGTGCAATCAGTGATGATGAATTAGTTAATGCAATAAACAATCTAGTTGAAAGAAACATAATATCACTTGAACAAAAAACAGGAAATGAAATATGAACAAGTATTCTGTAATAACTGGAATTGCAATCATAGTAATAGTTACTCCGTTTGTATTTTCCATAATGAATATCGCAGGTAGTCAACAATTAGAATATAGATGGCACTCCCCAGGAACTTTTTCATTTTTTACAATGTTAAATGATGGTGAAACAGAGTTTTGCAACACATTACCATTTTGGATGACATTTGAAAAGTTTGAAGTTTCAGTATTTTACACGGAAAAGTATCTTGGGTCTTATGTAGTCAAACCATTGACACTTAATCCACTATCATCAAGTGTTCAAGAGGGAATATTTTCATCTGAAGATATTGAAGAAACACAACACATCTTCATGAACTTTGATTTTTCATTTGATTCAGGAGAGATGAGAATGGATGCCAACAAGTTTGTTGTAGGAGTTCAGACTGATACGCCTGTTCTAGGCATAATACCATATTCATCAACTACACACATGTCAGCATTTGAGTTTGATGAGAAGATGAATGCACAAGATTTGACTTGTGATTAATCGCTGCTTTTACTAGCCTTTGACATCAATGCCAAGATAATTGCAATTGCACCAGTTACAATAAATGCTGCAATTACACCATAACCTAAATCTTTACCAAGTCCTTTGAAAGAAGTTGTTGGTGCAGATGTTTGAGGTTCAAGAACAACACACACATCACCTTGTAAAACAGTTCCAGGGCCACATCTTTCATCTAAGACACATGCTCCATCTTTGAGAATTGTTCCAGGACCACATTCTGTTGTTTTAGTTGGTTCTTCAGGAGTTTCTACAGGAGTAGGTTCAGAGTTTTCTTTTTCAATTTCAGCAATTAGTTTGTCTAATTCAGATTTTGAAATATCTAATGCTTCATGGAAAGTATAATCAGAATAATTTTCTTCAAACCAAGCCTTGTAAGAGGATTCAGTCACATAACGTTCAACGTAAACTTTAGGATCTTTTGAAGGATCTACAAATGCTGCTGGGATTTGTTTTTGAGAGGGTTCTTCAGGGATGTCTTCAGGTTCAGAGGGTGTTTCTTCAATGGTTCTACCAAATACAGAACCAATAATTTCCACTTCTTCAGTTCCAGAGGGCAATTCAATGCTCAAAGTTCTGCTTTGAGATGTGGTATTAGTTTCTGAAAAGTTTGGCTCATCACCATCAGCCAAAATGATAAAGTCATCATCTGCGCCTTCATAGATAGAATCAAAGAAAGTTCTATCAAATGCAATATCTAAAACGCCTGGAGAGTCAGTAACATCAACTAAAAGAATCAGTGAAATGAAATCAGGATCTGATTCAATGCCAGATACTGACATTCCCGATACAGTATAATCAATATCATAACTGGTTCCATCTACATTAACTGAAATTGTTTCAGCATACACGAATGCAGAGGATAGTATTGTAAAGAAGATCAATCCCAGAGAGATTTTTAACAAGGAATTTCCATTGGCCAAATTTCTTAGCCTTTCAGATTGTAGTTGGCTAATACTATGATTGTTCAATACGATTGAATTCCTCCAAATGGGTGTTAAAAACAAAGAGACGATAATTAATCACGTAAAAGTCAACTTTTTTGCTTACTTTTTAAGAATCACGCAGGAATTATCAGATAACGCCTCTCAAAATCTGTACAACCTTCTCAGCAATTACATTTGCAGCCAAGGATTGTGCTTCTTTTGTTTGAGCACCAATGTGTGGGGTTAAAATGACATTGTCAAGTTCTGCCAACTTTGTTCCAATAGCAGGTTCTTTTTCAAAGACATCCAAAGCAGCACCACCCAAGGTTCCATTTTTGAGTGCATCATAAAGTGCATCTTCATCAACTACTCCACCTCTAGAGGTGTTGATGATTTTTGCAGTCTTTTTCATAGTAGACATTTTCTGAGCATCCAAGAGATGGTATGTTGAATCCAATAGTGGAACATGAATTGAAACATAATCAGAACTTTGTAACAAAGTGTTCAAATCAGCTTTCATCAAACCAACTTCTTTTGAAAACTCTTCATCAATTGGAACAACATCATATCCAATGATATTCATGTTAAGTGCACGTGCAAGTCTTCCCAACCTTTTTCCAATATTTCCTAATCCAATAATTCCAAGATATTTTCCTGCAAGTTCTGTTCCTTTCAGTTCTTTTTTGAGCCATTGTTCATTTCTAATTCCTCTATCACCTCTTGCAGTTTGTCTTGCAAGTGCTAACATCAAACCCAGTACTAATTCAGCAACTGCATTCATTGCACCTTCGACTGCATTAATTACTCGAATGTTTTTTACCTTGGCAGCTTCTTGATCAACATTATCAAGTCCAACTCCAACACGGGCAATAATTTTACATTTGTCTGCTTTATCGATCATCTCTTTTGTGATTGTAGTTCTACTTCTGACAATCACAATATTGTAATCAGATATTTTTTCTAGAATTTGTTCAGGAGTGATCTCTGGTTCATAAGATATTTTCAAACCATTATCTTGTAAAATTTTATTCAAAATGGGATCGACTTCATCACAGATCAGTACAGAGTCATCAAATCCCATAAAATACGGAATAAAAATACGGAATATAATTCATTAAAAATAATAAAAAGAAAAAGATGTTATGTTATCAAGAAGTTAGGATTTCTGCTACTACAGGAATTACTTCCCATAATGCGACATAATCGCCACTTGCTTTTGCTCCCATTGGTGGGACAGCACTACTTGGATTACCCAAAGCATATGCATAAGATGCGACTGGGGCTGGAATAACTCCTTTCTCAACTAGAACTGGGTTCAAGCCGAATGGGTCACCTGCTACAAAGACTGTAGCTGCGCCAGTGTAAATTGCTGCATAGTCATGGTTAACTGCTGCATAAGCACCTGGTTCATCAAATACCAGATCAACAATCATTCCTTGTGAGCCACCGAGTAACCATGTTTCAGTTGCTGCGGATTGTACTCTGTTACCTTGGACAACTCTATCCAATATTTCTCCAACAATGTGGAAGAATACTGGTTCGTTACCTTGGTTTTCAATGAACAATCTTACGTGTTGATCATTTTCAACAAATAAGAGCTGTGATTGGTATTGCTTGTGTTCAAGTCCATTCCATGGTTGTGCAACAAAGATGTTCTTGTTTACATCGCCATTGACGAGTAAGTTATGAGCCATGTTTGGTACATAACCGAATTGCATTCCGTTAACAACTGTTGCAGTGTTATGATGTTGGAACATTGCTCCTGCATCATAGTTGCCTTCAGGTGTAAGGTACAATTGATTGTATTGGAGTTGGAACTCTAATGCGTCTGCATCATAGAATTTTCTGTCAATTTCACCACTTCCACTTGTTTTCTCAACCATTAGTTTCTTGTAACCATTTGCTGGATCAACGATTGCAATTCCGTACATGCCGGAAAGTACGTGTTGGTCCATACCAATTAGTTTAACACCAGAACAATGGTATTTGAAAATACCAGCGGATTCAGCGATGTAACAATACTGACTTACTTCACCAGGATTAACTGATTCAAAGTTTCCTGCTGACATTTGTGATGCGTGCATGTCGTTACCGTGTCCAGTAACTTCCCAATCTGGGATTGTAAGTGTCATTTTGACTACATCACCTTGTGTAACTCTTAGTGTTGGTCCTGGGACTTGTCCACTAAAGGTCATGGCATTGTAGGTCTTTCCCCCCATAATTGGAAGTTCGACACTTTCACCAGTTAGGTTAAACTCTACGACAGTACGTCCAGAGTTTTCTAGAACACCACAATCAGTTTCTGCGAATGCTTCAGGCATTACAAGCTGTAAACCTCCCATATTTCTGATCTTGTCCATGACATCGATATCCATTTGGTCCATGTCAATAGATTGACCAGCAATTTGGGTTTGTGTGTATGTACTTCCGAATAAGGTTGCGCCCATTACAGCTACTGCTGCAATTGTAAAGAGCATACTAACACGCTTATTCATTAAGCACGATGATACCCAGTTCCTATATAATAATTTCCCAACACTAGGAATTATGAAGATGTGTTTCTATGCTGAAAAACAATGAATAATGGGTAGAATAGGTCTATTTTTAGATGAAATACAGATTAGATCAAGATTCATTAGGTAAAGTCAAAATTCCATCAGATGCATATTATGGTGCATTTACTGGCAGAGCAATCAAACAATACCATGTTACAGGAAACAAATCTCATGAGAATCTGATAAAGTCATTCGTCATGATAAAGCGTTCAGCTGCTGTGGCAAACATGAAAACCAAAGCCATCGATAACAAACGAGGAAAGGCAATTGTTTCTGCTTGTGATAAAATTTTGGCAGGAAAACATGTTGATCAATTTGTTGTAGATATGATAAACTCTGGTGCAGGAACTGCATTTAACATGAATTCAAATGAAGTCATAGCAAATGTTGCATTAGAGACTTTACGTAAAAAGAAAGGACAATACGAATTCTTGCATCCAAATGATCATGTCAACATGTCACAATCAAGTAATGATACATATCCAACTGCAATGCATGTTGCAATTTTGATGAACCTTAAAGAAACAATTCCAGCAATTGATATTTTAATAAAATCATTATCAAAGAAGGCAAAACAATTTTCATCATTTAAAAAAATTGGAAGGACACACCTCATGGATGCATTACCTGTTACTCTTGGTAGTGAGTTTGCAGCTTATGTTACATCAATTACCAAAGCAAGAAATGAAGTTGCAGCATCACAAAAAGAATTACAAAATGTTGCACTTGGCGGAACTGCCGTAGGTTCTGGAGCCAACACACCAAAAGGTTACAGAAAGATTGCAATATCAGAACTTGCAAAAATTTCAAAGTTATCATTAAAGCCTGAAAAAGACATGCAACATGGCCTGCAAAGTAAGTATGCAGTTGCAAATTGTTCAAGTGCATTACGTAACTTGGCATTAGAAATTGGAAAACTTGCAAACGATATCAGATTAATGGCATCAGGTCCAATTGCAGGTTTAGCAGAACTTGGAATTCCTGCAGTTCATGCAGGATCATCAATCATGCCAGGTAAAGTAAATCCATCATTGGCCGAATGCATGAACATGGTTTGCTTTAATGTAATTGGAAATGATACTGCTGTATCCTATGCAGCACAAAGTGGTCAGTTTGAACTTAATGTCATGTTACCTGGAATGCTAAAGTGCATGTTAGAGTCAACAGACATGTTAAAGAATTTCTTGCCAGTATTTTCTGCAAATCTAATTGATGGCCTTACTGCAAACAAGGACAAGTTACGTGCAGATATTGAAAACAGTCCAGTAATCGTAACCTTGCTAACTCCAAAAATTGGTTATCTAAAATCTGCAGAACTTTTCAAAGAGTCATTAAAGACTGGAAAAACTATCAGAGAACTAGTTGTTTCAAAGAAATTAATGACTAACAAAGAAATTGATTCTCTGTTTGGATAAAGTATGGCAAAAATATTTGTAGAATCTTACGGATGTTCTGCAAGTTTTGCAGACTCTGAAATGATTTCAGGATTGATTCTAAATGGAGGACATACCTTGGTTGAAGATTCTTCAGAATCAGATCTTAATGTTGTTGTAACATGTTCTGTAAAGGATGCAACGGCAAACAAGATGGTTCACAGAATAAAATCATTGAAGACAAAACCTCTTGTCGTAGCCGGTTGTCTACCAAAAGCTGAAAAAGAGACTGTAGAAAAGTTTTCTGAAAATGCCAGTCTACTAGGACCAAACTCTTTAGGTAAAACTCTCCAAGTAATTGATTCTACACTCAAAGGAAGAAAGGAAGTTGCATTAGAAGACTCTGATCTATCAAAAGTAGGATTACCAAAGGTCAGATTGAATCCAGCAGTAGGAATAGTGGAGATTGCAAGTGGGTGTATGAGTGAATGTACATTTTGTCAAACTAAAATTTCAAAAGGTGATCTTCAAAGTTACAGATTAGGAGACATTGTTAGACAAGTAAAAACAGAGATCAGTGAAGGATGTAAAGAAGTTTGGCTAACATCAACAGATAACGGATGCTATGGATTTGATATCGGAACAGATTTGCCTTCTTTGATAAATGCAGTGTCAGATATTCCTGAAGAGTTTATGATTAGAGTTGGAATGATGAACCCAATGTACATGCCACGAATTAAAGAGAAATTAATTGAATCATATGACAATGACAAAGTCTTCAAGTTTCTTCACATACCGGTACAGAGTGGAAGTGACAAAGTACTACACGACATGAAAAGAGGTCATACTGCAGGGACATTCAGAGAGATAGTAAAGAAGGCAAGAGAAAGATTCCCAAACTTTACCATTTCAACAGATATCATAGTTGGATTCCCACCAGAGACTAGAGAAGATTTTGAGAAAACAGTGAAACTACTAGATGAGACAAGACCAGATGTGGTTAATCTTTCAAGATACAGTGCCAGACCAGGAACAGAAGCTGCTGAATGGGAACAAATTGATGTTGCAGAAGTAAAATCAAGAAGTAAGAGAATTTTTGAGCAGATCAACAAAATATCATTGGAGAACAACAAAAAATGGATCGGTTGGAAAGGCAGTGTTCTCTTTGATGAGCAGACAGATGAGGGAATCAAAGGTAGGAATTTTGCTTACAAACCAGTGTTTGTCCCTGAACAAGTAGGTATTGGTCAATCACATGCAGTTGAGATCATTGATGCTACACAAAATAGCCTTCTTGGAAAGATCGCAAGCTAAATTTTTTAGATCTAAAATTTGATTAAAAAAACGTAAGAAGGTTTTTTATGGAATTCAGTGAATAGGAACTGAAATGAGTTTTCAGGTAAAAGAACCAGTTTTAGTAATAGGTTTAGGTGGCGCAGGCTCAAAACTAGCAATTAAAGCCAAAGATTCACTAAATTCAGATTGCCTCTTAATCAGCAACGATTCAAAAGATTTCATAGAACAAGTACCATCTGTGCATGTTTCAACAGATTCAGTAGTAAATCCATCAATGCAATTAATCAGAGGCTCAACTTACAATGTTTCAGAAGAAATCAAATCAAAAATTTCAGGCTATTCAACTGTCGTAATGATGAGCAACTTGGCTGGAAAAGCAGGCTCAGCCATCGCACCAGTAGTATCAGAGATGTGTAAAGAAGCAAACACAGGATTAATTTCATTTGCAATTATGCCTTTCAAGTATGAAAAAGACAGAATTTTCAACTCAGGCGTATCACTAAAACGAGTTAGAGAAAACTCTGAATGCACTGTTGTGCTTGATAATGATTCATTATTAGAGAGCAACCCAGATTTGACTCCAAAGGCATGTTATGACATTGCAAACTCTGCAATAATGCACGTAGTTGAATCACTTGGAGCCTCAGAGTTATCTTCTGAGACAAACATTCTCACTACAAGCAAGCAAGGACAAGATATTGAGGAATCACTTAGAGATTCACTCAAAATGCTATACGGAAATGCCCCACCAAATGCAGTAAAGCGCTCAATGCTTTATGTCGTTGGGGGAAGCAACATTCCTGTAGGAGTACTAAATTCTATTACTAATCTTACAAGCGGAATTCTAAATGAAAGCAATTCACAAATTGATATGACTTCAGAGTCTGAAGAATCCAAAGTAGTAATGTTATCATCCATTCAAGGAATGACTAAATTTGATAACTATGATCCTCTTGGAATGATTCCACAAGAAGATACTCTTGATTGGTCCGCACCAGACTGTAGTATTGATTGTGAACTAGATTTGCCTCAATTAGAATAAAATAATTTTTTAAAATTAAAAATTTTTTGAGAAAAGATTATTCTTTTTCTTCTTTCTTTGGTGCTTCTTTAGCTGGTTCTTCTTTCTTTGGTGCTTCTTTAGCTGGTTCTTCTTTCTTTGGTGCTTCTTTAGCTGGTTCTTCTTTCTTTGGTGCTTCTTTAGCTGACTTTGTCTTCGACTTTTGGTTCTTTAGTTGGTTCTTCTACTTTGTCTTCGACTTTTGGTTCTTCTTTAGCTGGTTCTTCTACTTTGTCTTCAACTTTTGGAGTTTCCTTTTCAGGAGTTACACTAGATTCAATTTCTTCTTCATATGGAGAAACAAGAACATAGCCTTCATCGGTTTTGCTCATTCTAACTCTAATCTTTCTTGGAGGGCTTCTGATTCCTTTTGCCCAAATTTGATGTGCCAAGTCTTCTTCAATTTTAATATCTTCGACTTTCATGTGATGACGAGCAAATTCTTTGATCATGTTAATTGCTCTAACTGCTCTGTGTTGAGATTGAGAGAGTAATACTTTACCAAGTGGAATTGTGTAAACACGTTCTAATTCTTGAGACATCTATCCTACCTCCACATCAGTTGATCTCCAAGCTCTACGTTTTGGATTTGTTCTAACGCTTCTCTTTGTTTTGAGAATAATCCATGCAGGTACTGGGGATGCCTGTTTTGTTTTCTTCAACAGACGAATCTTCCTTGGAGAGGACTTGCGTGCAGCCATAGATTTTCAGGCGCGCGGAGCTCTTTTTAAATCATGTGTTAGAATTGGCTGCGCTCAATGAAGGAAAAAAAGCTCGTTTTATTGCCAACTCATCCTAAAACCCTACAATACATCAAAAATGATGCAATGTTGATTAATGATTCATAATTTTCTGATATTCTCTC
>JOSY01000049.1 GCA_000746765.1 Marine Group I thaumarchaeote SCGC AAA799-D11
GGGATCATTCTATTGGACATACGCTTGGCAGAATGGGCACTCACATGATGCGAGATGTTGGGGTGCAACAGGCCCAGATGGGAGTTAGAATGGGTGAGAATCATATTGTTACAAATGAGCATAGAAGGCTTGCAAATGAATTTGCGGCAATTGAAAATGATTTGAAGACGGATCCAATTGAAAATATGGGCAATATTGATGCTGGCCAAAAAATTCTAAATGATTCACAAGTTCGAGATTCATTTTTGAATGAACGTCGTAACCATATTGCAAATTATGAAAGATTTAGTGATGAAATGAAAAAGGATTTGGAAACAAAAGAATTGCAATTAATGAACCAGCATCCAGCTGCAGTAGGAAAAATGATCAATGAAATGAAATCTTTTACAGGGAGTAAACAGGATTCATTAAATTCTGAAAATCCAACCTAATAAGAAGAAAACTTTAGATTTTATTTGAAGCTGCTTTTATCGCATCTAGAGGAATAGGAGAGTATCTACCAAGATCCATTCCAAGTTCATATTCTTTGTCAGTCAGTTTTAATCCATCACCAAATTCTAACCAAGGTTCAGATTGTGTTTCATACATTATTGTATATTCTGGAGAATCGGGCATTAATCTTGCTTTTACAATTTCTCTAGTAAGCATGTCATCTGTCATTGTTGGAAGTAAAAACCAGACAGAAGAACCATCCTTGTAATTTATTTTACATGCGGGATATCCAAAAAGAAATTTTACTTTGAATTCTCTGACAACAATTCCTCCGTCTCCAATTTCTTGATCATATTTTTGTTGATGTTCTGTTTTGTGAATATCTGGAATTTTTTTAAAGTATTCATTATGAGTAACATAGATTTTCCTTTTTTGGTCATACCAACAGTCATTCCATTGTTTTGTATTTTTCATATCACATTATCATCTCCAACATACTTAAAACACGACAAGTAATCATTCGTAAACTTTATTCGGCATTTACTTGCAAATGCGCCTTTTCTCTTGAAAATCATAGTCAAATTACTTGAGTGCCTCCTTGGTCTTTTGTCTGAGTTCATCTATTCTTTGCTGGTTTAACCCATCAATTATCTCCTCTACAACAATCACAAACTCTTTGGTTTTTGATATCATCTCTTGCAAGTCAATTGATATTTCTGCATTATAATACTGCACATCTATTCTATCCTCTTTTGCCTGTCGCAGGTCCTCCAAAAGTGGTTGTGATATGTCGTTGCCAAAAAGATAACCAAATAGAGCAATGGTGCAGTCATGTATCTCGCATTTTATCCCCAATTGCGAGAACAACGCATAGATGGCAAAATATTTTGCATAGTAACTAGCAGAGATTGCCCACTCGTCAATTCCTTCTCTTGCATTTACCTGCATTGACTGCAAGGCAGTTTGTGATTTTTTCAGATATGCATTTTGCAGGTTTTTTGACTGGGTTGCAATCTTGATGCCCTTGTTTTGTCTTGCACACCACTGGAGATATTTTTTGTCAGCTAGCATAATTCCTCCACATTATTTGACAAAACTCATCTGCGCCTTTTAGAATAACGTGGTTTGATACAACCTCCTTTACCAGTGGGTCGTTATCGTACAGTCTGTTTAGAAACTGCTGCCTGTTTGAGGATTTTATGTTGATGTCTCTGTTTATCATATCTGAGGTCTTTGAAATGATTTTTTTGTCAACTCTTTTATCATCTATGACAAACAGATCTATGTCGCTTTGTTTGGTGTATGTTCCTTTTGCATAGCTGCCAAACAAGATAACTGTACCATCTATGTGGGAGTCAAGCTCAGAGAAGATCTTTTTTATCAGAAAATGTCTTTTAAGATATGCAACGACAGCAAAGCACTCGGCCATGATCAAATAGTACCTTGTAATGATGTTCTGGTTCAATGAAAACTCTTTGTTTTTGCCTCTGATGACACTTGATAAAATGTTGATCTTTTCTAGTTTTTTAAGCTGTATCTGTATGGATTTTACATCAACGTCAGTCTTTCTTGCTATCTCTCTTATGTGAAGTGACTTTTTGTAGTCATTAGTATAAAGGCCAATCACTTTTAGGGTGGTCTGCGTAATGTTGTAATTATCCAACATATGTTGTATAAATACAACAAATGATTTAAACTTGACTCCTTGCAAACTCTGAATTTGCCAGCTGGATTTCGTTTTCTGCGGCTTTTGCATATTCTACCTTGCACTCAAAGCTGAATCTTTGGGATTTGTCTGGCTCATCCCATGATAAAATTAGGACATTCTTTTTCTTAGCCTCAAAAGTCTTAAGGATCGTAAATGGAAGCTCCAAGATCAGTCCATTTGATTTTGCCTCAAATACAATGCCTAAATTTGTGATGTATAGTATTCCATTTCCAAGCTTGCTTTTGGCATCAAAAGATTTCGTGATTGTTTCTCCGTTTTTTAATGAGATCATAATTATAATCACAATCAGTTCTAATTCTTAAAAGGCAAAATGACCATTATCCATAAACAATTGAAAAATTAGTTAATAATGAACAGAATTTTAAAGCCGAAACCATTTGCTAAATTTGAAGATTAATGGAGATTTCTGAACTAAAATCAGGCATTACGATCACAGGACCAAAATGGCCTGAGCCGGTTCAAATAAAAAAAGTAGACAACACAGGACAGTATGTACATCTTGTAGGGTCTACTACATTATCAAAAGAACACATAGATCAAATAATCCCAATTTCAGATTTGTCAGACATTAACATTCAAACCATTTCCACGGACTTTTCAAGTGAGGCTTGGAAAGTTTTTCTTGCATTAGAAGCAAAACGATACCGATTTGCTTCACTATATGATCCACTGTTAGCAATGAATGCATCTAAAGTCGATCCCCTACCACATCAAATTGAAGCTGTTTATGGTTACGTTCTCAAAATGCCTAGAATAAGATTCCTATTAGCTCATGATCCAGGTGCTGGAAAGACGATTATGGCTGGATTAATTATCAAAGAACTAAAAATGCGAAAGGTTATTCGTAGAGTCTTAATTGTGGTTCCCGGTCATCTTAAAGACCAATGGAGACGAGAACTTAAAGATAGATTTGAAGAAAATTTTGTTTTAGTAGGACGTGATTATCTTGGAGCTCATTATGCAGAAAATGTTTGGGAAAGAGAAAACCTGATAATAACATCTATGGATTTTGCAAAACGAGAAGATATCATTCCATCATTAAGTTCTTCGCAATTTGATATGATTATTGTAGACGAAGCTCACAAAATGAGTGCTTATCGTTATGGTGACAAAACAGAAAAAACTGGTAGATACAGATTAGGTGAAACCCTTTCTAGAGTAAGTGAGCATTTGCTTTTTCTTACTGCAACACCACACAAGGGAGATCCTGAAAACTTTAGGCTATTTTTAGACTTGTTAGAACCTGGATTTTTTGCTACTTCTGATATGCTAAAGGAGTCAATAGAAAATCAAGACAATCCTTTGTTTTTGAGAAGAATCAAATCAGATATGAAGATCTTTCTGAATTTTTCATAAATCAGAATTATAATGATACGTTTTTCTCATTCTTGGCTTTGTATAACTGGCAAGGTAAGGGTGGTTCTGATCTTGTCAATTGTGCGAATTTTAGATGATATTGTCTTTTTAAGATCATCAGAAGATGGTTCTTCTAGTTTTACTATAACGTCATAACTTCCCATGACTCGAGTGACCTCTTTGACCGAATCTATTTTTTCAAGATCAATCATTACTGATTCTTCATCACCCATCTCACAACTAATCAAGACATATGAAATACTCATATGTTCTTCTCTTGTTTCTTTGCTATTTTTCAGTTGTGGCCTCTCTTGCACATTTTGATGAGCAAAAATCATCTGAAATGCTCTGAAATTCCCTTCCGCAGTAAAGGCACTCCTTGATGAGTCTCATAAAATGAATATGATTATTCACAAAAATATACTTTTCAAAAATAATTATCAAGACTCAGGCCAGTTGGCCATACAGTTTTTGCAATGTCCTCTCAAATGATTGTACTGATGCTCAAAAATCACATAGGTATCAGGAGAATCACATTTTGGGCATCGAACTTTTTTGATACTCATATAGTATCCATTTATTTGTCTAGATCAGGATCAAAGGCAGTATCCTTTACAATAAGATGAAAAATTTTATGCAGGATAGATTTTTTTAGTTTTTCTTTTGACACGTATGTGATTGTAAAAATCAATATTTAATTCTAGTTTATCATTGATATTTTTTCTAGAGTCTGTTTGTTTCATCACATTGAGGGTAAAAGAAATTAATGATAAATTCCTAGTAATACTCAGTATGATGTCAAAAGAAAAGAAACAACGTCGATGGATTCCAGGTGCCATATTGATTGGGTTTCTGGTACTAGTTGCAGTATTGTTCGTAAGATGAGCACTTTAGATGTATCTTATGATGGTCTTTTTCTCATCATTTGAGAGTGTGTCTGAAACTAGGGCAAAGCCATACAGCGGATACGATTTCTTGTATTCTTTCATAAAGCTCCATGCAGCATCATGTGTCTTAAATTCTGTACGCAGTCCCTCAATTTTGTTTTGCTTTCCAAATACATCAAATGAAATGATTTGATAATTTTTTGTTCTGTTACGGGGAATTGCTCTGAATAGCCATGCAACTACGAATAACAGTGCGGCAGCTGCAATGATTATTAGACCTGCTTCTTTGAAAAACGACAAGAACATACTCGGGATTGTTTGGCCAAACAGTTCTGCCATAAAGTGAGAGAAAGATAACATTGCCATTCCAGGAATTGTAACTAATCCCAACAATTTGAGATTGTCACTTTTTTTCATAATACTTTAGTTGCTCATTTTGTTTTTAATAGTTTCTCATCAATCTATGTTACAAACCACTCACTTGACAAAGAAATTATCAAGATATTGTCTCCTCGCAGAACCCTCTTGTCAAGACCCTCTGTTTTTTTGTCACCATTGGTGACATCCTCAACTTTGTCCAGCACTAGATTCATCTGAGAATCAAAATTTATCAGAATTCCCTTTATTGTCTTGTGATTTTTTAGCTTGATTAAGATGCTTTTGTTGACATATTTGCCTAGTTCAGTTAAAATTTCATCGGACATCTTTTAATCATTTCTCAGTCTTGAAGTTCTTCTTCTTTGGATTCTTCTTCTATGTTATCTTCGCGATGTAGAATAGAAGCAGGTTCTAGATATTCTACTCTCCAGGTCATGCCATCTTCTCTCATGTTTGCACTCTGCTGTAAAATTTTTTAAACCTTCTGATGTATGTGGGTACCTTTCAAGCAAGAATCACATATTGCAGTTACAGTTGGAACCGTTCTACTGCAGTTACAGTTGGTACACATGCATCTAATTTCCATTGTTTCATTTGAAATTTTATGTTCTTGAGAATTCTTGCTGTCCAACATATTTCCGTAATTGTTCATACAGTATAACTAATTGTTGATTATCAGAGATGAAATACAGTACATAAAATTCTAAACAACCAAGGATCTTAGATTTTTACATCTGTTTCGTATTGTTACTTCAGTAGTTCCGGCTGCTATTGCAATGTCTCTCTGTGCAATGTTTTGACCCGTCTCAAGGCTGGCAAGATACAATGCAGATGCTGCCATCCCCATAGGATCCTTTCCTGCAAGAAGATGCTCTTGTTGTGCTTTTTTTAGAATCTTTATGGCATGGCGTTTTGTTTTCTCAGATAATTTTGCATTGCTTGCAATCTTTGCAATGCATGAAACTGAATCAACTACTGGCATCCTCAAGTCCAATTCCTTTACAATTAACCTATAGCAGTTGGCAAGCTCTTTTCTTCTAATGTTAATTGTATTTGTTATCTCATTAATCGTTCTTGGAGTGCTTGATTGTCTACATGCAGCATATAATGCAGAAGCAGTTAGAGCAGAGATGGAACGACCTCTTACCAGATTTCTCTCCAATGCCTTTCTGTAGATGTATGCTGCCTTTTCAATTACTGCATCAGGTAAAGATAGTTTCTCTTTCATTTTGAGCAGTTCGCCTAGTGCATGCTGTAGGTTTCTATCAATTGGTTTGTTGGCCCGACTCCGACTATCCAATTTTCGGAGTTGTTTGAGGGATGATTTCATGGATGCAGACAATGGATTTCCAGCAGAGTCCTTGTTGGCAGGATTGATTATGGTACTAAGACCCTGGTCATGTCTGGTTAGTGAGGTTCTGTCCCCAGTTCTGGATTTGTTTGTAGCAGAATTATCTGAGAACATTCTCTCGGGTCCGCTGTCTGAAATTTTTTCATCAATCACAAATCCGCATTTTGCACAGAACAGTTCTGCAGATTCGAAATCTGTGATCAGATTGTTCCTGCCGCATCTAGGACAGTGTCCCTTTCTTGATAGTTGTTGTTCTTGTTGTAGTGTCATGGTGTT
Organism: Marine Group I thaumarchaeote SCGC AAA799-D11; assembly: GCA_000746765.1. Classification (GTDB taxonomy): domain Archaea; phylum Thermoproteota; class Nitrososphaeria; order Nitrososphaerales; family Nitrosopumilaceae; genus Nitrosopumilus. The sequence continues at coordinate 6,410 of JOSY01000049.1, forward strand.
GTTGTTTTATCTTTACCTGTAATCTCTAATAAATCGTCAAAATCTGCATTCTCTTTGAAATTCGTAAAACACTAATCATAAATCATCAAACCTTTTTCTTCAAGCATGCTATGAAGATTATTCACTGAACGATACACGTCAGACTCTGTTTTAGCGCCAGTACATACTAGTTTTCCAGATGCAAAAAGCAGAATTACAGTTTTAGGATCAACCATCCTGTGAATCACTCCTGGGAACTGTTCAGGCTCATACATGCTTCGAGGCAACATTCGTGCTGCACGCTCAAGGTGAATGTGTCTTCCCAAATTTATTGATGATACAATGTTTTGTATGGTTACTACTGCATCTTTTTTGATTTTGATTTTTCCTTTTCTTAATTTTACAACTACTGTGTTTACTGCCTTTACTGCAGATTCTTCGGATCTTGTGCCAGTATTTACCATCTTACCCGTACTGAAAAGTAATGTGGATGACTTTGGGTTTTTGAGACGAAATACTGCTCCTGGAAATGTATCGGGATGATATTCCACATCAGGAAACTTTTTTTGAATGTCGTTTAGATCCAATTTCTGGCCCAGTACAGCTGACGCTACAACGTTTACAATTTCAATGATTGGGTTGGTAGTTGACATTAGTTAAAAATAGAGTCACAGAAACCACATTTAAAGAGATTTAAAATGGACTATTAGATGAGATTTATGGTTACTTGTGATAAATGCTATCACGAACATCATGATCAATGCATGGGAAAGGCAGGGATGTTTGACTGTGATTGCAAGTGTTTCAAAAAATAGTCTTTCTAAAGTTACTTTCTAATTTCTATCAAAATATTCTCATCAGTCCATCGAATTTGCTCTAAATCATCAAAGTTATCCTTGATGTTTTGCTGAAATGTTCTCAGAGATTCTAAGAATGCCTCTTTGTTGTATAGGGCAAATGTAGAATAGTGATTGTTTTGAGCTTGGTGGGCTAGCCTATCTAGACTAGATGTTCTAGAATACCCAAATACTTTGGTAGAATGAATCTGCATGTCTGCCTCTTGGATATGTTGCTTTAATTCATCCAACTCATACAAACGAGTCTCCATCTCTGCAAATAATGGAAAATATTTTCCCCAGATACTTTTGGAGTTTTGATTTTGTAGTCTGGTATAGATGAACAGATGTCCCTCATCTTTGAGTGTTCTTAGTGATTCAGACAAAAACTTTGGAACATCAAAATGGTGTATTGCATTGAATGTAACAATGCAGTCCATAGAGTCATTATCTAGTGGTAGTCGGTTTGCATCACCCTGTCTTGTGCAAAAGTTTGTAATATTTTGTTTTTCAAGATAGCCCTCCAATGACTCCAACATGTTTTCGTTGAAGTCTACACAGTGGATGAAAAATGAATCATCAAAATATCTCAGAAACTCTAGTGAATATCGTCCATCACCACAACCAATATCTGCCATATTGATTTTGGATTTTCCGTTTATCTGGCTTTTAATATGCAAGATTGGTTCTGTGTCCAGAGTTCTTAGTTTTCTATACTTTGAGGCAACAGCTGAAAAGTGTTTATGCACATTTTGTTTGTTGATTGTAATTTCATTTTGTGTACTTGACAAGACTGGATAGAGAATTAAAGGCCTTAATCACTGTTGTTAACCATGGTTTTTTCAATTAATTTAATATGAAAAGAATAGCAAAACAATCAACATGGAAATTCTTGATGATAAGATTAGGATTTGGCTTGAAAGTGCAAAGTTTGTAAAACCAGTTTCAGGAGTCTATGTTCTGTATAACAGAAAAAAAGAGGCAATTTACATTGGAGAAAGCCAAAATCTCCAGCAAACATTTACCAAATATGTGGATACTGATTTTGAGAATAATTTATGTAAACAAAAAACACACAGTTATCAACGAGAGTTTGTCGATAACACAAAAGAAAGGAAGGAAATACTTTTAGAGGATTTTAAAGATGAGCATAATGGAAAGATTCCTATTTGTAATGATATAATTATGACGTCATCCCACTAATTCTAATAAATTGTCCAGATACCAATCACCCAAAGTTGATGTAAATTTCAATGCAGCAAAGGGAGTTGCAATAGGCATTATCATTCTTATTCTAATTGGGGTGATGGCATTTGCGTCAGTCAAGATAGTAGATGCCGGTCACAGGGGTGTGCTCTTGCACTGGAGTGCAGTTGATCTTGCAAGTCCACCACTTGATGAGGGATTGCATTTTGTTGTTCCTTTTCAGGATGATGTGGTGGACATTGAGGTTCGTACGCTAAAATATGAAAAAGACACCAGGAGTGCATCAAAAGACCTGCAGACAGTGGAGACAACAGTTACAGTAAACTATCATCCAGACAAGGAATCAGTGCACAGACTGTACAAAAATCTAGGTCTTGACTATGAAAACAGGGTGATTCAGCCGGCAATAGAGGAGACAGTAAAGCAGGTGACTGCAAACTATAACGCAGAAGAACTGATCACAAAGAGACCTCTAGTCAAGGCAGACATTGAATCAGCAATCAGCGAGAGGTTAAACCAATTTGAGGTGGTGACTGAGGTGATTTCAATTACTGACTTTGAGTTTTCTGCATTGTTTGATAGTGCAATTGAGGCCAAAGTCGAAGCAGAACAAAATGCACTGAAAGCAGAAAACGACCTGAGAAGAATAGAGGTGGAGGCAAAACAGAGAGAGGCAAACGCCATGGGTCTTGCAAATGCAAACGTTGCTGAAGCCAAAGGGGAAGCTGAAGCAATTGGAATAATCAACAAGGCACTATCTGAGAATCCAAACTATCTGGAATGGTTAAAAACCCAAGCATGGGATGGCAAGTTGCCGCTAGTAGTAGGTGAAGGTGGAACACCATTTATCCAAATCCCAACTAATCCGTAACTATTTTTTAATTTCATTTTGCATATATAATAAAACAAACTAGAAAATTAAATTTCTTGATCACTATTGTTGTCGTATTTTTAATTATTCTAACATACAAATTAAATGGCAATGTCGGAATTTGTGATAATTCTTCTCTATGTTGTTTGTACCAGGTATAATCCATACACGGATCTAGTAAGATAGGTATTGATTCAACAACATCTTTTTCAAATTGAAACGAATGCTGTCCATGAAGATTCAGTTGTTTTGAATTTGCCTTTTCCATTAATGGCACAATAGTTTTTTCAGATTCTATTAATCGAAATGTCATCATTTTTGCATTTGTTAATTCATCAGGATAAGATTTCAATGCTTCAATATACGTAACTACATCTTGAAAACTTTGAAATAATGGTGAAAAAGTAAATTTTTGTTTCCTATTCTTACACTACCATTTCTTGTACATCGATCCCAACGGGTTTTGCCTATTTTGATTATTTTGTTGGCAATCATTTGTCAACTACTCTCGCAGAATATGTGTTAAGGTATGTAATAAAGGATTTAATGTCATCAAATGGAATAGTTATTGCACCTTTTACTTTTGAATTTCTATATTCGTCTTCTTCTTTTTGTTGTATACATATTGAATTACTATCACCATTATCTAATACAAAAAAATTGAAAAACAACGAGTCATCTTTTTTGGATCTAAATTCTTCTTTTTTTGCAACAGAACCAGCCAATTTGTAGAATCCAATGTGTATTCTGCCCATACCCCTTTCTTTCTTGAGTACTTGTTGACTGGACACTAAAGAATCAAGATGCCTTGAAACTGTAACTCTTGATAATCCTGTTTTTTCCATAATTTCTGAAAGCGTAAGATCTTGATTTTTGCTTAAAATGTTCAAAATTAAATTTTGAACATATCTACTTCGCTCTCTTGGTTTTAACCCATTAAGTTCTTCTGGGCTCAGTATAGTTTCTAGTGAATAATCGGTTTTCTTTGTCATGTATACCATATATGTAAAGGTACTATGTATTAAATGTACGTATACATGCATGATCAACATATATGCTATAATAGATCGCTATCTAGGTATGATATGTAGAATTTTAGGTTCAAATTCTTCTCAATTTTTGATCCTAGTTGGGATTATTTGAGATAAAATCGTGTTGTTTAGCAGTTCTTTGATTATATCATAACCACGTCTTTTACGCATATTATGATCAACTCATAATTCCGTGTCAGATGAAGAAGAGTTAGAATTTTGGGAGTTATTACACCAGCCTCTCCGAAAAGAGAATGCAGAAAAATTCCAAAAGGTATTCTCAGCACAAGAGTCCAAGAATAATATCAAAAAAGAATATGAAAAGATTATTCAAATAGAATCAAAGTAATTTTGTAAAATTATCTTTTTTGCAGAAAATTTCTAGATTAGAAAATTTGATTCTGGAAATAACTTTTTATCTAGATATGAAAGTGAGAATATGCGAATAGTATGAGTCCTGATGATCAAAACGAGAAGGACAATTATAACAATAAAGAAGTTCTGGTGCGTTTTAAATTCAAAGATGAAAAGAAATCACATCAAGAATGGATGAGTTATTTTCAATATCAGAATCTAAAACAAGTTAATATCATAGAATATTGCGAGATTGTATCAGAAAAATCATGATTAATAATTTGAATATGAGATTAAAATTCTAAAATTTTTGTAATATCATGGAATTATACAAAGCATGATGTGTAAACATCATAATCTGAAATTAAAAATAAAATAATATGCCAAAAAATTGTCTAAAAAAAATAATGATCCTTAAAATATATGGGGATTGAAAATTTCGCATCAAAATATAATTATAGATTTTTTGTGGTAGGGGCAACACAAGCTGCCACCTTACCAACGGGAGGTTGGACCTGTTTTGGAGGGGAGACAAAACAGTATGGTCTGACCTGAGATTGTTCAACGCTGATTTGAGCAAATTGAACCAAATCTCTGCTAACAATGATTGCGTTTTGACTTAAGCACTTGAGAAAGATAGAAATCACTTTGCTGTATTATACACAGAAAATGAATTCCCCAACTGCCGCAAAAAAATGGCAGTTTCGACTGTACCCTGTAGTATCATGGGAGGATACAATCAACCTGCGTGATCATTTCATCACACAAGCACCAATCATGCAATCTTATCTCCTTCTTTCCACAAAGTGGAGAATTAGCAAGGAGTTTTGCTTGATTGGATCATCAGGGGGATTTCCCTGGAATTTTCAGATTCTGTGAGAGAATCTAGGAATCTAGTTTGTTTTTGTGCTGACCTAAATCTTCAAAGTCAATTTTGCATAATTCAGTTATTGTACCATCGACAGATTTGAAAAACAATGATGCGTCATGAACTTCTCTATTTTCTGAATTTACTGGAACACAGTTGTTTTCATAAATTATAAAATTTTCTGGACAGTCAAGTTCAGTATTTGACCATTGGTTACCACTTCTTTTAGGAACAATAAAAAAATCAGTTTGAGTTAGATATGCTAAAGTTGAGATAGTCCCAACTGCAATGATAATAGAGACAACAATAGCTATTTTGTATCTAGTTTTCATTTAATTCTAGCTCAAAGTAGGACATTCATAAGTTGTTCTACTGAAATGAACAAGATAGAGTGTAAAGATTCAAGTCTGGATCTTGTATCAAGATAAAATTCTCAGATAAAGATTTTAACCAGTATTTAGAAATATTTTGAACGAACCAACCACTCTCAATAAGTTTTGCTTTCGTTTCTATAAAAAACTAGGATTTTTCTAAAATATGTATTGGATTATTGCAATCAAAGCCTGATGGAATTTTCGCTAAGCGTTTATGCATTTCGATGTATTGTTTGCTAGACACTTCCACAATGCCGGTAAAAGTCCATACATGAAGGTTTTTAGATTCGAAACAGAAGCTGGTAAACTTTTGATTTTTTTCAATTATAATGCTGTCTGCATTAAATTCATCATCAAAAGTGACTTGGACAAAATCATCTCTATGAGAGGATACCCTGATTATTGAACCAAGCTGCTGATCTGCGTCTGGCAGAATCAGATAGTATTCTCCTAGTTCTGGAGGAATCACATATGTGTAAATAATCTCTTCGTGTATAGGCCTGATTTCTTCTCTACATTTGTAGTCATTTGCTCCTAATTCGACACAAGCATACTTCTGGATTTCAAGTCTTTCTTTACAGCTCAGGTTACAGGGATCTGTTATTGGAAAATATTCCAAATCGGATTCTGTAAATGTCTTGGTTTCATATAAAAAATAGACGAGTAAAACTACACTTGCTACAGATATTAAAACAGGAATTACTAATTTGACCATCAATTTTTTTCTGTAAATCATACAAAAAAAGAGGTTAAGGAGCTTTCGGCGTAATAGCACTCTTGATCATATTTTCTAAGGTATCAAGCGAAACATATCCCCTAACCATGTAAAGCTCCTCATTTTCTTTGTCAACTATTGTGATTTGTGCAGGATAAGGAGAATCTTCTTCAGCAAAGATTTCGCCATTTTCTAGGTAGTAGATGTTCTTTTCAATTCCAGAATCCCACATCATTGCTGTATGGTTAGCTATCTTAGTGATGGTTATCCTATCGGGATAGTCAGAATTGATCTTGTATTCATTGAAGTATCTTTCAGGATCAATAATTGTTCCAACGCCGCTATCTTTGTTAGCAGTATAGTACATTATTACTCCATCTGCAAATGATTTCTGTGTAGCATTTGGACCACACATTTCTTCAGTTGCATAGAATAGTCCCACTTCACCTATGTTTGTAAATGAATCCTGGATGTCATATCCTTCTGGAATGATTTTTGGGGTTTTGTATCCAGCGGTAATGGATGCGACATCAATTTCATTCATAGAACAATCATATGGATTTGCTGCAAATGCATTTGGCAATCCTAGTCTTTGCTCTTGAGATGTGGTCTCATTTGAATTTGCATCAAGACTTGATACTGCAAAACCAACAGATGCCACAACGGTAATCATTAGAAAGAATTGAATTTTCTTCATTTCTAAGTTCCCCATGATCCTGAACCTCCGTTGTAGAACCAACCCCATGAAACTGTACTGCATGAGCCAGTGCCACCTGGTGATGATTCATAGTGATCCATTGTGTTGAAGTTAGTGTCTGATGCATATGCTCCTGAACTTGCTTCACATTTTTCGTCATTTTTCAATGAGCTCCAATTAAGAAGGCTGCCACCTTTTTTGCCTTTCAAATTCTGAAAGTCACCTTCAAATTGTATGTTGCTTAAAGCTGAGTTGGTGTTAGTAGCTGCTCCAAATAGCTTAAAGTTACTTGGACAGCCAGATGTTGTACATGCAAGTGTCTTGTGTAAACCTCCATTGTGGTATGTCTTCCAGTTACTTCCATCCTTTTTTACTTCAATATCCATCCATCCCTCGTTAAGGGTACTACCAAAATAGTGCTTGTTATTGTAGGTTGCACCATTATCTAAATAGGATAATTCATAGGCAGTGTCTGGAAAAGTTCCATCACCGATTGCATAGTATCCAACTCCAACAGTAAAGCCTGATTGACTTTCACTAGCATAAATTATCGAGTTTTGATATTCTCCAAGATTTCCTAAGAGATATTTGTATACATAGACATCCCCCTCAAGTTGAGTTATGTTACTCGTTGCTTGTCCAGCCATATACGCAGCTTTACCACCATAGGCACTATGGCTTCCTACTATAGATACTGACAGTATTGCTAAAAGCCCTGCAAAAATCATAGCTTTTTGTGTTACTGATTTGTTTTTTGTAGTCATTGGTCATTTCCATAACTGAAAATAATAAAAGAATTAGTTCAATCCAAATTGAGCTAAATCTTATAATCATATAGTAATATCTAAACTTCATGAACACGAAAGAAGTTACTAGATTCAGTTCAATTTGCAAAAACTCATAATGAAGGATCTTCTGACACTCAAATGATCACAATTGAAAAATTTCTACTTTTTTTGGTAAAACTATGAAAGTTATTGTTTAACTATCAGATATGCATATGATTAATTTCAAAAAATGAATAGTATTTAGAAAAATATCTGACAAAGCTTGATTTTTTGTCAAACAAAAATTAACTCTTATGAATCAAAAATTAAAATTTTAGATTTAGTATAAACATTAGCTCAATTTGGATTGAACTAATTCTTTTATTATTTTCAGTTATGGAAATGACCAATGACTACAAAAAACTTCAAAATAGCATTGTTTGCTTCTTTGACTGTTGCATTGCTAGCTCCATTTTCAGTAATGGAATCAGCATACGCAGAAAAAGTCACTGATAGCTTAACAATACCAAATGCAGAAAGAGATCTGAAATTAGATGCAGGATACAAACTTTATCCTGGTGTAGGATGGGTTTCTCCAAATGAGCAAGATAGAGTTCAGCCCATTTATAGTGAGAATCCAAACAAACCAGGTGAACAAATTCTAGATATTGATGCTATGATCAAACAGTATGAATTAAGTGAGCAAGCAGAAGTTAAGAAAACTTCTGGTGATTTATTCCAAGATATCTATAATCAATTTGTTCAAATAGTCGAAGCTGCTCAAACATCATATCACATAGCTGCAAAAGATGATTCAGGAAATGATATAACATATCAAAGAGCTTATTGGAATACTCCAACCGCACCTGGAACATACAATGGGGGAACCAACTTTAACTTCAATGCAGTAGAACCATATTTTGGCTCTGGGATTATATTCCAACCAGTATTACAACACGGTTATTCAAGTTATTGTGATGCTGGAAATGATTGGGTAACTTATCCACTCATTTATGTTCTAGGTAGTGCTTATGGTGGTTCTTGTGTTGATGCTAATGATGGAGATCTTATTAGAGGTATTCTAAGTGAAGATGCAAATAATGTATGGACTGTTTCCATTAAAAACTATCAAAATCCTGCTGCCACTGATTCTTACTCTGTAATTTACAGCGGACAGATGGATGTAACTCATGTAGCCGTTGAAACCCACAATATTCCAACAAATTGTACTGAATTGGAAGGAGATATAGAATACAAATGGATGTCAACAACTGGCGATGTAGATAATTGGGCAGCAATGACTCAAGGTAGCACTTTTTGTGGAATGTCTACAAACATTGTAAGTGATTCAACCGTACAGTTCAATAACAACAACTAAGTCACTTCCTTTTTTTCTTTTTTATTACACTAAACATACGTTCTATAACTAGACCAATTATAATAACAATTAAAGCTGGGATTAATGGATCAGTTTGTATGCTTTCTCCAAAAGGTACAGGATATACTTCTTTTGTTTTGGCATAATTTACAATATCAGATAACCATACAATCCCTCCAGCAATACCAATTGCCACAAATTTTATACTGCTACGGAAAAGTCCCTTGAAAAATCCATCATTTTTTGTCTCTTTTGATTCATCAGGAACAATCAACATGCCATATGGAATTCTAAAGAAACGATGTTCTTCTCCTTTTCGAATGATTTTTTTATTTGTGATTTCAACTAGTCCAATAGATTCCATCTTTTGTAAGTGATGAATGACAAGACTTACTCTGAGTTCTAATTTTTTTGCAATTTCGTTTGTATACATCTCTTTGTCTATGAGCAATTTTATGATACCTCTACTAGATTTGTTACTTAGTAATTCACCAAGAACCTTTAAGTTTTCATCTTCAGAAGAAAACACCTTGATTTTATCTAAATTTCTGTCATTGTCATCATTGGATTTTTCCATTGTTTGCTAGGAAAATTCTCAACTAAATAAAATTATTTAAGGATTTATACTATCTAAATTGAATTAGATTCAATAAGACATAGTTTTGTAAAGATGTTAGTCTGGATCTTTGTATCAATGCATATGGTCTCAATCAGATAAGGATTTTAACAAGTATTGCCAAAAGTTATTTGAAAATCTCTTGAGCAAACAAAGATTCAAGAGGGATTCGTTACTTGTGAATAACGAACACCATCCGGTTTGAACCCATGACCTTTGTGACTAAAATTAAGAAGACTTTTTTCCAGTTGTAATTATTTCAAACATATAGAAAATAATTTTAGTTTTTGAAAACCGCTAAAACCTTGCCCAATTTCGGCGCAAAATTTTGGCATGATTTGTTCATTGAGAGCTCTTAAATACATGAAGCTGATTTTAAATGAATCTCAGGATTTTAGAGCACTTTGAATCTGTTTTAGGATTCTAGCGGAGGCTCCCCATACGATTTTGTTTTGATATTCAAAGGTAAACATTTCTTGGATTATGTTATGATCTGGATCGGGATCTTTTGCCATTGTTTTCAAAAAAGATTCTAAAGGAATGCGGAAGATTTTTTCGACTTCGCAGTTTGCGGTGAGTTCTGGGATTTCGTTTACAACAGAGATAAAGGGCAAAATAAGAAATCCTGAATTCAATGTTATAACAGGATCTAATTGTCCAATAACTTGGTCTCTAGTTATTGTCAATCCAATCTCTTCACTAGTTTCACGTAATGCAGTATCAAGAAGATCTGAATCCGTAGACTCTAACTTTCCACCAGGAAAGGATATTTCACCTGCATGAAATTTCATGTCTTTAGGTTTTTCAGTCATAACAACTTTTGGTTCTTTTCCATAAATCACAACAAGGACAGATGCTAAACGATATTTTCTAGGATTTTCCAAAATAGGATCAATTGGAGTAGAAAATGTGGATTGTATTTTTTCTAAATTTAACATTATTTTCCTGCTTTTCCATATGGGTTTTGGTATTCAAAGGTTTTAACCAAGGATACAAAAAATTACAATATGACAATCAGGTACGAAGCTAATCCACCTAAAATTTTACCTGACGTAGATACTGATCAATCAATTAAGAAATTCATTGAAAGAATAAAAAATATTTCAAAAAAATGTGATGCAATTCATCTTACAGAAAATGTGTTAGGGTTTCAAAGAGTATCACCATTAGAGGTAGGAAAAATAATCAAAGAAGAAATTCCAGATTTGCCAATTACAGTAAGTCTTAGAGTCAGGGATAAATCTGAAGAAGAGATTTTTGAATTTGCAGAAAAATGTGTTGAAATTGGCTTTGCAGGAATTTTGGTTTTAATGGGAGACCCTTCACAAACAGGAAAAGCAGATTCAGGACAGATTCCAAGCTTGACGGTAAAAAAATTAAGAGAAAAAAATGTGGATTCAAAAATAAATTTGTATCTTTCAGTATCAAACAAACCAAATTTTGCTAAACTAGCAAAGAAGAAAGATGCAAGACCAAAAGGATTCATGACGCAGGTAGTTCAAAACACAGAGCAAGTGCAAGCATTGTCAGATAATCTAAAGGAATTTTCAATCATTCCAATCATATTGTTCCCTTCACAAAAAAATGAAAAATCTGCAAAGTTTTTGGGTTTAGATTTGGAATCATACAGCAAAGAGTTTGAAGAGCTGTTGAGAAAATCACATGAAATTACAGGGGATGTCTTGCTTACATCTCCAAATGATTTTACTGGGTTAAACGAATTTTTGGGTAAAACAACTTTCTAAAGCACAAAGTATGATGCTTTAGGATGATGTACAACTATTGCAGCAGTTGATTGTTCAGGAATTATTTGGCCAGATTCAGTTAGTTCCATTCCAGATTTCTCAGGTTCCAAGAGTCGCCATACCAATAGATGTTGTAAAACATCAGGACAACTAGGAAAACCCCAAGAGTATCTCAAACCACCTGCATCTAAATTCAATTCAGATTTTATTTTTCTATTAATCCATTCAGCTAATGCTTCTGCAACTTCAACTGCCAATCCATGAAGGTAGTATGCATCAGTGTACTTGTCTTCTTTATTCCACTGTTCGATAATATCTGCAACTTTGTTGCCAACTGTTACTGCTTGAAATGCAACAACATCATCATCACCAAAATAGTCAGTCAAACACAGATGTTCAGGTTTAGTGGAACGAGGAAAATCAAACTCCATATCATTGCCACGAGGATTTTCTACAGATAATTTTCCATTTTTATTGTGACATTTGAAATAACCATAAACTACTTCAGGCTCAAACAGTTTCTCTCGAATTATTCGAATCTTCCATTGGCTAAGCAATTGTTCATGATCAGCTTCGGATTCAGAGCCTGCTTTACCACGCAAACCCCACGAAAGTTTGAAGAGTGATTTTTTGTCAATGAGTTGCCATACTTCATCCATCTTGATTTGGTCTGCTCTTAGACGAATTGGCTCGCCAATAGTTTTTGGTGCAGGTGCCTGAACAGGTTTGATGTCACTTTTTGGCAGACTTGCAGGATCAACTGTTGCAGTGGATTTTTCTTTCCAGTTTTCTAATTTTTCTTTCCACTCTGCCAAGAGTTTTGGTTTTTCATCAGAAATCAAGGTATCCATTGTTTTTAGTCCTTCAAACATTGTATTACAATAGAAAACCCCAGGTTCATAGATTCCATCTTCTTTTGCAATACGGTTAATGTAGTTGCTGTTAATTGCAGCGCCACCACAAAGAATTGGAATGTTCATTTTGTTTTTTCTTGCATGCTCCACAAAGAACTGCATTTGTTTTGAAGTTGATACCAACAATGCAGAAAGTCCAACTGCATCAGGATTTACTTCATCAATTTTTTCAAGGAATTTTTGCAAAGGAACTTGTTTTCCAAGATCATAAACAGTATAGCCATTATTTTGAAAGATAGTCTTTACCAAATTCTTTCCAATATCATGAACATCACCATATACAGTTCCTAAAACTAATTTTCCTTTACTAGAGCCTTCTTCTTTAACAAGATATTTTTCAAGTTCGCCAACAGCTGCTTTCATACATTCAGCAGATTTCAAAACAAATGGAAGAATCAATTCTCCTGCTCCAAATTTATCACCTACTTCTTTCATTGCAGGCAACAAATCTTCATTGAGGGTTTTAATGGCACCATCATGAGTCACTTCAGGAGGAGCATCAAGTGAAAGAACACCATCAGTTTCTTTTAGAATTTCATTTTTTGCAACTTTATCTGCAATAGCAGAAACAACATCATTTTGTATTCCATCTTTGAGTCTATTTACAATTCTAAAGTTAGCCCTCTTTCCAGCAGGCCAAGATGGGTCAACATCTACCTTCTTAGATGCAGTACTGGTTTGAGGTCCTGCATTTTCAAAGTATGTGATTAACTCAGACAATGCGTTAGGATGAGTATTAAAGATTAGATCTTCGGCAAGTTTTCTTTCTTTTTCATCTATTTCGCCATATGGAATAATCTCTTTTGCATTTACAATTGCAGTATCAAGACCAGCTTTTATTGCATGATGTAAGAATACAGAATTTAGAATTTTTCTAGCGTAAGGAACAAGACCAAAACTAATGTTACTTAGACCCAGAGTAGTAAAAGAGTTAGGAAATTTTTCTTTTACAAGACGAATTCCTTCAAGAGTGTTTTTTCCTGCATCAAGGAATTCATCCTCACCTGTTGCAAGTGTAAATGTAAGTACATCAAAGATAAACTGTTCGATTTTTAGACCATATTTTTTTCCGGTTTCAAAAAGCAATTCAGCTGTTTCTAGTTTTTGTTGAGGGGTTTTTGCCATTCCATTAGGTCCAATGCACAATGCTATTGCAGGTAAACCATACTTTGCCATTATTGGTGCAAGTTTTTCAAATCTGCTTCCATCACCTTCAAGATTAATTGAATTAATTATCGGTCTTCCTGGAATCTGTTTTACTGATGCATCAATAACATCAGGATCAGTAGAGTCGATTACAAGAGGTGCATCTACTTCTAGACTCAAACGCTTTACTAGATTTAACATGAATTCTTTTTCATCAGCACGTTCAGTTGTTGCAACACATACGTCAAGACAGTGTGCACCGTCTTCAACTTGAGTTCTACCCAAATCAACTAGTCCGTCATAATCATCTGCAAGAACTAGTTTCTTTGCTTTACGTGAACCTTGTGTGTTGATTCTCTCTCCAATAATTAATGGAGCAGGAACTTGTTTTAGATCAACTGCCTTTAGTGCAGAGCTTACTCTAGGAATAGTCAATAGTGTAAAATCATCTCGGTTTTTCTAAATACTTAACCCTCGACAGAGTTGGCTTTTTCGTCAATTACTTTTCTTAGAACTTTGATGTGTTCAGGATTTGTTCCACAACAGCCACCAATTATTCGGACCTTTTTGTATTGATTAAGAAAATCACCTAATGCCTCACCCATCTTCTCAGGAGTCATCTTGTAAACTGCCTGTCCTCCCTCATTTTCAGGCATGCCGGCATTTGGAACCACCAAAATATTGTGTTCATTTTGTTCATCAAGCCATCTTACACTTGGCGTCATCTCTACTGGACCAGTAGAACAATTCATTCCAAAGATATCAATTCCCATATCAGAAACAGTGGTATATGCAGCTTGGATGTTTGTTCCAAGTAACATCTTTCCATATTGATCTAGTGTTGTGTTTGCAATTATTGGGACTTTCTTTCCAGTTTTTTCCATAGCCTCATGACATGCTTCAATTACTAATTTTACTTCCAAAATATCCTGACTTGTTTCAATTAATAATGCATCAACGCCACCAAGAATCAATCCTTCTGCTTGCAGCTCAAATGCTTCTCTAATTTCATCAAGAGGTTTTTGTCCCAAATCAGGATCATTTGAGCTTGGTAAAAATCCAGATGGCCCCATAGAACCAATTACATATCGAGGTCTGTCAGAATATTCTTGACATACATCAGCGGCAAGTTGTGCAATCTTTTTGTTAAATTCAATTGTTTGATCACCAAAACCATATTCGTCTAGTTTAATTTTGTTTGAACCAAAAGAATTTGTTTCAATGCAATCAGCTCCGGCATCCAAGTAATGTCTATGAATTTGTTTAATCCAGTCAGGATGTGTTATTACTAAACCGTCATTGAACCCGTCTTGATTGTTTGGAAAATCTTCTGGTTTGGGGTTGAACTTTTGAATTTCAGTTCCCATTGCACCATCAAAAAGCAATACTCTATTTTGTAGAGCACTTAGAAAGGGTTCTTTTTCAGCCAATTTAATTTGAAAATGAGTTTGCACAGTTTAACTCTTTTCAGAAAAAACCACCAACCAGAGTATTATTGATACGTATGTTGAAATTAGGCCTAATAATTTTTCAGGACATTTATGCAAAAAGTTCAAGTAAACAATCTAGTACGTAGTGCAACATTTTTTCAGCACGCTGGGATCTCTATCATCTTTGTTTTCATGCCCATTATTGCTCAAGGCGTTACAGATTCAGTCTTTGAGATAGGGCTCTTGGTGGCCTCGTTTAGTTTTGCTCAGATTCTCTCTGAAATCTACTTTGGCAGACACTCAGACAAGAAAGGAACCAGGCTCAAATTCATCAGGATTGGTTTCATTGGGTGTGCAATAGCATTTGGAATGCATTACTTTGCAACAGATCTCTCCATGTTCTTCTTGGTAAGGATTGCCGCAGGAGTCGCAAGCGGAATAATGATTCCAGCAATGATTGCATATACCTATGAGGCAAACGTTGACAAAAAGAGAGCAGCAACAGTAATCTCATTTCATGCATTAGGATGGATGGCAGGAATTGCAGCAGCAGGACTTGCAAATGACTTGCAATTAATTTTCTTGATTAGTGCTGCATCATTTGTAGTTGGATTGTTGTTTACAATCAGATTGCCAAATCCTGAACAAGAAAAAGAAGTAAAACCAGGGACAACAAAAAGAGTTATTTCAAAAAACAAGTTTCTTTTCTTGTCATTACTACTAAGACATATTGGTGCTGCAGCTGTTTGGACCATTCTTCCAATAATGATTGTTGATAAATGGGGAGGAGAATTATATCACATATCAATTGTGTATACAGCAAACACAATGACTGCATTTATTTTGATGAATGTAATGGCAAGCAAGATTCATCTCTCAAATGTTACCAAATTCAAAATAGGAATTGGATGTACAACATTTGTGTTTGTAGGATTGTCATTTGTTACTGAATGGTGGATGGCAATGCCATTCATGTCACTAGTAGGTGCAACATGGGCATTCTTGTTTATCGGAGGAAACTTTCATTTGATGGATAACAATCCACGTTCAACATCAACTGGGATATTTAGCTCAACTCTATCAATTGCAACAGTGGTTGGTCCTGTAATTGCAGGAGGAATTGCATTTGTATTTGACTATGTTGCGGTGATGTACTTTGCAATTGTAATTATTGTGTGCGCATTTGTAGTATCACTAAGGATTAGAAAGTAAAACGTGTTTAAACTAAAAACTTTGGAAGTACGAAATGGCTAAAATAAGTGAAAATAAAGAAAAAGATCTTCCAATTAATCTTCTGAATTAATGACTTCAAAAGTAATTGGAAGATAGGTCATTCCTTGATTGCTTCTAAAGGATATTTTCCAAGTTCCAAAAAACTCACAATCAGCACATTCTTCTAAATCACTTGACGACACAGGTGTAAAGTAGTGATTTACTGCATTTTTTGATCCATCATATTGTAATGTATGATGGATTTTCTCATCAGGTCGAATAAAGTCCATCTCACCTTTGGAATCAAGTGGAATCTGATCTCCAATCAGAAATACAGTGTCATTGACACCGTATGTTCCATCCAAGATTGCAAATGGTCCTGAATACAAATTTGCTGATGTCTCAAATTTGGAATAAACATCAGGGTTTGAGTCTACCATTGGTGCAAATGATGAAGTTTCAATGTTTGACTCATCCAATACAAGATTGATGATTATGGCTGATAGGATAACTATTGGTATGCCATAAACAATCTTTGGAATTTTGGTATTCATTGTTTTTCCTCCTTGAGATTGAATTTTTCATCACATTTCATGCAGTGATATTTTGCAGATTGGTTATTTTTCAATAAAACAGAGTGTTTGCAGTCAATACTGGAGGAGATAATCTGTGTTAGCATCCAGAGTTACCTCCAAAGCATTTACTGCACAATATCTCACATGATTCAGTCAATGTTACTGGCACATTACTTGACCAGCATTTATGACATAGACCCATAAAAGTTGGGACATATGGGGAGGAAGGGACTCCCCATATGGTTGAATCAGGTGTTCTATGACTTACGCAAGTGCTGCTACTGTGTGACATAGTCTCTCCTCACAATACATACATTGGCTGTGAAATCTAACTTCAGTTAGTTGCAAACATCTTGTACAAACTAGCTGAATTGGTTGATTGCAACTAAAACATTGATTTGCAACATCCAATTCACTGCCACATTGTCTACACAAAGTGTCTGGCATTTTTTTCACCTCAAGGAAAGTTTCTCCTGCCAAACTTCCATTTGGAAAAAACTTCTTCGCATTCTGAAGAAATTTTTTCCACAGAAGATTTCACAGATTGTTGGAACTGTTTGAGTGATGAATTATTGCTCATCTTTTTCTCCTCCAGTTTATTCTACTGACACTAACTTGCCTTGTGGTTTTTCCTTGGCAAGAGATATTGTCAGTTCCAAGACTCCGTTTGTGTATTTTGCTTTTGCAGAGTTTTCATCTACTTTTGAGGGCAGTGGAATTTTCTTTTCATACTTTCTATCGCCATGTTTGGCCGATAGCAGTACCAGTTTATCTGACACATTTAGCTGAATGTCAGACTTTTCAATTCCTGGCATCTCAGATACAATCTTGAGAGTGTTTTCTTGTTCATTGACTGAAACATCAACGTATGGATCTCTTACTGTAGAGTCTGCAAGAGAACTAGATGGTTTTGTATTGCCCCATTCAGTTACATGAGGAACTCCATCTTCACCTACAGTCTTTACATAACCGTAGTAATATGGTCCAAAAGTCTGGACTGTGCCTTCAGGCTTTTCAAAGACATCGCCCATTGAAAAAAAGGGGCTTGATAATCTTCGAAATGTTCTTTCAAAGTGGTCATCAAACATCTTTTAATCACCAAATTACTGTAATAGTGATGACAAAATATAAAGATTTTGCATATATTATCTATAATTGACATATTGTCATATTTATGACAATATTAAAATATCTGGTTTGTTGTTTTCCCACATGCAAACTGCGATTTTAGAATGTAAAAATCAATCAATGCCAAGATCTCAAAGGCAGACAACCTACTTTTGCAGATTGTGTAGAGAATATGGTATCAAGACAAGAAAAGCACATTTACAAAATTTTCACAATGCAAGTAGGGATACAGTTACCAAAAGAAGCAACAATGATCTTGTTGATGTGATTTTTATTGAATCAAGATAAAATTTGCAAAAAATAAAAATATTGTAATTTACAATATGCAAAAAAATGGCTACTGGAAAAGGTTGCAATATTTGTGAGAATGAACATGATGGAGATTTTTACAGGTTTTGTAAGTGTTCATGTCATGGAAGAATTGCAAGAGACATAGTCGGATAGATATTATTCTAAACTAAGAGCATCAAACCATACAGTTTTGCTCGAGTCTCTAACAATTCAACACGTAAATCTGCAATATTTTGTATAATTTCTGCAGCTTGTTCTTCACCTGCAGAATCTAGTTTCTTTGATGTCAATTGATTTAGTGTCTTTCTTTGATCAGATAATTCAGTTTGGAGTTGATCAATTTTCTGCTCTAGTTTTGCAATTGAATCAGATACTCCTGAATTTGTGCTAATTTTAGGTGCAATTGAATCAGGATCAAGTGCATTGATCTTTGCTACCCCAACCTGACATGAGTTTGGAATGATTCTATCAACTAGTTTCACCGTAGCTGATGTGGAATCAGATTCAAGTTTGATTACAGGTAATCTAACTGCATCTTTTCCTGCACATTTCTTGCCTGCAGAGATTTCTATACGTCCTGGAGACAAGGTGCAATGGGAAAATGGTGATGCTGTAATTCACACAGTAACTTCAGGATTGGCAGCGCCACCAGGAATAGAGACGTTCCAAGTTTCAGCATAACTTGTAGAGAGAGATATTGAAAATAACAAAACAAACAAAATTGAAAATAAAAGTACCTTCATTAGCATATAGTACAGGTTTGCATGTATATTAGACCAATCATTAATTCCCAACTCTGAGTAAATAATCACAAGTTTCTTTTGCAAAGATGAGTATGGTTGTTTAGAGTAGTTTTCTCTTTACAGCATCATATCTTAAGATCTCAACTTTTCTTTTAGGCCCAATTAATCGGGCCTCAAAAATTGGAATGTAGACTTTGGTCATCCTATCAATGGACATGTTTTCCTGCAAATCTCTGACATCATCAAACTTTTCATGGGATTGAAGAGACAAAATTAGTTTTTTTGCAGCAGCCTCTTCTGTAATCTCAAAGTCCTTTACAGTATTTTTTTTCAGTATTCTTTTTGGGTAATTTTCAATGTCATTATTATGCACTTTATACTTGAAATCTCGAATCTTGCCATGATGATCAATTACCAATTCATCTTCATGGGAAACAAAAACATGTTCTTCGAGTTTTATTGATACCGAATTGTTTTTCAGTTTTGTAGCAAAAGAAGAAGACGGAGTAAAGTTTGTTGCAGGGAAAACTCCATCCTCAAAAACGAGTTCTTTGACATTAGAATCAACATTTATCTCATATGATGCTTTGCGGTAAAAATTGGCGCTGTACTTTCCAGATATCAGCATTATAGGTTCGTATACCAACATGGATGAATGAACATGCACTTCATGTGATTTTGGGGTTTTCAACATACGTCGAAAATATTTTGTTTTCTTTTTATCTACAATTTCTTTAAGTTCAGATTCAGTTATCTGAGGTTTTAATACAATTACTTTTGTTTTTGCCTTGTTGTCAAAATCAATAATCAATGTATACACCATACAACATAACTTGCTAATAAAAAATCAGAAAGAATCATCTAGAAATCAAAAATAATGATAGTCCAGAAGATCAAACTCTTAATCTAGATTTGGTAGTTAATCCAATAACGCTTATGACTGCAATAACAAGTATCATCATTGCAATTGTACCAAATTCAGGAACGACTTTGAATGTGATTGTCTCATTTACAGGTCCTGTCCATTTGATATCCTCCCCAGGTAATCCAATTCCTTGCAAAGTAATGTTGACATCTACAGAAGAATCACTATCAAGTACGTTTGTGCGCAGTGTTGATTCTCCAGTATGGGTATGCAGTTTTGTTTCTTCAAACACAACAGTTCCTTCTTGAATTATAGAAACATCATAGTTTACATGTTTGATCGGATTTTCTAATTCATCAAAAAATCTAATTGTAACATCCAAAGACATATTCTCTTTTGGAGTTGTACTTGTAACTTCAACTAATATTTGACCATCATTTGACATGCCACTTATTGCAAGGCGGGCAGATTCCATATGTCTAGTTTCATCATCAATTGCAATATCAGGAGTTTCAGTTACCAATGATGCAGTAATGCTAGATAGATTATCAGATTCTAAAATCAAGGGATATAGCAATTCATAAGCTGATATGTTTAAAATAATTTTTTTAGCTTATGACAATACCGTCTCAATCATCCTCTTATTGAGATACTCATATGAGAGTTCATTTTGGTCATATTTTTTGCAATTTTTGCACACCACATCAACTATTTTAACATCCATATCTATTTCCCCAACTGTTTTTTTGCACCTAGAACATTTTATTATTTTTTTATCATAAAGATTCATTTCTAATTATTATTGGATGGTAAATTACATAAAAATTCATAAGCTTTCAAGCTTATAATAATAAAATTATTTTTGATGAAAATTATGATGAATCAACATCAGGTTAGAAATTAATTTTTTAATAATTTTTCAAATATCTGTATGGCACTATTTGCAATAACATCACAATTTTCGTTTGGTTCTGTTGAAATTACAATTACATGATTAAACATAGGAATTGTTATCATGTCAATTTTTGTTCTGTGACTGACATTGTATTTTAAGGAACCAATTTGAACATCAAAATCTTTTTCAAATAAAACACCCAAAACGGATTTTATGTACAAAGAACGTGATTTTTCATCAGATAGAGACAAATTTACACCATTCTGTTTTTTGTCATAAATTAGATTACCCATATTATCCATAACTCATCTCAAAACTAATCATTTAGTGAATAATTGACGATCATCCTGATCTAACAAATAGCAAACACAGCATATCTCCATGAAATTCCAAGAATTA
>JOSY01000050.1 GCA_000746765.1 Marine Group I thaumarchaeote SCGC AAA799-D11
AAGAACTGCAATAAGATATGAAAGAGTAGCAGAGAATTATCTTGGATTCATCAACATTGCGTCATTTTTGATGTATTGTAGGGTTTTGAGATGAGTTCCCAATATGCCAACATATCTTACTGCATTGTTTGCAAGTAAAATATCACATGCGTAATCCAATGATTTTGAAATAGTTTGACCAGACATTATTCTAATTATCACAGTTTTAATTCATAAACACACCTACGCTATATTTGTTAAATTCAGCTGATGTTAATATTAGAACTAAAGTAATCTGAGAACTAAAACATTGTATGACAAAATTACAACAACTTCAACAATTAGTTGAAGAAAAAGGTGAGTTGATGGTAATGTCAGACACTGGTGAAAAATTTGAACTTCACAAACACAATGTCAAGTTTGACGAATCATCAGATCTTGTAGAAATTGATGGTGGAACAAAGAAATTTTGGTTAATTCCATCAAAGATTGCATACTATTGGACTCATGACAAAGCCAGAGAAGAATAGTGTAGGTTTTATCAAACAAGGATGGTAAACAACCATCCAAAGAATTTCTTTTATTTTAAACAATTTTTTGGTAAATTTACACCTAACATAGTAAATCGTCTAATTTTCCACGTTTAGCCATATCAAGAACAAATGATTCTATATGAGTAATGCCACATCTAGGGAATTGTTTTGTGAAATCTTTGTTGTTTTTGACCACTATAGCATCTTCAAAGACATACACGCTTAGTTTGGAATTATCAAACATCATGATAGAAGTAATGGAGGTGCATCATATAGTGTAAGAACACTTCGTACGTTATCAAGCGGACGTATACTAGATAACACGAAATTTTTTACATCGTCAGAGATCATTTCAGTTTTTACAATACAATCATATGCACCAGTAACAGGGATTGCTTCCTCTACACCAGGTAATTTACGAATAATATTGGCTGTCTCAATGTTTTTGTTTACCGCACATGTTAACAACAAATAGCAAGTTCCCATAACGTTGTGTGTTAAAAAATCATTATTATTACTTCATAAGCTGATTTGTTTAATTTCAAATAATTTGTTGATGATTAGTTTTAGATGATGTTTTTGTATTTGACATATAATGCCAAAAAATCGAGATTTAGAAGATTATGAAAGGAAACGATTAGAGAAATGGAAGATAGGAAGAAAAAACTATTCATGAATTTTATTTTGATGTAATCAAGAATTCAATTTTGATATTTGATAAATATTATTTTTATAAGCTAATTAATTGAAATTAAGCTCTAAATTCTACAAATCATAATAACATTTAGACACTAATTTTGCTTATGAAGCAAATACTAGAGTGTTATTTTAATGACAATCACACATCACCCATAACAGACACTACCACAGGAGAAGTATGTTGTAGTGATTGTGGAATCGTAATAAAAGAAAAAACAGTTGAGCAAACTAATGGGTTGAGTGCTTTTACAAATGAAGATTTTCTCAAAAATGCACGTAATGGTCCTCCTTCAAAAATTGCAATGTCAAACATGTCAAAATCATCAATAATTTCCAAAAAAAATGTAGATGCAGTAGGAAAAAGAATTGTAGCAAATAACAAAGCTCATTTTTCAAGAATGCGATTATGGGACTCACGAAGTAAAAACAGCAATAAAGAAAGAAATTTGATAAGGGCTTTTACAGTCTTGGATGCATATGCTAGTAAGTTAAGCATGCCTGAAAATGCAAAAGAGCATGCAGCCTATATCTATAGAAAAGCAGTAAGCAAGGATATCATACGTGGCAGTTCCATTCCATCTATGATGGCTGCATCAGTTTTTGCAGCATGTAAGCAGTTGGGAATTCCAAGAAGCATGAACGATACAGCAAAAGTGGCAAATATGAGCAAAAAGAAGCTTTCAAGGACATACAAGAGACTCGTAAAAAATCTAGAACTAAACGTGAGTTCATTTGAGGCAGATTATGTATCCAAAATATCAAATTCATTATCAGTTAGTGAAAAAACTGCCAGACTAGCAGGAAAGATAATTCATGATCTAAAAAAAGAACATTTGCATGTAGGAAAAAATCCAATAGGAATTACAGCTGCGTCTCTTTATCTTTCTGCTATTAATTATGATGAACATGTGTCCATAGAAAAGATTTCTAAAAAGACCAATATCAGTACAGTTACAATTCGTAAAATGATTAAACTTCTCAGACCATTTGCTTCAAAATATCTCAAAAGTATAGACTTGAGCGTATAGAACAAAAGTGAATTTTATGACTACAACACAAAACAATGATGAAAAAATCAGACAGTATGAAGAACTTCAAAAGGAATATCAAAAGTTAATCACAGAATACAAAGAAATTGAATCAGATAATCCTCAAAGTGAGAAGTTATCTGAAAAAATCAAAGAAATGGTTGAAAAACAAAAAGAAATTCAAGACTTGTCATTAAAACTAAATTAAATTATTTGTGTGGTTAGAAAGTAAATAAAAAAAATTGATGAATAGTCAATTGTACATTACTGTATGTTTTAACATATATCGTGTCCATCAACACATGTGGTAAAACGCTACAAACCAACAATATCATACAGATTAAAAGAAATTCCAATAAAACAGATAAAAGTTTGGAAAGAAGCTCAGGCACGAAAGCTTGACAGAGAAAATATTTCTGAGCTTGCAAAATCAATTAAAAATGAAGGATTGTTGAATCCACCTCTAGTCCAAAAGGAAGGAAAAAATACATTTTTGCTAATGTCAGGACAAAGAAGACTGGCAGCAATGAAAAGACTCGGTGCAAAGAAAATCCCAGTCCATGTTCTAACAAAACAGACATCATATGATCTAGAAAATGCAAAGGCAGCATCAGTAGTTGAAAACATTCACAGAAACGACATGAATCACAAAGAAATTGCAGATTCATGTAAATTTTTGACAGAGCATGTTGGAAAATCAGCTGCTGCAAGATCAATGGGAATGTCTCCTTCAACCCTTAACAAGTATCTCGGATTTGCAGGAGTTCCAGACAGACTAAAGGCACTTGTACCTAAGGAAATTTCTCGAGATGAAATGACAAAACTATATCTTACAATTCCCAATATCAAAAAAGCAGAAAAAATTGTTAATAGAATTTCAAAACTAGAGACAGGTCTGAGAAAAAGATACTTGAGAGCATTATCTCAATCCCCAAAATCATCTCATCAAAAGTTGCTAAAGCGAGCAAAAAACATGAGAATTAAGCAGAACATATCAATCAAATTATCAAAAACTAATGCAAGAAAGCTTGCAAGTCAATCAAACAAAAAAGAACTTACACCAGACGAGTTTGCAGGAAAAATTATTTCAGATTACTTGAAGCGTAAAAGAAGATAATTTTGGAAGGGCAATCTATAGACTCTCTATTATTTTAGGCAACAAGAAGATCTAAAATTACAATAAACCAAGTCTTTCTTTTTAATTGTCTTCATAATATTTTGTGGGCCTTCCATATCTGGTACTACAAAATTCACATGGATCATCTAAATGACATTCTGGTAGATAACAGGTCATTGCAACCTCAATAAAGAACAGTTGATGTTTTTTGAAATTTTGTCAACAATGCTTTCATAAATCTCAGTGGTATTGATGTCCTTTGAAGGACTCATTACTACCAGGTCAACATCATGTCTATTTGCATAATCTATAATGTGTTGATGAGGATTATCATCAATTTTTTTAATTTCAGTTGTAGCATTTGCACCATATTTTTTTGCAATGTTTCTAAATTTAGAAGCCTCATTTTCAGCAGCATTTACTTCAATTGCAGCATCTAGTTTGTCTTGTTTTGTTTTAAAGAAGAGGAATTTTGGTATCTTCTTTTCTACACATTTCAGTATGGTAATTTTTCCTCCAAGATTTCCTGCTATCTTTGATGCAGTCTCTATGGAGTCAATTCCGTTTTCAGAGCCATCAAAAGGCACCAAAACGTGCTTAAAATCAGTCATGAATTGTCTCATATTTCAATAGTAATTACTTTTCATTAGCTGACCAGCTTAATATCAACAGTTTAGCTTATACTTTCTTTTATTATGTTAAAACTATAATATAGTATAGGCAAAAATTATTTTTCATATTAGAATTATGAATGTAAAAAAACCCAAAATCAAAATAGGACACAATCTGCGTGTACCAAAAAGAAAGAAGACTAGATTAAACCCATTAGGGGTTCAAAAAAATAAGCTATCCAAACTTCATGGAACAGTAAAAACAAGAAAAAAACCACATAAAAAAAGTAGCAACAAGTCACACAGCAAAAAAGATACATCACTAAGAGATAAGATAAAAAAAGAAAAAAAAGTACAACAAAAAAGCTCTGAAGAATTAAAAAAGAATATCAAAAAACTGCAGACATTGGTTGTTTCTTTTTCAGGACTGGAACAACTATCAAAAAAATCCATAGCAGATATTCAAAAAAAGCGTCAAAAAATTTGTGCGCAAAACCAAGAGATTGTAAAAAGAATCAACCTATCTGTAGAGAAATTAGCAAAATATGAGTCAAAATATAAAGAAACTAGTTAGGTGTATTTTTTCAAGCATTAAATAGAATCAAAAATAAATATTAACATGACTATTAAAATCAAAAAAATTTTGATTCCTTATGATGCAACACCAAGTAGCAGAAAGGCTGTAAAGAAGGTATTTCCACTAATTGAAAAACATGGCTCAAAAATCATATTCTTATCGTGCATACATGACAAAGCAACATTTGGATTTTTTAAAACAAAATCAGACAAAAAAGAAATTGAACGAGAAAGAAAAACAATTCAAAAATATCACGAACAACTAAAAAAAGAAGCAGATAGTTTTGGTATTCAATCCACTTCAAAAATTATAAAAAGTAACCTTGAATCACACTCGATTATAGAATATGCAAAGGAGCAAAAAGTAGACCTAATAGTAATGAGCAAATCAAAACTAGGAACTCATGCTGAAAAAATGTATTACAATAGTACAGTTGATGCAGTATTCAAAAAAGCACCGTGCCCATTTCTATACATCCCATAAAGAATGAATTTGTAAAAATAGAGTGTATAAAAAAGAAATTTTGTTGCTAGCCTAAGATTCCACTAGCAACAAAGTAGGCACCTGCACCCATTCCAATTACTGCACCGATTGCCATGCAGATAAGATCCATTACATGTAAGCTGAATAGCTTACCGCACCCTATCACATTACAAACTTACTGTACATCATGAAAACAAGTCTCAAAGCAATGTTTGTGATAGTAGCAATATTGTCATACCACTTTGCAGCATCAGATAAGATGGAAGAAAAGAGTCCTCAGGTGTTTTGGGCATCAATTTCTTACATAACATGCGAAGGAGGTTCATGTGAGGAGAAAGGAGACCACAGACATGAACACAAAAAGAAAAAGGTATTGCACATACCTCAGATTCTAGTCTAAGTCTATTCTTTTAGCTTGCTTTCCTTGAAGATATCAGAGCCATACCAGCAATATCTAAAGTAGTCAAGGCACCACTCATGAAACATTGGATCACCAGAGTATAGCATTTCACTAATGTCAGATTCGCCATCTAGTGTAGGAAACATGAGACATGCTTCTTTTTCATTTAGAACCACAACTGTCTTGACATCTTTTTCCATCTTTCTTTCAATTAGCCCCTTTTCCATTAGCTTATCAAATCCAAGTTTTTTGAGCAATGCCTTTCTTCCCTTTGGGACGACAGCAGATTCAGAGAAGATATAGTTGAATTTGACTCCTTTTTTGACTCTTTTTACTAGTGGCTCTATTAGATCAAGTGGGACTTCAGATAAAATCTCATAGATATATTCATTAGAATTTTTGTAGATAGACTTCCAAGTTTCTAGTACTTTGGATACGCCTTTAACATATTGAGCATTTGCAAGCTGACCGCAACGCATTTGAAATTTGTGTGGAACATCACCAAAGTTGTGCTCTTCAAAGTATTTTCTGTTTTGTGACAAGAACACTAATGATGGAACCTGTGTGCATACTACTTGCCCAAATGTAGTAAGAGAATAGGTTCCTCCGATATTCTTCTTGATTAATCCTGCTTTTTCTAGTCTTGAAAAATTTCTGTGAACTTCTTGTTTTGTAGAATCTATACTTTTTGCAAAAGCAGTTGGAGTGGATTGTTTTGTTAGTAATCCAATTAAGATACTTAATCTCTGAGAGCTTGCAAGTTCTAAAACATAATCTGCAGCCTCATCAATCAAGTCAGCCATGAAAGACTCTTAATTTCATTTACTAAAAAACTAGATGGAAATAAGCTAAAACTAATCCAGAAATTTGGTGCTAAAATATCACAAAGTCAGCTAGCAAGCTGACTAGAGTATATGTCCAAAAGTAACGTAGCCATATCATGCGAGAACAAACTGTCACCCTAGACAAGTTACAGAACTGTGAATTTTTTCTCACATGTTCTCGCTATAATATAGGTGAAAGAAGATGAGAACTGATAGTTGTAGAAAATGCGGTACAGGATTGGAGATAAAACAGACTTGTTCTGTATGTAAAAAACCAATAAAATTTGAATGTAGAGAATGCAAAAGAGAATCAGACGAGCAGATTCACTCTGTATGCAGACTAGTGGATATGAATTACAGACCACAAATTTCAGAGGCAGTATAATGTCACGAAACTCTGGACCACATCCACTATGCATTGGAAAGTGCAAAGAGTTTCAGGCACAAAGGCCAAAAGTTGGAAAAAGATACCAACTAGGACAGAAATTATGCCAAGAGTGTGATCAATGGATATTTCATGAAGGAGTAATGTGTCCTTGTTGTCATAATCGCCTTAGAACTAGACCCAGATGCAAAAAATACAAAACGAAAGTAGCAAGAATATGATTAATCCTGGATTTTAAAACCAAGTTCTTTTAGTTCTTCACGAATTTCTTGTTTCATTGCATCAAGTTCAACTTTAGGAATATCAAAACTGACCATCTTTCTAATCTGATTAAGCATGACTCGACCTTCTTGATCATCTGATAATTGCTGTCCTGATTCTTCAAATGTGTAAAATGCTCTCATTATCTCCAGTCTTTGCTCCATGCCATCACCGACTGGATTGTTCATCCAATCATCAATCATGATTCTTAGATCATTTTGAGTTACAGGTGGGATGGGTTCTGCAGAATAATCCATACTCATACTAAATACAATAATTGCAATTACTGCGATTCCAATTCCAAAAGGAATAATTTTATTCACTAATTCCATATGTTCTCAAATTTACTTAAAAGATCTGAATCTTTAGTGGTTTGATTTTTGTTTGGACTTGTCATAACAATTCTTACACAACACGGGACCGCTAGTTTGGTAAACAAGAGAGATGTCTTTTTCTTTGGCACCGCATTGAAAACATTCATCAATTCTTACCATATCATAAAATACATTTCATAGTTCAAAAAGATTAGTCAGAAAATAACCCTAAATTTTTCCCTGAATTCGTTCAAGGATAGTAAACAAAGGCATTGCATCCCATTTGTACAGTTTAACATCAAGTGAATTTATACAGATTTTTGAGTAATGTTCAAAGTAATTTTTTGCTTTTTCTTCTGTGGTATCAAATATTGCCATGCTTGTCATCCCATCATCGAACCTTCCTGCCCAAATAAAATCACCCTTTTTGAACCACTCCTCGTTTAATTTCTCCACGAGTGGTTTTACTATTTCAAGCTCATCCACTTTGTCAGTGTTTTTCCTTGTAGAAAGAATTACCCACAACTTTCTTTCATTAATTACTTCTGAAATGACTGGCACAATATTAGTTGGTGTTCTTTTTATTTAATTTTTGAAGAATATTCATTTTAATTCACGTCACCCAAACTGTTTTCAGAGTCAGTCATCATCAGAATTTGTCTTGTTTAGAAATTTGCCTTTGCAATGCATACATGGTCTGTTAGGCCAACATTCAGGCAAATAACAAGGCATCATTCTAAAAAAATATTTTAAAACATATTATATTTCATCAAGAAAATAGTTTAATTTCATGCTCATAGTTGATTTTTATCTTAACAAATCATCTTCAAAAAATTCAGCAACACTATCTTTGACAACAATTTTGGAATTTTTCTTAAAAATAAAAGATTCAGAATAATTTGTCCCAAGTATAGAAAGCGATATCGCGGTTCCATCTTCCAATGAAACATAGCATCGTGGAAGGGAATCATCCATACGCTTCCATCGTCCTTCTAACTTGCAAGTATCAAAAAGCTTTTGTAATTTGAAATTTCTATATGTTTGACGGTAATTTTTCATAATCTATCAATTTAACTATTTGTGGTTCTGAATCTTTTTTTGTATTCTTTCATTAGCAAGATGGGAAATGGTGTGTATTCTAAATTATCAAAGAAATTTTTTAGTTGAGAGTCTGAAATGGATTCTAGATATTTTTTGACGTTTTTTTCGCAAGACAGATACGATTTTTCAGGTTCAAAAAAGTTTTCCATTAATTATTTTAGGTTTTTTAGAATATAGTGTCTCGTAAACTTTAATGTGAATTTTCAGCTTATTCTTTTAATTTAAATTCCTTGAATGGATCAGAGATATTCCAACAGTGTTTAAAATAATCCAGGCACCATTCTCTAAAGTATTCATCATCACTATAGAACATAGTGCGAAGATCAGGACTGCCTGAAGAGTCAGGAAACATTAGTCCTGCAGAATGCTCATTTAAGATAACAGAGATATTTACTGATTTTAGCATCCTACGCTCAATTTTTTCAGAATTTAAAAGATCATAAAATCCGGATTTCTCAAGAAGATTCCTCCTACCCTTTGGAATAGACGCATTCTCAGAGATAATGTGACGGTATTTTGTCCCACGCTTTACACGCTTAACCACCAAATCCATTAATTCTAATGGAGTTTCAGACAACACATTAAAAATAAAATCATCTCCAGTTTTGTAGATTTTTTTCCAAGACTCTAATACCTTTGATACACCAACAATTTCTTGAGAGTTATTCAAATCACCTATTCGTCTAAGAAATTTTGGTGGGAGTGTTTCAAAATTATGGGTTTTAAAATAGTCTTTATTTTGAGACAGATAAGAAAAAGAATGTATCTGAGTACAAATGGCTTTACCAAATGTTGTTAATGAGTAAAAATTATTTTCTTGTTTTGCAACTAGATTAGAATTTACCATCCGCTCAAAATTCCTGTGAATTTCTTGAGGAGAAACCTTGTATCTTTTTGATAAAGTTGTGAGACGGGCTGGTTTCTCTAACAGATCAAATAAAATTCTCAGCCTAACTTCACTTGCAAGTTCTAAAAATTCTGCAGATGTTTCTTCAAAATCCATTGTAGACAATACTAAAAATCAAAAACATAAAAAACTACGCTTTTAAAACAATTACAAATCATGCAATATTTTAGAAAAGTTTTGATATAATCTACTTATTTCTCCATGATTTTGAAATTGTTTCAATTCATTACATATTTTTCCAATTAATTTTTGATTCATGAGAAATTATTCCAAAAATGTTTCTACGGGTTCAAGAGGAGTAAAATCCCTAGATCCGATATAATTAGGTCTTGAGGATAACCCACAAAATGGTTCTGTTAGTGAATTATCAACACTGTTGAATACAAAAAATGCATTACTTCGTGGATAGGGCGTGATATTTCCATTAGAACCATGCATGATATTACAGTCAAAAAATATTGCAGAGCCTACATCACCTTTGGCAGAAACAATACCTCCTTTTTCAACCATTTTCTCCAATAATGCTTTGTCAGGAGTGCCGATCTCCTGTCTTTTTAGAGATTGCATATAGTGGTTTTCAGGTGTTTTGCCTGAACAAGACACAAACTCCTTGTGAGAGCCAGGAATTACCATCAAGGGGCCATTAAATTCATAGTTCTTGGTAAGGCTAATGGAACAAGAAACAGCTCTCATGTTTGGCATCCCGTCTTCAGAATGCCATGTCTCAAAATCAGAATGCCAATAGAACTCTTTCCCATCAAATCCAGGCTTTAGATTTACCCTAGATTGATGAATGTAGACTTTGCTTCCCAAGAGATGTTGGGCCGTCTTCACTATTCTCTTGTCTCTACAAAGTCTACTGTAAATTTCACTTAACTTATGAATTTCAAAAATAGAACGTACTTCTTTGTTTGATTCTTCCAAAATAAATTGAGGTAAATCTTTTTTTGAAGAATCTTCAGACAAAGATTTTAGTTCTTCAAACAAAGCAGAAACTTCATCGGAAGTAAAGAGGTTTTCAAAAATCAGATAGCCGTTATCTTCAAAGAATTTTTCTTGTTCTTCACTTAATGATGAGAACGAGCTAGGATAAACAACAGGATCAGTTCTTGAAATTATTTTAGATTCTGAATTTAGTCTAGTTGGATAAAAATCCATTTCAGTATTACTTTGAGACAATTTCAAACTCCGTTAATAGTGGATATACTCCTTGGGAATCATGGGTTTCAGGGCCTAGCAGAGGAGGATTGAAAACGCATATCATTTTTAATTCTGAGAATGCTCGCAGAGTATGTTTATCGTGTTTGTCTAATGCATAAATTGTTCCAGGAGAAATGTTGTGTTTTGTTCCATCTTCTTCTTCAATTTCACCTGAGCCTTCAATACAATAAACTGCTTCAAGGTGATTTTTGTACCAGATCTTAGTTTCGGTTCCAGAATGAACAATTGTTTGATGAAACGAGAATCCCATCCCATCATCTTTTAACAACAATCTTGTGCTAGACCAATTATCAGAATTAACTTCTCTATCTGTACCATATAATGAATTAATGTTACGGACAATCATTTTTGAATCACTTCAGCTTCAAGAAGCTTATCAAAATCAGATTCAGAGATTACTTGTTTGATGCTTGTTTCTAAAATATCCAAGCCCATCATCAAGTCATCTTCAGAAATATTCAATGGTGGAAGTAGTTTTACCACCTGATCATCGGCACCGCATGTTTCAAGAATTAATCCGTTTTCAAAACATTTTTGCCTAATTTCGCTAGCAAAATCACCTAGAATGCAGTCAATTCCATAGATCATTCCCTTTCCACGTACCTGAATGTCAGAAGAGGGGAATTCTGCAGAGATTTCTTCCAAACGGGTTTGGAGAATTTTAGAATTCAAAATAATTTGTTTTTCTAGTTCGTCTGTTGTCCAATACTGTTCAATTGCAGTTTTAGCAGTAACAAAAGCTAGATTGTTTCCTCTAAAAGTACCATTGTGTTCACCAGGTTTCCATTTATCTAATTCTGGTTTTAGCAATAACAATGAAAAAGGCAAACCAAAACCACTCAAAGATTTTGAGAGTACAATCAAGTCAGGAGTAATTCCCATTCCTTCAAAACTGAAAAATGTTCCAGTTCTACCACATCCAACTTGGATATCATCAACAATAATCAGAATTCCAAATTCACGACAAAGTTCTTGTAATGATTGAAGCCATTTGGAGCTTGCGATATTAATTCCCCCTTCCCCTTGAACAGTTTCTAAGATAACAGCTGCTGGAAGATCAATTCCACTGCTGTTGTCTTCAAGTAATCGTCGCAGGTAATCTATGGTGTCTAATTTCTTTCCCATATATCCATCAAAAGGCATGAACATCACATCATTAAGAGATATACCAGCACCACCTCGATGATGTTTGTTTCCAGTAGCTGCTACAGAGCCAAGAGTTACTCCATGAAATCCATTTGTAAAAGATATGATTTTTGTTCTGCCAGTAACTTTACGTGCAATCTTTAATGCAGCCTCTACAGCGTTTGTTCCCGTAGGTCCTGTGAATTGGATTTTGTAATCGAGGTTTCTAGGAGACAAGATATTTTTTGAAAATGAATCTAAAAATTCCTCTTTTGATTCTGTAGCAAGATCTAAGCTATGTATTATTCCATCTTGATTAAGATAATCAATTACTTTGTTTTTCAAATCAGGGTTATTGTGACCATAGTTTAACGAACCAGCCCCACAAAGAAAATCTAAATACTTTTTTCCATCCTTGTCAATCAAATGGGAATTTTTGGCCTTGGTAAACATTACAGGATATGCACGACAATAAGATCTAACTTTAGATTCCAAAGAATTGATTTTATTCAATTAGCCACCTCAAGAATATTTTTTTGAATAGGTCCAATTCTCACAAGATCTTCAGGTTCATGTCCCTCACCTAAAACATCAGTTGAAAACAAAGGGTTTTTGGTTATTTTTGTACCAACTTGATTTGCAAAGTTTTGTAAGAATTTCAAAGAGGCATCATTTGAAGGAGTCACAGTTGCCTCCACAAATTTCACATCAGAATCAGTGTTGCAAAGAGTTTGAAAAACCAACTCTTTTGCAATTCCCTTATTCCTAAAAGTATCATCAACTGCTGCCTGCCAAACAAACAGAGTATCAGGATTTTTGGGAGAGATAAAACCTGAAAGAAATCCAACAATTTTTGAATCATATTCAGCTACGCGGCATGTTTTTGAGAATTGATGGCATAAAAGGACATACAAATATTTTGAATTCTCATCAAGAGGTTTGTTGTTTTTTACCAACTCCCAAATCTTATGGGCATCACTAAGTACAGGTTCTCTATAAATGATAGAAGTCATGATCAAAGTATAATTTTTTGAGTATTTCCTTGAGATGAGATGTTGTTTTCTGAAAGTGTTTTATCCACCACATTACTTGCTTCAGGTGGAACACCTATGACAAAAGGCAAGCGTTCTCCTTCAGAAGAACCTTTTCCCATCATCAATTTAGACAAAGTCAAAATTTTTTGTTTAATTAAATCTGAAGAGATCGATTGAGAATCAGCGACAACTCCAACGTGGTATAGTTCTTTGTGAGGATTCCACCAAATCACATCAGGTTCTACTCCTTCTACTTCTGTAGGATTTTCAAAGCCAGAGCAATTAGCTTGGATAACTTGCAGTCCATCTTTTTCAAATGTGTTAATTAGATTTTTTACCATAGATTCAGTTGTGGTCATACGGTTGTTTTGAAATGAAACAAGTTAATCTTTTGTAAGCTAATGTATGAATTTTCAGCTAACATGTTAAACCAGATCACTGAGTTCGCCCTTTTTTGCCATTTCCATCACAAATAATTCCACATCAGTAATTCCACATCTTGGAAATGATTTTTCTTTTCCATTCTTATTTTTTATTAAAATTAGATCATCAAAGAGATAGATATCTAGTGAACTTTTTTCAAACATTTTAGACTAAGAGATCAACTGTAAAGGCAGTACAGAGTGCACGTTAGGCATAGGACGTATGTGTTTTGAGACAAGGTTTTGGATTTCATTTGGCGATATTTTTTTAGTTTTTACAACACAATCATAAACACCATGAACTGGGATTGCCTCTTCAACACCAGATATCTCACGTAACTGATTTGCAACTTTTTTTGAAGTATGCATAGAACAAGACAAAAGAAGAAAAGAATTCGTCATCAAGGAGGTTTTCAAAGAATTTCTATTATTGTTTCATAAGCTAATATATTGAAAATCAATTCAAAATCATAATTTATCACTTTTAACGAATACAGTGTTAATTAAATTAAAGAATTTTTCGAAGCATGGGAAAACGTCAAGTAAAAAATGAAAAGGCTCTAAAAGAAATCAGACTTCCTGAAACAGATGAAGAGATGTTTGGCAGAGTAATCAAGATGATGGGAGGCCACAAGTAGAATGGTTAAAGCAGGAAAAATACATTCCATTAGATTTTTAGAATATCATACATCAAATTGTTTTTTGATTTAAACAATGTAAAAATTAAAACAAACCAATTTTGCAACATGATTCTATAAAAATGGAATTGATAGTCCAGACTAATTAGCTGTTTCTAATTTTAGTATTATTTTTAAGGTAATTTTTCTATTGAATACTTATGCATAGTAATTGTAGAATATGTGATTCAAAGTTGGAAGTTGAACACAGATGCAAAGTATGTGATGAACCAACAAGATTGTTTTGTCACACATGTGGAATTGAAGCAGAAAAAATTGCTCATCCTGCATGTCTTGTAATGGATTTGAATACGCTTGTTGTAGAATCATTACGCCAAAAATAATTTTTTATTTTTTATTACTCTGAGTAATCTTCTTTGTTTTGTGAGCAACTTTTGTTCCCATTTTAACGGTCTTTAGTTTTTTAACTAAACTCAAACCTATTTTGAAAAATTTGAATGCAGAAAAAATTGGAATCAATGCCAACATCACAATATCAATCCAGTATTTTTTTACAAATTTTTTTGGATCTTTGACTTTGCGATATTTGAGAGTCAAATCAAATATCAACAATACAACCAAAGGCCAAATTAGAGCATCAGAAAATAGCTTTAATTCGTATGTAAGTTGCAATATAGGTTCAGAAAAACCAATCGTATCAAATTCAAATGAAACAACACCTACAAAAAATACCAATCCTATTGCAATTATTGCAAAATCTAGTATTTTATAGATCATCATAGCATCACAGAGAGCACAATAATCAATGCTGCTGCAATCAAATAAAATCCATAAAATGACTTTCTATGACGGGGTCTAGCAATACTTGATCTTTTAAAAGAAAATAGGCGAGAACATTGTGAGAAAAAAGATTCACAATTAGTCTGGTCTAGGGGGAAATGTTCTCGCATAGTTTCCACATACAATTTGTAACAATATACCTTGGTCAGCTATCAAGCTTACCACATTCTATCTTCAACTAGTACTAACTATAATCATGAAAACACAACAAATCTCAAACTGGGATAAAATGGTTCATGCCCCATTTAGAAAGGTCGTAAAATTCGATCTTATCTGCATGGCAATCGGTGCAGTTGAATAAACTCGTTGCAGAATTATTACGAGAACAAAAAGATGGGAATGGACTATTCCAATACTTTGATTTCAGATTCCTCTGCTTTGAAATCAATTTTTTCATGCGTTCCATCACAGCTAGGCTGAGTTTGAGATCTTCCACATCTGCACAAGGTAACAGTTGTTTTATCATCTACTTCAACTAGCAAGGGGCCATTTTTGGCTGCTTTGATTTTCACATTTGCCATAATACTCATTACAAATAACATCTCTTAAACATTACAGTAATTCAGATCAAAGTTTATTTTTTGAATTTTCCTTCCATCATTATCTCAGATAGTTCTTTTCTATCTGCAGGTTTTTCTCTTTCTTGAAGTTCTTGTGGAAGGCTTTCTTTAGGTCCTTGTTTTCCTATTGCAAACATTGCCATAACTTCAAAAACATCAGGAATTTCAAGTTCACTTCGTGCTTTTTCATAATCAAATCCTGCCATTGCATGAGTAACAAGTCCTCTCGAAACAGCTTCTATTGCTAAATTCTCCCAAGCAGAACCAGTATCAAAGGCATGAGTGGGATAATCTGCTTCTTTGTGCTCTGCTTTGCTTCGAGATATTACCACAACTAAAACCGCAGCATCTTTAGCCCATGTCTGATTGAATTCTACTAATAGACCAAACAACCTATCCCATTCAGGAGAATTTCTTTTTGCATAAATAAAACGCCAAGGTTGATTGTTAAATGCAGATGGAGCCCATCTTGCAGCTTCAAACAATGCCATCAGATCTTCATGAGGTATTTCTTCGCCAGTCATAGATCTTGGAGACCAACGATTAAGAATATTGAGATTTATGTTAAAGTTTGATTGATGTGTTTGTTTTTCAAAATCCATACACCATATTCCTTGTAAATTTTTGCTAATATGAGTTTCTGAAATACTAGAAATACAAAAATAATCATATTAACATAATTCTTAAAAAATAAAGAAAATTACCATACAGATTAAAAAGCAATTTGTCCCCTCTCTCCATCTTGATAGTTTTTAATTGCAATTATTATATGTGTTTTTGTAGTATCACTAAGGATTAGAAAAAGAAAAGTTTAGAGTTTTTCTATTGATATGGAGTGTCTTGTCCGTTTGCAATCATGTCAGCAACCCAACCATCCACTCTGGAGATAGGTCACCACTTCCTTGCAATGCTTCCTTTTTTGAGATCTATCTCAAGCCCCATCTAGACATTACTTTGTCTTCTAATTTCTTAAAGACAACACCATCCACTACAAGACCAATTCCCATAATTACAAGCATGATTCCAATTACCTGAGAAACATCATTTAGTGAACGTCCGGCATTGAGTAAAAAGCCCAATCCTAAGAAAGAAAATAGGATTTCTGCACCAATTACACCTCTCCATGCAAAGGCCCAGCCTTGCTTAAAGCCTGAAATCATGTATGGAAATGCTGCAGGAATCAATACTGCAGTGACTAGCTGACTTCCCTTTGCACCCATATTTCTTGCAGCTTCAATAAAGTGAGGATTGATATTTTTGACGCCAGTGTACGTGTTAATTGTTACAGCAAATATTGCACCAATTGCAGTGACAAAGATTATTCCGCCATCAGTCAAACCAAACCAAAGTATTGCAAGTGGTACCCATGCAATAGATGGAATTGACTGCAATCCCAATACCAGAGATCCTACAGTTTGATTGACAACTTCAACTCTTGCCATGAAAATTCCTAAAACAATGCCACCAGCAATTGCAATTGCCAATCCTACTGCCAATCTCCACATACTAGTTGCAATTCCATAAAACAAACTTGCATCAGATGCACCATAAGCCAAGTCTTCAGCTACTTCATATGGAGATGGAAAAACATTATCAGGCCAAAGTCCACTCATTGCAGTGATTTGCCAAACAGCAATGATTCCAATGTAAAAAGCAATTCTGTGAGCAGTGTAATTTTTTGCCATATCAATCACTTGCTTTTCTTTACCTCGGGTCTTAGTTCAGATAATAGGTCTTGTTGGAATTTCAACAGAGATTCGTCTTCAGTAACTCTAGGTCTTGGAAAATTATTGTCAACCTCTTTTTTGATTGTTGATGGACGATTACTAAACACTGCAACTTTAGTTCCAAGGACTGCAGCTTCTGCAACACTATGAGTTACAAATAGAATTGTCTTTTTTGTTTTCTCCCAGATTAGTTGCATTTCAACTAGTAGTAAATCACGAGTTTGTGCATCAAGTGCTGCAAAGGGTTCATCCATAAGTAACACATCAGGATCCATTACCAATGCTCTAGCTATTGCTACACGTTGTTTCATTCCTGTTGAAAGTTGGAAAGTGTATGAATCAGTGAACTTTGTTAATTGCATCATGTCAAGATATCTATGAGATATTTTGGAGCGTTCTTCCTTTGGAATTCCTGCCATCTTTAATCCAAACTCAACATTATCTTGGACTGTAAGCCATGGGAACAGTGCACCCTCTTGAAAGACCATTATTCTTTCAGGTCCAGTTTCACTTACAGGACGACCATCAAAGAGTATCTGACCATCATCAGGCTTTTCCAAGCCTGCAACTATGCGTAAAAAGGTAGATTTTCCACATCCAGAAGGTCCAATCAAACATACAAAATCGCCAGATTCTACTTTGAGATCTATCCCACCCAGAGCCTTGAGCTTGTGAGAATCATGGCTAAAGTATTTGACGATGTTTTTGGCCTCGAGTTTGGTCATCTAAGTACTGGCCTCCTCTAGAGAATTTGTATCAAAGCTGTAAAAAATTCCAGACAAATCATATCCATTTCTTCCAAGGTATCCCAAAGCATCAGCTTTTTCAGCAAAAGAGAAGACAGAGTTTGGTTTAGGATCTGCTGTTATCATAATATTAGATAGTGCCACATCAACAACATCATCAGATAAAGACTGTCCAAGATATGAATCTAGAAAATCATTGAAAACAATTCTAGTTTCAACAGGATTTGTCTCAATCCAAATTTGCGTTTCATGATGTGCGCGAATAAAATCAGCCCATACCGCACTGTTGTCATCAATGTAATCTACATTTCCAATTAAAAGAACAGATGCAAATTCATTGTCAGGCCAAAGTTCTTCTTCATGGAATAGTCGGTTCCCATTTAGTTCAGTTTCTAAAATTGTAGCCCAGGGTTCTGCAACCCATGCACCATCAATGTCACCTTTTACAAATAGTGTATAGATGTCAGGATTTGGAATATTGTAAACAACAACATTTCCACCTTTCTCAGCTGGCTTTAGTTGGTTTTCAGCTAAAAAGTGTCTCAATGAAACATCTTGGGTGTTTCCAATTTGTGGAGCTGCAATCTTTTTGCCTGCAAAGTCAGCTGCAGATTTTATTTCAGAATCAGGATGCACAATAAAGCTAGCACCACCACTTGCAGCACCTGCAAGTATCTTTACATTTTGATTATTAGAATTTAGAAATCCGTTAATTGCAGGTCCAGGTCCCACATATGCAAGATCAACAGAGTTTGCAAACAGAGCTTCTATTGCCTGAGGTCCACTATCAAATACTTTGGTTTCAATTTTAACATCATCACCAAGATGTTCTGCAAAGAAGCCTTTCTCCACCCCTACGATTGGTATAGCATGTCCAATGTTTGGAAAATAAGCAATTCGGATTTTATTTTCATGAGTATCAGCACTAGAGCTAAGAGCAACTCCAAGTGCAGAAAATACGATAATTGCTCCAATTCCTGCAGCAATTGCCGAACGAATTTTCATAAAACAGCGTTATATTTGGCGGTTAAATAATCATCGAATTTTAGCTCAAGCTAGCCGGAAATTTTTTGCAAAAAAATTTGATTTGCAAGCCTATCACAAAAGATAAATTCCAAAATACGACGGAAAAGATGTTTTATGACTCAAAAAGGAATTCTTGCATTCTCTGGAGGGCTTGATACTTCAGTTGTTGTAAAGTATCTACAAGACGAACATGACATGGATGTTGTCACAGTTACAGTAGATGTTGGGCAAGGTGAAGATAATAAAAAAATTGCAGCAAAAGCAAAAAAGCTTGGAGTAAAAAAACACTACAACATAGATGCAAGAAAAGAGTTTGTCAAAGATTACATTTTTCCATCAATTAAAGCAAATGCACTTTATCAAAAAAAATATTGTTTAGCAACAGCTCTTGCAAGACCATTAATTGCTGAAAAAGTTTTAGAGATTGCAAAAAAAGAAAAAGTTACATCATTAGCTCATGGTTGTTCAGGAAAAGGAAACGACCAAGTACGTTTTGACATTACATTACGTTCTGGTTCTAACTTACCAATCATTGCACCAATTCGAGATAAGAACTTAGACAGAGTTACAGAATTAAAATTTGCAAAAAAACACGGAATCAAGATAGATAACGTAGCAAAAAAATTCAGTATTGATCAAAACTTATGGGGCCGTGCAATTGAAGGCGGAGTATTAGAAGATCCATACAATGAACCACCAGATGACGCATTCATTTGGGTAAAGACAAAGAATTTGCCAGACAAACCAACATACTTGGAAATCAAATTTGCAAAAGGAATTCCTGTAGGAGTAGACGGTAAAACAATGGATGGCCAAAAACTAATTGAGTACATCAACAAAAAGGCAGGAGCTGCAGGAGTTGGGATTGTTGATCATATTGAAGATAGAGTTGTTGGAATAAAATCACGTGAAGTCTATGAAACGCCAGCTGCTACTTGCCTAATCGAAGCACACTCAGATTTAGAAAAGATGGTCCATACAAAACACGAAAACAAGTTCAAGTCAATAATTGATGATGAGTGGGCATACCTAGCATATTCAGGATTGTGGCAAGACCCACTAAAATCAAATTTAGACGGATTTATTGAAGCCTCTCAAAAGCCAGTTACAGGTACAGTCAAGCTAAAGCTGTACAAAGGAAGCCTAAGGGTAGTTGGAAGAAAATCCAAGAACTCACTTTACAGCCATGAAATTGCCACATATGGTACAGAATCCACATTTGACCAAAGATTGGCCAAAGGATTTGTAGAATTGTGGGGAATGCAATCAACAGAAGCTAATAAATTACAAAAGAAAAGGTCAGAAAAAACATGAACTGCCCAGAATGTGACGCAACACTAAACATCCCAGATGATGCCGCAGTAGGAGAAATTGTCTCCTGTCCTGATTGTGGTGCTGACTTTGAAATCGCAAAAAAAGACGGATCAAATGTTGAGCTTAAACAAGCAGAAAGCGTAGGCGAAGACTGGGGAGAGTAATGTCAAAAGTCTGTATTGTGTTTGATCGCCTAAGAGCGGAAGAGAAGATGCTTCAAAAAGAAGCAGCTGAACTAGGACATGATACGGTAATGCTAGATGCAAAGA
This sequence comes from Marine Group I thaumarchaeote SCGC AAA799-D11, assembly GCA_000746765.1. GTDB lineage: Archaea > Thermoproteota > Nitrososphaeria > Nitrososphaerales > Nitrosopumilaceae > Nitrosopumilus. The sequence goes on from JOSY01000050.1 coordinate 20,142, forward strand.
TTACTCAAGTCAACACAGATAGCAAGAAAGAAGATTTTGATTTAGGAGATGTTGTTTTAGAAAGATGTGTAAGTTACTTTAGGGGACTACACTTTACTGCAAGTCTTGAATTTATGGATATTCCTGTTCTAAACAAATTTGATGTTGCAAGTATTTGTGGTAACAAAATGTTCATGACATTGCTTTTGAAGAAAGCAGGAGTACCAACACCAAAAACATATTTTTCATTTACAAGTGAAAGCGCAGCTGAGAATTTAGAAAAAGTTGGATATCCACTAGTAATCAAACCAGTAATTGGTAGTTGGGGAAGAGGAGTTATGCCAATTAAAGACAGAGATACGTTAGATGCAATTTCAGAAATCAGAGACATTACAGATAGTCCACACGATAGAATTTACTACCTACAAGAATTAGTTGAAAGGCCACCTAGAGATATTCGAGTAATTACCGTAGGAGACGAGCCTGTTGCAGCGATGTACAGAAAGTCTTCAGGAGGATTTAAGACAAACATTGCACTTGGTGCCGATCCAGAACTTTGTGAGATCACAAAAGAGATGGAGGATATGGCAGCAAAAGCATCAAAGGCAATGGGAGGAGGAATCCTAGGAATAGACATGATGGAAGATGAAAAGAATGGACTAGTGGTTCACGAAGTCAACAATACAGTAGAATTCAAGGGATTAGCAAGAGTTGCACAACGAAATATACCAAAAGAAATGGTAGAATTTGCTCTAAACTACGTTAGGAAATAAATTATACTCCATTACGAGGAGGTTTATCATGAAAGTAGGTGTTGTAGGAGCATCAGGATATGTAGGTGGAGAGACACTACGTCTTTTGGTCAATCACCCAGATGTTGAGATCACTATGGTCACATCAAGACAACATGTTGGAGAGTACCTACATAGAGTTCAACCAAGTTTGAAGGGTTTTACCGATCTAACTTTCTCAGAATTAGATTATGACAAATTAACTGACAAATGTGATTTAGTTTTCACAGCAGTACCACATGGAACTGCCACTGAAATTGTAAAAGCATTGTACGATAGAGGTGTCAAAATTATTGATTTGAGTGCAGATTACAGATTGCATGATCAAGAAGCATATGACAAATGGTATGGTTGGGAACACCCACATCCAGATTATTTGAACAAATCAGTTTTTGGTGTACCAGAATTACACAGAGAAGAAATCAAAAAAGCACAACTTGTTTCATGCCCAGGATGTATGGCAGTAACATCAATGCTAGCACTTGCTCCATTAATTCGAAATAACATTATTGATACAGACCACATTGTTGTAGATTCTAAAATTGGTTCATCAGGTGCAGGCTCTGGTTCAGGAACTGCACATGCAATGAGAGCAGGGGTTATCAGACCATACAAACCAGCAAAACACAGACACACTGGTGAGATTGAACAAGAGCTAAGTGAAATTGCAGGAAAGAAGATTCATGTTTCAATGAGTCCACACGCAGTAGATGTTGTCCGTGGAATTCTTTGTACAAACCACACATTCATGAAAAAAGATATGGAAGAAAAAGAATTGTGGAAATTATATCGTCAAACTTATGGTGAAGAGAAATTTGTAAGGTTAATTCGAGACAAAAAAGGATTATACAAATTCCCAGATCCAAAATTCTTGGTTGGTTCAAACTTTTGTGATATAGGATTTGATTTAGACGAAGACAACCATAGATTAATTGCATTATCTGCATCAGATAACTTGATGAAAGGTGCAGCAGGTTCTGCCATCCAAAACATGAACGTAATGTGTGGTTTTGATGAAATGGACGGACTAAGATACACTCCACTAACACCTGTTTAGAAATGATTACAATCAAAATTGGGGGAAGTGTAGTAGATGATTTACATCCATCAACAATTGCAGATATCAAAAAAGTTGCAGAGTCAGAAGGGGTAATTCTAGTTCATGGCGGAGGTAAAGAAGTTACCAAAGTTTGTGAACAGCTTGGAAAAGAGCCAAAGTTTGTAACATCTCCTAGTGGAATCAAAAGCAGATACACAGACAAAGAGACTGCAGAGATTTTCACGATGGTAATGTCTGGCAGAATCAACAAAACAATTGTTCAGATGCTTCAAAAAAATGGCATTAATGCAATCGGACTATCAGGTGTTGATGCCAAAGTTATCCAAGCAGACAGAAAAAAGAAACTCCTCATTGTAAATGAAAAAGGCAGAAAGCAAGCAATTGATGGAGGGTATACTGGAAAGATTAGAGAAGTTAATGCTAGTTTCATTAAATCACTCCTAGATCAAGGCCTTACACCTGTGATTTCGCCTATCGCAATTAGCGAAGAGTCTGAATTTCTCAATGTAGACGGAGACAGGGCAGCAGCATATGTTGCAGGGAAGGTTGGAAGCGACAAAGTGTTATTCATCACAAATGTTGATGGACTCTTGATGGATGACAAAGTGGTTCCAAAATTGACATTAGCAGAAGCAAAAGAGATTAGACCAAAGATTGGACCAGGAATGGAAAAGAAGATTTTAGCATCAACTGAGGCATTGGATATGGGAGTAGAAAAAGCACTAATTGCAAATGGACAAAAAGAAAATCCAATTTCATCAGCCATTGCACACGATAATTGTACGGTGATTGAACATGAGTGAAGACCAGTATATGGGCAATCTCTACCAGAGATTTCCAGTTACAGTTGAGAAAGGAAAAGGAGCTCATGTGTGGGATGTTGACGGTAAAGAATACATTGATTGTATGGGAGGATATGGAGTAGCACTAGTAGGACATCAAAATCAAAGAGTCAACAATGCAATAAAAGAACAAGTTGATAAAATCATTACAGTACACAGTTCACTTTACAACAAAACAAGAGAAGAATTTTTAAAAATACTAATTGGATTAGCTCCTGAAGGATTAACACAAGTCCATCTCAACAATAGTGGTGCAGAAGCAATTGAAGCTGCAATAAAATTTGCAAGAAAGTTTACTGGCAAAAAAGGAATGGTTGCAATGAAAGGTTCCTATCATGGAAAATCATTTGGAGCATTATCATTAACATTTAATCCAAAATACAAAAAAGCATTTGCTCCACTTGTGGAAAAAGTTTCATTTGCATCATATGGAGACATTGAATCACTACGTGAAGTAATTGATGAGGATACTGCTTTTGTAATTTTAGAACCAATTCAAGGAGAAAGTGGAATTATTGTTGCACCAGATGGTTTCTTACAAGATGTAAGAAAGCTGTGTGATGATAAAGGGATTCTGTTAATCTTTGACGAAATACAAGCAGGTTTAGGCAGAACAGGACGATTATGGGCTTGTGATCATTGGAACACAGCACCAGATATTTTGTGTTTAGCAAAAGGAATTGCAGGAGGAGTACCAATGGGTGCAACTCTCGTTAGACCAGACATCTTAGCTTCCATGAGTAAGGGAGAACACTCTTCAACTTTTGGAGGAAACCCAATTTCATGTGCAGCAGGTATTGCAGCACTAAAATCAATTACAGAAGATGGCTTAATTGAAAATTCTG
>JOSY01000051.1 GCA_000746765.1 Marine Group I thaumarchaeote SCGC AAA799-D11
GAGAACACTCTTCAACTTTTGGAGGAAACCCAATTTCATGTGCAGCAGGTATTGCAGCACTAAAATCAATTACAGAAGATGGCTTAATTGAAAATTCTGAAAAGATGGGAAAAATTTTCAGGGAAGGATTGAAAAAATTAAAAGAAAAGCACACCATGATCAGAGAAATTCGAGGCAAAGGACTCATGATAGGTATAGAGATGAAGTTTGAGGTTAGAGATATTTTAATGGGATTGATTAGAGAAGGCGTTCTCATGTTATATTCTGGAAGAAATATTCTAAGAATTCTACCTCCATTAGTAATAACAGAAGAGGATGTAACAAAAGTTTTACATGCTCTAGATATAATACTAACAGAAGAGGAGAAGAAACGAAATGTACAAGGATAATGTTGATGAAAAAATTATCGGATACCTAAAAGAAGATTCAAGAGAATCATTTGTAGATATTGGAAAAAAACTAAAACTTTCTGAATCAGCAGTAAGAAGACGTGTTAAAAATCTAATAGGAAATGGAACTATCAGAAAATTTACTTTGGAACTAGGCGAAGAGAATGCAACTAGTGCAATTGTTCTAGTCTCAGTTGATTCTGCAACAGACACATCAAAAGTTTCCCTAAAACTTGCAAAACTTGATGGTGTAAAAACAGTTTATGAGATTACAGGGCAATACGACATTACAACAATAATGAGTGGATCAAGTATTGCAGAGATTAACAACAGTATTGATGCATTAAGAAAAATACCAGGTGTAGTAGACACCAATACTGTAATTATTTTAAGAAAAGTCATCTAAAACGACTTTCGTTTCAAAATTTTAATTCAAAACTAGTTTAGGATCGTTTTCAGTTATTTCCAACGAAACTAGTACGAATATGTTTATATCATCAATTTATGTCAACGATTTCTGTAATGAAAGATCCGAATCACTATGCAAACATGTACAACGCATATGAAAAGAATCCAAAGAAGATTAGAGTATTAGACAGTACTCTTAGAGAAGGAGAGCAACATCCGGGTGTTTCATTTACAAACAAACAAAGAATCCAAATTGCATGGATGTTAGATTATTTTGGTGTAGACCAAATTGAAATTTCACCCGTTGTATCAAATGATCACAAAGAAGCAACAAAGACGATAATCAAACAAGGATTAAAAGCAGACATTGTTTCTCATGGACGTGCACTCAAAGAAGATATTGATGTTTCATTAGATTGTGATGCAAAATGGTGCGCAGCATATCTAGGTATTTCAGACATTCATCTAAAAGACAAACTTCGTATCTCAAGAGAAGAAGCACTTGAGCGAGCTGTTGAAACTGTAGAGTATGCAAAGTCACATGGATTAAAGATTAGATTTACAGTAGAAGATGGAAGTAGAGCAGAACCAGAATTCTTACTAAAAGTTTGCAAAGCAATTGAAGAAGCAGGGGCAGACAGAATTAGTCTACCAGATACTGTTGGAATATTGCGCCCTATTGGAATGTATAATTTTGTCAAAAAGGTAAGAGATTCTATAGATGTACCATTAGATGCACATGTTCACAACGATATTGGATTTGCAGTAGCTAATGCTTTCTCTGCATGTGATGCAGGAGTTGATCAAATTCACACTACAATTGATGGAATTGGTGAGAGAACTGGAATTCCTCCACTTGCAGAAGTTGCAGTTGCTTTAACATACTTGTACAAATCACCAAATGATTTCAGATTAGATATGTTACTAGATTTATCGAGATTAATTGAAGAATACACTACAATCAAACCATATGATTCAAAGCCAATAGTAGGTTCTTCAGCATACAAACACAAGGCAGGAACTCACCTTGCAGCAATTCTTAGAAATCCTGCAGCATATGAGCCCATACCACCTAGAGCAGTAGGAAACAGAAGAAGGATCGTGTTTGGAGAATTAGCAGGAAAGACAGGGGCTGCTTATCTAATGTCATTGTTAGGATTAGAAAAAGACGATGAAAGTGCAAAAGCAGTAGCTGCTGGACTAAAGGGTCTTAGAATGGGAGATCTGATCGAGATTCCACTTGAAGACAGACTTGAAAAGATAATTAACGATAAATAGAGAGGAGGTGGAGAAGAAAATATGTCAAAATGTGAAGAATGTGATGCAGATATTTCCATACCAAGTGATGCACTTGAAGGAGAAATTGTAACATGTCCGGAATGTGGCGCAAGTTTTGAATTAGCAAAAGGTTCAGACGGTTTCGATCTAAAGCCTGCCCAAACGGTTGGCGAGGATTGGGGACAGTGAGTCCTGACGTTACGATTCTTTACGATACCATCCGTTGGGAAGAAAAAGGCCTACTAGAAGCAGGTAAGAAAAAAAACATCAACATCCAGATGGTAGATTGTAAGAAATTAGCAATAGATTTAGAAAAAAAACCTGAGGATTATGGAGTAGTTATACAAAGATGTGTAAGCTATTACAGAAATTTGCATTCAACTGCAGCCCTTGAAGGGTTAGGAGTCAAAGTAATCAATTGTCTTAACACAGGAATATTTGCAGGAAACAAACTATTCACACATATGTTGTTAAAGAAAGCTGGAGTTCCAACACCAGATGCAACAGTTGCATTCTCAAAAGATGCAGCTCTTCAAGCACTAGACACACAAGGATATCCAAAAGTAATCAAGCCAACAGTTGGAAGTTGGGGCAGATTAATCTCAAAATTAAATGACAAAGATTCTGCTGAAGGAATTATTGAAAGCAGAGAAAACATGTATCCAATTTACCAAGTTCATTATATAGAAGAGTTTGTAAAAAGACCACCTAGAGACATCAGAGCAATTATGGTAGGAGATAAAATTGTTGCAGCCATTTACCGCAACTCTGAGCATTGGAAAACAAACATGGCACTTGGAGGAATGGCAGAGCCATGCGAAGTAACACAAGAGATGGAAGAAATGTGTATTAAGGCAAAAAAAGCAGTTCAAGGAGATATCGTAGGTGTAGATTTGATGGAAAGTGAAGAGAAAGGATTGGTTGTTCATGAAGTAAACAATACAACGGAATACAAGAACACAGTTAGAGTGTGTGAAGTTGATATTCCTTCGCTAATGTTAGACTATGCACTAAAGATAGACAAGTAAGAATTGGACACTCATTTTACAGTTACACCAAGATTTGCAACAAAGATGCTTGAGAAAGCACTCCGATTGTACACACCATCTCTTAGTGAAAAACCAATGGCAGAATTTCTTGCAGACAAGTGTGATGATTTAGGATTTGAAGATATTCAGATTGATGAAGTAGGAAACGTAATTGCGCGAAAAGGTTCAGGTACACCAAGGATCATGTTGTGTGGTCACATGGATGTTGTTCCAGGTAAGGTGAAGGTAAGAAAAGAAGCAAAACAACAATGGAACCATAATCTTTGTTGGTGCAGTTGATGAAGAAGGAAATGCTACTGGAATCAAAAACCTAGTCAAAAAAGAAATGAATGTTGACTATGCAGTTTTTGGAGAACCAAGTGGAATAAAACAAGTTACAATTGCATACAAAGGACGATTAGCAATAAATCTCAAGATAAGTGTAGAGGATAGTTCACATGCAAGTGCACCATGGCTTTCAAAAAACGCAATTTTAGAATCAATGATCTTTGCAAGAGAGTTAAAAGAAAAATTAGAAGAAAATCAAGATGACAGAACAAAAGGAATGTTGTTGACTGCAACCATAACAGAAGTAAAAGGAGGAACAAGTCATAATGTTACTCCAAAAGAATGTGAAACAACTTTTGACATAAGAATTCCAGTAGATATGAACTGTAAATCAATTGAACAAAAGATTGCAAATTTAGTCAAGGAGATTGCAGAAAAAAGAGAGGTAGAGGCATTCTACTCTATTCTTGATGAAACAGAGCCATTTGAGGCAGCACATAATTCTCCATTGGTGCGTGCATTTACGCTTGGAATCATGGATGTAGAGCAATCTAGGCCAAAATTAATCAGAAAAACAGGTACAGGAGACATGAACGTCTTAGGAACTCAATGGAACATTCCAGTTGTAACATATGGACCAGGTGACCCTCATGAAGCTCATACAATTGATGAAAAAGTTTCAATCGATGAATATCTAAGAGGTATAGAAATTCTCAAGAAGATGCTACAGCATTTAAAAAGACTTCACGATAGAAAGATGCAGTAATGCTCTGGTTTGTAGGTTTAGGAATTTCAGGATTCAAATCAATTCCTAATGAGGCAATTGATGTTTTATCAAAAGCAGACATGGTATATCTTGAACAATTTACAAGTCCTATTAGTAAATCAGATCTAACCAAAATCAAAAAAGCAACAAAAGGTGAATTCAGACCTGCAAAGAGATGGTTAGTAGAAGATGGAAACGAGATTTTAGAGAATGCAAAGAAAAAGAAAGTTGTCTTGCTATCATATGGTGATCCATACATAGCTACAACACATATCGAGTTACGAGAAAGGGCAATTAAAGAAAAAATCAAAACACATTCTATTCATGCATCTTCTTCATTGACTTCAATGATAGGAGAGTGCGGTCTGCATTTTTACAAGGTTGGAAGAATTGCAACTATAATGAGTGAAATGAAATCACTTACAACACCATACTATGTAATTTACAAAAATGTCATAGAAGGAAATCACACTGTACTTCTTTTGGAGTTTAATCAAGACAAAGATTTCTTTTTAGATCCTAAAGATGCATTAAATGGATTATTAGAAACTGAAAAAGGTCAAAGAAGAAAAGTCATCAGTTCATCAACTTTTGCCATAGTTGCATCAAGAATAGGATTCAAAGATCAAGAGATAGTTTCAGGTAAAATTTCCAGCCTAAAAAAACGAGATTTTGGAAAACCACCACACACAGTAATAATTCCAGGAAGACTTCATTTTACAGAGTCAGATGCGTTGAAGGTTTTAGGAGAATGTATTGATGAGCCATTTGACAATGCAACGAAAACAAGAAAGATTTCTGCTCAGATGATTGAAAAATACGTTCCGATGGTAAGAGAAGCACTTGAGGAGGTTGAACCATACTACAAGGACCAAAAGGAGTATCAAGTAATTTTGGAAAATGCAGAGTTGTATGTCAGAGATGCAGAGAAATTTTTAGAAGACGGTCAAGATGAGGTTGCCATCCTAAGTATTGGTTATGCAGATGGGTTAGTTGATGCATTAAGATTAGCCAAAGGTCTGGATCCCAAAATGTGATTTTAGCGATGAATTAAAGAGAGGGAGAAAAATAGGAAAAATGTTGAAATCAAGTAAAAGAGTAATTCTTTCTTCAATTTATGTATCTCAAATAGATGGTACTAACCCAATTGAAAGAATCAAAGAAAAGACTGCATGGTCAGATGATCAAATAAATTCAGAAATTGACGATTTGATAAAAAATCAATTTGTCAATGAAGATAAAAAATCACTTACAGAATCAGGAAGAAGTTCTTTGAAAGTTGTTTTAGCTGGAGGTGTTTTTGACATTATTCATCCAGGTCACATTTACACTCTAAATGCTGCAAAAGAACTAGGAGATGTTCTTGTGGTAGTTGTTGCAACAGACAACACTACAGTAAAAATGAAAAAAAGACAACCACTACACTCCCAAGAGCAAAGACAAGAATTGGTAAATTCATTATCCATGGTAGACCTTTGCTTAATTGGACAAGAAGACGATATTTTCAAGACCGTAAATAATGTGAGGCCACAAATTATTGCATTAGGATATGACCAAGTTCATCAAGAGAAAGCCATTACAGAAGGATGCAAAAAAATCAATCTAGATGCCAAAGTTGCAAGATTACAATCTCCAATTCCAGATAGTTCTAGCTCAAAGATTCAAAAAGAGTATGGCGAATCAATCCACGGAATTTGATTATTGTTTAGTTGTTAAAACGTGACATTTTGCTTTATGATGAATTGTATTGATAATGTCATCATATAGAGTAGATTCAGTCATGGATAGTCTTGGATAGTCTACAATAAGCAAATCAACTTTATTCTCAGTAACATAGTCAATTACCCAATGAGCTATAGAGTCAGTCAATGCAAATTTTGTTTTAATTGGAACATTTTGTTTTGCAGCAGCCTTTTCCCATTTTGAGAGTTCTTTTTTGATTTGATCTTTTCTTTTTTGTAAGGCAATTTTGTCAGTTTTTGTCTCAAAGAAATGAAATGTTGGGGGTTTTTGGTAAAAGCATTCTATTACAGAAAGAGAACAATCCAATTTCTTTGCCAACTCCAAACCCAATTCAAAAGATTTTTTGTCGTGTGTCGGAGTAATTATTGCAACTGTAATTTGTTTAATCAAGTATCAGTTCTAACAAGTCTGCTGTTAATAATTTTTTGTTAGGAGGGGATTGGAATCTTGATTGTTATTTTGGAACCGTCTTTTAGTTTTGCAGTTTTTCTCAAACATGTTTTAGAAATCAATTCAACGACAGAATTATCGTGATGAGTGCGTTCAAGTAAGATCATGTCACAATTAATTGAATTATTTAATTTTGCAGGAAAGCACTTTACCCAACCATAAGTTCTCTTTCCATCTGAAAAGCTCTTAATTTTGATTCCATCCAGAGTTTCAAATTGTTTAACTGCCTCTTGATGAATTTTTTGATCTATTCTCACATTTAGAGTTCCAGGAAATGGAACATAGCCAATTTTTGATTTGAACTGTTTAGTGTATCCCTTTAGTCCCATGTAGTATGCGCCTTCACCCATTCCAGAAACCAAAGTTCCCTTTAGCTCAACATGAGATGGAAAAGAGTTTAGGCTTTTTTGGAGAGTTGTAGATAGTTTTACCATTTCGGAAAAACCCTTTGGAGTAATCTTTACAGAAACATTTCTTCCAGTCAGGATTCTATCAATGAATTGATTTTGTTCTAATTCAAGCAGATGTTTTGATGCAGCTTGCTGGGATTTTTTGATGCTTTTTCCCAATGAAGATGTGGTTATTGAAACATAGTTGTGTTTTGCACCTTTAGAAAGAAGATAAGATAAAGTTAGGATGTGCTGAATTTTTAGTTCAGGCATCTAAGATCCTATGCTACGCCCAGGTCACCGAATGTTTTGAGAGTCATTCCATCAGAGTTTGATAATTTTGCTACTCTGTGTCCAACTACACACTCAATTCCTGCGTTTTTGGCACCCTCTAAAAGTCTCTGAGTGATGATTCCATCTAATAGAAGATATTTGATTCCAGATTGTGTTGATAGTTTACTGACAACTTCGCTTATTGGAACCTTAAAGATTTCATTATTGTCACTATCTAGTGCAACTGCTTCAAGAGTTTCATTTAGAGTTGGGAAAACCTTTGCTGCCATTTCTGCAAGTGGTTTGTCATCTTCATTTTGAAGTGTTGGTGCTGCTGGTTTTCCACCTTTGATTTCTTCAGCAATAGGACTAAGAATCTCATCAATTCTTTGTGGAGTCAATTCTTCAACTTCAACATCATTGTCTGCTCTTAGTTCGTAATCAATTGGAACAACTGATTTTAGTTCTTTGAGAATAAATCCACCTGATCTATCACCATCTAAGAATGCTACAACAGTATCTTTAGAATTACATAATTCTTTGATAGATTCATCAATTTTTGCACCTTCGATTGCAAGAGCATTGTCATATCCAGCTCTTAGAAGATTGATTACATCAGCTCTTCCTTCAACTAGAATTACCCAGTTAGAATCAGCAAGACCAGAACTACATGTGAGTTTTGATGGTCCATATGTGGTTAGTTTTTTAGAATCACCTTGATGGACATCATTTAACATACTTTCTCCTTCACTAACAGTTTTGGTTGCCCATTTTTGCTTGATTTCTTTTGCACGTTTTACAATGTCATCCTTCTTTGCAGCACGTACATCATCAATTGCTTCTAATGTGAATTTACAGTCAAATGGACCAACTTTGTCAATGCTTTCAATTCCTGCTGCAATCAATGCACAAGTATCAATATCTGTACTCATTGGAATTAATGCATCACCAGCAGTTGTATTTGCAGTAGTTCTAGCACTTACTTCAATGCGACCTACTTTGGAAACTCGTTGCAGTTCATTCAGATTCATCTCTGGGCCTAACAGTCCTTCTGTTTGGCCGAAGATGGCTCCGATTATATCTGCCCTTTCAACGAGCCCATCAACTTCATAGGAAAGTTTAACATGATATTTGACAATTCCTGATTGAGGCATAAATTATTCATCTCCTTAATTATCATGTTTTGACTCTCTGTATTCGATATATGAGGGTATCGCAAAAATCTGACTAAAAAACTTGAATTTTTCAAAAAATCTGCCTGCATTGCAAACGCTAGGGAATGTAAAAATGAAAAATAATGGTGTGTTTATTCAGTACTAAATGAATGACCGCATGAACAGGATTTTGTAACATTTGGATTGTTAATCTTAAATCCAGAACCCATTAGGCTTTCAATATAGTCAACGTTTGCACCTTGTAGATGGTCAACGCTGTAACTGTCAACTAGAAGTTTTACACCATTTTCTTCCATGACGATGTCGTCTTCTTCTGGTGCTTTTTCAAAGCCCATTCCGTAAGACAAACCAGAACAGCCTCCACCTTGAACATATACTCTAAGGTATTCAGGAGATTCGGCTTCTTCTTTCATGAATTCTTTGATTTTCTCAGCTGCTTTGGCAGTAACTGTGATCATCTTTTGTGTTTGTTCAGTTGCCATAATGAACAAAAAAGTCGGTTCAAAATATAATAAGCTTTTCCAACCCAACACACTAGTAATTCAAGAAATTAGTCGTTTTTTATGGAGTTTTAGAGACTGGCAAAATATTTGACCAGATCGCCCGAGGTGATTATACCAATAATTCTATCATCGTCAATTACAGGTAGTTTTCGGATATTTCTTGTAGACATCAAATCTGAAGCAGTCCAAAGATCAGAATCAGGGTTAATTGAGATAAGAGGGGAGGACATTATTCTCCTAATAGGAGTATCAATCGGATATGAATGGGCAGTGATTTTTATTGCAAAATCTCTATCAGTTACAATTCCAACAGGAGAGCCATTTTCCAAAACAGTAATTGCCCCAACACCAGAATCCTCCATCATTTTTGCAGCATCAGTTGCAGTAACAGAAGAATCTACAGAGATAACAGAGTTGCTCATAATTTCTTTGACAGGGGTTTTTTGTTGAACCGTGTCAGAATTCATGTAAAAGATTATGTCAAGTGATATTTCAAAGGATTTACTGAATTTCAATCATGATAATCATGTTCACTAAAATCAGAACCCAATTGAACCGTAAGAATCACTGTAGAATCAGTTGTTTGGAATTTTAATTCTTTATCAGGTAAGAAGCTACGAAATATCTGTGTTAACAGTTGTTCTGTAAAAACAGACCATTTCATTCCCAATTCATGTTGAATCAAAAAGATATGCATATCACCTTCAATTCTATGATCAGAATTCATTCCAGATGCCCTCATGTAATCTTCTAAGGTTTCAATACATCGTTTCAAATCATAACCTCCTTTGATAAACAAAACAGTGTCTTTGATCATTGGAAAAATCAATGTGATGATTTCATCAATGTCTTTTCCGTCAAGTTCACTACCCAAAGATTCCAAGATTCCTTTTGGAACAGGAATCATACCAATTTTATTTGAAAATCTATCCCATTGAACATATTTTTCAAGTATTTGTTTTACAAGAACATTTTGAGATATGCTTTTCATGGTAGCTTCAGTCTCTAATTCATTGACTAGTTTTTCTGGAAGTCTATAGGTAATACTACGGGTAGTTTCCTTCTTTTGATTGTGAACCTGTCGATTTGCACCCAATTTCTCTTTCAACATATCTCAGGCCCCCAATTATAAAATGATAGTTAACTCGCATTAGACGAGTTAGGAACGATTTCGATGGATGTTTCTTCCAGATTGCATTTAAGAGATATGGATTTTACCTTACTCTTGTAAAGGAAGTACTTCTTTCCATCTTCATTTATTGAACCGGAGATTGCAAGTAATTTTGCATCATATAGGGTTTGTAATCTTCGGTATACGGTACTAATAGGGATTTTTTTATCACTAGATAATTCCATTGCGGATTTTGGTTTCTCTAATGTATCATGGAGGATCTGTTTGCAATATTCGTCAGCTAGGACTTCTAAAATTATTTGCTTTCTTTCATCATCCATTATTTTTCTTGTTTGGACTAATTCTTGCATGATTATCATGCGTGATAATCAGATATAATATCAGAGTACACATTGCATGGCAGTGCACCCGAATCGTATAAATTCCCAGAATTCTATTAAAAGCTGTATGAAACGTAGTTCAAAAACAATGGCCGTACTGGTTTTAGTTTTTGCAGTTTCAGTAGTTTCACTTTCAGTTAATTTAGCAAGCGCACAAGCTGTGCCAGAATGGGTGAAAAATACAGCATTATGGTATGGTGAAGGAATTGTTTCTGAAGGAGAATTTCTAAACATGATAAAATTTTTGATTGAAAATGAGGTAATCGTAATAGACAACATAAAAGAACCAGCCCCACAAGTTGTTGATGCACAAGTTGTCATTCCAAATGGAAACTTTGATGTTACAGGTGCTGGATTTTACTCACCATTGAATCTAGAGGTTCCAGTAGGAACCACAGTAACATGGGTAAATGATGATTCAGTTCCACACAATATCCAAAGTATAGATAAAACTGGAAAGGTCATACAATTGTTTAACAGTCCACCACTAAACACAGGAGACAGATTTGAGTATACATTTGAAGAAGAGGGTGTTTACAAATACTATTGCTCATTCCATCCTTGGAGAGTTGGATTAGTTACTGTATCCTAGAGCAATTACAACTCAAAAAATAATAAAATAAGAAGGAAATAGGAAATAGCTATTTCTTTGACTTGTTAACAAATGCAGTCATTCTCTCTTGTCTGTCTGGATGTGTAAAGCAGTTTCTCCAAGCAAGGATTTCTAATCCAAGACCAGTATCTAGGTCTGCATTTCTTCCCTTGTTGATTGCAACTTTAGACATCTGTACGCCCATTGTAGAGTTTCCAGCAATTTGTTGTGCCATTTTCAAAGCTTCTTCTTGTAATGATTCAAGAGGAACGACATGGTTTACAAGACCAATCTCTTTTGCCTCATCTGCTTTGATCATTTTACCTGTGTAAACAAGTTCTTTTGCCTTTGCTATTCCCACGATTCTCATCAATCTTTGTGTTCCACCCCATCCAGGAGGGACACCAATTGTTACTTCTGGTTGACCTAGTTTAGCAGTGTCAGCTGCTATTCTAATATCACAAGACATTGCAAGTTCACAACCTCCACCTAATGCAAAACCATTAACGGCTGCAATTGTTGGTTGTTTAACTAATTCAACTGTTGCAGTAACAAGTTGACCAGTCTTTGCATATTCTACTGATTCATCTGCAGAGATTTTTGACATGTATTCAATATCTGCACCAGCAGAAAATGCTTTTTCACCTTCACCAGTCAAAATGATAACTTTGACATCATCATTTTGGCTTAGTTCTTCAAAAGTTTTGATTAGTTCTTTTGCAACATCAGTATTCATAGCATTGAGTTTGTCAGGTCTATTGATTTTGACTGTACAAATGCCATCAGAAGTAGATGTGGTAACTAGTGACATGAAAATTTGTCAAGCCATGCGAGACTTAAATGTTATCTATTTTTTAGAAATTTTTCCCCATTGATGGAGTGCAGATGCTGCTGCAACCCAAGTTCGGAGGTCTTGGTAAACTGGAACATTGTGTTTCTCAATTAATTTAATCATCTTTTCAGTGTATGGACCGCCGTTACCTCCACACAAAAGGGGCTTCTTTCTCTTCTTTTGGAAAGCAGCCAAATGGTCTACAATGGTTTCTTCTAATGGATCATCTTGGAATACAAACCATGGCATTGCAATATCGATGTTTTTCTCATCCATAAATTGTTGAATAACAAATTGATAATCATCAGCAGTTGCACCACCGCCAACATCAGCTGGGTTACCGTTATGAATTGGTACAGCAGGTGGGAAACGTGATTTCATCTTCTTGAGCAGTTTTGGAGATAGTTTTCCAATGGTTAGACCAAACTTTTCTAATTGATCAATTCCACCAATCATTGGACCAGCGCCGTTACTTGTCATTGCGACTTTGTTGCCCTTGGCAGCTGGTTGCCATGCTAATGCCTTTAGAACTCCAGATAATTCCTGATAACTGTCAACTGAAATAATTCCTGCTTGTTTGAATGCACCCATAATGATTGCATTTGAACCGCCAAGTGAGCCTGTATGTGAGGCTGCTTGTTTTGCACCAGCGGCAGTTCTTCCACTCTTCCAAATAACAATTGGTTTCTTTTTCTCTTTCATTACACGTTTTGCAACATTGATGAATTTTCTACCATCACCAAATCCTTCAACGTATAATCCAATTACTTTAGTTTGAGGGTCATTTGCAGCATACCAAATCATATCTGCTTCATCAACATCAGAACGGTTACCAAAGCTGATCATCTTAGATAGACCAAAGACATCAGCACTTTCTAACATACTAATTCCCATTGTTCCACTTTGTGAGAAGAATGCAACAGGGCCAAGTTTTGAGCGGACCATTCTTTCTTGTCCTTGGAATGCACAATCAAGACGATTAGCTGCATTGAACATTCCGATACAGTTAGGACCAATAATTCTGATTTTGTGTTTCTTTGATAATCTTGCAACTTCAGCTTCATATGCTGCTCTTTCACCACCTAGTTCTTTTCCGCCACCAGATACAATTACAACGCTATGAACGCCTTTCTTTGCACAGTCCTCTAAGACAGGGGGGGGTCATGGATAAGTCAACTGAAACAACAACTAGATCAACTTTTCCTGGAATATCTGCAACAGAAGGATAGCATTTTTGTCCAAAGATTTTGTCTGCCTTTGGATTAATTGGGTATACTTTACCTTTGAAATCATAATTTACCAAACTATCCAAGATAGAGTTACCAATTTTTCCTGGACTAGCAGAAGCACCAACTAGTGCAACAGATTTTGGAGTAAAGAATGTCTCCATGTCTGTAATACTTGGTTTTGCTTTTGAGATAGAATTTTTCTTCTTCTCTTTGTTTAAGATAATTTTTGCGTCAACAACATAGTGTGATTTTGGATATACTATTACTGGGTTAAAATCAATGCTGTTAATGTAATCTGCGTTTTCTACGCCTAGTTTTCCAATGTTTACCAACATTTTTGCAACCATGTTAGTGTCAATTGGTTCACTTCCTCTGAATCCCTTGAGCAGTTTTGCACCCTTTAGTTCGTTTAACATTGATTTTGCATCAGAAGTTGTAATTGGTAGCATTCTAAATGCAACATCTTTCATAACTTCTGTCATGATTCCACCCATTCCAACCATAATGATTGGACCAAATTGAGAATCGTTTTGAATACCTACAATTAGTTCAACACCTTTTGGAACCATTTTTTCCAAAAGGATTCCTTTAACATCAACTCCTTTTTTCTTTGATAGTCTGCCATACATGTCATTGAATGTCTTTTTTACATCAGCAACATTGTCTAAACCAACTTTGACTCCACCAACATCAGTTTTGTGTAAGATTTGTGGAGATACTACTTTCATTACAAGTGGAAATCCGATCTTCTTTGCTTGTTTTGCTGCTTCATCAGCAGAAGTTACTAATGCATAAGGGGGTACTTTAACACCATAAGTTTTGAGAATAGATTTTGATGATTCTTCAGTGATGACTTTGTGATCAGTTTGTATAATTTCATCAAAAGTTTTCTTAACTGCAGCCATCGTTCGATCGATGAAATCAAAACTCAGTATATTAAACTTTGGTCAAAGTTGAAATTCTGATTTGAAATTGTTGTAAAAATTCTTCATATTCGATTTTACAGTTGAAATATTTTCATCAATATCAGAACGGATTTTTTTTGGATCGATGTAAGGGATTTCTTGCAGTTTTTCTTCAGTGTTATCAAGCCAAAGATTTACCATCTCTTCATTTACTTCCAAATGAAATTGTAATCCAACTGCACTTTTGTATTGAAATGCTTGGTTTTGATAATGCTCAGATGAGGCTAATTTGACTGCACCTTCAGGCAAATCAAAGGTATCACCATGCCAATGAAATACAGTAAACGGATTTTGGAATCCTGAAAAGAGTCCAGAATCATTTGAGATTGTCAGATCATTGTAAAATCCAATCTCTTTTTTTGGTCCAGAATACACATTACTGCCAAATGTTTTTGCAATTAGTTGAGATCCCAAACATATTCCTAAAACAGGAATATTTTTTTCAACAGAATTTT
>JOSY01000052.1 GCA_000746765.1 Marine Group I thaumarchaeote SCGC AAA799-D11
TTTTTGGTCCAGAATACACATTACTGCCAAATGTTTTTGCAATTAGTTGAGATCCCAAACATATTCCTAAAACAGGAATATTTTTTTCAACAGAATTTTTGATTAGTTGTTGCTCTTCTCTAAGATAAGGTAAATCGTCATTAGCACTTTCAGGTGCTCCCAAAATTATAACAAGGGAAAAATCTTTGTTTGGAAGTTTCTCATGTTTTGCATTAACTGATGTAATGTTAAATCCATCTTCTTTTAGAAGTTCACCAAGATATCCAGAGCCTTCAATTCTTGTGTTTTGTACAAGTAATACATCAGACATGTTTTCCATATACAAAAGTGCTTAATATGTTAAAATGAATTTACAAGTGTGCTTGTTACAGAACAAGAGATTTCAGAATTACAAAATTTTGTTTTTCAATTAAATTCTGTAAGAGATGGAGTTGTAGTAGTTGAAGGAAAAAGAGATTTTAACGCATTAAGAAAATTAGGATATCAAGGAAAAATTTTAGAGTTTCACAAGTTTGGCGGAATTAATAATTTTGCAGATTCAGCTGCCAAATACAAAAAAATTATTCTTCTATTTGATAGAGACAAAAAAGGAAGATACCTTACTGGAAAGACAATTCAATTGTTACAAAGACGAACAAAACTAGATTTATCATACAAAAGAAAACTACGACAAATTACAAAGGGAAAGATTATGTTTATTGAACAACTAGTTTGTTACGAGTCTTATTTTGCTTAAGGCCAGATGCCTTTTTGATTAAAGGCCTCAAGAACTCTTTCTACAGCCAAAACCATGGTTGCTTTTCTCATATCGATTTTGTGTTTCTTTGATAATGCATAAGCATCTTTGAATCCTTTAGTGATATTTTTCTCCATCTTGTTTGCAACCTCATCAAAAGTCCAATAGAAACCCATGTTGTTTTGAACCCACTCTAGGTATGAGATACATACACCACCAGAGTTTGCCAAGATATCAGGAATAACTAGAATCTTCTTCTTGTAAATTATTGGGTCTGCTTCAGGTAGTGTTGGGCCGTTTGCAGCTTCGGCAATAATTTTACACTTTAGATTTTTAGCAATTTTAGCATCAATTTGGTTTTCAAGTGCACCAGGAACTAGAACATCACATTTTGTTGTAAGTAATTCTTCAGTAGAGATTTTTTTGCTGCCAGGGAATCCAACAACACTTCCTTTCTTTTGTTTGTGTTCTAAGATTTTACTGACTTTGGCACCTTTTGGAATTGAAATGGAACCTTTAGAGTCACTGACTGCAATAACTTTTGAACCCATCTTCTCAAGGTATTCACCTGCAAATGTTGAGGCATTACCAAATCCTTGTAAGACAACTTTTGCACCTTTAAGATTAATTTTCAATGTCTTTGCAGCTTCTCTAACTGTATATGCTGCACCTAAACCAGTTGCAACATTTCTTGCAAGAGAACCACCCATTGAGATTGGTTTTCCAGTAATAACACCTGGAGAGTATTTGTTTCCGTTTAGTTTGCTAAAGGTATCCATGATTTGTGTCATTTCTTTTCCTGTTGTGTAAACATCAGGAGCTGGAATGTCTTTTTCTGGACCAATGATTTCAGAAATCTTGTATGCAAATCCTCTAGTTAATCTTTCAAGTTCACCTTCACTGAGTTTCTCAGTTTTAGGATTAACATAGATTGCACCTTTACCACCACCTAGTGGAATGTCAACAATGGCACATTTCCAAGTCATCCAAGATGAAAGTGCCATGACTTCGCGTTCCATATACTCAACACCACCTTCTGGATTGAAGTATCTAATGCCGCCTTTGTAAGGGCCTCTATCATTATTGTGTTGACTTCTAAAACCTGTGAAAACTCTAATTTTTCCATTGTCCATTTTGACTGGAATCTTTACTCTCAAAACTTTATTTGGAGTTGCTAAATAATTTCTTAATTCTTTATCTTTGATGCCAAGAATATCACATGCATCATTAACCTGTTTTGTTGCATTTGCAAAAGGATCATTCTTTACCAAGACGATCGATCTAGGAATATTCCAATTATATAAGTTTGGTTAAAAATTTCTGATCGCTTTTCATAACATGTGAATTAGATGTAGACTTTTTTGTGATTCATTTTTCTATCTAGTTTATCAATTGCCTCATCTAGGGCAGAGATATTCATTTCAAGAAAGTTTGACAAGTGGAATATTGCACCGTATTTTTCACCAATTTTTGATACCATGTTGTTTTTCTCAAGTACTTTCATGTGATGTTGTATGGCTTTGTAATCAAGTTCAAGTTCTTGAGATAGTTGATGAGTGTTATAGGGTTTCTCAAGGAGACTCATGATAATTCGCAGTCTGGTAAATCCACCTCTAGTACTTGTAAACAAGTAAAATAGTAATTTTCTAGTTTGTTTGTCAGGTTTTCTATGTTCTGAGACTTGTTTGGATCTAATGATTTCCTTGAATTCTAGTAATTGGTTTGCCATGTTTCTTAAAGTAAGATATGCTCGTTTTGCTTAAAACCCTATTTCCAGATCTTTTCCATATTAGGCTCGATAATTACCCTTAAATTGACTTAGGATGAACTCGTGATAACATGATGGCATCAAAGGGTTATGATATGACCCCTACTATGTATTCTCCAGACGGTAGAATTTACCAAGTTGAATATGCTATTGAAACTGTAAAAAGAGGAACTTTAGCAATTGGCGTAATTAGTAAAGAAGGAGTCATCATGGCAGTTGAGGAAAAACCTCGCACATTACAAAGTACAGATGTTACACAGAAAATTTTCCAAGTAGATTATCATATTGGAGTTGCAGCAGCAGGATACATTCCAGATGCACGTGTTCAAGTTGATAGTGCAAGATTCTTCTCACAAGGAAATAGAATGACCTATGATGAATCAGTAGAGGTAGCTACAGTTGCAAAACATCTAGCAGACCAAGCTCATCAATTTACTCAATATGGAGGAGTTCGTCCAAATGGTGTTTCAATGATCATTGCAGGTGTTGATCAAAAAGGAGAGTCAATCTATGTAACTGATCCTAGTGGAACTTATGTTCAATTTGCAGCAATTGCTATTGGAGCAGGCTCAGATGACGTAAATGCATTCTTGGAGAAAAATTACAAAGATGATTTGAGTTTAGAAGATGCAGCTGCATTAGCAATTGCAGCAATCAATCTAAAAGCAGAGGAAAAGAGAGGAATCAAAGACATTAAGATGGCAAAGGTTTCAACTGAATCTAAAATCTTTGAAAAAGTATCTGAAGCAGATTTGCAAAAATATTCTCAAAACATATCAAAGTTTGTTCCTTAGAATTTTAGGTTTGAAAGATATTCATTTTAGTGTATGAGACGATAGATAATGGGTTTAGGAAGTAGTTATTGGGGCGAAGTAATTGAAGTACTTCGAGAAATCATTCCAGTTTATGACAAGGTAAATTCAATCATATCATTAGGAAAGGATGTGGAACATCGTAACCGTGGAATTTCAAACAGAGTTCTTCCAGGAAATAAAATACTTGACGCAGGTTCAGGTTTTGGCAACATGTCAAAGACTGCACTAAAACTAACTGATGGGAAAATTTCAGTTACACTTTATGACCCTCTAGTTCCAATGCTAAAGAATACAGGCTCTCATTTTGAGAAAACACCAGACATGGCAAATGGTGTTTTTGAGCACATTCCATTTAGAGATGAAGAGTTTGATGCAGTACTATGCGGTTATTCTCTAAGAGATGCAATAAATCTCAGAATCGCAATATCTGAAATTCACAGAGTTTTGAAAAAAGAAGGACGATTTGTGATTGTAGATTTGGGAAAACCAGACAATGGATTCATCAGAGCAGGTGTTGCATTTTATCTCAGATGCATCTTGCCAATTCTTGCATTTACTGCAGGAGGAAAACTTGGATTGAAATTTGGAACACTTTATGGTACTTTTAAGAGATGGCCACAAAACAAAAAGCTAGAAAGTTTATTGCTAGAAAAATTCTCTAGAGTAGAATTTGAGAAAGATCTTATGGGTGGAGCAATCATGGTTGCAGCATACAAATGAACAAAGTTCTGATTCTAGTTAACATCACAGGTCTAATCATTGGAATATCTTACGGATTACACGGACCAATACTTCCAGTATTTGCAAAAAATGTCATTGGAGCAACATACTCTGAACTTGGGTTAATCGGACTAGCTAATTTCATCCCTTACATGTTCATTCCATTGTTTGTAGGGATTCTTCTTGACAGATTCAACAATGGATATCTTTTGGCTTTGGGAACTGTAATCAATTCTACATCAATCTACCTTCTATCAATTGCACAATCAGTTCCAGAAATAATGGGATTCAGGATTTTGACAGGTGTGGCTCATGCGTTTTTCTGGCCACCATGTGAATCCATCATATCAAATGAAAGTACAGAGAAAAACAGAGTACGAAATATCTCATGGTTTACAATGTTTTTTGTAATTGGATTCATGGTAGGACCATTACTAGGCACAGTATTTTTGGAAGGTCTTGACACTACTTACAGAGTATTATTCCAGATTACAGCATTCATTCTGGCTACGGCTTTGATTTCTTCAATTCTTGTTTCAAGAAAGAGTGTCAGAAGTCATCATGGACATTTCTCATTTTCATCAATCAAAGAGATGAAGAGATTTCCCGAAGTCATAGTATTGTTGCTTTTTTGCACATCCTCATTTGGAATAATCCTAACAATTTATCCGGCGTTTCTAAACGATAATGGAATGACAGACACTGACATTTTGTTGTTGTTTTTTGTTTTCGGTATTTCCAGGGTAGTGTCACTTGCATTGGCAGGAAAGCTTGCAAGAAAGACCAGTCAGACATTGATTGCAGCAGTTTCTACAATATCATTAGGACTTGCAATCTCTGCAGCAGCTGATTCCATCATTATGTTTGCAGTTGCTTTAGTATTGATGGGATTTGGGTTTAGCATATTTTTCCCACTTACATTAGAGATAATTTTGAGTAAAACTAAGAAAGGAATTTCAGGAAAAATTATTGGAGCATATGAAACAGTCTTTGGTATGGGTTGGTTAATAGGACCAACGCTTGGAGGTCCAATAACGCAGTCGTTTGGAGACGATACACCGTATCTGATATTTTGTGTGATAGGAATTGGAGTGGCACTACTTGCAATAATATCTAGAAAGAAGTTAGAACCACAAAGGGTTTTGTATTAGATATCCATTGTTCCGCGCTTTTTGGTACAGATATCAAGAGCATCACAAACATCTGTAACGTAGACTTTGCCATCTCCTTTGGTACCAGTACAAGCAGCACTTGCAATTGCATCTATGATTTCATCTAGTTTAGGATCATCAACGACGCACACAATTAACACTCTGCTAAAGTATTCGCCAACTAAAGGAGGATCTTGTGCACCCTGACCTTGAACTTTACTAACAGTTACACCGCTAATGCCGACCTTTCTCATTGCTTCAATAACTGCATTTTCTGCAGATTCGTTAACTATTGCTTCAACTTTTTTCATACAAGTGAATAATTTTGAATTTATTTAAATCAATAACTTTTTCTCATTCATGATATTTACCAGAAAAGGACCAATTCAGGCACAATACAAGACATTACGTTTAATTTTAAATTAATAGAATTTAGGACATGATAGATTATTCATTAAATGTAGCAGGTAGTGAATGGATAATCATAATTTTTGTTGCACTAGTTTTAATTTTAGGAACAGGAAAGCTTCCAGGGGCTGCAAGAAAACTTGGAAAAGCAGTAAACGAATACAACAAGGCAAAAAATGACATCCAAGACCACATGAAAGAAGTTACAGAAGAAGCACCAAAGATTTCAGGACCAGTAGAATCAGAGAGACAAAAACTAGAGGTCATTGCAAAATCAATCGGAGTCAAAGTTGAAGGAAAAACAGATGACGAGTTGCGAAAAATTATTTCAGATAAAATTGGTCAAAAGAAGATTGACGATCCTGAAAGTGTTGAAGAATCTAAGAAAAAATAGAACAAAATGAAAACAATGTTGACCTATTGCGATCGAAAAACATAGCGGTAAAGCTTTATTTGATTAAATCATTGAAAAATTGATTAGGGATTGAGGCTAAATCAAATAAAATTAGGAGATAATATTGAAGTTCTTTCCAAATTGGAAGATAACATTGTAGATTTGACAATAACATCTCCTCCATATAGAAATGCTATTGACTATAGTATGCATGCTAAACACGGAAACAATCCAAAGAAAAATTATCGTGGAAAATTGAGCCTAACAGTTGAAGAATATATCGAAGATATGACAAATATTTTTTCAGAAGTTTACAGAGTAACAAAAGAAGGAGGATATTGCTGTATTGTTATAGGAAATGAGATTAACAAAGGAACTTTGGAACCATTACCTGCAATGCTTACAACAGAACTAGTAAGAAATGGATGGCAACTTCATGAAGAAATTGTTTGGCACAAAGTTACAGGAGGGGCAAACAGAGCAGGCAGTTTTGTTCAACATCCATATCCATCATATTTTAGAGCAAATATCATGCATGAAAAAATTCTTGTCATGAGAAAAGGTAAGAACAAACTTAGAAGAATGAATTATGCTTTCAAAAATCTAAATCCAGTTGTTTTTAGAGAAATTGCAAATTCTGTTTGGCACATTGCACCAGTTCCACCAGGGTTTTTAGATCATCCATGTCCATATCCAGAAGAAATTCCATATAGATTGGCAAGTCTATATTCATATGAAGATGATTTAATTTTAGATCCTTTCAATGGGGCTGGACAAACTACAAAAATTGCAAAATATATGAAAAGAAAATTCATCGGAATTGATATTCAAGAAGCATACGTAAAATATGCAAAAGAAAGATTGAAGGAAAAACCACATCTAAGACACGAATCACTGATGCTACAATTAGATGAAAATAGTACCATCCCTAATTGGATTAAAACAAACACTTGGGAATCTGTTGAAAATAATTTAAGATAATTGTAAATACATCACTAAAGAAATTATCATAACTTATGACAATTACACAAGAAGAAGAAGCAAAAGAGATTCTAGAAATTTTAGATAAATATTTTCCAAAAAGATTTGATGCTAAAGAATCAATTAAATGGCTTCATAAACACACCACTCAAAAAAAACAAGATGAATGGGCTGCTTTTTTCTTTGAAGAATATTCTTTTCCATTATTAACAAATTTCCTTGGAGGGTGGAAGGGTCCAAGAATAACAAAGGACAAAAGATTTGATTATCAGCGAGAATTTGTCTGGGATTTGAAAATGGAATCAGTTGTTGACAAAAATGGAAAAAATCCAAAATTTATTATTTTAAATGACCAAAACGCTACAGACAGAATTATTCAAGATGAAAAAGGAATCGGATTCATTATTGCTAAAACAGAATTTGTGTTTGATTTAGATGGGAAATTAAAAAAGTGGAGAAATGAGTTTGAGAATAAAACTCCTAAAAAAACAGGTCCAGGAAAAACAAGAGTACTAAAAACAAAAGGGAGAGTTGAAGATCTTTTAGCAGTATTAATTTGTGGCAAAAATGGAATGGAAAAAGCATTATCAGAAGGTTGGATCGGTGTTCACCCACAAGGGAGAAATTCTAATGGAAAACCAAGACCACCAAAATACAAAATGATTTTAGAGCAAATTCCATCTGAGAAAATTGTGAAATTGTAAAATCAAACAATAAATCACTAATCGTTTCTTAGCAAATAGATCTTGAAATTATCATGTCCAAAATGCAAGTCAAGAATTGAGATTCAAAAGACTTTCAATAAAAAGATGCACGTATCATGTAGTAATTGCGGAATAGAGGATCTATTAGAATTCTCAAAAAATGTTGACGAAGTTTTTTTGGAGTTTCTTTCAAGATATGACAAGGGACTAGTCACAGAAAAAGGACTATCTGAAGGCCTCAAAGATGAGGGAATTGTACGTGCAGAAAGTGAAATCAAAAGCATGATTGGCAAAAACAAGCCAGATAAAATAACTGAAGAGATTTTATTTTCAAAAAAAGACTATGTTTCACAGTACAAGGTTTTGAGTAATCCTGAGCCTAAAATGGGCTGCAATGTAGAAGATATGGGATTAGATGAATCAATAACAGAGCATCTAAAGGAATTAGGAATTGAGCAGTTTTACAAATTTCAAGAAGATGCAATAGGCGAAATTGCATATGGTGAAAATGTAGTGATTGAAGCTCCAACAGCATCAGGAAAAACAGAGGCATTTTTGATTCCAGTAATTCAGAGAATAAAAAAAGACGCAAATGATGGAAATGTTTTTGCAATTTTTGTTTATCCAACAAAGGCACTGGCAAGAGACCAGTTCCCAAAGATCAAAAAATTTGCACAAAAGATTGGAGTCAAAGTAGATGTCTTTGATGGAGACACAAAACTATCAGATAGAAGAGAGATTATTGAAAATCCACCTCAGATTCTTGTTACAAATTTTGATGTGTTGCATTACCACATGTGGCACCAAACAAAGTTCTCATCAATACTTTCATCAACAAGGATTCTAGTTACAGATGAAGCTCATGTGTATTCAGGAATATTTGGCTCTAATGTCCATTACATCATAAAGAGACTAAAGAGAATTTGCACAAACAAGCTACAATTTGTTGCAGCATCAGCTACACTAGAAGATGCAAAAGAGTTTTGTGAAAAATTGTTTGGAGAAGATATGCAAAAAATTCAAGGTTCAGGAAAAAAAGGTAAAACAGACTTTGCAATGTTATTCCCATCGCTTCGAACTCAGAGAGCACTAATGGTAGAACTCACAAAGAAACTAACTCAAAAAAAGCACAAAACCATGGTCTTTAACAACTCTCATCTCAACTCTGAACTTTTAGCAATTCAGGCAAAAAAGCAAAAGGTCAACATCAAAGTTCACAGGGCAGGACTGATGGCAAACTATCGAACGTTTGTTGAAAAGCAGTTCAAAGAGGATATGCTTGATGCAATTTCATGCACTCCCACGCTTGAATTAGGCATAGATGTGGGAAATGTTGATTGTGTAATTTCATCTACCATTCCGGTAAACAGACTAATCCAGAGAATTGGAAGAGCAGCAAGAAAGGGTCAGAGAGGATATGCATTTTTGACACTTGGAAACGACCCAATTTCACAATATTACAAGAATCACCCTGATGACTATTTTGAGGATACTGAGAAAACATACATTGACCCCAAAAATCCGTTTGTCGAAGAATTTCAAGTATTGGCAATGGCATGCGACAGACCAATTTCAAAACATGAACTCAAAGAACATCAAGAAGTAATAGAGCACCACATTATCAAAGAGAATCTAAAGGAATTCAACAACAGAATAATTCCAAATTTTGATAAAATCAATTCTCTTCTTAATGAATACAGCATTAGAGGAATAGGAAAATCAATTGACATTTTCTTAAATGGAAAAAAAGTTGGAGACAGAATCTTACCAATAGCATTAGAGGAATTACACAAAGACGCAATCTATTTTCTTGCAGGTATTCGCTACAAGGTAAAAGAGTTTGATTATCCAGAAAAAAATTACGCAAAGATTGAAAAGATTCCAAGAGACTATCCATATTACACAAAATCATTAACTGAAGAATGGCCAACAATTGAGACAGTCTTTGAGAGAAGAGTAGCAAATGGCGTAGAAGTTGCCTTTTGCAAACTACATATTGAGAAAAAGGTGTACGGTTATGTCAATATTGAGCTTGGGCAAGAAGTAACACAAGGAGAAAAAGTTCTACTTGACACACCATTAGAATATGATTTTGTTACAAAAGGAATTGTCTTTCATGCACCAAGGCCTTTCAAAGTAATAGAAGAGTCAGAAGATGAAGAATACACAGAAGCTAGCGGATATCATGCAACAGAGCATGTTGTAATTGAAGGGAGTAATATGATAACAGGAGGAGTATCTCAGGATTTAGGAGGCATATCACTAGGCACATCAGGCTTGATTTTCATCTATGATGGAGCAATTGGCGGAAGCGGGGCAAGTAAGGCCCTCTATGACAGATTTGAGAAAGCACTTGAGAGAAGCATGTTCATTGTAAAGGAATGTCCATGCAAAAACGAAGCAGGATGTCCAAGATGCACATTCTCATACAGATGCGGAAATAACAATGAGTATCTGCACAAATATTCAGCATTAGAGATTTTGGAGAGAATCAATAATGGTGAGAAAACAGAACTAGTAGATCCAACAGAAGGAGACAGACCACTAGTATAATCAAAATGGGATAAATATAACAAAAAAATTAGATCATCATGGAAAAGGTAGCTCTTGTAACTGGAAGTTCTTCTGGAATTGGATTAGAAGCAGCATTGGCACTTGCAAAAGATGGATATCACACATTTGCCAGTATGAGAGATTTGTCAAAAGCAGATGAATTAGAAAATGCTGCAAAAAAAGACAATCTTCCAATAGAAGTAATAGAGCTTGATGTAGACAAAGAAGATTCAATTGTATCAGCAATAAAAAAAGTAATAGATTCTGCAGGAAGATTAGATGTTCTAGTCAACAATGCAGGATATGGTCAGTTTGGATGTACTGAAGATGTAACAGTTGATGATTTTAGAAAACAGTTTGAGACTAATTTCTTTAGCATTGTAAGAATTATTCAAGAAGTTGCTCCAATTATGAGAAATCAAAATTCAGGAAGTATAATCAACATTAGTTCGGTTGCAGGAAGGATGGGATTGCCAGGTTCTCCAGCATATATCAGCTCAAAGTTTGCACTAGAGGGATTAGGAGAATGTTTGAGATATGAGCTAGGTCAGTTTGGAATAAAGACTACTCTAATTGAGCCAGGAGTAATCAAGACAAACTTTTTTGAATCAATGAAGATTCCAGATTCAAAAACGGATCCAAAATACAAGGAATTAACAGACCATATTTTGGCAGGACTAAAGATGATGGTTCAGATGGGAACCGCGCCATCACAAGTAGCCGAAGTAATAATCAAGGCAATTCATGATGAGGAGATGCTTCCAAGATATGTAGTTGGCACAGATGCTGCAATGTTTATGGAGGCAAAAAAGATGAAAACAGACCTAGAATTTGAGAAATATATGAGCAAAGAGCTCTTTCCGGGATAGCATTATTCGTACGTTAACTTGATATACACATAGATTCCAATTTTTGTCAAAGTCCGCAATTTTAAGGTGAAAAAAGAATGAAATGGAAAACTCTACAACACAACGGAATCTTGTTTCCTCCTGCCTATGAGGCACAAGGAATTAAGATAAAGATCAAAGGAGAAAAAGTTGATCTCAATTTAGACCAAGAAGAGATGGTTTACCAGTGGGCAAAAAAGAAAGACACACCATATGTTCAAGACAAGGTTTTTCAAAAAAACTTTACAGCAGATTTTGCAAAGACTCTAGATTCTAAATTTAAAAAAATTTCATATGAGGATATTGATTTTTCAGATGCTTACAAACTAGTTGACAAAGAAAAAGATCTCAAAGAGATGATGACAAAAGAAGAGAAAAAGGCAATTGCTGCAAAAAGAAAAGAACTTCGAGAAGAACTCAAGGCAAAATACGGTGTTGCCATGATGGATGGAAAAGAAGTCGAGGTTGGAAATTACATGGCCGAACCCCCAGGAATTTTCATTGGTAGAGGAGAGCATCCACTACGTGGAAGATGGAAACCACGTGTTACTGCAAAAGATGTTACACTAAATCTTGGAAAAGAAGCTAAAGTTCCTGAAGGAAAATGGGGCAAAATCATTCACGATAAAGATTCAATGTGGCTTGCAAGTTGGATGGATTTTCTTACACAAAAAAGAAAGTATGTTTGGCTTGCAGATACTGCAGGACTAAAACAAGACAGAGACAAGGCAAAATATGAAAAAGCAGTCAAACTTGCAAAAGAGATTGGCAAGATTAAAGACAGAATTGTCAAGGATATGAAAAGTTCAGATCCAAAAATCAGTAGAATTGCTACTGCATGTTATTTGATTTACAGAACTGCTATGAGGGTAGGAGACGAAAAGGATCCAGAAGAAGCAGATACTGTTGGTGCAACAACACTAAGAAAAGAACACATCAAAATCACAGCAGATGCAATAGAGTTTGATTTCTTAGGAAAAGACAGTGTCAGATGGCAAGAG
Organism: Marine Group I thaumarchaeote SCGC AAA799-D11; assembly: GCA_000746765.1. Taxonomy (GTDB): domain Archaea; phylum Thermoproteota; class Nitrososphaeria; order Nitrososphaerales; family Nitrosopumilaceae; genus Nitrosopumilus. The sequence goes on from JOSY01000052.1 coordinate 12,119, forward strand.
ACAATCAAAGCTGAAGGACATGATAAACAATTCCAAGAGAATCTAAAAAAATTAATTGACAAGAAAAAACCAAAAGATGAGATTTTTCATGATATTACTTCACGACACGTTAATGCATATTATTCAAGTATAGTAAAGGGACTAACTGCAAAGGTTTTCAGAACATATCTGGCAACAACAGTAGTCAAGAATTACCTGGTAGACCATGACAACATGAAAGGAAAATCAGATAATGAAAAACTATACCATGCAAAATTGGCAAATCTTGAAGCTGCAATAATGTGTAATCACAAAAGAACAATTCCAAAGACATTTGAGCAGTCATTACAAAAAAAGAAAGATACACTCAAGAAGAGAGAAAAAGAAAAAGCATGGGAAAAGACCCAATTAACACTCAAAAAGGTAGAATCAACTGAGCCAAAAACTGAAACTCAAAAAAAGAACAAAGAAAAAAGAATCAAGACATTAAATGAGCAAATTAAAAAACAAAAACAAAAGCACAAGGAAAGAGTTGAGAAGTTAAAATTACAAGTTGATTTGTCAGAAGTTGGTGCAGAATGGGAGAAATTATACACATCTGCACTTCAAAAGAAATTCCTCTGGGTCAAAAACGAAAATACAAAGTGGAAGGAAATTAAATAATCAAAATATGTCTATTTGGGGATATATTCAAAGCCAGGGCCCCATGTTGAGCGCTGTCTCTTTTGATAATCCTTTGAGGACTCTACATCTCCTTTCTTAGCATCATGCATACCAAGGTGAGGGTCTATTGGAGAGTACCCTAAGCATTCAAAGTGGAACTCATTAGTTAGTGCAAATCCTTTGTAAAAGCTTTCTTCAAGATCGTGTTCTGTTTTAAGAATATAGTCAGTTACATGGCAACTTGAATAATCATATCCTCTAGCAAGAATATCACCATACATCAAATCAATTTTTACATCAAATAATTCATCAATTGAAGAAACACCAGTTGTTTGTGCACCAGCCTTTCTAGCATTATCGACTACGTCATATAGCAATGGAGTTACTCCTGGTACGCCTACAAGTTCAAATGTAGGATTTGCTCTTGCAATCAAGTTGCCCTGATAAAACTCAGGAAATTCTACAACTTCAGTTCCTTTATCAAAGCTAAATGTAGCCACAGCTCTAGGACCAGTGCCCATGTTATAATCAACTGTGACAGGTTTAGGTTCATTGTTTGGATTTTCAGGACTTAATCCAGAACACTCAACATCAAGGATTTCTGCAGTAGCAAATCCGCGTTTGCCAGTATAACCTTCTTCTTTATCTTGCAAGGTTAGTATGTCGTATCCACTTACAATACAATCCTCATATTCAAGTCCACGTATTTTTTGTTCACTGATTGTTGTTAATCCACTTTGTTTTTCAGGAATTACAAATTCTACATTAACATCAAAGTCTTCATTAAAACTTGTTGCAAGACCACCAACCTTTTGGGATTTCATGATTGCATTATCAATTAATGGGTGAGGAAGTACTGCGGTAATTATTTGAAAACTAGGAGTTCCAATATCTTCTTCACTATATCCTCCAGTCGATGTAAAGATTACAGATTCTATCTTTTCAGCACCATTATCAAAGTCAAATGTTAGAAAAGTGCGCAAATCATTTGCTTGTTTGAAGGGTAATGCACCATAATCTGTAAAAATTCTTTCTCCAGGACGTACACTTGGGAAATTCTCCTCTTGGTTAATTGACACACCACCACAGTTAAACTCTATTGAATTGACAATTGCAAATCCAGAGTTTGCTGCATGATAGGATTCATAATCATCAGTTTGAGTTGTCACAGAGTGTGAAGCGATTTCACAATTTCTGTATGAGAATGATTTTAAGGTAGTATCAGCCTGCATTACTTTTACATCCACATCAAAAAATCTATGGTCATATTCAAATGCACTACCGCCAGTTAATTTTGCTAGTCTGAATTTGTATGCTTCATCTAATGCCATATGAAGATGAGGGTTATGACCAACTACACCTTCCATCGAAAAACTAGTTCCACTGCTAGATACTATATCAGAAGTAGTAGAAAAGACAGGGAAATTTACAGTTTCAACACCTTCTCTAAAATGAAAAGTAGCTACATTGTGTATTCCTGCAACAAAGTCATATTCATGAACAATTGCTTCATCACTTGCAAATGCAACATTTGAAATTCCATTTACAGATAATAGAATTGCAGAGATCATGAAAATAGATGAAAAAAGAGCAAACTTTTGATAAGATTTTCTCATTGATGCTGGTATTTCAAAAAAGAAGTTAAAGAGTGAGTATTCACTGCCTTGCAGTGTATTTTTTTGAGAAAAATTACTCTTGAAAACAAAAAATGCAATTAAAATTTTGAAAGAATCATTTAATTTCCCATATTTTCAGGCATATATTATGCCGGGGTAGCTCAGCCTGGTTAGAGTGCCAGTTACTTGGTAAACTCTAGCGGTTCTCCAACTAAGGCAATACTCATAATCTGGAGGTCGCGAGTTCGAAACTCGCCCCCGGCACACACGATTCTTTTTAATGCCCTCATTACATATTGTTCCTCTACGAGTCTGAAAACCATCAAAAAAGATGCAGTGGAGCAGTGGCTTGATAAAAAAGCACCTACCCCACACGTTCATGATTTGTTGATCTATTCAGATGAAAAGTCAATAGATAGTTTTCTTAAGGTACTTGATAGAATGACAAATGATACGGAATGGTTCAGATCATATGCAATTCCACCAAAACATAATTCAGAAAAGACTTTGTTAAAACTTGATTGGTTCAATGGTACAATAAAACCATACAAACCTCATGGGAAAGATGGTTCAAAATACTGTAACAAAGTAATTCAGAACATTGTAAAATCATCAGAAAAAAGACCACTATGTTGTGTGGATTTTGTCATTACTGATGTTGCAGAAAATTCATTTTCACATGCAATGGAATTAGAAAAAACGTATGATAATACAAGAGCACCTGGATTGATGTTTTGCCCATACAAGGCAAATGATTTGATAAAATCAGACATTACAAATATGATTGAATTGTTTTTGATGCACGATAGAATCTTTGTTTTAAAAAATGATGAGATTTACAAACTTCACATCACCAAAGAGAGTATTCACAAAATATTTTTGAATTAAGTTCAAATTATAAAACAGAACTTTTACTGTTAGTCTTATGTTTTAATAATAAAAAAATATGATATTTTAGGAGATTTTTAATTATTATCTTTGATAATCACGGATTTTCGGTTTTATCAGATGTGAGAATTGTTGGGTGTTGATTTATGCAATAATATGTACGATATTGTATGCCTGAAAACAGTCCCATTGCTGAGAGGGTGTTGGGTGATTTGCTTCCAGAGAGACTAACGTGGACTCTGTGCATCCATATTGACAAAGGAAAAGAGGTCTGGGTAATTGCAGGAATGCTTGCACAGTATCTAGAATCAGCTACGGACTCTGTTATTGTTAGAGACGATAAAGAAAACCCCATAGGGACAATTGGAGGAAAAGAGATCATGGAAAATCTTCTAAAAAATCCCACATCTAGTCTATTCTATGGAACCAAAGTAGAAGACATTATGGAACCTAATCCAGTGGTCATATCAAGAGATACAAAGTACAAAGATTTGATTGAGTCTTGGAAAGAGAGAGGGAGAGCTTATGCAGTAATTGCAAACGAGTGGGGATTTTATTCTGCAATTTCTGCTCAAAAGATTCTTGAGATTGGAAAAAGATGCATTACAGAACTATCCATTGAAGACATGCCAAAAAAGAAACTTGTGACATTCAAGAAAGATGATACTTTTGGCAACGTAATCAACTCCATGTTTGAGAACAAAACTAGAAAATTATTTCTTGAAGGCACTTCCAAGTACATCAGTGACAGATTAATCATAGAAGCAGTTACTGAGAAGATGAAACATCTCAAAGAAACAAATGATTTTTTAAATGAAACAGTAGACATTGTAGAACTCGAAGAAGCCAAGATCGTTTCAGATAATTTGAAAATTAATGAACTAGCATCTGTCATGTATGATATGGCTCATCCATGTGTTATGTACAAAGAGTGGCTTGTAACACCATGGGATATTTGTAAAAAATTGTTATCTCCCAAAATAACAAAATACAAGGGTTAGATGAAAACTGTATTTTCAATAGTTTGTTTCGAAGATTTTTTGGGTTTTAAAAAAATAAGCAGATATCCCATCATTTTGGGTACAATGTTTAGTTTGCACACAAAATACTGTTACCAACAATTAGCTTGAGTCATTTAGTAATAAAAAAAGGTCAAAGAGGCATGTTTTCTTCAACCCAATTGACAATAGTCATTATGTTTTGTATGTTGCCAAACTCTTCACCTTCCAAACTCACAAAAAGTAAATGATCATTTGGAAGAGGGACAGTAATTCGTTTGATTTTATCATATGCCACAATAGCATATTTTCCCTTTCCAATTTTTTCAGAAAGAGTATCACGTTTGTCCCAAGATTCAATTGAACGTTTTAGAGATTCTTTTGTTTCGTCTACTGTGAGGTAACTTGTAGTATTATCACGAATACTATTCCACAGAATATTTCCATCATGATCGCATATTATTGCAACTCTAGAGCTAGGAATTTCTCCCAAGATCATGTTCAAAAGTTTCTCTTCATTTTCATTGACATTTTGTGTGACAGACATTAAAAATTAGTCAAGATTATTGAAGATAACCTTAATGATTAAACATCTTTAGAAATGTTTGAAAAAAACAAGGTTTTTCAACAAATGTAAGTCTAATCAACCAAGGTAGAATTGTTTTGATCAATGAACCTGTAATTGATTTAATTCAATTCACGGAAGCTGAGAGGGAATAGTGGCAATTTGCATTATGATTATTTTTCCATAATTTTGATTCAGCTTCCGTCGCAACAATTGGCAATTCATCACTAAAAAAACACATGTGCGTTCAAATGGGTTTTTATAAAAATTAAGAAGCCAACTGGATTCATCCTTTACCTAATGCTGCGGTAAGCTAGCACCAGTAACACGATGGGAATTTCACATGACAATGGATATTGTGTCGGCTCCTTGCTATCATTATGCATTCATTACATAAAATATGATCAGAAAAAATCTTAAAAGATGTTTAAATTTGGCAGATTATTTTAAAAATTTTAAAAAAATATTCAGTTTTTAAAACTCATTCTTAGATAACAGAAAAACCTAATCAAAATATGTCATTGTTAAAGACAACAAGATTGACCAAACAGGGAGACCGTTTTGAAATTGAGATTCCTCCTGAATGTGTTGAAAAACTAGGATGGCGAAAGGGTCTTGTTTTAGAAATAGACATTCAAGATTCAAAGGCAATCATAAAGAAACTACAGGGGTTTGTAGGAACATGAAGCCACAATCTTCCAAAGACTCCATATTTTCTTCTAGTAAGCCCAGAGATATACCATGGTTTTTTCTTCTAGTATTACTTGGATTGATAGGATTGATCTCCCTCTTCAAAATGTTTGATTGAAATTATTTCACATAGGGAATTGTTGTAGATAATTTTAGTGAATTTTCGTTTATGTTATTTTAAAAATAAAACTAATGTAGACACTGCAGCCAGTATTCCAATAAAAATTAGAACATTTCGTTGTGAACTATATACTAAATGGCTCATCATATCATACTTTGAGTTTTCTGAAAGATAAATTTAATCTTTAGAAACTTTAAATTTTTTTAATTAAAGTTGGATTTTTAAATGAATTTTCATTTTCCCAATATGTTACTTTATTGATAATAAAATTACATAGAACTCAGATTGAATATCTACGATACAAAATCAATAACATGCAAGGAATGTGGTAAAGTTATAGGGGAAGTGGACTATGATGCAGAAATAATTCTTCCAAGATGTGGCCAATGCTCAAACCCCACACCAGATGTAAAAGACAAGATGCCTTACTTGATTTATCATTAGGTTCAAAAATCTTTGTTGAATTCAATAAAAAAATAATTTAAAATCATTAAAAAAATTTTAAAAATATTAAACAAATTTTTGCACAATGTATGGTTTTGCTTAAATATTTTTTTCCCATATTTTTTCCATGGATACGGCTTTTGTATTAGTGAACTGTGATCTTGGATCTGAAGAAGATGTGATTAATGATCTAAAGCACATAGAATCAATAAAAGAGATATGCGGAACGTTTGGAGCATATGATATTGTTGCAAAGATTGAGAATGCAGACAGAGAAAAAGTAAGAGATACAATCACGTGGAACATTAGAAAGATTCCACATGTACGCTCCACACTGACGTTAGTTGGAATACCAGGACAATCTTAGAAGAAAAATGGCCAGAGCTTATGTTTTAATTATTAATGAATCAGGGAAAGAAGATTCAGTAATTTCTCATCTACGTAACATACAAAGTGTTTCTAATGCTTATGGTACGTTTGGAAGTTATGATATTTTAGCAAAGCTCAAAGCATCAAATGAACAAAGTATTCAACAAGATATTTCAAATGGGATAAGAAAAATACCAAACATAAGATCAACACTGACATTACTAGTTGATAAGAAACCCGGAATTTCTAAAACAGATGATACAGAACAAAAAGTTTTAGACGAGCATATGGCTCAAGCATACATCACTATTCATTGTTTAAAATCAGAAGAAGACAACATTATGAATAGTCTAAAGGCAATTGCAGAAGTGGTTGAAGCATATACATTAGTAGGAAATTATGAAATTATTTGCAAGATTGCAGCGCCAACTTATAATGAAATCTCAGGTATCATAAGCAAAAAAATTAGAAAGATATCTGGAATAAAATCAACAATAACAATTAATCTAATAAACAATCAGGGATTTAAAAAATAAATTTTTATGTAAATGCTAGAACTTCACCTTTTGCACATTTTTCTTTAAAATCTTCTTTGTCTTTTTGAGGGTCTTTCATGTGTTTGGACATGCCATAAGTATCGTGATCATACCATTTATTGTTGATAGTGAAAATTCTGAAAAACTGTCTAAAAATAATCAAAAAGTTAAACAGTTTTTCAAATTTAGAAATTTTCCTTCTAATACATGGATATGGTTAACCACACACAAGATTCATGGTTTCATTATAAACAAAAAGGGAGGCATCCAACTAATTTAATACAACTCACTTCAGGTACAAAATTTTACAAAGTTTTCAAGAATTTGGCATTCTAATTAGTTATCAATCCCTAATCCCTTTAAGGATAAAAATTTCATTAAAATATGAATTGAAACAAAATGACAAAATTTTGATTATTGCAGGGCTAGTTGCAGGGATGGTCGGTCTTGCAGTAATGATCGGTTTTATCGGACAAGGAAATGTCAGACATGTTGAGATATTTTGGACTGAAAAAGTGGAGCAAACAGTGGTATTTCAAGAGATTGACGGAGATGTTCAGATAAAGGCAATCAAGGGTGTAAAAGGAGATAACAACCCAACGTTAATTTCACGAACATCTTTTGCATATGTTCAAGTCATCCTAAAACCGATCATTTTGTAAAATAATTACGATCATCTTGATCTAAGAATTATCTCAATTGATACCATTCCATGAAATATCAAGAAATA
>JOSY01000053.1 GCA_000746765.1 Marine Group I thaumarchaeote SCGC AAA799-D11
GTCAACATTCATTTCTTTTTTGACTAGGTTTTTGATTCCAGTAGCATTTCCTTCTTCATCAACTGCACCAACAAAGATTATGGTTCCATTGTTGTTTTGTACCTTTTCTGCGATAGTTTGAATTTTGGTTAATAGATTTGTAAATGTCTCTGTTAGCTTTGCAACATCTTTCATAACTTCTGTCATGATTCCACCCATTCCAACCATAATGATTGGACCAAATTGAGAATCGTTTTGAATACCTACAATTAGTTTGATATTGTTTTCTTCAATAATTGGTCCAGCTTCTTCTAGAATCAATGTTTGATGTGCACTGTTGTATGCACGTGCAAC
>JOSY01000054.1 GCA_000746765.1 Marine Group I thaumarchaeote SCGC AAA799-D11
TGAACCAAACACCTCAGATAAAATCAAGGAGAGATTTGCAGATACTTTCTCATATCTATGATTTTTTATTTAAGATGCAAAATCACTTAGAACGCCAATCATTGAGATTGGTCATGTCACTACGGGTAAAGGTGTGATACTACAAAGAGACAACAAAACTCGTTACGTTGTGGAGAGATTCTTTGCGTGGCTCAAATGTGGATTCAGAAAGATGGCAATAAGATATGAGAGACTATGATAAATGGTGGATCACCTTTTACTTTGTATCGCCCCCAATCAGTATCATTGACAACTTTGAGAACTACATCACTGCCTTC
>JOSY01000055.1 GCA_000746765.1 Marine Group I thaumarchaeote SCGC AAA799-D11
AAAGATGGCAATAAGATATGAGAGAATATCAGAAAATTATGAATCATTAATCAACATTGCATCATTTTTGATGTATTGTAGGGTTTTAGGATGAGTTGGTTTTAACGGTAATTAATAATGGGACAACACAGCACAGATTGTATATTGATGGGTTTCATGTCCAAACAGACTTGCTAGAACCAGGTCAACAAGATACAATCACAATTTATCCAGATACAGAAGGAGAGTTTACCTATTATGACAAGAGACAATACCTAGAACCATTAGGTAAAATCAAAATTTTCTCTGTGGTTCCAAGTGATGAATTTACTGGAGTCTGGAAAGACTTGGTTTAGGATTTTTGTGCAATGATAAAATCTACTTTGTAGTTTAGTGTAGCACGAGGATTCAGTTTTAGACTCCATGGAATAAAAGATGGTTTTTTTGTAGAAGTGGAGATTTTGAATCCCAAATCACTCAAATTTGTGCGTAAACTAGATGCATCTACAGGACTTCTCACAGAACTAGGCCCTCTGTCAAAGTCATAAGGATCAGAAATTACAAAATATCCTTTTGTAATTTGTTTAGAAATTAATTTGAGCAAAATTTTTGGTTCAATTATTTCTAACACATTTAGAGCCAAAACCAAATCAAACTGTAATTTACCAAACACGGGACTCAAAGAATCAGCTACAAAATAATCCAAGTTTTTCTTGAATTGTTTTTTTGCAATTTGTATTGCACTAAATGAACGATCTACACCAAACACCAATTCATTAGAGTTTGCCAAATGACTAGTCACTATTCCAATCGAACAGCCATACTCTAAGACAAACTTTGATGAAGGTAAAGAGTCTAGATTTTTCTTTATTGTGCTATAAAATTTTGAGGTTTTGCTATTTTGATAAATTCTAACCCATTTTTCTTCAAGATTACTACGGTCATTGTCTTTAACATTCAGAGATTTTTTTACAAAATCCTTGAGTTTAGATGAATTAGTGAGTTTGTAGAGTTTTCCTCCAAGAATTCTCCTAGAAGAGAGGTATTTTGAGAAATCATCCCACAAAATTGGAACTTTTTGAATAATTGGGAATTCTAATTTACATTTTTTACATTGCATTATCCCTTCAATGATCTCTTTGTCGAATTCAAACACATCAAGCTCAAGTTTTGATCCGCATCTAATGCATCTCAAAAATTCAAGACTTGATTGTAACATATGCAAAATCAATTATTACAAACTATATTTCTTTGATGTAAAACCAAGATAATGTTAAATGGAGTAATTCAAGATTCTATTTGAAAATGGGAGAGTTTGAAGAATTTGCAGAGGCTCTTTTTGGTCAATTATCAGTAGAAATTGATGAGGAAAAGGAGATTTCAAGCCTAGCAGTAAAGGCTAAAGAAGATTTGGCAGGCAAGGTAGAATTCAAAGAGATTGAAGAGATAACAAAACAGATCCTTCCAGAATTCAAAGAAAAAGTCAAAGAGTTTATCGGGATAGAAGTTTCAGATAGTTTAAAGTTTGAATTTCCAGAATTAGAAGATCTCAAAAGACTCAAAGGAGAAAAAGTATTTGCAGATAGTGAATCAAAATATTTGGTATATTCTACTTATGCAATTCAATACATCTCAAAAATTACAACAACCTATGGGGATTATCTTGATGGAGTTATCTACCTTAACAAATTCATCTTGTCACGTTATCCGCAAATCATTTTACACAAACAAGGTGAGCCATACGAGTCAAGATTTGAAAACGTAAACTCCGGATATACTGGTGGGATAAAGATGGCAGTACTAGAAGAGTTAATTCACTCCACACAAGAAAAGTTACATCAAATAAACAAAGAGGCAGCAATGCAGGTAAATAAAATCAATGAAGAGTTGGCAGGAATTATTTTAGAGATTGATACTGAAACTGTAAACATGTTGGCTGAATATTGTCAACTTCAAACAGTACCAGATGATTTCCCATTTGCAAAAAGGGCAAATCTATTTTTCTTTTTGAATCCAGATCATTTCTTAATTGAGCAGATAGGTCCTGATGTAATGACATTCACACATGTAGAGATGGATCCAAAGATCAAAGATGCAATTCCACAACTCTTAGACATTTACAAGAGATGGCTTACACCAATACAACATCACCATGCGGCATTTACTGCAATGGAAGGCATGGCAGGATTTGCAATTGAAAATATCTTAAAAGATGATCAAGACTTTCAGAATTATCTTACAACATTCATGGGAACAGACTTTTCATCATATCAGGTAAGAAAGAGCATGGGTAAGGACTTTACAAAGGCAGTATATGAAAAACTAGGCTCAGATACCTTCAAGAAAATCATAGAAATTCCTCCAAATACAAGAGAGCTCAAGGATCCTCAACTATACCTTAACAAGTTGAGCCAATGATAATTGGAAGAAAAGTTTGACCCATTTGTTGCAGAATGGTTTTCATTTGTAAAAAATCCAAATTTCAATCTAGTTGAAAAATGCCTCAAATTTGCACAGATTCTCGAATACCCCGATTTAGATATTGAAAAGTATATTGAAAAGATCACTAAAATGGGCATGTCTCTCAAGGAGTCAATTAGCGATGTCAAAAATCCAACATATCTTATTTCAATGTTAAATGAACATCTCTTTGAGAATTTAGGATACAGTGGAGATGATGATGATTACTATAATCCAAAAAACAATTTTCTAAATGAAGTAATTGATAAAAAAACAGGACTGCCAATTACTATTTCCATTCTTTATGCAGAAATTGCAAAATTCATAGGACTGGATCTTAAAATTGTAGGATTTCCAAGTCACATCTTAGTAAAATACAACGAAGAGATGATATTAGATCCATTCTATGATGGGCGATTACTAGACATTGATGATTTGCAGGAAATTCTTGATACAAATTATGGCGGAGAAATAGAATTCAAACCAGAATTTCTCGATGAGATAGAACCTGAACAAATTCTATTACGAATGACTCGTAACTTGAAGAATTCCTATGTGCAATCTTTTGTTTATGACAAAGCACTTCGTTGTGTCAACATGGTTTTAGCAATAGAACCAGAATCGCCTGAAGATATTAGAGATAAAGGAATACTAGAAGAAAGATTACTAAATTATGATAGTGCTCTAAAATATTTGAATAAATATTTGGAAATTAATCCAAATGCAGAAGATGTAGATTTTATTTTGGAATTGATTAGAAGTATAAAGACAAAAAATTAATCAATAATAGAATCTATGTCTTGTCCCTTCTTGATCATTGAGATTTCATGACGTGCAATTTTGTTTCTCAATGCTCTTTTGAGGATATCGACTTCGCTTCTGAGCAATGCAATTTCATCTTCAAGTTTTGCAACTCGTTCATAGATGGTTTCAGCTTCTGAACTCATGATTATCTATCAAGAAAAAATTGTCTTAAAAAGTTATGGGTAAATAATTTGATGGGCAGGTTAGCTTTTTGTACTATAATTCAAACTCTTGACGGCACTTTTCACACTTTGCACGCTCCTCACCAGGAGAGCCTAGGATGAATATTTTACCAATTGTTTTACAAATAGGACACATTCCAGTTGTTGCATTTTTAGGACCTGTACGGATAATTTTTTGAGTTTTTCTTCGTCCCATGAAAAAACTTCCCAAATCGGTCTATTAAGTTTTAATGGCGCGGGGAGGGGGATTTGAACCCCCGTGTCCTTGCGGACATGGGATTAGCAATCCCACGCCCTACCAGGCTAGGCGATCCCCGCACAAAGATGGCTAGAATTAATCTGTAAATAAGTCAAACTTTGAGGAGAGTTTTTGATTAAACATTGTCTAGTTCATCATGAAATTGGCTGTAATTCTTCACAATTTCATCAATAGGAACACGTTTCCCACCTACAATCTTTAGGTCAACTTGGACTTTTTTGTTTTCAATTGTCAAAATGTTGTATGTGTTTTCAAACAATCCACGAACTCGCTCAGACGTTGCAGTACCAGCATTTACAACAGTCAAAGTTCCAAAGTTCCAAGCCCATGGCCTGTGTTTGTGACCACATAAAACAACATCTACTTTAGAATCAAGTACAGTTCTCAATACATCACCAGCATCAACTACAGTTAGTTGATCAGAGCCAGTATCAGGAATTGCAATTAGATGGTGATGCATTGCAACAATCTTTATCTTGTCTTTGAATTTTTTCATAGTTCTCTCAAGCCAAAGGTTTTGTCTGTATCCAACTTCACCTTCATTTCTGTCAGGCCTTGCAGTACCAACAGTTACTAAGACAACATCATCACTCAATTCATTTACAGTTTGAAATGGAAAGAATTTTTTGAATAACAGATAACCAGTGTTTCGGTAATCGTGATTTCCACTAATAGCAATAATTTTTTTTGTGTTAAACTTCTCTAACAGTGATTTGCATTTTTCATATTCTTTCATTAGACCTTCATTTGTTAAATCACCAGTTATCACAATGACATCAGGATTCAACTCGTTGACTTCATTAACTAGTACATTGAATTTTTCTTCTAAGAACTGTGAGCCGACATGAAGATCAGATATTTGAACAATTATCATTAAGGTTCACTTTGCAAAAATAGCTATTAAATCATCTCTATAGATAACATGTAGAAGCATTTCCAATCAAGGTAGAATTAAATAATAAACTCCTCAAAAACTTGCAGTTTTGAGTAAAAAAGCTGCAGTGATGAAAGGAGACGGTATCGGACCCGAAGTTGTAGATTCAATGCTTAGAGTTCTCAAGGAATGTAATTTTCAATCAGAATTGGTTCTATGTGAGGCAGGATCTGAGCAATGGGACAAAAATGGCAGAAAAGATGCATCATACATTCCAGATGCAACCATGAAGATTCTAGAAGAGTCAGACTGTTGCTTCAAAGGGCCAACTACCACAATTCCAGTTCCAGGTGCACCTAGAAGTGTTGCAGTAACATTAAGGCAAAAATTTGATCTTTATGCAAATATCAGACCAACTAAAACTTATGATAGATTAACTCCAGATAGAAAACTTGATTGTGTTTGTTTTAGAGAAGCAACTGAAGGACTCTATACAGGTGTAGAGGCAAAAATCACAGATGATGCAGCAATCGCGATTAGAAAAATTACAAGACAAGGAAGTAGACGACTAATTAATTCATCAATAGATTGGGCAAACAAATTCAATATGAAAAAGATGGTTGCAGTCACAAAAAGAAACATCCTAAAACAAACTGATGGAATATTTTGGGATGAAGCACAAAAGGCAGTGGAAGGAACAGATATTGAATTATCTGAAATTTACATTGATAACATGGCACAACAAATGGTCATTGCAACTGAACAATTCAATGGCTCAGTACTAGTCAGTACTAACTTGTTTATGGATATTATTTCTGAGCTTGCATCAGCACTTGTGGGTTCAATTGGATTAATTTATTCTGCAAACATTGGAGACAATTATGCAATGTTTGAAGCAGCACACGGTAGCGCACCACAGTTTGCAGGACAAAACAAAGTAAATCCAACTGCAACTGTTCTATCAGGAGCTTGGATGGCAGACTATCTTGGTGAAAGAGATGTTAGAGATGCAATTTTTGCTGCAACAGAACAAGTAATCAATGAAGGAAAAGCAGTGACATGGGATATTGGCGGTGATGCATCAACGACACAGATGACGGATGCAATAATCACATATGCAAAAGAAAAATTAAGAAAATAATCAGTTTATTGCTTCTACAAGAATTAGTTCTTCAAAGAAAAGTTTCTTTTTTGCAACAATTTGTGTTTTCAAGCCTAGTTTTTGTGCGTAATCTATGAGTTTTTGATAGTTTGAAAGAGAAGAAGTAACAAAGACAAACTTGCCATTTTCCTTTAGACTATTTTTGGCAGAATCAAAGATTTTCTTTGGAATCTCAAATCCTTCAGCACCACCATCTGTAGCAATATCTAAGATTTCATCAGTTGCTAAATATGGTAAATTACACACAATAAAATCAAATTTTATTTTTAATGCATCTGAACCATTACAACAAATCAAATTCTGTGTTTTGTAAGAACTTTGATGTTGCAATACATCACAATTAATGTCAGTTCCAACAACCAAAGAAAAATTTTCAGACAATAATTTTGTAAGATATCCTGAACCACTTCCAATATCTAATGCGTATTCTCCTTTTTCATTTTCAATGTTGTTTGCAATGAAAAAAAGAACATTTTTTACAGTTTTTCTTCGATATGAAAAAATTTCATTTATTGTTGAAATTAGTTTTTTATCCATATCATTTTTCTTGGTAATTTTTAAGATCACAGAATCAACTTTGGGTGGAGGAGAGAAATTATTCTTTCTGACATTAGATATTTTTTCTATATCAAATGCATATGTTGCAATAATGCTTATTGCTTTACGGTTTTTTGATTTCGCAACAAGTTTTTCTGCAAACTCTTTTTGAACCATGACTATTCCATGAGAAAATGAACGCTGAGCTAACCATTCCACAGCATCTTTACTCTTAGAATAAGGCAAATTAGATACAAAAATAGAGAACAAATCTTTTTTCTTAAAACCATCACCTGATTTTAACACAAGATTATCGAGGTCTGAAAGAGTTGTTTTTGCTTTTCTTATCAGATTTTCATCAGCATCAACTGAGATTACTTTTTTTGCTTTTTTGCATAATAATGGAGTTAACACTCCCAGACCAGTTCCAATCTCAAAGACAACGTCATTTTTTGTTATTTTAGCCTCAGATACAATGGATTCTGCTATTGTTTTTGAGTTGAGAAAGTGTTGTCCGAGTAGTTTTCGCTTTATCATCTCTTTACAAAGAGATTCATTCTACTTTCACCAGTAATTTCATCCATGATTCGTTCTGTGATGTGTTTGATTGGTTCTTTGAACCCAACTCTTTCTTGCAAGTCCTCATAGCTCTCAAACAGCTTCTTTTCTCGTTCTTCTAGCATTGTTTTCATGTAGGTTTTACCGATTCCCGGAATCAACTCTAATGCGTGAATTCTAGGTGTTAGAGGTTGTGCCTTGTTTAGGTATTCTACAAATTTTGATTCATTTTCAGTTACAATGTTTTCGACTACATTTTGTAATTCAGTTTGAGCAGATGAAGATATTTTTTCGTATTCCATCTTACCTAATACAGATTCGACTTTGGTTCTTCCTTCTTTTCCGATATAGATTTTCTCGCCTACTTCAAATGTAGAATTTGCAACTCCAAGAATTTCTAAGAGAGTCAGTCTGTCTTCACCAATTGCGGTGATGATTATTCCTTCTCTTCCTCTTACAGTAGATGATTTTCCCCTAGGATTAAAATCTAGAACGTATGCATATTCCTCATATTTTCTAGGTGGGGATTGTGCCCTATACAAAATAAAATACTCCTGAGAAATTAAGAATGCTCCTTAATTATTTTGAGCATTTTTTCTAGAGTTTCAGCAAGAATAAGTTTTTTCCAACCAAAGGTGAAAGAACGCAATTCTGCCATACTTGTTGGTCTAATGTTAACAATTTCAACAGCTTCATCTTCTGTTAATTCACATTCCTTGACGAGTTTTTTCTTCATCTCTTTTGCATCTTTAGGATCAAGTGATACAAATTTTGAAACATAATCATAGGTCCAACGTTGAATTTGATCCATTTCTTCAGGATCAACTTTGCCTAAGATTTCTTTAACTTCTGAAAGAGAAATAGCTTGTTTCTTTTGTACTTCTTCCATAACTATACACCGAATGGTTTTATGTGATCCAATCTAGTGATTAAGGTTTTCGATTTGTTTCCTAATTTTACATCTAGTGTGACTGCACGTCTTCCCACATTTGTAATCATACCTACTTTACCATGATATCTTCTGTGAGGTAATCCTTTGTGCTGTCTAGGATCAATGATGACAAGTGCTTGCTGACCTTCTTGGTATTCACGTAGCAAGAATGAAACTCCTCTAGGAGAACCTTTCTTCATAACTGATCTAGATTTGTGTTTAAATCCATGTGAACGACCAGAAGATTTCTTAGTTGCCATGTAGTGTAAAACCTTGAAAAGCCCTATTTTAAGACTTAGAACAGGGTTCCAGCAGGATTAGCCAATAATATCGGTTCTGAGTTGCCCGCAAGCAGCAGAGATCTCAGTGCCTTTTTCCACACGAACAGTACAATTTACCCCAGATTGCCGTAAAATTCTCTCAAATTCTAAGACATTTTTCTCAGAAGGTCGCTTAAAATCACCTGCAGTAGGATTGATTGGAATGATATTGACGTGAGAACCATTTCCCCGCAAAAGTTTGGCCAATTCGTTTGCTATTTCCGGAGAATCATTAATTCCTTCCATTAGAGCATATTCAAAAGTCACACGACGTCCAGTTTTCTTGAAATATTTTCTTCCAGATTCTATAATATCTTCAACAGAGTGAGATCCAGCAGTAGGAACAAGTTTTTTTCGCAATTCATTATTTGGAGCATGTAAAGATATAGCAAGACCAATCTGCAGATTCTCTTCGGCTAGTTTTTCAATTCCAGATGCAATACCTATGGTAGAAATTGTGATATGTCTTTGTCCTAATCCAAAACCCCTATCATGTGTTAGAATTTTTACAGCACGAATCATTTCATCATAATTTGCCATTGGTTCACCCATTCCCATAAAAACCAAGTTTGTAACATGCTCCCCACGTTTCTCTAAGATTTCAGCAAAATGAATTACTTGAGATACGATATGTTCTGCTTTTAGATTTGTTTCAAATCCCATTTGTCCAGTTGCACAAAATACACATCCCATTGCACATCCAATTTGTGTTGAAACACAAATTGTTGATCTTGGATGACCACCAATCTTTGTTGGTTCATATTGCATTAGAACAGTTTCAACTGAAGAACCATCAGATAATTCCAATAACAATTTGGTAGTATCACCATCTTCACTTACAACACGATGGGTTTCTTTTGCAGAACCAATAGTGTAGCCAGCTTCAGTTAATTCCTCTCGAAGTTTTTTTGGGAGTTGAGGGATGTCATTGATATCTTTGGGAAATTTGTAATATAATGGAAGTAAAATTTGGTCTGCTCGATATCTATCATATCCCATATCAATTACAAGTTTTTCCACCTCTTCAGGAAGAAGTCGATAAAGATCTGTCATGATTAACTACGTTAATCAAATGATATTATAATTTAATCAAATTGAAAAAATGAAAAGAGAAAAAGAGTAAGATTACTCTTCCACAGGTTCTGAATCATCTGCTTTGGCATCTACTGGAGGTGCTTCAACAGTTTCAACTTCTGATGCTTCAGCAGGTGCTTCTACCTCAGGAGTTTCTGTAGATTCTTCAGGAGTTTCTACTTTGGCTTCCACTTCAGGCTCTTTTGCCTTTTTTGTGGCTGCCTTTTTGGTAGTCTTTTTGGTCTTTTTCTCAGCATCTTCAGGGTCAATTACACCTGCTTCGCCAAGAGCAAAGATTACTTCCTCTTCAGGATGATGAGGACTGTCTACCATTCTGGCAATTCTTTTCTTGCCAGATTTCTTAAAGTAGATTCTGTAGGTACTAGTATGTGCAACTACATTTCCACCAATTGGACGAGTTGGATCACCAAAGAAGACATCAGGTGATGCCATGACTTGGTTTGTTGCAATTGCAGCACAGTTGTAAGTTTCTGCAATTCTAGACAACAAATGAACAAAGTGATTTAGTTTTTGTTGTCTGTTAGATAGAGTTCCTCTTCCAAGATATTCAGAACGGAACAATCCAACTGCAGAGTCTGCAACAATTAGTTTGATATTGTTTTCTTCAATAATTGGTCCAGCTTCTTCTAGAATCAATGTTTGATGTGCACTGTTGTATGCACGTGCAACAATGATGTTGTCTAGAACCTTTTCTGGATCCATTTCATGAGCTTGAGCAATGGATACGATTCTTTCAGGTCTGAAAGTGTTTTCAGTATCAATGTACAAAACACTGCCTTCAAGTCCACCTTCTTCTTTGGTTTTTTGAACCATGACAGACATTGTATGAGCAAATTGTGTTTTACCACAACCAAATTCTCCATAAACTTCTGTCAAGGCTTGTGTTTCAAGACCACCGTCAAATAGTGTGTCAAGACAGTTTGTACCAGTTGTAATTTTACCAATACTTTGACGGTGCTTGTAAATTTCACTTGCACTTGTAAAGTGTTTGGCAATTAATCCACCATCAACTAGGTGTTGACGTGCTTTATTGACAAGGACACCTGCATCGGATAATTTTCTAGTTGTTACAGGACCTACGCCCTCTAAACTATCTAATCTTAAATCTTCTACCATACCGTATGGTACGGTACCAGTACTTTATAAGAGTATTGTTTTAGAAAATGATCGTAATATGATAAAATTTTAGAAAAAATTGACTATCGTCTCTTTCTTCTTTGTCCAGGTTTGTTCTGACCAGGGAATCTACCTAAGACAAATCTCTTTTTGAAATTACTCTTGTTCCTAAGACTAGAATTAGTACCTACAATTTTACGTCCTTCTACCTTTGGAGTTTGTCCTCTTACTTTTCCTGCTTTTGTAAGCGAACCGTGAGTTGCCATAATCTACATCACAAATTAACGAATTTATGTATTTGGGATCCTATCTGTACTTTGCCTTTACAGTCTCAATGACGTGTTCGTGTTCACGGCTCTTCTTGCGTGCATATCTCTCCATAGCACCTAATGGAACGCCACCAAGGGAACGTGCAATTGCATTAAAGAAGTATCTTTGAGGGCCTTCAGAACCAGTTCTAGTCATGAATTTTTGAATACCATATTTGAAATTGTGCTGCCATGTCTTGTATAGAACACCTAGTTGTGCAGGAGTCATTTCATTTCCAATGTTAAAGAAGTCTGATTTTTCTAATAATCCAATTGGAACAAATGTCAAAGCAGTTGTTGTAAACATTGATTCAGGTTGTTCTCTTTCTAATTCACTGATTAAACGAATTGTCTCCCATGAATCTTCTGGTTGTTCATCGTTATCAAGTCCCATAATCAGAGTAAATGCTGGAATCCAATAGTCTTGGTTCAAGGTCTTGACACCTTCTTTGACAACCCAATGCCACTCATCAGGAGAGTAGGGTGCAAGTTTTCTATCAGCATATTTACCAATTAATCTCAAACTTCCGGTCTCAAATCCAGCCTGAACACCAATCATGTTGTCAGGGCCAGCTTTCATAATTTTAGATAGGTTTGGAATTAATTTTTCATCAGCAATTGCTCCTGCCAATGTACCATGTGTTGGATTTGTATGTTCTACACCAGTAGACATGATTGCAGTGAATAGTTCTTCAAGTGCTTCTCTATTTGGTTCCATTCCTTTTGCAGTTCTAGGATCCATACCGTAAACAAAAATATCATCACTATGAACCCATGCAGATTTTGAACCACCTTTCTTTATGTTAACTTCGATTTCTTTTTTGACTTTTTCTGGAGAATAATATCTCAATGATCTTAATGTTACATCACAGAATTTGCATCCACGTCCACAGCCTCTCATTACTTCAATCATTCCGTGCATGCTTGGTTCTACAATATCTGGAATCTCTTCGAGGTCAGGTCTGTCCCAGAAGTTGACAAATCTTCCATGAAGTTTTTTGCCGTTTCTCTCAAATTCTTTAATGTTAACTTTGAAATCACTTCTCTTTCTGAAAGGATCCATATTTTCAAAGTCGCCGTTAATCAAATAGTTAAAGAAGCGTCCTGCATGTCCATCAATTTCAGGTGCAATGCCACCAAGTTCACCTTCTAAGATTGCATAAATTCCAAACTCTTCAATTTTTTCTGGGTCATAGTTGTATTGCCAAGTTCCAGATGCACCAGAGATTACTTTGGCTTTACTTCCAGTTTTGGCTTTTGCAGCTTTGATTCTATGGTGTAATTCAGTATTGTAATATTCATCATATGATGTTTGTTTTCTACCATAAGTAAAGGTCATAGTTACTGGTCCCATTCCAAGTGGGTCCATCTCATACGTTCCAACGACTAGTGTTTCAGGACCAATGAATTTTTCAATGTGGTCTGGATGTGCTACAACAACATCTTGTCTGCTAAATCCATCTCGTAGCAAACCGGCTTCAAGTTTTCTTAAACCATATGGAGCATAGTTTGCAACACCATTTGTGTGAGGGATGTAATTACAGATAAAATCAAATAGAATCTTTGGAGTTACTTGTTTTCCAAGAATTTTGTACCAAAAACTCTTTGGGTCTCTATTAGGATCAATAGCTGGGGCACATCCAAAAAATGTAGCAAGAGACAGCCCTCTATAAGGCGACATCAATGTACGATCAGCTGTTAAAACGATCTTTGGAGTTCCCATTCCCTTCACGAAATTAATTTTATGATTTATTTTAAACCTTGCTGGTCAAATCTAATAATTTTCTAAGATTCCAGCCTTGTTTCTGTGATATTTACCAAATTCCTGGTTTTGAGAGAGATGCTTTCCATCAAATACGGTCCCATCCTTACACACTAGATCTTCACCCACACAGCAACTACCACATATTCCAACACCACATTTCATCATTCGCTCAAGACTGGCCTGAACAAAGATGCCTCTGGAATGAGCAGATTGGACAGTTTTGTACATCATTATTTCAGGGCCACATACATAGACTCCATCATATTTTGTTTGATCAACATGTTTTTCAACTAAATCAGTGACAAAGCCTTTTTCTCCATAACTTCCATCATCAGTTGAAACAATTACTTTGTGAGGATTATTTTTCAAGAGTCTGTTTGCCAAGTCTTCAAAAAATACTTCGTCTTTAGATTTTGCGCCAATTAAGACAGTGACATCATCTGTATGTTTTACATGTGTAAGTAATCGCATCATTGGGACAAGACCAGTGCCACCACCAACTAGCAAAAGTTTTCCTTCTTTAAGATCAAAAGAGTTCCCATAAGGCCCACGAATCCCAATTTGTTCCCCCACCTCGACATTAAATAATCCTGTAGAAGCTGCTCCATGTTTTCTAACAGTAAATGCTGCTTTACCAGATTCATCTGAAATCATAACACTCATTGGCAGTTCATTGATTCCAGGAATCCAAACCATTGCAAATTGCCCTGGAAGAACATTTGACATTACTTCGTCAGAAAAGACCAAAGTCCTAACAGTAGGGGTTTCATCTATTACCTTTTCAACGGTAACAATTGTGGTATGATTATGATTTCTTTGCAAGACCAATCATCTCCTCGATTTTTGAATAATTTTTTTTCGCCATATATTGGGATATTCCTGTATTGATTTCATTAAACACATCTATCCAATTATCACCTATTGCACTACCAAGTTGTACAGCGGAAGCTCCTGCCAAGAAAAACTCTATTGCATCTTCCCAATTAGAAATACCTCCGCATCCAATAACTGGAATATCATATTTCGAAGAAATTTCATAAACACATCTTAATGCAATTGGTTTGATTGGAGTGCCAGATAATCCTCCAAATTTATTGCTTAGAATAGGACGTTGGATTTCAACATCTATTGCCATTGCTCTAACTGTGTTAATTGCAGTGATTGCATCTATTCCAGATTCAATAGCAGTGCCTACAGTATCAAGATAATGAGTGGTTCCTAGACCAACTTTAGCAATAACAGGTACATTTGTTGAGTTTTTAACAGTAGTAACAATTTTCTTTACTAATTCTGGATCGTCACCTACCTCCAATCCAACTTTTGCAACATGTGGGCAAGATAGATTCAGCTCATAAGCTGTGACTTTGCAGTTTTCAAATTGTTTTATCATCTTCTCAAAGTCTTCAGGAATAGAACCAACAAGACTAACAACAATTGGTACATCTTGATTTGGTTCAATCATTTTTGCAAAATTTTCTGCACCAGGGTTTGATAATCCAACAGCATTAATCCATCCACCACCTTTTACACTAAAGATTGTAGGATTTGGATAGCCCTCCCAAGGTTCTGTGCTAAGTGATTTGGTTACAACAGCTCCTGCTCCTGAGCGATAAAGACGGTTAAAGACATCCAAAGATATTCCTAAAATTCCAGACGCCAGCATAACAGGCCTGTCTAATTGAATTGGACCTATTGAAGTTGCAAGATTGGGCTCCACTTTGATTAATGAGGGTAGTTTCGAATATAACAGTTGATTTGTGATTCTAGTACCTTTTTTAAAGGTGGTTTAGATTGAACTAGACATGTATTCTGTGATTTTAACAGAATTGGGAATCTCAGTTTTTGATGATGAAAAGCTAGAAAAATCATTTTCATTTTCAAATCCTGTTAAAGAATATCTGCAAGTAAAAAATAAAGAATCAAAACTAAATGAACTCATCAATTATCTAACTTCAATTCAAAGAGGTGTTTCAGTAAGTGATGATTCATTGCTTGCAATTTTGAAAAAAAATAACATAGATTCTCAGATTATGGATGATTCAGAATTAGACAGAATTCAGGCATCAAAACCACAGATTATTGTTGACTCTGGTTTTGCATCTAATCCTCAAGATGCATTAGGAAAACTAAGAGAGTTTGCTTTAGGATTATCATCTTCAAAAGTTACCGAAGTTTCTGAAAGTCCAGATCTTCACATTATTCAAGCAATTAATTCACTAGACGAAATTGACAAAATTGCAAATGCATTAAGTTCAAGATTAAGAGAATGGTACGGATTACATTTTCCTGAGTTAGATAATGTTATTGACAGTATCAATGGATATGCTCAAATTGTTATGGCTGGAAAACGTGAATCATTAACAAAACAGGTTTTTGAAGATGCCGGTTTTCCAGAATCAAAAGTTGAGATGTTATCTTTAATTGCTGCAAAAAGTAGAGGCGGAGATATCTCGGATGTTAATCTTACAATTGTTCAATCAATTGCAAAGCAAATCTTAGATTTCCATGATTTACGTAAAAAACTTGAAGAACATGTTGAATCAGAAATGGAAACAATTGCACCAAATCTTTCTGCAATACTTGGTACTGCAGTGGGTGCAAGAATTTTAGGAAGAGCTGGCAGTCTTAAAAGATTGGCATCGCTTCCAGCAAGTACAATTCAAGTTCTTGGGGCAGAGAAAGCATTGTTTAGATCATTGAAGACAGGTTCACAACCACCAAAACACGGATTGTTATTCCAACATGCAATGGTTCATGCAGCACCTAGATGGCAAAGAGGAAAAATTGCACGAGCAATTGCAGCAAAAGCAGTAATTGCAGCCAGAGTTGATGTTTACGGAGAGGGATTAAACAAGACACTACTTGAAAAACTCAATGTTAGAGTAGATGAAATTGGTAAGAAATATGAAAATCCAACAGAAAAAGACACTAGAAGACCAGAGTCATTTAGACGAGATGGTGGCAATTTTAGAGATAGACGTGGACGTAGAGATGACAGAGGCGGACGTAGAGATGACAGAGGCGGACGTAGAGATGACAGAGGCGGACGTAGAGATGACAGATCAGGTTCAAATAAAAATAAAAAGAGAAAGAAGTTTGGAAGAAGATAATCCATCATTTTTCTGGATAAAATCTGAAGGCCAGCAAAAATTAGCTACAGAGAATTTAGTACCAGGAAATCAAGTATACAAAGAAAAACTTATTGTCA
The DNA here is from genome assembly GCA_000746765.1 of Marine Group I thaumarchaeote SCGC AAA799-D11. GTDB lineage: Archaea > Thermoproteota > Nitrososphaeria > Nitrososphaerales > Nitrosopumilaceae > Nitrosopumilus. Next base: position 15,559 of record JOSY01000055.1, read on the forward strand.
AAAAAGGAACAGAATACAGGTTATGGGATCCTTTTAGAAGCAAGTTAGCAGCTGCAATAATGAATGAATTAGAGATTTTTCCTTTTGAAAATAAAACCAAAGTGTTGTATCTGGGTGCATCAACTGGAACAACTGTAAGTCATATTTCAGATATTGTAGGACCAAGTGGAATTGTTTTTGCAGTGGAACATGCAAGTAGAGTTGCAAGAGATTTTTTAGACAGAGTTGCAGCATATAGAAAAAATATTATGCCAATTCTACAAGATGCACGAAAACCAAAAGAGTATTTTTCAGTATTTGGCAAAGTAGATGTAGTCTATGTAGATATTGCACAGCCTGATCAAACAGAAATTGCAATTGATAACTGTGAAATGTTTCTAAAGAAAGGAGGTTATTTCTTCCTAGTAATTAAAACAAGAAGTATAGATGTAACAAAATCACCAAAAAAGATTGTAGAAGAAGAAACACAAAAGCTAAAATCAAGATTTGATGTAATGCAATCAATTGATTTGCATCCATATGATAAAGACCATGCAATAGTTATTGCAAAATTTAGAGGCTAGGTATTCATTATTTTCTGGACAGGCTTCCAGCTTTTACGCACAAATGTAGGTAGAGAATGGTTAGTTTTGTAGTACCTAGTCACAAATTTGACCGTTTTTAAATCAGATGGGTAACCACTGCCCAAATCATGATTTTTACGTAGTTTTTTAATTGCCCTATCACGCGTAACTTTTGCTAAAATAGATGCAGCAGACACAATTACAAATCTACTATCTGCATGATGATAGGATTTGATTTTATGATTATCAGATAATTTTGAGATTTCTTTTCCAAATCTTTTAGGATTTACATCACAAGAATCAACATAAGATGTATCAGGATTTAGTTTTGAGACAACTTTTGCCATGTATTTTGCTTCTAATTCATTCAAACCATGGCGTTTGACACTTGCATCAATAGATCTTGGTGGAATTTTTGTAATGTAGTAATCATCAACTAATTTGATAATTTTTTTGTAAAGTAATTCTCTGTTTTTTGGAGAGAGTTTCTTTGAATCTTTAACACCTAATGAAGAAAGTTTTCTTAATTTTCTTTTATCAATAGAAATGCCAGAAATTACTAAAGGGCCAAGCATAGAACCACGCCCTGCATCATCTATCCCACAAACTCGCACGAATTCTGTCTTAAAGCACAAGTATTAAACCATTATAGGTTTTGAAAAAATAGAAGAATATTGGAAATACCAAATGAATCTCTTCAAGAAATTGTTGAAGGAAAAACAAAATTGTTAGTTCCAAAAGGATCAATTACAGAAAAAGTTCCACCAAAAGAACCAGCATTTTTTAATCCAAAAGCAAAGTTAAACAGAGATTTTTCAATTATTGCATATGCTGCATTTCTAAAAAATTTTCAAGGACCAAAAATTTTCTTGGAAGGATTATCAGGTATTGGTGCAAGAGGACTACGAGTTACAAATGAATTAGAAATTGATAATTTAGTAATTAATGATCTAAATCCAACTGCACTAAAAATGGCTGAGTATTCAGCCAAACTTAATGGAATCAAAAATGTAGAATTTGTTGAAAAAGAAGTATGTAGATTTTTTAGTAATTTTTCAAAAAAAGGGGAGAGAGGTTCAATAGTAGATATTGACCCATTTGGCTCTCCAGCAGCATTTTTTGATTGTGGAATTAGAGCAACCATGCATGGAGGGATTTTATCTGTTGCAGCCACAGATTTGCAGGTACTAAACGGGCTTTTTCAGAGTGCTTGTAAGAGAAAATATGGTGGAATCCCAATTAGAGTAGAATATGGAAATGAGATAGCAATTAGATTGGTGTTAGGTTGCCTTAGAATGGTAGCAGCAAGGTTAGGTGTTGAGGTAAAACCAATGTTTGTTGAAAGTGATATGCACTACTATAGAACATATGTCAAAGTTCTAAACAGACCTGATCAAGAAGAAAATATAGGATATATTTTACATTGTAAAAATTGCGGACATCGAGAAGTTTCATTAGAACAAAAACAAGAATGTGAGTTGTGTAAATCAAGAATTGATACTGCAGGTCCATTATGGATTGGAAAAATTTTTGATAAAGAGTTTATTGAAAACATGTTGATTCAGATTCCAAATTTGCAAGTAGACAAAGTTTGTGAAAAAATATTAAACAAATGTCTACTAGAAGCAGAAATGCCAGGAACATACTACACATTAGATGAAATTGCAAAAAAAAACTTTTCAATCTATCCAATAAAACCCAAGCACACATAATACAACTCACTACTCTGTTTTCTACTTGCTTTGGGTTTGGTGAGATTGATTCTTGCAAATTTTTTCTTTACATAATCTCTAAATTCCATAGAGTATTCACCATCAAAAACTTTGAAGACAGCATTGCCTTTGTGTGCCAATACCTTATCCATGATTTTAGTACAATCATAGTTTAGAGATATTTGTTTTGCATGGTCAACAGACCAATTTCCACTGACTTTAGGTGAAAGATCACATATTACAGCATTAACTTTACGCTCAAAATAATCCATCACATCATCAACTACATTCTCATCTTCAATATCACCTCTCAAAATATGAGCTCCAGGAATCTCTTCCACATAAGACAAATCAATACCCATAACTTTACCTTGATTTCCCGCAAGTTTTACTGCCATCTGTGTCCATCCACCAGGAGCACAGCCAAGATCAAGAACGTAAAAACCAGGACCAATAATTCGATAGGATTGATTTAGTTCTTTGAGTTTGTATGCGGCTCGACTTCGAAAACCTTGTTCGTGTGCCAGTTTTCGATAATGATCTTTGCGTGCATCTAGTAATTTCATTTGGCCTTCGCAGGTTTTTTCATTTCAGCAATTACCCAATCTTCAATGAACTGACAATTTCTTGGACTGATTTCACCTTCAAGTGAGCATTTCTGTTCAACAGGACAAACCAAACATGGTGCATTTTCAATTGATTGTGTACTAATTGGAGTTTTCTTTAAAATTAATTTGTAAGTCCAACGATTCTTTTCAAGAATTTTTTCTCTTGTAATTGTACCCATTCTTTCAAGTTTTAGTGCTAAACGAGAACCATCACGACTTGTAAGTTTAAGTTTTTTCCACAATTCACTTTGGAACATTCCTTCGGATTCACGTTCAGCTAAAATATCATAAACTTTGTTTGTGAGTCTTTCCATGTCAACTTTTTCAATTTGGAAATTTTCAATTTCCTCATCAGATAATTGTTCTTCTAATTCTTCTTCAAGTGTTTTTTCAGCCTCTTTTTTTGCCTCTTCAATTTCTTTTTTGGTTAATTTTTTCTCTTTAGCAGGTTTTGCTTCTTTCTTTGTGGTTTTCTTTGCAGGTTTTGCTTCTTTCTTTGTGGTTTTCTTTGCAGGTTTTGCTTCTTTCTTTGTGGTTTTCTTTTTTTTTGGTTTAGAATCTAGTACTTCTTTTTTCTTTTTTAATGCATCAAGTTCGGCCTTGATCTTCTTTGCTTCATCAGCCAATTCATCTTTTTTCTTTGCCATCAAATCACCTTATTTTTTAAATTTAATTTCATATTTTTCATAAAGTCATTCCTATTTAACAGTAAATTCTTCGCTAATTGAGATATTTTTTAAGTCTTCAGAAATCATTTCTGCTACAATTTTGTATGAACCAGCAGTATCAATTACTTTGGAGAATTTCTCGCCTATGGGAATTAACTCATTTCTTTCAGTAAAGCATTGCTCAAAAAATCCACCTTGGGTTACTACATCCTTTCCAGAATATATTGTCACATACAGGTCTCCACAATCAAAATGGGAATTAGAAACCTGAACAGATATCTCTACAAGTTCAGAAGTTGAATAGGTTTTTGAGAGTCCAATTATCTCAATATCAGCATCGTGAGAACCTTCTGAGAAAGACATTGAAGGCATCATGTTTAGTTCTCGGTCAGGCTCTTGGAGAACATCACCCATAACAGCAGAACCAAAAGCAATTGAGAAAATTACTGGTAAGATAAATACTACAAAAATTCTCTTTGATGCCATTTGATTTTAAAATCAGGTTTTCCCCTATATCTATTTAGCAAAACCATTGACTTCGGATCAATTTGACGAATGAGTTAAATCGTAGCCGACTAAATATCGCTAGATGCGACTTAGAAAATTCAGAGTCAGAGCATATCGCTGCATTCATGATTCTGGAGAGATTACAGTTGGGGATTTAGCAGCGTTTGTTGGAAGAAATGAAAGTGGTAAAACAACTATTCTTCAAGCATTAACCCTTTTGAATCGAGACGAACAAGTTTCAGAATTAGATCTTTGTGATGAAATGAGTGAAGAACTCAAAGATGAGATTAGATTAGCAGAAGGAGAATTTGAACTAAATCAAAATGAAATTGGAATGCTAAAAGAAAAATTCCCAGGTTTGCCAGAAATGAAGAAAATTAGATTATTTAGAACAAACAGAAACCCCAAAGTCCAATACGAGTTTGATGATGTTGAACTTGGTGAAGAGGAGAATAAAGGACTTAATTCGTGGGAAAACTTTTCAAAACAAATCATTGAGTTTTTAGATACAATTCCAAATCACCTTAGAATTCAAATTGATACTTCCTTCTTTGAAGGAGGAGTTCCAAATAACCAAGAGTCATTTGACAGAGGAATGGCTGAGTTTAGCAATCAATTTCATGTTATTGCAATCCAAGAACCTAAAGTAATTGAAGAGTGGGAGAAAATCTATGAGAGTCCAGAAAACCAGTTTTCAAATTTACTTAGTGGAAAAAGTGAAAAAACAGCTCTACAAAACTTCATAGAATCAGAACTACATCCAAGATTTGTTTATTTTTCAGATTATAAAAAAATCTACGGAAACATAAACCTCAACGAATACCTCAGAGAAGAAAAAGGAGAAAGAGCAGACTCTATTGAATATGTAGAAGAGTTTGACAAGGCTGAGACAGTCAGAAATCTCTTCTATCTAGCAGAATTAGACATGAATGAACTAGAGGAAGTCAAAGAGAGCCCATCAAAATGTATCAAATTACTAAATGCAGCAAGTAACAGATTAACTAGTAAACTAAATCCAGCATGGAAAGGAGATCCAATCCATGTTGACTTGAGATATAATCCAGGAAATATCATGAGTGTTGTAATTTCAGATGTTCACAAAGATGGTACAGTAACTAACACAGGATTACTGAATAGGAGAGCAGAAGGTTTCAAATGGACATTTTCTTTTATTGTAAACTTTGCAGCTGAAACACAGAGAGCAGAACTTAAAGAGGCAATTTTACTTTTAGACGAACCAGCAAGAAATCTTCATCCAACACAACAGATGGGAATTTCAGATCTGTTAAAAAACTTGGCAGGTTCTAACCAAGTTTTGTATGCAACACACTCACCATTTATGATCTTTGATTACACTCCAGGAAATTTACTTGTAGTAGAGTTGGATAAACGAAAGCATCTAAGTAGAATATTTTATGATTATTGGAATGCAGATGACAAAACACTTACACCAATTTTGTATGGATTGTCAAGAGGTCAGGTAGAATCAATAGTAGACAGAGAGATAGGAACAAACTCAAGACCAGTAATCATTGTAGAGACAATGTCAGATTCAATGTATCTTAATGCATTTGACAAATTCTTGCAAGATCCAAACATCTCAATGAATCCACTTAATGTTGTTGCAGCATATAACAAAAATTCAGTTTTGCCTTTGGCAATTTTCTACAGAAATCATGGATACAGAACTTTCATTCTATTAGATAATACTGAAGAATCTAAACAAATTTCAGCCCAACTGGTCTCAAATGAATTCTCACCAATTCAAACAATTTTCTTTGAATTGGAAGGAAAAAAGCTCGAATCAATTGAGGATTACATTGTACTTGAAGACTATTTACACCCAGTAAACCAAACCTATGAAATCAAATTGAGACAAGAGGGATTCTCAAACCTTACACCTGAAGACGTATTATCAAAGGAAGGTAAAGGTAATTTGAAAAAACTAAGAAAAATTTGGCAAGAGCATAGCGATGATGATTGGGGTAAATTCAACAATGAAGACATCACTAGATATATTTGTGAAAAAATTGCATTAGAGGAGACTAGTTTCTTATCAGACAAAACAAAAGACCAATTCAGATCATTATACAGGTTAATTGCAGAGCGAATCAGACAATATCAAAATGTTAATACAAAATCAGATTTGGATAAATTTCAAAAGGCCAAAGCTTAAGAAGTTTGCTCATGACAAATCCTGAATTTAAAAATAGAAAAAGAGGAAAAAACTTTAAGGTTTAAGTGAGAGATGACTAGTTTGAATACAATGAATAGATCCTCTATGAGAGGAATTTTCCTTTCAGTTGTATTATTATTTTCAATAACGCTAATCTCAATTCCAGAAAATGTGTATGGTGAAGTTAATGCTAACAGTATTGGTTTAGAAGAAACTACAATTATTGAGTTTACAAATGAATTAAATGAAGAAATCAATACTTTTAGAATTTGGCTTGGTGCAGATTTTAATTTTAAATCTTTTAAAACTGAAAAAGGATGGGTAGGTGAAAAAACTCCACAAGGAGTTATTATTTTTACAACTTCGGAACCAATTAAAAAAGGTGAATCAGTAAAGTTTGGAGTAAAAACGGATAACAAAAATCCAAGAATAAACTGGAAAGCAATTGACACAAAAAGTGTACAACAAGGTATGGGTAAAGTACTGCCAAAAGAATTACCCAAAGTTGTAGAAAATACCGAAATAAAACCAACACAAACAGGTGCAGGTGTTCTTTCGGATTCTATTTTTAGAATAATTCCAGAAAAACCTAATGTGGGTTCATCAATCAGAGTAACTGGAGATAATTTTGGAGCTTCACAAGAATTTGACTTTTACATAGACAATTCAAAAATTGGTAGTTTTGTGACAGATGAGAATGGACACTTTATGACAACAATGAAAATTCCAGAAAACCAAGGTGCTGAAAGAGTAGATTTCAAAGTCAAAGATAGTGACGGAGAAGAAAAGAAGATCAGTCTAAGAATTGGACAAATTGAAAATAGAATTCCAGAAGCAGATAACATCAAACTAACAATCAAAGGAATACCAAATGTAATTCACAGAGGTGACTTTTTGGAGATTTTAGGTACAGGAAAACCTAACGGTGCAGTTACTGCAGAGATAACAAATCCTGAGGGAGAGATTATTAATTCAAGAACAGCTGAAGTTGATTCTAAAGGAAATTGGGAATTAGCAGAGCCAATCATTATTCCATTAGACACACCATTTGGAAAATATAGTGCAACAATCACAGATGGAAGAGAAAATATTCTAAAATCATGGGTTGTGGAAACTGATAAAAAAATAATCATTGCACCACACAATTTGAAATTTGAACCTGGAGAAGTAATGAAATTCAATGGTACTGCCTTACCTAACAAGCCAATTGAACTAATTTTAGAAGATCCACTAGGTAAAGAATTGTTTTCAGATATTATTCAACTAGATGAATCAGGATTTGTAGAATTTGAACATACAACAGAGCAATCATCAGCTAAAGGAACATACACTCTAATTGCAACACAAGAAAAAGATACAGAATTTATCTTTGCAGGACTAGGTCAATTACCTACAATTCCAGTTAATCTAGAGTTTGATGAACTAAATTACAGTGCAGGAGATACAGCGATTATTTCACTTACAGGAAAGGCTTCAGAAATTGTTAGTTTGTTAATCATAGACCCATCTGACAAACCAAAAGGAGATTCTATCTCTATTACTTTGGCAGGTGATGGTACTGCAGAATATGAACTTGATTTATCAGGATATGCATCAGGAGTGTATTCAGCAGTAGTCAGTAAAGGAAGTGCACAGAGTTCAGAAGTGTTTACTGTAGGATTACAAACAGGATCCGGAGATATTCAAATTAACACTACAAAATTAGATTATGCCCCAGGGGATTCAATACTCATTTTAGGAGATACTGCAAAGAATGTCTTGCTAACTATAACGTTGTCAGATCCTGATGGAAACATCATAAAAGAAAAGGATACATTTTCAGACAAAAATGGAAAAATTTCTGAGAGTTCATTTAGGATCCCATCAGATGCAGAGGGAGGAATGTGGTCAATTAATGCAAAGAGCGGTGCAAACTTTGACACAATAGAAGTTGAAGTAATTGCAACAGCAACAGAAGGAATTCAAATAAGTGTTGAAGAAGGGGAAGAAATTCCAGGGTATGGACAAACACTTCAAATCATAGTGATTGGAGTTAGTCAAACTGTTGACATAGATATCATATCAGAAGACGGTGAAGTCATAGAATCATTGGCATTCCAAGCATCAGGTGAAGGAGAAATAAACCAACCATGGATAATTCCTAAGGATACTGAACCTGGAACATATACAATCAAAGTATCAGATGCATTTACTTCTGGTGAAACTACTTTTGAAATAACAGGATAGGTTCAAACAATTTTATTTCACCTAAATTTAGCAGCCAGTATGAATCTAAAAGACAAAATTGCAGAATATCCAAATTTTCCTAAAAAAGGGATTTTATTTAGAGATTTTAGTCCGATTCTAAAAGATCCATCAGCAATGGAATCAATTGCAGATGAGTTTTCAAAGCATTTTCATCCAAAAAACATCGACATTTTTGCAGGAATAGAGTCCAGAGGATTCATCCTAGCATGTATTCTTGCAACAAGATACAACAAAGGAATGATGATGATTAGGAAGGCAGGAAAGTTACCTGGAAAGACTACAAAAATCTCATACACAATTGAATATGGAAAAGACACTATAGAGATTCAAAAAGACATCATCGAAGAAGGACAAAGAGTACTCATTTGTGATGACTTGCTAGCTACTGGAGGAACTGCAAAAGCATCTGCAAAACTAATTGAGAAAGTTGGAGGAAAGATTGTTGGCTTTGCATTTATTATTGAACTAACAGATCTTAACGGAATGAAAGGAATAAGCAAGTATGATTGTAAATCATTGGTGAAATACTAATGGATAAAGACGTAGAGATTGGAATTTTTGGCGGTACTGGAATTTATGATTCAGGACTACTTGAAGATGCAAAAGAAGTAGATGTCGACACGCCATATGGAAAACCATCAGACACCATTACAGTTGGGACATTCAAGGGAAGAAAGATAGCATTTCTTCCAAGACACGGGAAAAAACATACAATTCCACCACACATGATTAATTTTAAAGCAAATATTTGGGCATTCAAGGAATTAGGAGTTACTAGAATCATTGCACCTTCAGCAGTAGGCAGCCTAAAAGAAGAGTTAGAGCCAGGACATTTTGTATTACCATCCCAGTTCCTAGACTTTACAAAATCAAGAGACGGTTCATTTTCTGAAGATGGAAGAGTAATTCACATCTCAGTAGCAGACCCATTCTGTCCAGAGTTACAATCATCAATTACTCAAGTCACCGATAATCAAAACATACACATCCATAAAGATTGTACATATGTCTGCATTGAAGGTCCAAGATTTTCTACAAAAGCTGAATCCAAATTTTTTAGATCAACTGGTGCAGACATTATTGGAATGACTCTAGTTCCAGAATGTCAATTAGCAAGAGAAGCTCAAATTTGTTATGCATCAATTTCTACTGTAACTGATTATGACGTTTGGGCAGAAAAACCTGTAACTGCAAAAGAAGTACTAGAAACACTTTCAAAAAATGTTGAAGGAACAAAGAAAATTCTAACTGAATTAATTGAAAAGATTCCTAAGACTCGAAGTTGTTCATGTGCTAAAGCACTAGAAGAAGCAGAGTTCTAATCATCAACAAATGACTCTTTTTTGAGTCCCTCAGGTAAAGATAGATTTCCTTGGAGTAGGTTTCTTTGAAGAGCCATTATCACTTCATCAACATCATAGCCTAACTTTTTTAATTCTTTTTCAGTATCTTTAGAAAGTTTAGCTCCGACATTTTGTCCACCAATTCTTCCAAATGCTATTGCAGTAAATCTAAACTCATTGTCATCTAGAGTAAATTTGCCATTAATCTTTGCAGCCATCTGACTGCCATGAATGTCATTTATGTGAACTTTGAGTTCCATTTTAAAAATTAAATTTCCACTGCCTTGTTGATGTTATCATCAATCAAAAAGCTCCAGTGTTTTTCATCCTCAACTTTGTAGTCTTTTACTGTCAAAGGGATTATCTGCTCATCAAGGCATTCATGCTTGATTTCGCCATTTTCTTTTAATTTTACTAGTTTCCATTTGTATTTTCCCTGCTGTAATTTACAAACTGTAACTCCCCATTTTGCATCAGGATCAATTTTTGGCATTCCTACAAGATCAGCCAACTCTTCAATTCCAAGTTGTTTTTCTTCACAGAATCTCTTCTTGCAGACACCACAACGCCATACATCAACTGAACCAATTGTTCTCTCATCTATGTTGATGTTAACTACACCAAAGTAAACTGGTTGGTGTTTACAAGTTTCAGTATCTATAGTCAATGGTCTTCAAAAATCGTAGTATTATTTAGTTCTTGCATCATCATATGGCTTCTCCAAAACCACACCTATGCTGTCAACTATTTTGTTTCGTTTAAACTCAATATTTTCTCGCTCACACATTCTCCTATACATGTTAACTACAGTAAATCTGGGATGCATTGCCTCATATTCAGTTTCAGAGATGTCAATGAAAGCACCAAAATTCATTAGATCTTTTGCAGTATTTTCTGCATCATCTTTTGAGATCTTTAATTTTTCTGAAATTGTTTGTGGAGACATTTTTCCATAACAGGTAACAAGCAAATACACTTTAGCTTGAATTTGATTTAGATGAATTTCAGACATTAGATCATTTTCAATTTTAGAGTCCATAACTTTTCAACTATTTTACAGCAAACACAGTATATGTCATTTTTTGACTAGAAGTTTTTTTGAAATCTTCAAAGAGAATCCCATTGCAATAAAGTGAACTATTGCGCCTGAAATTGCTCCAACAATAACATCATCAAGAAAATACCAAACCAGTATAAAGACAATAAGAGAGGGAGTTGTAGTGATTAATGCAAGTATACTTCCACGAAGTATGATCTCTTTTTTTGTTAGTTTTACAGGTTTTTCATCTTCAGACAATAGCTCCAATTTTAAAAAATGGTAATAAAAACCAAAGATACTTTATATTTGGTAAACCCAAATTTTGAATGTTTGGCAAGTTACAAGGGTGCATATTCAAATGAACAGTCTCTAAATTTTGTAATTCCAATTATCGTGATATTATTTTTAGGAATAATCTATATCATGACTCAGAGAGCAGATTCAGGATTTGTTAGTTTCATCTTAATTGGAGCTGCTGCAATTACAATGTTTTACTGGGTAAGAGTCTTGAAAAAGATGACCAAAGACCAAAAGCCACTATACACACAATCAAGAGAGCAAGAACAAAAGAATTGGGTCTATGACTTGATTAAAGGCGAAGGTGAGTTTGTGTTTGTTGCCGAAGTCCCAGGCCCTGAAGACAAAATTGCAGTAAGATTGGTAGATGGAATGTTGTACATTAGAGGAACTGCTGGATTCTCAAAAGAAGTTCCAATAGAAGGTGCAAATGACATGCAGATATTTGATTTCAAATATCGTAACGGTGTCTTGACACTACGAATAAAATAATTACAGACTTTTTGCTAGTTCTAGTTTTTGTGGTAGATACTTGTCAGTAATGTTGGTCAAACCATACTTTGCAAATGCCTCGAGTTCTGCCTTTCTCTTTAATCTCAAGAATACTTCAAGTTCCTTTTTCCATATTCCTGATTCGTATCTTGGATCTTTTTGCAAATCATAGCATCTCTTAATGTCTGATTCAGTCATTGGAATTGTTGGCAGTTTGTATTTTTCAATATCAGTAGCCCAAACTCCAACCCACTTTGCGTCAGGAACTGTTAACTCTCTTAGATGTGCAGCATTTGCAGAACCAGATTTGATTACCATAGCAATGTGTTCTCCATACACATCTCCGTCAGTCAAAATAATTACAGGTAGGCCCATTTCATCATGAAGGCGTTTTAGTAGAGTTCTAGTAGAACGCGGAGCTTGTCCACCGGTGTTAATGATAATAGATTTGAATTTTTTATCTACTTGTTCTTCAACAAATCTTGTAAAAAGACCGCCTTTCTCAATTGCAATTACAATTTCAGCACTAGTATCAACGAGTTCAGCAGTAGTCAGACTAGGTCCAATAGAATAACCATCTGGATGGTTTGATAAATTCATCTTTTTGCCTTCATATCCTGGAATTGTATACTCAATATTCAAATCACCAAAAATGGAGCTTCTCTCCTCAGGAAAGATGTGAAAGTCCTCTCTTGGTCTTGAGGTTACTGCCTCTAAATCTACAATGATGTTGTCTGATTCAGATTGGTCATCAAACTCTATTGCAAATGCCTGTGAGGAATAGTACACATCTCTTAATGTAGATGATTTTTTCTCTTGGGTTAGACGATTTGCAAAAAATGCAAGCCACATTAGTTGTGTAAATGAACGTAATTGTGCTGAATTCTTTGCGCTTCTTAGAGCAGTAGAATTTCCTAAAATGTATTGTCGTAGTTTTTTATCATAAACAATATTGCTAACAGAACGACTAGGAATTGAGAATTTTGGGAACTGCCCATTTTCTAGATCTTCGTAGATTTTTGCACCATGATTTTTTAGAGCTTCAAGAATACTCTTTTGTTTCTCTTTAGCTTTTTTGCTAATGTCTTTTGCTCTTTTCTCACTTGCTTTCAATGGGTTTTTCCTCCTCTACAGATTTTGTTTCAGTTTTAACTTCAACAGGTTCCATATCTTCTAAAATTTTCTTGTAATTAGGTTCTTTTTTCTTTCCAGCCAATTCAGTACAAAATTCTGCTATCATTGGGATATATTTTGCATAAAGATTTGCTCTCTTCTTTGCCATTTCAGCTTGTCCTCTCTTTGACATGAATGCAGCTAATTTTCTGGATAAGAATTGTAACCCTAATCTTAGTTCACGTTCGATCTCTTGTCTGTCTGCAACATTTTCTTTTCCTGCAGTCTTGTAAGGAATTCTAGTTGAACAAATATGAGAGACTATGATAAATGGTGGATCACCTTTTACTTTGTATCGCCCCCAATCAGTATCATTGACAACTTTGAGAACTACATCACTGCCTTCATCATATAGTAATGGAATTCTGTTTGCATATCTATACACATGAGGTCCACCAGATTTGATATCACCACCATATGCAATTCCCATCTCAACGATAAAGGGAAATCCAGAATAAGCCGAAGCTGGACGTTGAACTACTGCAACAAAATCAGGATTGAAAAATTTCTTGATTCCTTTTTCAAGAGGTTCTTCCCCTAAAGGAGCCAAGCAGCTTGAATCAGGAGCCATAAAATCATCAAATTTCTGAAGTGAATCACTTAGATTCACCAGTTCTTGATTGGTAAAAGTTCCCATACGTTTTTCAGGCTTGAATCCTGCAAATTCTGCAAACTTTACAGCAGTGGTAGGACCTATACGCTGAAATCTTTTTGTTAGAAATGTTGTTAATGGTTCACCTTGAACTGTGTTTGTGAGTTGTTTGTAGTATTGACTTTCAGGATCCATTTCTACTGTTTTTGATTGAGAGTCTCCAAAGTCCCAATAATGTAATTTTTTGTTTGGAACATCAAGGTCTTCAATTCTAATTTTGCTTAGTTTCTCAAAGTCCATCTTCAAAAATGACATCAATGCAATTACCACACGGACCTGACGGGAAAGATTTTTCCATTTCTTTTTTGCTTTAGCCATTATTGCAGTAAAGCTTAGGTTTTGTTTTGATAATCCCAAATCTTTTCTAACCTTTTCAATCATGGTATCATCAATTGTTGGAATTTCAAATTGTGATTCAACAATCATTCTTCTAATTCTTTCAACATCAATTCCATGTGGATGTGGACGAATGATTGTTGGTGGTGGTGGAATATCTTTTACAAATCTAGGATGATGGAACTTTTGTCCCTTTGGATCATCAAAAGTAATTGTTGCATAAGGAGTAATTAGTGATGTTTCATAGACATAATCACGTATTTTGTTTCCTGCTTTGGAATAATCACCTTCTAAACAAATGCTAACTGATAGTCCTTTTTTTGCAACTTCTTTTGTAGTATGTTTTTGAATAATTGGTTTGTTCTTTTGAATGTCTAATAGAATTTCAAATTGATTTTGAATTTTCGCATCAGTGGAACTCTTTACAATAACTGGTTTGTTTGTAGTGATTTGTCCATATAGAATTGCCATTGTTGCACCAAGACCAAACATACCTCTTGCTTGCTTTAATCCAAATTTTGAGCCATAAAGAACAGTTCCAAATGCAAGTGGAATGTGTTTTGCATCAACTCCAGGACCATTATCTTTTACAGTCAAGATGTAGGGCTTTGGGTCTGGTTTGTCAGGCTCAACAGCCTTGATTGTTAGGTGGACATCAGGCAGGATTCCCTTCTGATCACAGGCATCAAGGGCATTTTCAACAAATTCCCTGACAGCAGTGTATAATGAACGGGTAGGATTACTAAATCCTGCCAAATCACGGTTACTATAGAAAAACTCACTAGGAGAAATCTGATTAAATTTTTCTTTAATAGAAGACATCTTGATCTTCCCACAACTTCATTTTTTCTTGCTTTTCTTTTCTATTTGCAGCTTCTAATTTATCATAAACTACACCATGCATACTTCCACTTGATATGGAAGAGATTGCATCAACTGCTAATCGTAATTTACTTGCATCACCAATAATTGAAACTGTTTTTCCATAAACTGAGATATGAGTACTGCTAAGGTTTTCCATATTTCTTCTTGCTCTACCACCTTCTCCAATAATTCTCCCTTTTATCCTTTCAACATTTGCATTAGATTTTCCTGCAAACTCTCTAAGATCTATTACGTGCAATGTGTTTTCGCCTTTTAACAAGGTCATAGCATTTTCAGGTGAGAACCCTCTACCAATTGCTGTAACAATTTCCATCGCTTTGAATGGTTGGATCTTCTCAACATCACCGTCTGACTTTATGATAACCTCTCCAGTCTCACCATCAATATTTAATGAGACATGACATGCTTTTTCAATTTTAGATTTAACATTACCTGATTTACCAATCAGTACTGCAATCCTGTCATTTGGTATTCGAAGTAATTTTTCAAAGCTCATTTTACAATATCCTCAAACAATTCATCTGGATCTTCAACAGAAACCCCTCTTTTTTTAAAGAACCTTGTAATGTTATTAATGTCTCTCTTAAGAAATTCTTGAGTATTAGGGTGTCTCAAATCGACTGCAGACCCCAAATCAAAAACTATCAATCCTTTTTTGGTTTTGAATACATTATACTCTGAAAAATCTCCATGGACTAGTTTTGCCTTGTGATACATGTCTGAAATTATTTGGATGGACTGCTGATAGTCATTCTCATCGACTTCTGAATCCAATAATAGTTTGGCAGGAGCGCCATTCTCACCTACAAACTCCATTGCAAGCACATTATTTGTCACATGAAGCGGTTTTGGAACTGGAATGCCAGCCTCAAAGCATTGAGTTAGGTTGCGATATTCTTTTTTTGCCCAAAGATAGACTAGATTTTTTGTTCCTTTTTTGATATTTGAGAATCGTGGGTCGCCAAGTATGTAGGGTTCTCGTTTTTTAAAATTTGATGTACTTACAAGATAAATTTTTAGGGCAACATTAGAATCTTTTTCATCAACTCCCCAAAACAAGACAGATTCTTTTCCAGCACTTACAGCACCATTGACATAAGCAATGATATGATCTGTAATCATTTTGTACAGAGTCATAACAGTTGGTTTGTCTAAGACTTCGTTTACGACTTTGCCTTTTTTGAAACCATCATCCAAAGTTTTTCGTTTAGACTTTGAAATTAATTTTTTATCTAATTTTGATTCTAGTTTTTTACTTAGAATATCAGTCAATAGTTTATAATACCTCCACTAGATAAAATGAATTTCTTTTTTGAAAATGACATTTCACATTTTAAAGACAATAAGAAATGGAACTCCTGAAATTTTTTTAACACCATTTTCAGAACCAATACCTAAATCAATTGATAGTGAAACAGTTTCATCACCAACCATGTTAATGATTGCAGAATTTTTTAGTAAAGTTTGAGCTTCGTCTTTTTCAACAAATCTTTCTCCATAGTAACTTTCACTGATGTGCATGTTTAGTTCTCCTTCAACAATTGTTTTACCTAACAGTTCTGCATCACAGATGCTTAGCATGGGATTTTTTTGATAATCAGTTTGACGTACTGCAAATGGCATTATGCATATTTACCTTTTAGAGTGGATTTTGCTCCACATGCTTCACAAATCAAAAATGAGATACGATTTTCTTTTAAAATCTTTGTATCTGGACTTTTACAAGTAGGGCATTCAAGATAATCTTTAACATAAATTTGAAACAGTCTGGTAAAGTCATCAGGATCACGTCTTCCAATAAACATAGCCTTGTCACCAATTCTTTCAGCAGGAACTGCAAACTCTTTTGAGAGGTATTGCAATACTTTGTCAGGATCTCTCCTGAGTACCTTTGGGAATTCAGAGAAATTACGCAAGAAAGTTTTTTGGCCCTCCCACATCACATCTACAACAGGAAGCTCAAACCTAGCGGTAGTTTGTTTTTCAGTATCGCCTAGTTTGTCTTGTATCCTTTTGAGTAGACTTTCGTATTCTGCTTTGGTCACTAAGAAATAGTGTAGACTAGACCCTATATGGGTTTTGAAAAAGAAGAAGTCGTGTGGATTTTATTTCTAAATTAGTCCATTTTTCCGATACGGAAAACGTTAGTTCCACATTCAGGACATGTACCTTTTACTGCAGGACGTCCATTCTTTAGTTTAGTTTCTTTGGGATCTTTGATGTCCCTTTTTTCGCGGCATTTTACGCAATATGCTGTAACCATTCTAAAAATTGTCAAACACGCTGGTATTTAGGAAGAGCCTGTGAAAATTATTTCACTACAGGCATAGATACAGGTAAATTTTTTGTGCCTCAGAAAAAGCCAATATTTAAAAATTTTAACAAATGTTCGTAAATTTTACAAAATTATGGTCAAGATTATGCCAAAAACTAATTTTTCTAATATTTGTTTAATAATTGAAAATTTCTTCAGAGATCATCAATTATAAACTCCTAGACTTTAGAGAAGAAAAATGGCATCAAAGAAAGGGATTGCAATCACCATAATCATTTTAGCTGCAATCACTGGAGCCAGTTTTTTAGTATGGACAATACCCCAACAAAATGAAACTACATTCATTGTTACAGACTATGAAAACTATCTAGATGGTGTAAAAGAGATACATGAAATTTTACAAAAATCAACAGATATTGAATTTCAAAGACTTCTAGACGGCGAAATAACACCAGAACAATATATTGAAACAGCTGAAGTTACATCATCACAAGTTACAAGTCAGATAGGGGAATTTGTTACATCAAAACCACCTGAGGAATGGCAAGACAGTTACATCAGTTACATGGATGCAATGAGAAAATTCAGTGCATATATTGGAGAGACCAAGGTTGTGGCAAATCTGATTGAAAATGAGAGTTCACAGGATGAGATTTCTGAAGTAATGAAAAAGATTGAATCACTAAAAGCAGAATCAGCAGAACTAGTCAAAATCTCTGATGATTCTAGACCTGACTAGCCTCAAAACCGAATTTTAAGAATCATAATTGTGGGAAATCGTTAAAAAGCAATTCCACGATACAAGATGAATGTCTCAGCGCTCAGACAAGGTTGAAAAAGATGTCAATGCATCTACTGCCAACAAATTACTTGTAATTTGTGTAGACAGAGATAATGACGTAGGAGAAAAAGCAGGCATAGTTACACCTGTAGTAGGAAGAGATGCATGTATTGAGGCAGCACAGAGACTTGCACTAGAAGATCCTGAAGATGCAGATTCAAACTCTATATTTTCTGCAATCAAGACATATGAGGACTTGGTGAGTAAGGGGTATCAAGTCGAAGTTGTTACCATTGCAGGAGTCAAAGACAGAGGAGTACAAGCTGATGAGAAGATTCTTAGTGAGACAAGAAAAGTTTTAGAAAGATTTTCTGCAAATGGTGCAGTTATTGTTTCAGATGGAGAAGATGATGAAAGTGTCATTCCAGTTATTCAAAATGTTCTACCAGTAGTTTCAGTTCAACGAGTTGTGATGAAAGTAAGTAGAAGTGTAGAGTATTCCTATGCAGTATTTGGAAAATATCTCAAGATGATTGCATATGATTCAAGATATTCTAAATTCTTCTTGGGAGTTCCGGGAATTCTTTTGTTAATTGGCGGTATTGCATCAGTATTTGGAATTACTACAGAAATCTTTGCAGTACTTGTTAGTATTTTAGGCGGTGCATTTTTGATTAGAGCATTTGATATTGATAGAGTTTGGTCAAGCTGGTCAAAGCCGACGCCGATGGGTTTTATCAGAATGTTTACAATGGTTGCAGGAGGATTATTGATACTATCATCAGTGCCAGCTGGAGTTGCGTCAATTGATCCACAATTATCTGAAGCAGATACTACATTTGTTGCAAAACTTACGGACCAAGTAATTATCGGACAATTTGTTGCAGGAGTTTTGCCAATACTATGGACAGGACTTGGTGCAATATTTGCAGGAACATTACTTAGTAACTGGATTGGCGGAGTGCCAAGACAAATCAGCGACATCTTGAGAATAATTGTACTGATTGCTTTGTATCCAACAATCTATCAGTTTACCAACATCATGATTTCAGATGTGAGTTCATTTACACTGATTCCACCACTTCTTGGAGGACTGGCAGCTACCCTAGTTTCAGCCACGATTCTGTTCAAGAAATACAGAAAACACAAAGACCAAGAAATGGTCTCTGATTAATTTAGAGCCGTTTCTAGCCTGAATTTTGCAAAAACACTGATATCTTTAATCATGTACTAAACATCAAAAGGTGAACTGGTATTAGCAAGATTAAAGATGTGATTTTACAGCTATCAGGTCTTTACAAGATTTATGGAAAGAGACTAGAAAGTGAGATTCAGAGTGGAGACATTCCAAATCATGTTGCATTAATTTTAGATGGAAACAGAAGATGGGCAAAGAGACATCTTACAATTCCAAAGGCAGGGCATTGGAAGGGAGCTGATGCAGTAGAGAATCTTCTAGATTGGTGTGAAGAGTTTAACATCAAAATTGTAACATTATATGCATTATCTGCTGAGAACCTGGATAGAAATGATGAGGAACTTGAACATCTCTATGAACTGATTCGTATGAGACTAGAAAAGTTGTACAACGATCCACGAATTCACAGATGTAAGATGAGAGTAAAGGGAATTGGAAGAATAGAATTATTGCCTGATTCCATCAAAGATATTCTAAAGAAATTAGATGATGCTACAAAAGACTATGACAATCACTTCCTCAACATTGCATTAGCATATGGTGGTCAGTATGAACTAGTTGATGCTGTAAAAAAGATAGGTGAGAAGATCAAAGAGGGTAAGATGGATGTTGATAAAATTACAAAAAAAGAGATAGAATCTAATCTTTACACATCATATTTACCGCAATCGTCACCAGATATGATTTTGCGTACATCAGGAGAGAAGAGACTAAGTGGATTTTTGATGTGGCAAAGCGCATACAGTGAATTAGTTTTTATGGATATCTTTTGGCCAGAGTTTAGGAAAATAGATTTGATGCGAGCCATTAGAACATTCCAAGAAAGAAAAAGAAGATTAGGAAAATGATAGAAGAGACATCAGCAGGCATAGTATTGTTTAGAAAAGAGGATTCTAAGAATCTGTTTTTACTGTTACATTATCCATCAGGACACTGGGATTTTGTTAAAGGTAAGATGGAAAAAGGCGAATCTACACACGAGACTGCAATTAGAGAGACAAAAGAAGAGACTGGAATAACTGATGTGAAGTTTTTAGATGACTTTGAAGAGTGGATTGAATATAATTTTCAGTATCAAAAAGAACTGGTCCACAAAAAAGTAGTCTTCTTTTTGGCTGAAACTACAACCAAAGAAGTAAACATTTCACATGAGCATCTTGATTATACATGGATGGACTACAACACTGCAATGGAAAAGACTACTTTTGATAACGCAAAGACAGTTCTAACAAAAGCTCAGATGTTACTTACCAAGACTGTCTAACTGCAAGTTTTTTGCAACATCAATTGGTTTTTTTGCATTAAGAATTGTTCTACCAACAATCAGATAGTTTGTTCCAGCAGAAATAACTTCACTTGCATTGCCACCCTGAGTTCCAACACCTGGAGAGAAGATACCAAGTTTTCGTCCAGCCTTTTTTGAGCAATACTGAATAATTTTTGGAAATGTTGCACCGACTACAATTCCATCAACTTTTGCCTCCAAAGCCCAATCTAGGAATAATTGGTAGAGTTGCTGCTTTTTTCGCATTTTGACCTCCATATCATAGGACAGTTTAGCCTCAGGGGCGCTCATATGGCACAAAGTGATGACTCCTTTTCCATTTTTGTGGGCAGATTTTACTAGATTCTTCAGACTGTCTAATCCCATTATTGGATTTGCAATAACTGCATCAAATCCTAGTTTCCACAAATTTTCAGTAGTTACTCGATTTGTGTTTCCAATATCATTTAGTTTGATATCTGCAATTGTTTGCAAACCGTATTGATGAGCTGTTTTGTTTATTTTTTGAATTTGTTTTCCACTTAGAGGAAGTAACAGATGAAAATTCAATTTCACTGCACAAAGATATGGATGCAGTTTTTTGATGTTTGAAATTGTTTTAGTGTCTAAATTCTTTACAGATGGATCATAATCATTAGCAAGAATTACTTTGCCATTTGTTTTTGCGATCTGAGAAAGTCTAGTTTTGAAGGTGAGCATAGTCAACTAATGGATGAGTCTCTTTTAATTTTATTATTTTGATATACGAATAACCATGCTCTGAAGGACTATCTACGAATACTGGTTCAATGACATTGCTTGTTGAGAACTTTAGGAATGGTTTTTGTGGATCTTCGTCAAGCAAGACATGACAAAAGTATGAAGTTCCTTCTTCATGGAAATTCATGAAGACTCCTAAGAGCCACTTGTCATTGTGTGGGAACAAGAATAATGGGAATGGTATGTCTTCAAAACCCCATGTGAGTTTTGCAAGACTTGACATGTCTTCTAATTCAATTGGCTGGTATCGGTCTAAAGTTCCGTTTCCAGGTTTCAAAGTCTTTGGTAGAGATTTTATTCGAACAATTGGAGAATACAGTTTGCTAGAATCAGAAGTGGTATCTACAATTTCAGATTCTTCTTTTCCTCCTTTGAGTCCATAACGAAGATAGTGACCGTTATGATCTAGTGGTGTGAAATACACAATTGGTTTTTCTTTTAGAACATCCATTTGAACAGACAAGATTTTTCTACCATCATGATCATGCAAAAAAGACACACGTGGTGCGCGCTCTAGTGCGCAAACGAGCCTAGTAAATTCTAAAGTGGAATGAACTTGAATATAGCGAGGTTGTTTGTCAACAGGAGAAGAAGATGGTTGTTCCACGAAAGTTAACGATCGATTAACAAATTAAACTTATCCAAAAAGTCGGAGCCTAGTTTCTTCTGTCAATGACATCATTGACAGTTGGTCCTGTTCCAATGATTGTAACAGGCGTGTTTAATTCATCTTCAATATTTTTTATGAATGCTTTTGCATCTTCAGATAATTCATCGTACAAAGTTTTTCCTGCGCAGTCTGCAAACAACACATCTAACTTTGTAATTGAGATTTGTGTTGCACCATTAAGCATGATTGCACGCCTGGCCAAATCAAAATCAAAGTCAGCTGCACGACGTTGACGACCAGTAACAGTTCCAAACTCAGACCAGCCTTTCTTTTCTGCCTCCTCAAGTGAGAGTTCTTTGTCAAGTGGACCTGTGCCTACACGAGTAACATAAGACTTGAAGACAACTATTACTTCATCTACTTTGGTTGGACCCAATCCTATATCAGCACAAATTCCTGATGCAGTTACATCCTTGGAGGTAACAAAAGGGTATGTTCCATGCCACAATGAGAGAAATGTGCCTTGAGTTCCTTCAACTAGAACATTTTCATTTTTGTCCAGTGCAGAATTAACCTCTGCAGGAACATCTGTAATTAGTGATGATAATGAATCAAAGTCTTTTGCCAGTCTCAAGACTCTCATTGCTCTGTCAGCATTTGCAGGGCCTGTTCCTGAACCAGTACTGCCAATCTTTTCTTTGAGTTCACCTTTAGAATCGCGAGCAAGATGAGTCCCCTCAATGACTCCGCAATGTTTGTCAATGAATGCACGTCCTGTCACACCAAAATCATCAATCTCTTTTTGTAATACTTCAGGATTAATCACGACTCCTGGGCCAATCATGACTTTGGCATCTTTGTTTAGGAATCCACTTGGAAGCATTCTAACTTTGTAAACCTTGTCGCCATCTTTGATGGTGTGTCCAGCATTTGGTCCTGCACCACCACGAACTATAACTTTAGGATTATCCTTAATTGCCAAATATGAGATGATCTTTCCTTTTCCTTCATCTCCAAAAAATCCACCAACTACAACAGTAGATGTCATGATGTTGAACTTGAACTTGGTTTATTTAAGCTAAAGTGCTGTTGCATCATTTTATAACCGAGAGAGAATTTTCTAGATCGATGGTCGGAGAGAATTTTGCAGGAAACATCATTGTTAACTTGGCAAATCTTCCAGACTTTTTGAGAAATCCAATTTTAAAAAAACGTATGATGGAATTCTTTTCATTATCAAAGCCAGATCAAGATGAAGTAATCAATAATGCATTAGAAGCAGGCCCAACAATCCCATTTCCTAACTTTGCAAAACTATTCAAAACATGGCTTAAGATTTTAGCTACATTATCAGAAGAGCAAAGAGAAGGGTTGTTTTCAGCATACATTACCGAAATATCACAAAATCCACAAAAACTGATCACTTTCAATTTGGATGGAATTTTAGAGATCTATCTTACTTTGGAAGACAATGAAAAGGAGACACTAGCTAATGCTGTCAAGAAGATAATCAACAATCTTGATGAGGACAAAAAGAGAAGAATAATGTTAGTTATTCCAGAAAATGCAAAAAAGCACTTGAAGTTCTAAGCACCTGATGGTTCGTCAGGTTTTCTGTTATCCTCATTTGTATAATCAATAACTTCTCCTTCAGGAGACATTACACCTACAAAGATTTTCTCGTGTTTTTTTAGTAATTTCCTGTGATCAGGCATTGACATGTCAAGTTTCATTTCATTCATGACCATGATTTGGTATTCTTTCCATTCAGCCCAACACTTGTTGCATGTAGGATACTTTTCAGCAACTGGACCTAGTTGTTCAGTATCAGGAATAGCATTCTTGCATTTTGTACAAGTACGAGTCATGAAAAATAGCAATCTGAAACTCCTTTTATCTTTTATTGAATGTAAAGCAATAATAGTTAACAAAGACCAAATTATTCATGAAGATCAAGTGTCCTAAATGTAAAGAAGATGCAGAATTGGCACCAGACTTTTCTTTTGTAAAATGTGGATCTTGTGATTTAGATATGAGTTATGGAGAATACATAAAATTTGTAGCACATAATGAAGCAACGTATTCAGACATACTTGGTGACTATGCAGGCAGTACAGAAGGGCAAACTGCAGGTTCACTAGATGAATGGGATTAACAAGATAGTAAAATCATTCATCAGATTAAAATAATTAGTTTAACAAGTTTCTAAACATCATTGGAATTTTTATTAGAAAATATACTTAATCTCGTAGGGTTTTTGGTAGGACTTGGAATTGGAATAATGTCCTTTATTGGTTTTAGAAACACAGGTAGTCCAACACTGTTTAGGTTAACAATTGCATTCTTTTCAATTAGTTTAGGATTCTTTGTAATTTGGGCAGGATACATGGCAGAAGACTTTGTCATCAAAGCTGGACATATAGAAAGATGGGTACAGACTCTGGGAATTGCAATTCAAACAGTGGGTTACTTTTTCATTGCATTTTCACACAGCATCAAATCATTTTTTCCAAAATCAAGTTACTTTAGATCAGTTGGAATCTTACCATTCTTTCTAGTTTCATCAGTACAGTTAGAGCATCTCTTTAGATCTGTTTCATTTATCTTGCTTGCATATGGTGCAATTGAAACAATGTTATCATACATTGACAACAGGAACAAAGGAGCAATCTCAGTTTCAGTTGGATTGGCGTTACTGGCACTAGGAGAGTTCTTGGGATGGTACTCTTTTGTGTTCCCCGAGTCAATTCTATATCCCGTATCAATGGTAATCAAAATTGGCGGTCTGATTGCATTGTTTATTCCAGTCAGCAAGGTTCCGCTAACTAAGATAAAATTTGACGAAGGATTGGAATAATTTTTCAGTCTAGGCTCAAAATGCAAAATTTGTCAAATTCTTTTATCTTTTTTGTATATTGCACAATATCATCGTTCTATCATAGAAATTATCAAAATAATTTGTAGGAAATGGCAGAGTATAGAACACATATGAAAATCATTGGCGATATTCTATCTACTACCAGAGATGATCTTCAAGACGAAGATGGCGCAACAGTAACTTATCTGATTAGAAAAGCAAACATCTCTCATTCCAGAATTTCAAGAATCTTAAAGACACTAGTTTCTCAAGGTCTTTTAGAACAAGTTGACAGTCAAGGTTCTAACAAATACAAAATCAGTCAAACAGGAAGAGAATTCCTTCAAGCATATTACAAATTCACAAACTTTGCAGACAACTTTGGACTAAGCATCTAGGTCTTCATCTAAATTATCTAAATCATCATCAAAGTCGTCTTCAAAATCTGTATCCTCATAATCTTCACTAGACATACGCTACCATAGAAAAAATTTGATGTTAAAAACTTTTCAAAAGAAAATGGTAATTAAACAAAAAAAATACGACAAATCATTGAAAGTAAACTGCGATAATGAGGGAATTGTAAAAGCATCTGAAATAATAGAGCAGGGAGGAATAGTTGTTTTTCCAACAGATACCGTTTATGGTATTGGATGCAATCCTTACAATAAAGAATCTGCAAAAAAAGTTTATGAGATAAAATCAAGAGACTTTTCAAAACCATTTCCAGTCTTAGTTTATTCAAAAGAGATAGCCAAACAGATTGCAGAGTTTGATGAGATTTCAGAAAAACTTGCTGAAAAATTTTGGCCTGGGCAACTAACAATTCTTTTGAAACTAAAAGACATGAAATTAAAAGAATCACTAAACCTTACAGACAAAATTGCACTACGAGTTCCAAATCATAAATGCACATTACAGTTACTTGAGAAATGCAAGTATCTAGTTGGGACTAGTGCAAATGTTTCGGGGCAATCATCATTTTTTGAACCTCAAGAATGTATCAAAAATGTAGAAAACTATGATGTCTTTGTTGATGGGGGAACAATTACAAGCAAAGGCGAATCGACAATTGTTGAGGTAGAAGATGGCAATATCAAGATCATCAGAGAAGGTTCTTTGAGCAAAGAGGAGATTTGGAACTCATGAATTTGATAATTACATGTGCAAGACACTTGGAACCTGAAACAGAAGAAGAGTTGAGAGGATTTTTAGATGAATTTGGTGACTCTGATCCCAAAGTTACAATCACAAGCATGTCAGGTATTCTTACCGCAGAGACAAAGCTAGATCCAGTAGAAGTTGTGAGAAAAATCAAAGAGATGCTTCTTGATGAGCCTTGGAGTGTGAGATATTGTCTGAGAATAATACCAATTCAGAGAACAGTTGAGACAAAAATAGAAGAGATTGAAAAAATAGTAGAAGAGTTATCTGACAATATTTCAAAAGATGAAAAGTATAGAATTTCAATTGAGAAGAGAAACTCTGACATGTCAAGCCAGGACATTATTACAAAGATTGCAAAGAAGATAAAAAATCAGGTTTCACTTGAATTTCCAGACAAGGTTGTTTTAATTGAGATTCTTGGAAACAAGACTGGGATTTCTGTGCTAAAAAAGTCGGATATTTTGAGCACAGAGAAGACAAAGCGTAGTATCTCAGAGTAAGACTGCTGCTTTTTCTACTAGAATATCTTCTAGAGGGGTTTTGGAATAGACTGAATCAAGTTGTTTTTTTGAAATTTTAAAAGACTTTTTCAGAAATGACTCGTTATTTTTTGAAAACAATGAAACGCATTGTGAGGAGAGTTCTTTGTATAATGAATCTAGATTTGTTTTATTTCCAATTGCAACTAGGATAAAATCAGTTTTTGGTTTAATTCCAACAGATTCAATTGCAGCAGAGATTTGTTTTGTTAGTGCAAAACGCATTAGAATATCAGTTTCAAGTTTGTTTGAGAGTAGAACATCATTTTTCTGAGACTCTAGTGACAGAGACAAAATCTTTTTGAGATGAGAGCCATTTAGAACAAACTCACTTGATACTGCCTGAAGTATGGTTTTTGGGTATTTCTTTCTAAGTTCATCTAAGAACTTTACATCAATTGATTTTTGGCCTTTGATTTGAACTATTTGGATTTGTTTTGAAGAGACTTTGTAAAGCATCTTTTTGCTAGCACCGCCATGAATTACAGGAATAATACTTACTACATCATTGTTTTTGATTACAGTTGACTTTCCATCCATTACAGAAGAATCAACGCCATTTACTGCAACTAGAACATTTTCAGTATCTAGTTTTGGGGAATCATCAGGCTTTAGTTGCAATAACAAGTCAATTAGTTCTGCAATTGTAATGTCTGATTTTTCAATCTCTAGTTTGTTTGTTGAAAAAGATTTTTTGGCACCACCAACAAGTTTTACAGTAATCATTATGATGTTTTTGTAAAAGTTTGAAATTAATACTTAATGTATTATTCAGATTTTTCTTCTGTAGTTTGAGGAGTTTCTGTTGTGGCCTCTGTTTCAGGAGCTGCTTCTGTAGTAGGTGCTACTGTGGTTTGGGGAGTTTCTTCTACTGGTTCAGGTTTTACTTGAGCTTGTTGTTCTTGGGCTTTGGAAGCTTCGGCTTGTGCTTGTTTTACTTTTTGTTCTCGAATCTCTTTTTTGATATAATTTGTAATATAACCTGCAATCTCATTTTTTAGTCCCTTTGAGCGGACAATTGAAACTTGATCTAGAACTTTTTTGTTGTCAGCAAAATCTTCACCAAACTTTGACTTGTGAGTGTCTAAGACTTGGTATGAAAGACGTTTTATTCTATCCACGCCTCGTCTAAAGATTAGGGTATTTTATATCTATATTCCAAGATATGAGTTTGAATTGTTTTCTAGCAGTTTTGCAGTCTCATCAAATGATTTTCTTAGAACTTTTGAGGCACTAAAAATCACACTTGGAATAAAGCCAATATCTGCAGGTTTCATTTCAAAACATCTAGAAAATCTAACAGGACCATCAGTCTCAACTAGAATTTTTGACTCGTCACTTTTGGACAACAAGGTCTGCTTGTCATTGGCATATATCATTACAGGGCCAAATGAAACAAAAAATCCCATATTCATGGCCTTTAAAAGCTGCTTTTTACTTCCATCAAACCAGTGAAGCAGAGCGTGTTTGGTGTTGTATGATGTCATGACTTCAAAAACTTCATCCAAACTCTTTCGTGAATGAATCGATACTGGTTTGTTGTATTTTTCAGCACAAGACAGCAAGGTTTCAAACACATGAGTTTGTTTTTTAGAGTCTTGTTCGTTATTGGTGTATGTAGGATCTAATCCTATCTCTCCAACTCCTGCAATAGTATCATGGTTTTCTTCTATCAGGGTAACAACTTTTTCTAGTTCATCGTTTGCACATTCAGGATGAATTCCAATAAATGGCAAAACAAGACTGCTTTTTTTTGCAAGCTCCAAAGTTTCTAGGGAATTTTTTACATCCATAGATACGCAACATGCTTTGATTTTCAAATGATTCATCTCTTGTAAAATAAAATCCATATCAGAATTATACTGAGGATCAGACAGATGAATGTGAGAATCAAAGTACCAAGTCATATCTTGATCAATTCTTAAAATAGTCTGTATAAATCGATTCCTTAGTGATATTTTTTCACTCATTATCTTTTTTCGCAAAAAATGAAAACAAGATTCATGAAATCATCAGAATTGGGACTATCTGCAATGTATAGAATTCTAAAGAAAGCAGGTGCTGAAAGAGTCAGTGATGAATCTGCAGATGAATTAAGAAGGGTCATAGAAGAAGTGGCAAATGGCATTGCTAAAAGTGCAGTAGACATGGCATCTCATGCAGGTAGAAAAACTGTGAAAGGAGAAGATGTGAAATTGGCCTCAAAACCATTTAACAAATTCTAGTCCGTTAGTTTTGCAAACCATATCACAATTAATGAATTCAAGGATTGGCCAGAAATTATTGCCTTTAATTTTTCTAGTTTGATTTTATACCTAGTTTTTATGGTTTAAGGAATCGACGTAAGGGGGAAAAGAGTCATCAAGTAACACCTCATTTCTAGAATAGTCAACATCAACTGCAATTACAACAGGTTTGTCTACAATAGACTTTGCTTGCTCTAAAACCTGAGCAAACTCTTGTGTTGATTTTACATGAAATCCTTCAGCACCAAAACTTTGCGCAATTTCAACAAAGTCAGGGTTACCAAATTCCGTAAATGCACTTTTTCCAAACTCATGTTTTTGTTTTGTTGAAATTAGGTTCAAGTCATTATCAACCCACACAACAACAATAACAGCTAGTCCTGGTCGTACTGCAGTCTCTAATTCTTGCACATTCATCAAGAATCCACCATCTCCAGTCATTGCAACAATTGTTTTTTCAGGGTAAACCATCTTTGCTGCTAACACACCAGGCAAAGAGAATCCCATTGATGCAAATCCGTTTGGGATTATACACGTGTTAGGCTCAAATGTCTGAAAAATTTTAGAAATCCATAACTTGTGAGTACCTACATCTGAAATTACAATATCATCATGATTGGTTTTCTCACGTACTGTAAGGATTAGTTTTTCAGGCTTTATTGGATAAGAATTATCGTCTTTGAATATGTTAATTCTTTCAATTACTTCAGAGCGAACCTTTTGAAAAATTTCAGGTACATCTTTTCTTGGAAATGAATCAAACGAAGTGTCTTCGGATTGGAGTTTTTGAATTTCATCTAATATTGCATCTATTGCATCGCCAATATCTGAAGCAATCTCAACATCAGGCCTATAGAACGTATAGACTTCAGAAGGCGTGTAATCAATATGAATAATTTTTTTGTCAAGATCAGAGTTCCACATTTTTGGAGTGTATTCAACTAAATCATATCCAACTGAAATTATTACATCAGCTTCTAACACTGCCTGCAACGCATGATCAGCAGACTTGATTCCAATTGTTTGCAGATGAGTCTCATAATCATCAGGGATTACGCCTTTGCCCATGAAGGTGTTAATTGAGAAGATTTTGGTTTGTTCTACAAAGTTTCTAATCTGAGGACTCTCATCTTCTCTTGCACATCCATTACCTACAAACAACAATGGTTTTTTTGATTCTAGAATTATTTTTGCAGCTCTTCGGATTTGTTCTTGGTTTGCTTTTGGTCTAAAAATTTCCTGAAATCCAATAGGAGGAATGTCTGATTCTTTTTTTGCAATATCTTGAGGCAGTTCAATGTGTGTTGCGCCTGGCTTTTCAGTTAATGCAATCTTAAATGCACGTCTAACAATTTCTGGAATGTTTTTGGCATTTCTAATAGACCAGCTCCATTTTGTGATTGGTTCAAACATCTTTACCACGTTGAGATTCTGGTGAGATTCTTTGTGCAGTAGATGCGAGTCAGTCTGTCCTGTAATTGCTAATAATCTGGATCTATCCATATTTGCATTTGCCACACCTGTAACAAGATTGGTAGCACCTGGACCAAGGGTGGCCAGACACACTCCAACCTTTCCAGTTAACCTGCCATAAACGTCTGCCATAAATGCAGCACCTTGTTCATGACGTGTTAGAATGAATTTGATTTTAGAGTTTGATAAGGCCATCATCAAGTCAGCGTTTTCTTCTCCAGGTATTCCAAAGATGTATTCAACGCCTTCAGATTCCAAACATTGTACCAAAAGTTCTGATGCTTTCATTATCTACTCCTCGTGGGAAATCTCCTTATTGAGAAATTGGGATCTGCAGTATTTACATGGTCTGTTAACCCGACATTCAGATAAATAACAAGTCATACTTTTAAAATCTCTCTAAGACTCTTGCATCGATTTCGAATTGTTACTTCAGTTATTCCAGCTGCATCTGCAATATCTTTTTGTGTTTGATTTTCTTGAGTACTAATGCATGCAATATACAAAGCAGAAGCTGCAACACCCATAGGGTGTTTTCCTGCCAAGGCATTTTGTTTTTCAGCATGTTTTAGAATTTTTACTGCACGTCTCTTTGCTTTTTCAGATACTTTTGCATTACTTGCAATTTTTGCAATGCATGAAACAGAATCAACTACAGGCATCTTCAAATCCAGTTCTCTGAAAATTAATCTGTATGTTGCAGAGATCTCTTTTCTTTTGATTCCAATAGTTGTTGCAACTTCACTTAGTGTTCTTGGGGTTTCAGACTCACGACAAGCAGCATACAGACATGCTGCAACAAGTGAGACAATTGAGCGCCCTCGAATTAGTTTTTTCTCCAAAGCCTTTCTGTAAATGTATGATGCTTTTTCAGCAACAGCATCAGGAAGAGACAGTTTTTCTTTTATTTTTGTAAGTTCCAAGAGTGCTTGCTGTAAATTTCTTTCATCGTTACTTTTTACACGACTTCTGTTATCCCATTGGCGCATTCGTTTTAGTGAAGACTTCATTGAAGCAGATAACGGAGTTCCTGAAGAGTCTCTATCTAGAGGGTTAATTACAGTACTCAGTCCACGATCATGTCGCATCAATGACGTTTTGTCTCCTGTATGAGATTTGTTTACAGGTGAATCAGAAAAAGATCTCTCAGGTCTCGTATCATTTGTTTTTTCATTTATCACCATACCATACTTTGAGCAAAAGATTTCCTGAGACTCTACGTCAGTAACTAGTGTGTTCTTTCCACACCTCGGACATTTGGTTTCTTGTAAACTCATAGTAAAATCAGAAAAAAGGTTTGTTACTGGTGTTTCTTGAGATCTTTTGAAAGTGTAACTAGTTGTTTTTCTAGTTTTTTTGGACTTGCAATGTAAAAATCTGCATAAAAGTGACCATCATCTTCAAGCCACTTGGTGTCAAGGCCTCTATCATGCAAAAGTGACAATGTCTTTTGTTTTTCTTGCAAATCAGAGAATCGCCTTTGGCGAATTGGGCGAACATCTGTTTTTGCAAGAGAATAACCATAGTGATCAAAGGTTTTTTCAATGTCAGCCATATCAAAAATTCTCAAAACAGAGAATGCAAATACTGGGCCTCGGTCAGAGTTTTCTAGGTTTTCTTCAGAGTTTTGTTTTTTAATTAATTCAAAGATGTTTGAAAAAGCCTTGTATCCTATGTAGCCTATACATCCAGTTGCAATTATCATATCAGAATGAGGTAGTTCTTTGATTGGCAGATTCCCAGTCTCAAGATTTACACATATTCCTTTTTTGCACAAATCCACGTTTTCAGAGAATTTCAGGGCAGGCTCTGAAATATCAATTTGATAAAATTCAAAAGAATCATCTGATGAGAGTTGATCAAAGAACTGTTTTGATTGTTCTATAGAAGGTTCTTCTTTTAAAAAGAAATCATCAAGATCAGACATTGTAAGATTGTATTTCATCAATGCAGAATTAATTCCATAAGAACTTCCAATGTCAATAATGTTAATTTTTTTTGAGAGTTTGCGGTAAAGTTGTTTTACAATTGAGAGATACAATGGTTTTGTTTTATCAGGAATGCGATAATCCAGTCGTTTCATTTCTTTTAAATAAGAATTTGGAAATTTTTGAGTGTAAATGTTTGTAAAATCTTTTTTTACTGCCAGTTCTTCCATGTTGGCAAAATGTTATCACAGCACCCGTTATAAAACCATCGATAAAATTTTGGTTATTGTGAAAACACAATAGCTTTTAAGGGAATTTTGTAATACATATGACATGTAACTCATCTCAAAACTAATCATTTAGTGAATAATTGACGATCATCCTGATCTAACAAATAGCAAACACAGCATATCTCCATGAAATTCCAAGAATTAA
>JOSY01000056.1 GCA_000746765.1 Marine Group I thaumarchaeote SCGC AAA799-D11
AAGAACTGCAATAAGATATGAAAGAGTAGCAGAGAATTATCTTGGATTCATCAACATTGCGTCATTTTTGATCAGACTTCCTGAAACAGATGAAGAGATGTTTGGCAGAGTAATCAAGATGATGGGAGGAGAAAACCTCATGGTAAAATGTGCAGATAAAGTAGTTCGAAGGGGAAGAATAAGAGGCAAATTAAAGAGAAGAGTTTGGATTAGAGATAATGATGTGGTAATTATTGCACCATGGGAATTTGGAAAGGAAGGACGTGGTGATATTTTGTGGAGATATACATTGCCACAAGTAGAATGGTTAAAGCAGGAAAAATACATTCCATTGGACTTTTAGAATATAATCAAAAGACTTGAACTTAAGCATATTGATAATTTTCAGTAGTTCTGATCCTAGAAGACTCGAACTGGTTTAGTGATGTTCAAGTGTATTAAAGAGATTATCAAATCAGTTCGACTCCAAGTGGCAATCATTACAGACCAAGATACCATTGTATCTTAAAACACTACTCAATGAATCAGTTTGCTCAGAAACAACGAGGTCAAAATAGATCTGGCGATCAAAAATTAATTTTCACTCTTGATGATAAATTATTACTGCTAATTACAATATATGAAAAAAACAATAGAAGAAACAACAATACAAGAAAAACCAATTCAAGACAGATTAAAACAAGCAAGTAGCATTACAGTTGAATCTGCACTACGAAACAAAGTAAACTTGAATGTATCATGGTATGATGTTCACGGTGAACAGCAAAACCAAAAATTCACTATTTTGGCAGGTTCAGTAATAGAATTTTAGAAAACTTCTAATTTTTTATTTTTTACATAGACTAGACATGTTGTCTTTCAAAAAGTCTCAAACAGGCACAAATTTGTAATTTTTTGGGGGTTCACGATTGGTTTAACATGTAGTTTTATCATAGTTCTACAGGTTCACGATTTTCAGAACCACAAGCAGGACATTTTGAGATAGGTTTCAGCCCCACTTCTCTGTTAAAAATACATCCACAATCAGTACATACTCTAAGATCAGCTCTTACCATACCATAAAATACATTTCATAGTTTTTGAATATTTTCTATGTAATTCATTTTTTCCATCAACTCTACACACGGGAGCACGCTCCAAAGAGCATGCAAATACTGTTTAGAGTACATCTATCTTGAGATTTTGTTTCTTCAGACCCTTGAATCGATTTCTTATAGTTACTTCTGTAACACTTGCTGCTTCGGCAAGATTTCTTTGAGTAATGTTTTCCTTATTTTTAATGCAAGAGACATACAACGCAGTGGCTGCAAGTCCCATCGGATCTTTGCCAGCTGATTCTTTATTGTCTTGAACCTTTTGGAGTATCTTTACTGCATGTCTTTTGGTTTTTTCTGATAGTTCCAATTTACTAGCAATTCTAGAAATACATTGAATAGAGTTTACAACAGGCATTTTTAGTTCCAATTCATAGTGCAGTAGTCTATAGCATCGAGCAATATCTTTTCGTTTTACATTTGCAGCATCAGACAAGTCCTTTAGTGTTCGAGGTGTTTCAGTGTCTCTACATGCAGCATAAAGAGATGCAGCAATCATTGCAGAGATTGACCTTCCACGAACTAGCTTTTTCTCCAATGCTTTTCTATACAGATATGCTGCCTTTTCTAGAACATTTGAAGACAGGGCAATCTTGTCTTTCATTCTAGATAATTCGTTGAGTGCTTGTCTTAGATTCCTGTCAACTGGTTCATGGGATTGACTTCTACTATCCCAAGTTCTCAGTCTTTCAATTGTACTTTTCATAGAAGTTGAGAGAGGCCTTCCAGTAGAATCTTTGTTAATTGGATTAATTACAGTAGACAATCCCATATCATGCATCAAAAGTGAAGAGGGAGCTCCAGTTCTTGCAGGATTATCACCAGTTTCTGTTTGAAATGATCTCCATTCAGGACCTGATTCGTTTAATTTTTCAGTTACAACATATCCACATTTGCTACAAAACTGTTCTCCTGTAACACTATCAGTTAGCAGAGAGTTTTTTCCACAACGCAGGCAGTTGGAATTTTTTGCTAAAGTTACCATGAAAGTTGCTTATGCCGCCACCTTTTTTATTGAAAGTTTTTCAAGAGATGTGTTCTCATCATAATTTTGAGACTCTGAATCAATGTCAATATCTCCTAGTACAGTATCTTCAGACATAGTACCATCAAGTGTTAATGCATCACGGAATTTCTTGTACATTGTTGCATCCATCTTTGTCTTGAAAAATAGAAATTCTAATTCTAATCTCTTTAACCTGTTCATCTCTGCTAGTTCTTCTTCTATTCTTTTTGTCATGATTCTCTTACCAGTTCATTGCACTTAAGGGATGGTATTTTGTTGAGATTCATTCCATTTTGCACACAATAATTGTAAATCATTTCTTTAAGCAGCCACACCCGCAGTCAAACATTCCTGCTTTTCCCATGCATTGATCATGATGCTCATTATAGCACTTGTTACAAATTACCATGAGATTTTCCTTTTTTGTGAGTTTTTTCATGTGCTAGTACTTTGTCAAAAGTATCAGGAAATCCTTCCCAAGTAAATTTACAATATTTGCAGTTGTATTTCATTTACTTTCCTCTCTTTGAGATTGGAATTTCAATGGTAGAGACATCTCTGTTTCTTCCATCTTGAGATTCAAGTGATTCAGAACTAATGTTTACACATCCAACTTCAAATGCATCTGTTTTCTTTAAGAGGACTTGAGTGACGTCTACTGCAAGTCCAATACTGTGTCCTCTGGCTTTGATAGTAATTTTATCCAATGTAGCTAATTGAATTATAGCAGAAGTAACGTACGACATTAACGGTTTTTTTCCGATAAAAATTGTATCAGTTTTATTATCTAACATACATAGTGGGGATAAATGCCTCATTTAAACGAGAAACATGACATCTAGTCGTGGTTTTCCTAAATACTAGTCTGATTGACAATAGTATGAACTGCAATAAAAGAAGCGAAGCACATGTTTGGAGATATTCTAAACATAACAAAATTCGAAGATGTCTAAAATGCAAAACCAGAATTCCAATTACTGAAAAGGAATATCATCTCAAATGGGGCATGCATGAAAACACTACAAAATAGTTTGAACCATTAATGATACCTATTTTGAGACAAACTTGTCATCACTGGCTGAATGCTCCTTTGACAAGTGCTCCATAAATTCAGACTCTACAAAAGTTTTGTAGTTACATAATGCACACTTGTAATCACGTTTTCCAAGAAGATTCTTTGCTCTTGATGCAGCTCGTGCAACAATTATTGTCAAAATTACGGCAATCATAGTTACAATAATTGCATAAACTATCATTGGGCCTACTTGATCAGTTGGGCCAAAATATTCACGAAACAGTGCTTTGATTGCTTCATTCCATGCCAATGCTGCAACCAAACCAAATGCTGCAGCAATCAGAGCTGCAATTTTATCTAAAATTTCGTGTTTGATAGATGCGGGTTCAGAGTCATCGGCCATGAGAAAAAGCATCTGCAATTAAATAAAAACATTCCAGACTCGTCTACACCAAACATTCCAAATATCATAAAAAAGAAGTTCTATTGCCAAAAGAAGACAATAAGACGTTTATCAAGAATCAAACTAGAACAGCAAATTTAGAGTTAGGATTGTTTCACTAGCTGTTGCTTTTTCAACTGATACAGAACCACAACCAGAACCTGCAGTGGAGAAAGTCAAAGAACTCTCTGAATCTGGCTCTCAAGTAGTTGAAGAAGTATCTGAGAAAGCAAAGGATGTTGTGGAAGAAACAAAAGATCTTAGCGAAACAGCTAAAGAACTTACTGCATCAAAACTACCTTCAAGACTAGTAAGTATTCCAGCAGGAACATCTGTTCCTGGATGTGAAGAGGGTGACAAATGTTATGATCCCCCATCGTTGATAATTTTCAAAGGAGGAGAAGTTATCTGGAGAAATGATGATTCTTCTGCACATACTGTTACTAGTGGAGACATCATCAACGGACCTGATGGAAAATTTGATAGTGGATTGATAAAATCTGGTAAAACTTTTTCACATAAATTTGAAAAGTCTGGTGAATATGCTTATTTCTGCATGATTCATCCATGGGCAAATGCTTCAATCACTGTAAAATAATATTGAAAAATAAAAAATAAGAAAAAATTAACTCGCGTGATTCATAGTTTTTGTTCGACTCGGAGGGTTTTACTCTTTAGATAATAAAATGAATCATTTTACATCATCAATAACCCGAATTAATTTTGTTTCAATCTCTTTTCCCATGGATTCTAACTCTGAATTTGACGCAACTGAAAGTAGTTCGGAGGGTTTTGCCAAACTGATAAAATTATCTCCGTTTTTCTCATATACAGCAATTTTGCATGGAAGCAACAGTCCAATAACAGGATCAGAATCTAGTGCTTGTTTTGCAGCTTGAGAGTTACAAACTTCTAGCAATTTGTACTGATGAGTGTAATCCACCCCTTTTTTTGCAAAGATTTCTTTAAAATCCAAGGTTCCCAAGACACCAAATTTTATTTCTGAAAGTTTGGTTGTAATTTCAGATATCACATCATCTATGTTTTTTTGAGTTTTCACAGAATAATCAAAGGCCAACTTTGGTAGTTAGATAATCTATCGCATATAGTTTTGCTTTACAGTTTTGAGAGGAATTGTTAATCAAAGGGATTCGTACTTTTGGTTCAATACTCCAAGTGTTGAATCATAAGAGGCTCAAACCCATTATTGATGTTAATAAAAACAGATTGACATCATCACAAGAGTTTAATTGTTCATTTTGTGTTTTTCAAAACGGTACTCTGGCAGAACGGTTATGCGTGGGCCTGCAAAGCCTATACAAGGGGGTTCGACTCCCTCGGGTACCTTTACTCAACAATTACTTGTCCTTCCATCCAAGGATGAAGGGTGCAAAAATAATCAAAAGTTCCTTTCTCATCAAAAGTTAGTGTGTATGAATCAAAAGGATCCATGTGTCCGCTATCAAAAAGATCTTGTGGTTCATCATAAAATCCAGAAGTTACACTGTGAAATGCTGAATCCTCATTTACCCATGTTACAGAATCTCCTGCACTAATTGAAATTACAGATGGAATGTAACACCTGTCTGTCTCCTCACATCCAGGTCGTGAAACTTTGGTCGGCATAATTACATCGCCTCCAGTCATAACATCAGATTGCAAAACTCCTTGCATAGAGTATGCGGGGTTTGATTCAGGAGCAGGTTCTGGTTGTGGTTCTGTATCAGTTGAAAAAGCAACAGCTAGTGAAACAATGACTGCTATTCCAACTATGCTTGAGGCAATTATTTTTTTTATCAAATCTTTTCACATCTAAAACAGAGTTATTACATAATTACCAAATTCTCTAAATATATAACATACTAGAAAAGGAAATTGTCTCAAAACGGAAACGGGTTATTAGAATACATACCTGGGTCACACACATTACTGGTTCAAAAAAATTCTAGTCCACCTCTAGAAGGATTTGAAGAGAACATTAGAGAGAGCATACACGAATACGCTGAGAACTCTAAGAGCGATGTTGAGAAGGGAAACAACTTTCTTCAATGGATATTGACTCGAGTCTTTGAGGCCACAGAAGATGATGCTGCAGATGCAATTGTAGATGGTGCAAACGATCTAGGAATTGACGCATACTTGCCAGTAGACTTTTCAGATAATACAGTTAGATTATTTCAATCAAAATATGGTACATCTCATTCA
>JOSY01000057.1 GCA_000746765.1 Marine Group I thaumarchaeote SCGC AAA799-D11
GATGGTGCAAACGATCTAGGAATTGACGCATACTTGCCAGTAGACTTTTCAGATAATACAGTTAGATTATTTCAATCAAAATATGGTACATCTCATTCACTAGAAGCAATTGCAAAGTTCAAAGAAGATGCAAAGAGACTTCTTACAAAAGACGTTACAAAGATGAGACCGGAGCTGGCTCAACTTGTTACAAAGATAAAAGAAAAGAATCTCAAAATAAAATGCTGTTATGTAACGGATCAAAAGGTAGACTATCATGACGAACTAGTAGAAGTAATTGATGAGGAAAAAATTATTCAAAAACTATGGGACAGAATAAAAAAGCCAGCAGCAGGAAAAAAATCATCAATACGACTAGAAAAGATGCTCAGACATGAGAATACCATTCTAGGAATTTTGAGACTACGTGAACTTACAGAGTTTGTAAGCAAGAACAGAGACTATGTCTTTGAGTCAAACATCAGACAATGGATGCAATTCAAGACCACTGTAAACAAGGGATTAAGAGAAACATTACAAAGCAATCCTAACAAATTTTTCTTTTACAATAATGGAATTACTATTGTAGTAAGTGATTTTTCAGAACTAGGTGAAAACATGATTGAGCTTCATGCACCACAAATTGTAAACGGTGCTCAAACATCAAACTCTATTTTGGATCATTCAAAGAGAACAAAGAACATGGATGGCTCCATGACAGTTACAATAATCAAAGCAGATGACGAACAAGAACAAAACAACATTACAAAATATAGAAACTCACAAAACTCTGTTCGAGGAAAAGATTTGGTTTCCTTGATGGACTTTCACAAGTCAATAAAGTCACAACTAAAAAACTGTGG
The DNA here is from genome assembly GCA_000746765.1 of Marine Group I thaumarchaeote SCGC AAA799-D11. GTDB lineage: Archaea > Thermoproteota > Nitrososphaeria > Nitrososphaerales > Nitrosopumilaceae > Nitrosopumilus. The sequence continues at coordinate 843 of JOSY01000057.1, forward strand.
GTATTTTTATGAAATACAGGCAGGTTCCTTTGATACAAAATCAAAATCAAAACAATGCGAGTATGTCGGAGATACAACATACAACAACTATCTTCCTGACAATCACAAAAAAGTAATTGTTGCAAAAGATGCAATTCAATCTCTAGTTGCAGGAATTGAACAAAGACCAACTGAAGCTTACAGCTCACCAGCTCAATTTCTTCCAAGAGGAAGCAAGTATGATGATGTCTTTAATGATAATCTAAAAGATGATTACAGAATTTTGTTGTATCCATACTTGGTAAAGGAGTTTGCAAAAAAGTCATTAAAGTATGGTAAGAAAGGAGGACACAAGACAAAAAGATACGCAACTCTGTTTTATGTTGCAGTATACTTTAGAATCCTACACAAAAAGATTCTCGAATCAAAGGGTGATTTTAAGGGAGATATTAGAAAAATAGAGCCAATTTTCCGCAGTTTCAAACTAAATTCTAGAATTTTAAAGCTTGCAGATGTCATAGTTACAAAATTTTTGGAAGATACAGTAGTAGATGACGAAATCGAGATGGCAAACACAAAGCACAACTTTTTCTCTCAACATGTTTGGAATGATACGATGCTTCGAGTAATTGATAAAAAAATCAGACAAGAAGAAGACGAGATTTTGGCACTAAAGAAACTCACAAGTAGTTTATTGTAATAGGCAGAAGTCCAACCAAGTAAAAATCTTGCAGGAGGTTTACATTGGTCAGACTAGCTACCTGAATTTCATAAAAAACAAGTGGTATTTAACATAATTATCACAAACAAGCCAGAATGTTTTTTATATCGTCTAGAAAGAGCAGAAGCACTTTGGGACTAAAAGAAAAATGTGCAATATGCAGTCAAGAAATCAAACTTGTTTTCAAACCAATGAAGGAGTGGGGAATTGAAGGTACGCTTTGCGGAGACTGTTATTCAAAAAAAATTCACGAGTTTTATCCTGGAGATCACGTTAGAGTAAACAAACACTTGGACTAGACTTGTTCTGATTTTGAAAAGTCATTTGCATTAAAACAATTCCAAACGAGCGGATCATCTTTTACATCTTCTTCTTTGAGAAATTGAATGTCAGTAATTGTTTTCTTTCTTTTCAACAAGTTTACTTGAAAAGTTGAGAACTTTTTGCAGTCACATTTGTTAAACAAACACTCATCGTTGTCATTTTCATCATGATCTCTAGCTTCATGGCCGCAATTGCACAATGCATCCTTTTTGACTTCGTCAAGTGACTTGTGTGCATATGTTCCTAGTCTTAGATATGCCTCTCCACCATGGCCTTTCTTGAATCGCTCATAGTGCTCGGACTTTTGCAAGACTTTGTAAAAAGACAGATTCGTGTCAGGCTTTTGAGAGTCAGCGCCCATGATAAACCAGTACTTGTCACCAATCTCGACGAATCTAATCTTAATTGATGGATCAACCCAGTAACGAATGGTATCATGCCACAAAGAAGATGACTCTTTTCTGTCAGAAACTAACGGGACAACATTCATGCGAAGATCATAATACCTGTAAGCAACCCCTTCAAAGTCATCAAACCATGGAATTGCAGACATTGTTGGCAAATCAGGCTAGAGATTATTTATCTGATCTGAATTAATGGTAATACCCTTATATCTGAGTTTTAGAATAGACTACGTATGACTTCCTATAGAACTAGTATGCAAATTGTAGCCGATTTGTTGACTGTTACTGAGCAGTCTGGACAAGAAGGTATCAAGACAACATCCCTTCTAACAAAGGCAAATTTATCACATTCTAGACTATCCAAATTCTTAGAAAACTTGACTGGCGCAGGCCTAATCAACAAGATAGAATTTGACGGAAAGAACACCTTTGTAATTACACCAAAGGGTAGACAATATTTGGAATCTTATGCAAACTTTTCAAGTATTGCTGAATCATTTGGTCTAGAACTCTAAAATCTATTTTTTAGATCTTCTTCTTTTAGCATTAGCTTCTTGTCGTGCTTTCTTTTCCTTGTAGGAGCTGTAAAGGAAGATAATGATGATTCCTGCTATTCCACCATAGAATAGATGCGGAATAAATCTCATGTCTCCTGTAGTTGGGTCAAAAAATGCAATTGCAATTGTGACAATCATGAACATCAAAACTACAGTAAGATACTTGTCCATATTGTGAGATGATTTACAAAACCATATATCTTTTTGAAATCACCAAAACCCAGAGAAAACATGGCAAAAATGCTAGAATTTGGAGGATTAGTTTTGATTGCAATAATGTTTGCAAGCTTTGTTGGAGCATTTCAACCTACAATTGAACCTGGACTATCACCACTATTTTGGGGATGTGCCGGAGCTGCTCTGACCATTATCATGTATAGAAAATTCAAAAGAAAGAAAGACGAAGAGATTGAATAAAATTTCAGGAATTGTTAGGAATTGATCAACTTTTGATCAACCGACAGATCTATAAAGGACGATTTCAGGAAAGTTATGAGGGGAATATGGCAGAACAAACTAAACAATGGTGGGAAGGTTTAGGAAAAGAACTAGAGATTGATATTGAAACCCTTGATGAATCAAATTCTTAGAATTTAGAAATTTTTGAAAAATTTTACAAGCCTCGGACGGGATCTGAACCCGCGACCTAACGCTTACGAGGCGTTCGCTCTACCAGGCTGAGCTACCAAGGCACGATTGGGTAAAGCCATCAGAGTTAATAAAAAGCCTTTCTGAGTGGGATTGATTGAAAAAAACAATTTCAGGGATTAGAGGAATATTTGGTCAAGACCTCAATCTAAAAGACGTATTAGAATTTTGTAACAACTTTTCATCACTGGTAAAGTCTGGCAAATGTGCAATTGGAAAAGACACAAGACCATCAGGTTCTATGATAAAAGATACTGCAAGTGCAGCACTAATGAAAAACGGAATTGATGTTTTTGATTTGGGAACTGTCCCAACTCCGGTAGTTTTTAGAGAAGCAAGAAAGTATGGTGCAGGAATTGTTGTCTCATCATCTCACAATCCAATTGAGTGGAATGGTTTGAAGTTTATCATCGAAGGAAGAGGAATCAACGAAAAAGAACTTCCAAAAATTATACAAAAACAAGAGATCAAAAGTGTAAAGATTGGTTCTGAGCAGGAAATTTCATCATCATACATCGAAGATGCAAGAAAAATCATAGGAGACTTGGAGAGTCAGCCCCAAGTTGCAGTCGATATTGGAGGCGGGGCTGCAAAGGGATTTGTGCCTGAACTGCTAGAGTCAATTGGCTGTAAGGTTCAGGTGTTAAATGAGAACCTGCAAGGATGCACAAGAGGTCCAGATCCTACTGCAGACAACTTGGATGACCTTGTTGCAGCATCATCAAACAAAGAGATTGGATTTGCATTTGACTTGGATGGGGATAGATTGGTTGTTGTTAGAAATGGAAAAAAGCAAACGCCAGATGTAACTTTGGGGTTGGGAGTTGCAAAGTCATTAGAGTTAGGATACAAGAATTTTGTGTTAAGCATTGACACAAGTGTTTCAGTTGAAAAGTTCATCAAAGATAATGGCGGAGTAGTTCAGCGAACCAAAGTTGGAGAGGCAAATGTCATTGAACAAATGATTAATGACAACGCACAAGCTGGAGGAGAAGGAAGTAGCGGTGGTTTCATTTTGCCGGAGTTTAATTATTGTAGAGAAGGAATTCTAACTAGTGGTTTGATTTCATCTATGTTAGGTACACAAAAGTTCAACGAAGTTTTGAATTTTATGGAAAGTTATTTCCAAATCAGAGACAAGACTTCAATTGATGCACAGTTCCATGACAAAGTAATAGATGATGTGCATTCAAAATTATCTAAAGAGTATTCAGAAGTAATTACACTAGACGGAGTTAAGGGAATCATTGATGAGAACAGTTGGGTATTGATAAGAAAATCAAACACTGAAGACATCATTAGAGTTTCAGCTGAATCAAATGATGAGAACAAATGCAAACAAATTGTAAAAGATACAATAGAATTGGTGAATCAAAGTTATGAGCAAGTTAGATGAATCTGAAATTATCAAAATTTTTCAGAGAAAACTAGGTTGCAAAAATTTTGTTTCTGAAGACGTGGAGACTTTCAAATCAAGCAAACCAAACATCATAGCAAAGACTGACACTTTGGTGGAGAGCACTGACATTCCTCCCAAGATGAAACTAGATGATGCTGCAAGAAAGAGTGTGGTGGCATGTGTCAGTGACTTTGCAGCAAAGGGAGTCAAGCCTCAATATGGTATAATTTCAGTTAATTTTCCTTCTAGTATATCACGTTCAAAAGTTGAGGAGGCAGCAAGTGGGTTTAGAAAGGCATGCAACGAGTTTGGAATATCCATTCTAGGAGGCGATACAAACGCAGGAAGAGAAGTTGTGTTTAATGTATGCCTGTTTGGGAACTCTGACGGGATAGTACCTAGGAGGGGTGCAAAGAATAAGGACTTGATATTTGCAACAGGACCGTTTGGCTACACTGCAGCAGGCTTGGCCATACTACTACACAAGAAGAAAGGAAGAAGAGATTTTGTCAAAAAAGCAATTCAATCAACAATACATGCAAAGGCAAGAAATGTAGATTTTGGAGTGAAAAATAAAAGATATTTCTCATCTGCAATGGATTCTAGTGATGGACTGTCCACTACACTAAATGAGATGGCAAAGCAGTCAAAGAAAAAATTTGTCATTACAAATTCACCACACAAAAAAGATGTAGAGGAATTTGCAAAGTCACAGAAAATAAACCAAGACAAACTAGTTTTTCATGGCGGAGAAGAATACGAGTTTGTGTTTACAATTAATCCAAAGTACAAACAAATCATTCTAAAGAATGCAAAATCACTTAGAACGCCAATCATTGAGATTGGTCATGTCACTACGGGTAAAGGTGTGATACTACAAAGAGACAACAAAACCATTCCTTTGAAAGACAAAGGTTGGAAACATTTTAGATAATTATTCGTCGTGTGATACGTCTCGCTCAACATTATTTACAATATTAAAAACAGATTCAGCAGGCAAAACTGCAACACATTCAGTCATCCACAAGTCATCAAGGTATAGCAATCGTTTTCTGTCATCTTCTGGCAAGTCATCAGGATTTGCCTCAGGGTATAGTGCATGCATTTTGTATCCTTCATTTGCAATTTGTTGGCATTTTTTCTCTTGAGGTGATAGAATGACTTCGTTGATCGGCGTAAATGATTGAATCGCCATAGAACCAAACAGAGCAGCAGCTACTGCAACCCCAATTGCCAGAAACCAAATGGATGCCATACTAGATTTTCAGTTTGTTAGTATAAGAAGAATGGTCATTTTTGGGCCAGGTGACCAAATCAAAGCAAAATTCCAAAATCAATGTTTTTTAAACCCCTTTAGGTGTGAGTAGACATTGTCAGAAACTGAAGCCAAAGTTGAGGAAGCACCAGTCGAAGAGACTGAGGCACCTGCAGAGGAAGCAAAAGCTGAAGCAGTAGAAGAAAAAGCTCAGCCAGAGGCAAAGAAAGAGGGCCCAGAAAAATGGGGTATTGCTCACATTTACAGTAGTTACAATAACACAATCATTCACATGACCGATCTTACTGGTGCAGAAACTGTCTCCATCAGTTCAGGTGGAATTCATGTCAATGCAGACAGATACGAATCATCACCATTTGCTGCAATGAAAGCTGCAAATCAAGTAGTAGAATCTGCAAAGACAAAAGGATTCACAGGATTCCACATCAGAGTTCGTGCAGTCGGCGGAGTTGGTTCTAGAGTTCCAGGTCCAGGTGCACAAGCTGCAATCAGAGCACTAGCAAGAGGTGGATTTAAGATTGGAAGAATTGATGATGTTACACCTATTCCTCATGACACCACTAGAAAGAAAGGTGGAAAGAGAGGAAGAAGAGTCTAGACGACTTTAATCTTTACGTCACAATTTTTAGAAGCAAAATAATCTTTCATAAAGTCTGCAAACTTTTCTTCGGGTTTACTAGACCTGTATCTTGATATCATGTCAGCAAACTTTTCTGCAATGCCTTCATGTAGTTCTGCTTTGAATGCAATCTTGAAAAATGTCCAGCCAAAGTTTTCTGTTGGCTCACTAAACATGTATCCATTGTATGCACCAGTTAGAGTCTCCATGTGGGAGAGGGCTTTCTTTATGTTAAACGAGTCATCTGAATAATTTTTTGTAGAAATTTCTAGTGTTATTGTCATTAGTCATCATCCTTTGATGACTGGAGTTTGTCACTCAATGAGACAAACTTGCCGTCTTGTTCAACGTTAATTTTAGTTTCCAGTCTAACGTTCAATCCAACTGATCTAAACAGCGTCATTAATTTTCCACCATCAATTGTTTCGTTAATCTCACCGGATTTTATCAATTCAGATAACTTTTGTACAATTATTCTAGTTTCATTTGGGAATTGTGATTCTGCATTCTCTAAAACTTCGAGTCCCCTAAATCCTAAAACTTTGACTAGAATGTCTCTTGGATTTTCAGGCTTTTGTTGAGTTTGCTCTGGAGGTTTTTGAGAGTCTTTCTTTGATACGAGATTTTTTTGCATCTCTGCTAGTCGTTTTGCTTTTAGTCTCTCTAGTTCTGAATCTTCTTCGCTCAACCTTTTATCACACCTATTGGCACCAATTTTGCTACTTTAGTGGCAATTCCCAAGTCGTGGGAGACATTAACTACAGAATCAACATCCTTGTAGGCTTGAGGTGTCTCTTCCACTACTCCATCTCTGGTTAATGCTTTGATAAATATGCCCTTATCGTTTAGGGATTTTTTAACGTCATTTTCAGTATAATTTCGTCTGGCCTTGGAGCGAGACATTGTTCTTCCTGCGCCATGTGCAGTGGAACCAAAACTTAGATTCATAGAGTTTGGCTGGCCAAGAAGAATCCAGCTTGCAGTACCCATTGAACCTGGAACCAATACAGGTTGGCCAAGGTGACGATACTTTGAAGGAATCTCGTCTCTGTCTGCAGGAAATGCCCTAGTTGCACCTTTTCTGTGAACAACTAGTTTTCTCTCCTCGCCATTTACTTTGTGTCTTTCAACTTTTGCAATGTTGTGTGCAACATCATAAACTAGTTTCATGTCAAGATCAGATTCAGATTGATTAAAGACTCGCTCAAAAGATTTTCTAGTCCAATGAGTAATCATTTGTCTATTACTCCAAGCAAAGTTGAGAGCTGCAAACATTGCTTTTCTGTAAGACTCTCCTTCTTCAGAAGTATTTGGAACACATGCAAGCTCTCTGTCGGGTAGTGTGATGTCATACTTTGACATTGCTTGCTCTGATACTCGCAAGTAATCACTACACACTTGATGACCAAATCCTCTTGAACCGCAATGAACTAAAACTGTAATTGTTCCTTCTTTGATTCCCATCTTTTCAGCAGCTTCAGGGTTGTGAACTTCTGCAACTTTTTGAATCTCAAGGAAATGATTTCCTGAACCCAAGCTGCCAAGCTGTGGTGCTCCTCTCTTTCTTGCTTTATCTGAAACTTTGTTAGGGTCAGCGTTATCAATTTGACCATTCTCTTCACAAACATCTGAATCATGTGTTGAACCATAACCGTGATCAATTGCCCAATTAACTCCTCTAACTAGAACTTCATCAAGTTCTGAATGACTTAGCTTTACTGCGCCTTTAGAGCCTACACCAGAAGGAATTGAGCTAAAAAGATCAGTTACCAAATCTTTTAGTTTTGAGCGAACTAGTTCTTCAGTTAGATTAGAGCGCATCAATCGCACTCCACAATTAATGTCATAACCAACACCACCTGGACTGATCATTCCTTCTTCGGCATCCATTGCTGCAACACCGCCAACTGGGAATCCATACCCTTCATGTCCGTCAGGCAAAACTACACTGTGCCCTACAATTCCAGGAATAGATGAAACGTTTCGGGCTTGCATGATAGTTCTATCAGTAAGCATCTTCTCAAGTAAGGCCTCATTTGCGTAAATTTTGACTGGAACCTTCATTCCTAAATTAGAATCAGCATCAATTTGGTATTGATTTTCTCCAATCTTCTTTGGAGTAATATCACTCATACAATAAAAATCGCAAGTTCCAATTTTAATCTTCAGTAGAATTGATGATTTTATTTTTGAAAATCATGGATGTCTTTAAGTTCGATTGTTGCAATGTTAGTTTATGGGAAATGATCCTTTTTGTCACTGCGGTTCATGCGGTCATGAAAAAGTAGATGAATGCTACACAAAGCAATGTGCTTGCTGTTTGACTGATCATCAAGGCGCTTTTGGAAAAAATAGATAATATTCCAAATTAGAAATTAACAATAGAACTTATCTATGATAAAATGCACTAAGATGTATGGTTAGAGGAAAATTAACTGACGAAGAAAAGGAAAAACAAAAAGAAGAACAAAAGACAAGAGCTAAAGCATCAAGGGCAGCAAGAAGAAGTGGGAAAAGCATCAAGACTGAAGGCAAAGTTAGCAAATCAAAAGCCAAAACAAAGGAGCCTAGATCTCAAAGAAAGATTGCCACAGTAAACAAATCACGATACTAAACAAAGAGTAGATTTATTTTCCAATAAGTTCAGGTAGAATTATTGGCAATTTTACCTATCGATAGTGGTCGTTATGGCACTAAAGAGATGATGGAGATTTTTAGTGAGCAGAAAAAAGTCAACTATCAATTGGAAATTGAAGGTGCAGCTGCAATTTCTCAAAGCGAAATTGGAATGATTCCAAAAGTAGTTGGAAGAAAAATCTTCAAAGCTGCAAACTCTGGCAAGATTACTGCAAAAAGAATCAAACAGCTTGAAGCAAAAAGTGATCACGACACAGCAGCTCTAGTTGAATCACTAAGTGAGAAATGTACCAAAGATGCAAGACCATGGATTCACTACGGACTGACCAGCAATGACTTGGTTGATACTAGTAATTCAATGCAGATGCGCGATGCACTGCAAATCATTGAACCCAAAGTAGCAAAGATTGCATCTATCTTGGCAAAAAAAGCTGTAAAGCATTCTAAGATTCCAGCAGTTGGAAGAACACACGGACAACATGCTAGCATTATTTCATTTGGATTAAAATTTGCAAACTGGGCAGCCGAGATGGCAAAGCACGTAGAAAGAATCGAGGAAATCAAGAAAAGAATTCTGATTTGTAAAACCTTAGGAGTTGTTGGTACTGGTTCACTGATGGGTGCAAAGTCACTTGAAGTTCAGAGGCGAGCTGCAAAGAGATTGAAACTGTATCCTGCTGAAGTTACAACTCAAGTTGTACCAAGGGAGAGATATGCCGAATACGTCTTTGAGCTTGCATTAATTGGTGCAACACTAGAAAAAATTGCAATAGAGATTAGAAACTTGCAGAGAACAGAAATCGGTGAGGTAGCTGAGCAATTCAAGAAAGGACAGATGGGTAGTAGCGCAGTTCCTGTAAAGAGAAACCCAATCAAAAGTGAGCGTGTATCATCATTGTCTAAACTAGTTAGAAGTCAAGTTGGATTATCATTTGAAAACATTCCATTATGGCATGAGCGTGATTTATCAAACTCAGCTAATGAGAGATTTGTAATTCCTACCGTTTCAATACTAGTTGATGAGATGCTAGAGACCATGACTAGAATTGTTTCTAATCTATTGGTAAATGAAAAGAAAATCGTAGATAATCTCTACATCACAAAGGGACAGATATTTGCAGAATTCGTTTTAGAGGCACTAATCAAGAAAGGTGTTCCTAGATTTGTTGCATACAGAGACGTGCAGCGAGTTGCATTTTTGGCAAATGACAAGGGAATGTTCTACAAAGACGCAATCAAAAACGACAAAGCATTCACATCAAAGTTAACTGAAAAAGAGATTGATGCAATATTCTCACCTGAAAAACACTTGGGCGCATCACCAAAAATTATCAGTAACGTTAACAAGTCTGTTCAAAAGACAGTAAAGAAATTCATCTAAAGTAAAATCACAAGATCAACTACAATCATGGATTTGATGATTGTATGTGCTTTTCAATTTTTTCTAACATTTGTTGTCTTAGTTCTGGATCATCAATTGCATGCTCAAGTAAATCTTTCATTAACAAATGATGGCGGTTCATTTCATCAATTACTTGTTGTTTCATTGCAGGATCACTTATTCCATCTAGCATCATATCGTGCATAGAAGTATGTTGAGACATTCCTCCCATCGTCATTCCTGTATGATTACCCATCATCTTGCTGCCCATCATCATATTTCCATCCATCATATTGCCTCCCATCATCATGTTATTTCCCGTCATCATGTTCATCATGTCTTGATTATTCATCATAGAATCCATCATTCCTTGATGGTTCATCATCATAGTCATCATCTGTTGTCGCATTTGAGGATCATTCATCATAGTGTTCATCCATTGGTTCATCTGTTGAGGGTCATTCATCATTTGTTGCATTTGTTGAGAATTCATCATAATTGGTGTTGGAGTTGTTGATTGTAAAGCAGCATATCCTATTCCTATACCTGCAAAAAATACTCCAACTGCAATTCCAATTAGAATTCCCTGGCTAACCATGATATAACAACAAATTTTGGATTATTATAGTATAAAGTATTTTTCAGTTTTGATTATCAAGTATGAAAAACAATTGTCAGATTTACCAATTAATCCAAATTCATTGTAAATGAAAGTGCAGATTGTTCAAATCCTAAATGCTTATAGAACTGGTGAGATTCTTTTCGTTGATTTCCAGATTCAAGTCTAATTCTGTGGCAATGATTCTCTTTTGCAAGAGAGATACAGGAATTGACTAGTTTTTTTCCTATTCCTTGACAATGGTATTTTTCAAGAACCACTAACTCTGGAATATACATCTCTGATGTATCACGGTTTAGTCTTGATAAAAACATCATACTTACCATGCCAACTATTTTTGTATCATCAAGCATTGCAACATGTATTTTTTTGTCTGAATCTATGATGTATTTTTTAACTAATTTTCTAAAGGAATCTACATCTGAATCATTCTGTGGTTTTGGGCGCCCTAGTTCATATAACAATCCAAGAATTATGGGAATATTTTTTTCAGATACTTCTTTGATTGTTATGTTCGCCACAAGTACAATACATCATCTAGACTTAAGAAGGGTTTTGTGAATCTTTGAACCATACTGTAGTGCTTTCTTTCTTTTATTACATGAAACTTCAGGAACACCAATCTGACTTGCCAGTTTTCGTATGATGTGTTTGCGATAGAGGTCTTCAGAATCCGTAATCTTGTCTGAGATGGATACAGTCTTTGCATAGTCAATGAAATCCGGAGACAATAGTGGTTGCAGTATTTGCACTCCAAATTCAGATGCAATTAGATTGACTGCCTTCATCATTTTGAGTTCGTTGTCTAGTTTTGAATCCATGACCTCGTTGATTTTAGATTCTCCGCCTGAAAATGCCTCTCTATATGCATTGTACCCACAAAATAGCTCATCAATTCCGTTTGCAGTAACTACTGTACTAATTTCCAAACTCTTTGCAAGCTTTGATACATAATAAAATGCAATACAGTTTTCGTTCCAAGAGAGATTGTCAGTTTTTATTTTTTTATTAATGTTAGATGGTATTGATGGAAAGTCTTTTGGATCAATTTCTAAAACATGATGAGGGTAGTTTAGTTGTTCATTGATCTCTTTTGCAAACAAGATGTCATGGGATTCTGGAAATCCAATTGTAAGTAGTGTAATGTCATAATCCATGTCTTTGCAAATTTTTGAAATTAATGTACTGTCAACGCCACCTGAATATGCAACTCCAATCTTTTTGTCTGTAACAGTTTGGGAGATTACAGTCTTGATTTTATCAAAGAGTTCCTCGTATTTTTCATCCATGATTTTCTCTTATTCCACAGAGTAATGAATCAAACTCTTTAACTATTAATTGAATGGAATAATACTGGAAATGATGAAACTGTCACAAGAAGAGATTACAGAAGAATTGAAAAATCTGCCAGGATGGAGCGTGGTAAATGAGAAACTGCACAGAGAGATAGAATTTGAGAGCTTCAATCAGGCATTTGGGTTTATGACCAGAGCAGCAATGGAGATTGAAAAGATGAATCATCATCCAGAGTGGTTTAACGTGTACAATAAACTCGTAATAGATTTGATGACTCATGATGCTGGCGGCATCACAAAAAATGACATCAATCTGGCTCAAATACTAAACTCTCTAGCATAACACCAAATACTGTTTACTGGATCACATGTTAAAATTATGTTAGCACATCATACTCCAAATGACTTGGATTTTCGCTCACATTTTGGACAATCCAATCCATTTGTTTGAGTCCCACATCTTTTACAAAAATTCTCAATTCCCAATATTTCACGTGAATTAGTTTTTACTGCTTTGATAATCAGAATTGCGGCAATTAGGATTCCTACTGCAACTCCAATCCACAAAAGCACCATACATGCTATACGTCATCAGGCCTTAAAAACTACAAGAGAATACTAGTTAGAAAATACAAAAGCAGTCATTATTTTGAAATCAATGTTAAATACAATCAGAACGGCATTACCATATGGCAATTGGAATTTACTTTGGCTCACAAACTGGCAAGACTGAGATGGTATGTGCCAAGATAAAAAGTGAGTTGGGTGATGCTGCAACAGACCCCAAAGATGTTTCTGAGATTGGAGGAGATCCAAGTCAATTTACGGAAATGGATGGTATCATTTGTGCAATACCTACATGGAATACTGGAGAGGAGCAAAACAGATCAGGTACTGCTTGGGATGATCTATTAGAAAAAATTGGAGAGTTGGACCTCAAGGGCAAACCCGTTGCAATATGTGGGCTGGGGGATGCTGCAGGTTATGCAGATAATTTTGTTGATGCGATGGAGGAGCTGCACAGATATTTTGAAAAAGCTGGTGCAAAAATGGTCGGATATGTGAGTACAGATGGCTATAATTTTACGGGTTCAAAGAGTGTCATTAATGGAAAGTTTTGCGGACTGCCAGTTGATGAAGACAGTGAATCAGAACATACTGATGATAGAGTCACGCAATGGTGTTCCCAACTAAAATCTGAAATGGGATTATAAGCCCTAACCCTTTATCCCATAACCTAACAGTACAGACAAGTCATCCTAAAACCGATCATTTTGTAAAATAATTACGATCATCTTGATCTAAGAATTATCTCAATTGATACCATTCCATGAAATATCAAGAAATA
>JOSY01000058.1 GCA_000746765.1 Marine Group I thaumarchaeote SCGC AAA799-D11
GTTTTGAATGTAGCTTTAAAGCAAAAGGGAATAAGGAAATAGTTACAGAACAATTCAAGACACATGTTTTAGAAGAACATGGAATAGACTATACAAAAGAGGCAGTAACACAATTCATACTACGAAAATATCCTGGAATAGAGGGAAATTAATCAGGACATGAAATGGAGATGAATGAATTTTGGTAAAATCATACGTTCTGATGAATTGTGAACCCAACTCAGAAAAGGACTGTATTGCTACACTGAAAAAAATTCCAGGAGTCAGAGAAGCTCATGGAACACTTGGACTTTATGACATTATTGCACAAATTGAACTAGATACGGATAAGGAGATTCAAGATACCACAGGCAATATTAGAAAAATGCCTAAAATCCGCTCCACTATGACTCTAACACGCTCAGAATCAGGAGAATTATTCCAACCTTCTGAGAAATTAATTGGAGCAATGCTTGGTCAAAACCTTGTTAAATCCTATATTGTCATTCATTGTGACAAAGGAGAAGAATATCCTATCTTAAAGGATCTGAGTCACATTCCAGAAGTAAAAGAAGCAGATGTAATTTTTGGTTTGTATGATGTTATTTGTAAAGTAGAATCATCAAGTAATGAAATATTAGACAATGTCATTACAAAAGCAATTAGAAAAATCCCTCACATTGTTTCTAGTATGACATTAAATGTCATCCCAGAACAATCATAGAAAATTCTCACTTAACACATGTGAATGTTTTTACTCATTAGAATTAATGAAAAAACTGCTATTTTCGCATCTTAGGCACGTTTCAAGAAGGGACTTGAACTAATTTGACAAGTCACCTCGAGGGAATTAAAAAATTATTCAAGATTATGCATTGACTGTAAATCTTTCTTAAATTCTGATAAATTCTCAGGAACTTCAATTGCAATAGAATCCTTTAATGACAATTCTTTTGCCTTTTTCTCGTTCCAGACTTTGGAGTTAAACTGCACAACTTCTTCTGTAAGTTTTGAGAAATCCTCTACATCTTCAGATTCTACTTGTCTTTCTGTATGAATACTGGTCTCTGAATACAATGTCTGCCAAAGATGTTCTGTGATAAATGGTGTGATTGGTGCTAATAATTTCAAGATTGTAGATAGTGTCTTGTGCAAAGTGTAGATTGCAGCATCTCGCTCTTCTTCAGAAAATCCTTCTCCGTAGGCTCGCTTTTTGACCATTTCAATGTAGTGAGCTGCAAATAGATTCCAAGTAAATTCTCTAATTGCAATTGCTGGAACAAAGAAATTGTATTGGTCATATCCTTTCTTGCATTCTTTAACCAAATTATTTAGTTCAGATAAAATCCATTTGTCAACGGTAGTGGGATTTGCTTCCTTTACTACAGGGAAGCTTGACAGAAATCTTGAGACATTCCATAGTTTGCTCAAAAACTTCTTTGTTGACTCTATCTTTTGTTCATTGCATCTAAAGTCATAACCGTGATTAATCTCACTTGCACTCCAGAATCGGAATGTGTCAGCTCCAAACTTTTCAATAACTGGTAATGGATCAATTGCATTTCCTTTGCTTTTGCTCATCTTCATTCCTTTCTCATCAAGACCATAACCCATGATCCAAGCTTCAGTCCATGGTTTTTTACCAGTTAACATATCGCATCGCAAAAGTGTATAGTACAACCATGTCCTTACGATATCTTTTGCTTGAGGTCTGATTGATGTTGGATATGTTTTCTCAAAGAATTCTGAATCCTTGTTATACTTTGTAACAAATAATGGAGACACACTAGAGTCCATCCATGTATCAAATGTTCTATCTTCTCCAGTAAACTCTGTTGCTCCACATTTTGTACACTTTTCAATTGGACATTTCTCCTTCCATGGTTGATAGTATTTTCCTGGTTCAGGAACATGTGGTTCATTACAGCTAGAACAATACCAGATAGGAATCTCTGTTCCATAGTATCTACGTCTTGAAATTGGCCAGTCAATTGATATTGAATCAAGCCAATTCATCAAAATTTGCTTGTGCATAGATGGGTAAAACGTGATTTCTGAGCCTAATTTTCGCATTTTTTCAATGGAATCCTTTTGCTTTAGATAGTATTCCTCCATTGGAATGATCTCAATTGGAATCTTGCTTCGCTCTGAAATTGGAGTTCTGTGATTAATCTCCTCAATTTTCTCAACAAATCCTTTTGATTCCAAATCTTCGATAATTTTTTCTCTAGCTTGTTTTGGTTTTAGTCCTGCATATTCTCCTGCAGATTCAGTCATTCTTCCATCCAAGCCAATTGCAACAATCTCTTCAAGCTCCATCTCTCTAAACAACGCAACGTCGTTTTGGTCACCATAGCTACAAACCATTACAGCTCCTGAACCAAAGTCTTGCTGAGCTGAATGGTGCGTTTTAATCTCAACTTCAGCACCAGTAATTGGAACTATTACCTTGCTTCCAACAAATGGAGCATATCTCTCATCTTCAGGGTTTACTATAATGGTACGACATGCACAAAGAAGTTCAGGTCTTGTACTTGCAATAATGATTTTCTTATCAGTATCTTTTATCTTGAATTTCATGTGAACTAGTTTTGTCTGCAAGTCCTGGTATGCAATTTCAGCATCAGCAATTGTAGTACCTGAAACCCAATCATAGTTGTTTGGTCTTGTAGCTAGAACAATTTTTCCTTCTTTCCATAGTGTGATAAATGTAGATTGTGTTAATGCACGATACTCTTCTGAATCTGTTCTGTAGTGATTCTTCAAGTCTCCACTCAAACCAAGATTTGTCATAATCAGTACCATTTCTTCTTCCAAATCATCAAGTGCTTCTCTGCACAAATCCAAGAACTTACCACGTTCAGTTTCCCTCATTCTGATTTTGTGTTTCTTCTCAGTGTAGAACTCTACAGGCAAACCATTCCTGTCAATTCCAATTGGAAAGTAGACGTTTTTACCATTCATTCTTGCAGTTCTTGCAATCATGTCTATCTGGGAATAGTGAGCAGCAGCTCCAATGTGCCAAGGCCTGCCTGAAGGGTATGGTGGAGGCGTATCTATGGTATAGTTATCATCAGTTGGAGTGAATTTGTAAATGTCTGAATCCTGCCATTTTTTGAGAACCTGTGCTTCTAACTCTGGATTCCAAGCTTTCTCTGTAATTTTTGGGTCCATTTTGCAATTATCTTGAAATATTTGATATGATGTGAGAGCCTTTGTTGTAGCCCTCATAGATGTAAACTCCTACAGCCTCTACATTTGATGGCATCTTAGGTGCTAGTAATTTGATTAGTTCACTTGAAAGATTCTCAACAGTTGCCTCGCCTTCTAAAAGATAAGTTGTATTCTTTGGAACTTGCAACTCAAACATTCCTTTAGGTCCCTCAAATGATATGACATAGTGAGAGTCGTCTTGAGATTTCATATACTTTCTATTAATGAAAAACTTGTGATCAAAAGCAGCTAAAACTTCTTTAACAATTCTTTTTGCAACACCAAAGTCTACAAGTAGATTATCTTTCATCTGTCCAACTAATTCCACCATTACTGATGATGTATGTCCATGAAGGATTGAGCATTTCTCAACTAGTGGCAAGATGTGTGCATAATCAAATGCAAATGATCCATCATCTAAAAAGATAGAACCAGTTTGTGGGCTCTTGTCATAAAATACAATGTCTTGCAACTCTTTTAGCTGTGCTGCATACTTTCCGTGTCCAATTGCCATGATTTTCTCATCAGGATAGTCTTCTTTGATCTGTTTGTATTTTGCAATGTCGTCTTCATTATCAATAACTTCAATGAGTCCCTTTGCAGTTTTAAAATCAACTGCAACTTCAGCTCCATTTTTTAGAGTAACCTTGTGATTGTATTGATATTCGTCTTCCAAAAAGTCTAGCATCTGAGCTACTGTCAACTCTGTTCGTGTTCTCAGCAAATTTCCTTTCTTGTCAATATACTTGAAATCAGAATCCAATACTGCGGGACTTGTTGCCATGTAAAGTCATCTGGCCTTTGCTCATAATATAAATTCTGAAAATTTCGTGCCTAAAACAGGGATTTTGGCCTGTGAACCTGAATCTAAGATAATTGTTAAATTTTTTGAAATGCCATTTATACCATGGAAATCATGGGGCGTGGATTCAGGCAGATAATTCAAGAATCACCGCTGTACTTTCATTTAGGGCTAAAGATTGCAGGATACAAACTGTTTGGCAGAAAAAGCCCGTTTTATGGCTCTGCTGATATAATCAATGTCTGTAATCTGCACTGTGAGCACTGTTATTGGTGGTTAAACAGAAAAGAAAACGAGGATCTTTCAATCAAACAATGGAAAAAAATCATAGATGAGAAATTCAAAAAACAACATGTATTCATAGTGACTTTGGTTGGCGGTGAGCCAATGATGCGGCCTGACGTTGTTGAATTATTTGTCAAAGAATTTCCAAAAAGAGCATGCGTTGTAACAAATGGAACTTATCCAATTTCATACTTTAAGGACATTTACTTTTACTGGATTTCGATTGATGGGGACGAAAAAACCCATGATGAGATTAGAGGTGATGGAGCATGGCAAAAAACCCGAAAAAATGTAATTGACTATCTAAAAAATAACGGAGACAAAGCTTGGAAAGACATCTGGATAACTATGACGATAAATTCCAAGAACTACAAAACTGTAAAAAAAGTAATTGCAGACTGGAAAGACTATTCAAACAAGATTGGATTTCAGTTCCATACCCCATTTATGAAAGGGGATCCTTTGTGGCTTCCTTTTGGAGAAGAGCGCAACCAAGTCATAGATGAACTTCTTGAACTAAAATCCGGAGATCTCAAAGATTACATAGTTAATCCAAAAGATCAGCTAGAGGTAATGAAGAAGAACTGGGGAGGCAAGGGTACTACTCCAGTTGATTGTCCTACATGGGCAATTGTATCAGTTGATCATATGGGAAGAGAAAAACTGCCGTGCTGCATCGGAAGTGCTGAAAGTGATTCTATGAAACCAATCTGTGAGCAGTGTGGTTTAGGATGTTATTCTCAACTCATCCTAAAACCCTACAATACATCAAAAATGATGCAATGTTGATTAATGATTCATAATTTTCTGATATTCTCTCATATCTTATTGCCATCTTT
>JOSY01000059.1 GCA_000746765.1 Marine Group I thaumarchaeote SCGC AAA799-D11
AAGATGGCAATAAGATATGAGAGAATATCAGAAAATTATGAATCATTAATCAACATTGCATCATTTTTGATGTATTGTAGGGTTTTAGGATGAGTTGGATATACCTATTGCCAAAGGAGCTAAAATCAGAGCAGATAGTGAAACCCCAAGCATAAGACTTTGGAGGTGCTGAATTTTTTCTATAAACACATCCATGGAACTGAGAATATCATTTCTAATATCAGACAAGATAATTACTCCTAGAATTACATCTATTCTCAATCATTTTGTTAAAATTCATGAATGGTATGTTGATATTAAAATTTTCCAGAGAAGTCATCTTAAATTTCTTACATTGTGTAGTATTTAGCAAAAACTGAACAATGTTAATTTAATTTTATTAGAATATTTTTCTAATTTATCACATGGGTAAGAAGGAAAGAGACGATGAAGATGAAAATCTTGCCGAAAAAAAGAACAAGGATTGGTGGAGATTAGAAAAATCTCAGATTGGTAGGAGAAGATTCTCTTAGAATTGGCATACACATGTAATGGATTATGTACTTTGATTCAATCAAAAAAAGTTGTAACTTCAAAAAAGTATGAAAGGGGACAAAAAAGATGTACGCTTTGCGGGATTTTCATGGAGACAAATAGTCTCAGATGTCCATGTTGTAAGACAAAACTTAGAACAAGAGCAAGAAGAAACAAAACAGTTGGCGAATAGAGGATAAAATCTATTTCTGAATCTCTTTTTGTCAGTACAGGTGAATCTGGGCATACAGAGATGTTGCTACATCTGAAGGAAAGTGCTGTGAGAATATCTAATTTTTTGTAAATTAACAATGTTAAGTGATTGCTAAATATCAAAATAGGTAAGAATATGTAATGTGGAAGTCAATACGGTCAGGTAATGTTTCCTAGATGCATGTTGTTCATCCTGTAGCTGCCATCTCACCCTAAGACAAAGAGCATATCCGTGTTAACTTCCACACTTCAAAATGTTTAATCATGAAGAACAAAGCCTAGTTTTTGTTTTTATTCAAGTTCAATTTTTGAAAATTTAGTAAAATAGATGATGTGAGGTAAACAGTCTGGGAATAGCCTCCATCCTATCTATTTGAAAATAATTATTCAGGTTTTAATAAAAGAGACACGTAGGAATCATTCATGTAAATCATCAGTGTTTCCTAAATACAATTTTATCTTCTCGCCCTAGAATTTTTTTTGGGTAGGACAAGGTGTCAAAATAAGATTCATCCTTGAAAGCATTTCTTCGGGATAATTCTTTTTTTATCAATTCTTGAAATTCGGGTCGGTGCATATTTCCACTAGAAACACAAATGATTTCAAAATTGCTTAGTTGGATGATTTACCTAAGGATCAAATTGCTCAAAAAGAAACAAACAAATTATCCCCATAATATTTTCGTGAAAAAACTCTTGTAGGTTATTAACCTGAGAAAACGCAAATTCTTAAAAGTTTGAAGAATTAATTTTTAGATTCTTTAACTAGATTTACAAAATATTTGTGAACTGCCAAATCATCAGTTAGTTCTGGATGAAAAGATGTTCCAATGATGTTTCCTTTTTTGATTGCAACAATTTTCTCATTAAGCTTTGCAAGAACTTCCACATCATCTGAAGCAGACGAGATTGCAGGTGCACGAATAAACACGCCGTTGTAGTTTGAGATTCCAATAGGATCCATTGATACATTAGCTTCAAATGATTCGCGTTGTCTGCCAAAAGAGTTTCGTTCAAGTTTGATATCTAGAAAATCAAATAGCGGTTGCTCTGTCTTTCCAACAACTCTGTCACTTGCATTGTTTGCAAGCAGTATCATTCCAGCACAGATTCCCAATACAGGCATTCCAGATTCTACCTTTTGTTTGATTACTTTTTGAGAACCATTAACTAGAGATAGTTGTCCGATTGTGGTGCTCTCGCCACCAGGAATGACTAGTCCATCCATTGCAGATATCTGCTCAGGAGTCTTTACAACATGAACTGTTGCATCCTGATTCAAATCAGCAATTGATGCTACCAATGATGATACGTTTTCAGCAACATCACCTTGTATGGCTAGAATACCGATTTTTGCACTCATGCAGAACCGCCTCTGTCTTGCATACGTAATTCTAGTGTTTTAACGTCTAATCCTAACATTGATTGTCTTTCATCAATCATTTTTTGTGCTTCTTTTACCTTGTCTGTCTCATTCCAGAAGGTGGTTGCCAAAACAATTGCTCTTGCACGTTCTGCTGCATCATTTGCATTGAAAATTCCAGAACCAACAAAGATTCCATCACATCCTAATGACATCAGATATGCTGCATCAGCTGGAGTTGCAATTCCACCTGCTGCAAAATTTACAACAGGTAATCGTCCAAGTTTTGCAGTCTGCTCAACAATATCATAAGATACTTTGAACTCTCTTGCCATTCGGACTAAATCTTGATTGTCTCCTGAATCATAAATTGATTTTATTGTTCTTAGTTCATCATTTACTTTTTTGATATGAGTGATGGCTTCAGCAACATTACCAGTTCCTGGTTCTCCTTTTGTTCTGATCATTGCAGCTCCTTCTTCAATTCTTCTCAAAGCTTCTGCCAAGGAACGAGCACCATTAACAACAGGTGTTGTCAAGTCCCATTTCCAAATGTGACGTAGTTCATCAGCTGGAGTTAAAACTTCAGATTCATCAATCATGTCAACATCAGTATCTTGCAAAACTAAAGCTTCGTTAACATGACCAATTCTACATTTTGCCATTACAGGAATTGTAACTGAATCCATAATCTCTTCAATAATTCTAATACTTGCAGTTCTTGCAACACCACCTGCCTTTCTAACATCAGATGGAAGTTTGTCTAATACCATTACAGATACTGCGCCTGCTTCTTCAGCTATCTGGGCTTGCTCTACATTTGTAACATCCATTACAACTCCGTTCTTTAGCATGTGGGCAAATCCACGCTTTAGAGTTGAAGAACCGCGTATAACATCGCCAGATTCTGATTTTTCTGAAATTATTCCTTTAGCGTCTGTGCGTTCTCCAGATAGTGGAAGCATATTCTAATTTTTGCCTGAAAGACTATTTGTACCTATTCACTAATTTCTGAAATTATCTGGTCTAGTTCAGCTTCGACCATGGTAATGATTGGAGGGATAAAGCCACTAGTTGCACTCTGTTCAGGCCAATGGATTTCCTGTGAGCGGCCATTCAAAGTAATTTTTACATTGGACTTTTGAAACTCTGTTGCATTCTCCAAGATTGGAAAAGATTCAGATGGAATCTGCATAAAGCCAGTCTCTTTGATTAATGCCTTTATTTTGTTTAGTTTCTTTTCATCTAATTGCGACCGAATGTCTGGTTGAAGGTATCCTTGTTCAGTTACAGAATATTTTATCTCGCCATCATTTTTGATTGTTAGAATCTCTGTCTTTTGTGCACCAGTTCGTTCTGTCACTCCATAATCAATTGTCTTTAGCTGATGTTTTGTGTATTCAATGTCCAGTCTATCAAAAGAGTTTGCAGCTGAAATTGGAATTTCATTTTTTGTCAGTAATGGAACTGAAATCAATAAAGCAATAACAACAGGAATTGCCCCTAGTGCAAACATTATTTTTTTTACCATAATTCTCGACTGCTACAAATTGACAATTATTGCAAATAAATCTTGGTTAAAAGTAACTTAAAATTCAAGTCCATTTCATTCTTGTTTGTGGGGTCGTAGCCTAGCCTGGTAGGGCGACAGTGTCTACGAAAAAGATCACCGCTAAGGGCTCCAGAGGTAAACTAAGCTAAACTGACTCACGGATGATGTAAGTTTGGAGCTGTAGTGACCCGTAGGTCGCCGGTTCGATTCCGGTCGGCCCCACGTCCTAAAATTAAATGAGATAAAACTCAAAGATTATTTCATAAATGCAATTGCTTTTACAATGTCAGTTTTGCTCAAGATTCCTACAATGTTTCCATGCTGAGACAAAACACCTACACCGTTGATGTTTTTCTCTAAAAGCAGATTGCCTGTCTTTGCCAAATCATCATCATAGTTTACAGAGACAATATCTTTGCTCATAATGTCTTCAGCTTTTACACTATTACCAAATCCAGATTCAGAGATGAAGCCTTTTCTTGGAAATATTACAGAGATGACAGGATCCGTATTATCAAGAACCTCTTCAAAATTTCCTTGCTTTAGTGCCAGTTCAAACAAATCTCTAAACGTAATGATACCTACTGGCACATCATCATGGTTACGGATAATGATTCGAGATATTTTTTCATCAATCATTTTTAGAACAATTTTGTACAATGGAGTGTCAGAGTATTGCCATGCATAATACGGAGACATGTATTCTCCAACCAGCTTTTCATCTGCATGCATTTTTGTAAAGTATCTAACAAGATCAGTCTTTGTAATGATTCCAACAACCTCATTTGCAGATGTTATTATAAGGGAGCCAATTGCCTTTGTAAGCATAATTTCAGCACATTCATTCATGCTTGTATGCTCATCAACAGAAATTATTTTTTGAACAATTGTAGATAACGGAATATCACTTAGATTTCTCTCCGTGTCATCAGTAAGAAGGAATAGTCCCAAATCCTTTTCAGTCACAATTCCTGTAATTTTGTCATTTTCAGTGACTAGAATTCTGCTCTTCTTTTCATCAATGATTCTCTTTAATGCATCACCCAAGCTTGATTCAAGTTTGATGGTTTTTGGAGAATGTTTGTAATCTGAGGCGTGTTTCACATCAAAACTGAATCAAGGAGAGTATTTTATGATTCGTCATAATGTCAACTGTGAAAATGGTGATTTGGCATCAAATACTAAGAGATTATCTGTTTCTCAAAACGTTTAGTGCAGAACCAGCTTTGAACCATTCAATTTGGGAATTGTTGTAAGAATGATTCAACATTATTTCTTCTTTATTTCCATCTGCATGTGTAATGATACACTTTACTTGTTTGCCAGGTTGCAAGTTATTCAAATCAACTAGACTAATTTTGTCATCTTCAAGAATTTTCTCATAATCATCAGGATTGCTAAATGTCAATGCCAACAAGCCTTGCTTCTTTAGATTAGTCTCATGAATTCTTGCAAGACTCTTTGTAATTACTGCTGCACATCCCAGATACCTTGGAGTCATTGCAGCGTGTTCTCTGCTGCTTCCCTCACCGTAGTTGTTATCACCAATGATTACCCAACGCATCTGTTTTTCTTTGTACTGTCTTGCAATCTTTGAGAATGGTTCAAGCTCGCCATTCAGTACATTCTTGCCTTTTCCAACCTCGTCATTGTATGCATTGACTGCACCCATCAACATGTTATCACTGAGATTATCCAAGTGACCACGTAGTGAGAGCCATGCACCTGCCGGAGAGATGTGATCAGTTGTACACTTTCCTTTGGCCTTTACCATTATTGGAAGTTCTTCAAAGTCATTTCCGTCCCATGGTACAAATGGTTCGAGTTTTTGGAGACGTTTGCTGTTAGGATCAATGATTACCTCAACATCATCAGAGTTTTCTGGTGGTGCAACAAAGATTCCCTCTGGTCTCATGAATCCCTCTTTAGGAACTTCAGGAGCTGGTTTTGGAGGTTCTAGTTTAAACTTTGTTCCATCAGCTGCTGTCAACTCATCAACTAGCGGATTAAAGGATAGTTTTCCACCCAAAGATAATGCAATAATCATTTCAGGACTACCAATAAAGTTCAATGTACTTCTATGTCCGTCGTTTCTTCCAGGGAAATTTCGATTAAAGGTTGTAACTATAGTATTTTTTTCATTTTCGTCTAGTTCAGGTCTGTTCCATTGACCAATGCAAGGACCACATGCATTTGCAAGAACGGTTGCACCAATGTCTTTTAGTGAATCCATCTGTCCATCACGTTCAATTGTTCCTCTAATTTGCTCTGAACCAGGAGTTACCAGTAGAGGAATCTTTGCTTTGATTCCTTTTTGTTTTGCTTGCTCAGCTAGACTTGCAGCTCTTGACATGTCTTCATAAGATGAATTTGTACAACTTCCAATTAGTGCAACAGAGATTGGATCAACATAATCATTTGACTTTACGTCATCAGACAAATCAGAGATGGAGCGTGCCAAGTCAGGAGTGTGAGGGCCTACAATGTGTGGCTCTAGTGTTGAAAGATTAATCTCAATTACTTTATCAAAGAACTTTTCAGGATTTGCTTCAACTTCAGGATCAGCTACAAGAGATTCTTTGTTTTGGTTTGCAAGTTCTGCAATGTCATCTCTGTTTGTATATTTGAGATAAGTCTCCATTCTCTCATCATATGGGAAAACAGAACATGTTGCACCAATTTCAGCTCCCATGTTAGTTATGGTAGCTTTGCCTGTACAGCTAATTGATTTTGTTCCAGGTCCAAAGTATTCTACAATAGAGTTTGTTCCACCTGAAACTGTCAACTCTTCTGCAACTTTTAGAATAATGTCTTTAGGTGCAGTCCAACCATTCAGTTCACCAGTTAGTTTTACACCAATTCTTTTTGGGTACAGTAACTCCCAAGGCATTCCAGCCATGGTTTCAGCTGCATCCAATCCACCAACACCTATTGCAATCATTCCAAGACCGCCTGCGTTTGGTGTGTGGGAGTCTGTTCCAATCATCAGCCCACCAGGAAATGCATAGTTCTCAAGAACTACTTGGTGAATGATACCAGCTCCTGGTTTCCAAAAGCCACAACCATATTTGGCAGCAGCTGATTGCAAAAATTTGAAGACCTCGCTGTTTTCATCAAGGGATACTTTCATGTCAATGTCACCTTGAACTTCAGATCGAATCAAGTGATCACAGTGAACAGTTGTTGGCAGTGCGGTTTGTTTGAGTCCTGCTTGCATGAACTGCAACATTACCATCTGTCCAGTTACATCTTGCAATGCAACTCTGTCAGGTTTTAAAAAGACGTAATCTTTTCCTCCAGTAAAATTAGTATCATCAATCTCATTGAAATGTCCAGATAGAATCTTTTCAGTAAGAGTTAGTGGTCGTCCTGTAACATTTCGAAATTTTGCAATGTTTTCTTTTAGTTTTGCATAAACTCCAGAAACAAGTTCTGGAGTAGAATCAACATTCACATTATACAAAAAATGTATCCCGAATTTAATATTTACAATTAAAAAAAATTACAAAATCATGCCACAGGCATGTAAATTCTTAACAATTATAAGCGAAAAGCAGGTTTCTATAACGTTGTTGGGGAGTAGCAGGATTTTGAGGTGTAAAAATGGTCAATAAGGGTTTTCCAAAATTTGGCATGTCTCAAGCAGGCGCATTTGTTGCAGCTTTGAAAAATTACAATTTACCTGATTTCATTTTAGTTCTAATTGCAAAAGAATGCAAATCAGATCTTTTAGAGAGAGGAAGAATTGATGACAGATTACAAAGTATGAATGATGAAGCTCTAGAATTACTCCACAAAGTGTTTGTAGAATGTGAAGAAGACAAGGCAGGAAAATATGCACAGTACAGATTCTATGCATATGTCTCAAGCATGTATCACAAATGCGAAGTCCTAGTCAATGAAACAATTCCAGGAAAGACAGGAAAAAATCACAAGATTCCAGTTGCTGTCAAAAACAACGGAATGTACATTGCAGTTGCACAAAACAAGGCAACTGGACATCCAGTCAACAAGAAAGACGCAACCAAGTTCTACGAGATTGTAGATGACATCAAAGATGGCGACCACGGAACAATGCTAACTGATGCAATTTACGGTTCATCAGTAGGATTTAGAGGAGATGCACTAGTTGAATTAGAAAACTTGAGCAAATCAAGAAAAGATGATCCTGAAAGCAAGTTAGATTTCAAGACAGCAAACTTTGAAAATAATATTTACTCTGTTACAAAGTGTTAATTTTACAAATTTAGTTCTCTAGTATCCATAGCTAGAAAGGTTGGCTTTCCATCAGTTCTTTTGTAATTCTCATCATACTGTTCAAACTCTAATTGCTCAAAGAGATGTTTTGTCCAGATGTCATGAACTTCTCTTGCATGTTTTTTGCGTCCCATCTGTCGTAACTGTTCATGAAGTATTTCATGAGAAACTGTTGTACAGTTTTTTTCTGCCAAGTATAGCTCATCGTTTCCTTCTTTTGGAGATGCCCAAAACACCATTCCAAAGTTTTCTGCATGATATCCTTCACAAGTACAGTCAGTCCACATTGGTCTAAAGTGAGTCAGATAGAAATGATAGATGTCTTTTCCTCTTTGCTCATGATCACGCAATAGAGTGTGTGTGTCAAGTCTTTGTAGAATGCTAGTGGGCTTTGTTATCATTTCATCGCATTGAATCTCATAGTCTTTGCCAAACTTTTCTTTGATCCAAACTTTGAAGAACTGAGCCATCTTTTTGACATATTCATACTCAAACTGACGCTTTTCACGGTCTTCTTCTTTTACAACAAAAATGAAGTGTAAAATCATAATAAGAAAAAGGGGTGTGATTATGTCTGGCCTTCAATGCCCATAAGGGTCAATGTTGAACGAATCTTCTCAATTTTTCTGATCTTCCAGGTAATTGTTTCTCTAAGTTTTTCTACAGTATCAGATTCGATTTTGGCCAAAATATCATATGCACCAAAAGTTCCATGAACTTCTCTAACGCCTTCTAGGCCCTTTAGTTGGCCGATAATTGCCTCTTCTGAACCTAGTTCACAGTTGATTAACACATAAGCTGTTGCCATATGTTAATTACAAAAATCGACTATATCAATAAACCGATTACATTTAGGTTTGAGAAATCTTTAAAATCTCATCCCAAATTGTTTTTGGAACAGGCATTACAGATAATCTTGAGATTCGAATTAGCTCCCAGTCTTTGAATTTTTTATTCTTCTTCATCTCATCAAGGGTTACAGGACGCTTTAGTGCTTTTTTGTATTTTACATCAACTACGATAAAACGTTCAACGTCTTCTTTTGGATTGGAATATGGTTTTGATGTAACTTGCATAATTCCAACTGCTTGTCTCTCATCACCTGTATGATAAAACAATACAAGATCACTAGGTTTCATTTCTCTCATGTGTTTTAGTGCTAGATTGTTGTGGACACCATCCCAGACTGTTGTCTTGTCTTTTTTTAGTTGCTCAAAGTTGTAACCTCTTGGTCCACTTGGTTCTTGTTTTGCCAGCCAATAATTTACCATTTTCAAATTTTGTTGCATCAAGGGATGTTTTATGGTTTATGAAAATTGTTCCCCGGTTCTGACTCGCACAATCTCATTGGTATTTTAGCCAAAACCTCCTTGGGTTCTGAAACCGGGGTTGCCCATAATGTAGCACGCCTGGGTGAATTAGAAATCATTGGTATCATTACGATCGACATCATCCTAATCCGTCTGCGTGCCTGCTCTTGGGCGATTAATTATAGAGCCTATCCTACTAAAAACCATTGATGGAAATCAAAAACCAGACGCTATTTTTTGTAGGGATGATTATTTTGATTTTAGGCATACTAATCATAATTTTTGATTATCCTCAACTTCAGCTTTTAGACAATATGGATTCAGAATCATACTACATGCTTGATGAAGAAAAAAAGAATATTCATCAGAGAATGAAAATAGAGATTACAGTTGGAGCAGGATTGTTTGTTGCAGGAATTGGATTGCTTGCAGTATCTTTTCTAAAGAGATTTGAGAATAGATTCAGATAGAGATATCTCAAACCCTATTACAGGTACACGGATTTTATAATTTTCAATAATCTTGGAATTGATTTCTCCAATGATACCTACTTTTTTGTCGTCAATCATCACATCTGCACAATGACCTTTTTCAAATGTTGGATGCTCAGTAGTCTTTGTTTTAATTTCCAAATCAAATCCTGTCTTTAGTGTTGATTGCAAGACAGATTTGATTTCAGTAAAGTTTGCATCTTGATGTGCACTAACTGCAGAAAGATTCATTGTTTCAGAAATTGGATTGTCTGAAGAAAAGACAGTTCCAGTCTCAAATAATTTCTGAGGGTAAGACTCGTGAATGTTTTTTGATAGATTTTCTAGCAATCCAGGCAAAACTGAATCACGCAAAATAGTATGCTCTTGGCTTTTTGAATCACGAACAGAGATTATTGTTTTAGGATCACGGTTTGCCATTTCATAAAGAACTCTTTTGCTTGTCAAACTAGAATTCAAAGCTTCAAGATATCCCAGTCCAATCATAGTTTGACTAAGTGATTTTAGTTGAAGTGAAATTGGATTTGTTTGTCCAAGTGTTTGAGAAGGTGACAATGTAGGCTCGAGGTTTTGTATTCCATAACCTAAAGCAACTTCTTCAACTAGATCCATTGGACCAAAGATATCAAAACGATATGCAGGAATTGTACAAACAATGTTCTTTCCTTTAGCTGATGCATCTAGTCTTGACTTTTTTAGAGATGAGACAATCTTTGAAGTGTTTAGATTTAATCCAAGTGTCTGATTAATGAGTAATGGACTGACAGTCATTTTTCTTTCTGCAAGTTTTGGAGTAGAGTTCTTTGCACCAGAGATTTGAACTGCTTCCAAAGAGAATCCTGCACTTTGTAAAATTGTTGCAACTACAGATAACATGTCTTCAGTATCTGCTTTGTTTATTCCAGTAACCTCAACGAAGAGATTCCGAGTCTTTGTAGTTACAGTGGTAACTGCTGCATTAATTATTGGAGGAAATGATACTGTCTCCTTATTTGCATCAAGGATTAAGGGCATCTTAGTAAAGTTTGCAAGCAAACCTCCATAGTCTCGTCCAACCTCAGTTGTCTCTAGAATTTCATTTATCGACAATTCCTTTTCAGAGTTTAGCGGAATGAATTTGTGCTTTCTATCTGATGTTGTGTATACTAGAGGAAACTGTATCTTATCTAAATCATGAATTCCAATTGAGGATTTCTTTCTTTTTCTTCCAATACCAAAATGCAAGTCCTCTTGCATTGCCATGAGTTGCTTGATTGTCTTATCATCAATCTTGCCGTTTTTTGCAACAATTCCAGTTACATATGGTCTTACTTTGGCAACATCAGGTTTTACGGAAATTGAATATTGCTTTGATTTTTTGATTTTTAGCTTGATTGCACCTGTTTTGATTCCCAGCAAACCCTGTATACCTAGTGCAATGCCAAAGTCAGTAGAATAGTCAGGTCTGTTTGGGCTGTACTCTATTCGTACAAGATCCTTGTCTTCAGATTCAATGTCTAGTCCCAAAAAGGGTAAAGAATCTGCAATCTGTTTTTTGGAAGTTTTTCCAATTAGCTTTTGAAGACTAGAATAAGATAATTCAACTACTGGCATTTTGTTGCACTCCTCAACCAACTCAAGTTGTTATTGTAAAATTCTCGGACATCATCTAGACTGTACTTTAGCATTGCAATTCTTTCAATACCTCCACCCCAAGCTAAAACAGGTTTTGTGATTCCAAGAGGTTTTGTAACTTCGGGTCTAAAGATTCCCATTCCAAATAGCTCAACCCATTTACCTAGTCTTTCATTGTACACCATTGTCTGAAGTGATGGTTCAGTGTATGGGAAGAACGTTGGCCAGAATTTTATTTTTGTAATTCCAATTCTTTTGTAAAACTCTCTTTGAATTCCCATCAAGTTTCTCAGGTTGGCATCCTTTCCAACAACAACACCTTCAATTTGATTAAACTCTACAAGATGCTTGTAGCTGACTTTTTCATTTCTAAAAACACGTCCCAATGAAAACACTCTAGCCTCATCAGGTTTTGTTTCTGCAAGATGTTTGATTGTAACACAAGTGGTGTGAGTTCGCAAAACCATCTTGCGTGCCTCATTGATGTCCCACTGGTATCTCCAGTTTTTCTTGTGAGATTCAGATACTTTTTTGATTTGGTCAGCAGTTGCAATTTTTTTTGCAGAGATTCCAT
This sequence comes from Marine Group I thaumarchaeote SCGC AAA799-D11, assembly GCA_000746765.1. GTDB lineage: Archaea > Thermoproteota > Nitrososphaeria > Nitrososphaerales > Nitrosopumilaceae > Nitrosopumilus. The sequence goes on from JOSY01000059.1 coordinate 11,887, forward strand.
CAAGGTAAAAGGTATCTTGCAGTTCTCTTGCAGGGTGATCCTGAGGAGTAAACAAGGCATCAAAGTTCCAAAAGCTTGACTGTGTCATGTTTCCATAGATTTCTGAAAATCCCAAGGTGACGAAAATTTCACGAATCTCATCAATAGTGTCTTTGAGTGGATGAGTCCTTGCAACAAAGACTTCGGGAACCTTTGCTTCAACGTCGATTCCTCCTGAAGATGCATCAAGGTTGATAGATTTTGCAGAATCAGTTAGTGTGATTTGTTTAGTCTTTACAATCTCTTCTACGACAAAGTCAGGTCGTTTCAAAAGTGCAGATAGATCATCAGCATCAATAAGACTTTTAGGCAATTGTTCATTTCCGATTTGTTTGAGAGTTTTTTCTCCTGGAAGTTCATCGTTAGAAGCAAAGATTGAAGAAACTTGATCAGATGTTGTTTCAATCCAGTTATTTTTTTTACATAATCCCATAGCAGGACCAAATATTGGTCCTAGTTCTTTTTGTAAATGATTCAATTTCTTAGGGCCATTTTCTAGCAAATCTAATAATCTTCGTTCAGGCAATCCTTTTTCAAGAGATTCTTTTCCGTTTTTGCCCAAACTTATGATGCTTGATTTTGATTCATCAACATTTGCAAGTTCTTTTAGTTTGAGCCACTCAATTCCACGTCGAATTTGATCTGGTGAAAGCCCTGTAGAATTTTGTAGGATTTCAGGAGTTTGCTTTGGGTTGTCTTTTAGTGATGTGATAATTTTTTTTTCAATATCGTGGAAAACCTGTGACAACACCAAAACTTCGAAAAAGACTTTTTAAACCTTAACCTAAGTCAATTTGAATGTCAGCTGACGATTTTGTTGTGACTCCTTGGCACGTAGAAGGAGATATCGATTATGACAAGTTAATCAAGCAATTTGGTACTCAAAAGATTTCTCCAGAACTATTAGAGCGAATCAAGAAAATTACTGGAGAAGATCATTTCATGCTCAGAAGAGGAATCTTCTTCTCTCATAGAGAGATGAACAGAATTCTTGATGATTATGAAAAAGGCAACAAGTTCTTTCTGTATACGGGACGAGGCCCATCAGGTCACACCCATATTGGCCACTTGGTTCCATGGGTCTTTGCAAAATGGCTCCAAGAGAAGTTTGATGTCAACATGTATTTTCAGCTAACAGATGATGAGAAGTTTTTCTCAAAACCAAATCTAACTTTAGAGGAGACAAGAAATTTTGCATATGAGAACGCATTAGACTTTATTGCACTAGGCTTCAAGCCAGAAAAAACAAAGATAATCATCAATACAAGAAATATTCAAACGCTTTATCCAATTGCAGCTCAAGTTGCAAAGAAAATTAATTTTTCAAACACAAAGGCAACATTTGGATTTACAAATGAGACCAACCTTGGCATGATATTTTATACGTCACTCCAATCAGCACCATGCTTCATTGAAGACAAGCCAGTACTGATTCCTCTAGGAGTTGACCAAGATCCTCACTTTAGACTAACAAGAGACATTGCACCAAAGATTGGAAAAGCAAAACCTGCCCTAATTCACAACATAATGATTCCAGCACTAGAAGGACCTGGAGGAAAGATGTCAGCTTCAGATGAGAACGGTACTGTCTACACAACAGATGCACCAAACGTTGTAAAGAAAAAGATCAACAAGTACGCATTTTCAGGAGGACAACCAGACTTGGAACAACACAGAAAGCTTGGAGGAAATCCAGACATTGATGTTTCATACCAATATCTTAGAATATTTTTCGAACCAGACGATAACAAACTAAAATCAATCTACGAGGATTACAAATCCGGAAAGTTACTTTCTGGAGAACTCAAGGCAATCTTGATTGAAAAAATGAACGAGTTTCTAGCAGTACACCAAGAGAATCGTGAAAAAGCAAGAGACAAGATTGACGAATTTCTTTTTGAGAACAAATGAAAACAACAATTTCCTGTGAGGACAAATACGAGGCTCAAAAGCTAGCCAGTCTAATCTACATCAAAGACGGAAACGAGACATTTATCACAGGAATTCTAAATGTTGTAAAAAATGAACTGGTTGTATCACTAAAGGACAAATCAGCTCACAGCGTTTTGCTTGAAGACGAAGCTAATGTAGAACAGTTTGCAGATTTTGCACAGTCATTAATTGACAAAGAACACAAAATAATCTCAACTAAAATTCTTGGAAACCAAGTAGAGATTGTTAAAGGTGAAATCTAAGCACCAAATACAGTCCAGAGTGCAAGTACTCCAACTACTGCAATGAGCGAAATCCCTAATGCCTTAAAATCGCTATTCATACTTTAATTTCCAAATTATTATAATTAAAGTGTTAACAAATTCTCAAAGATGGTTTTAGATCATCGTGGGAAAAATTTACTTTTTTTCTGTTTGGGTTTTGATCTTTGTTCTTTAGGTTTTGCAACAGGTTGCCTGATTTCATTGCAGTTCAAGCACAAGACCTTCAGATCCTCTCTTGCAAGTTCTGGGTCTGAGATGTATTTTCCCCATGAAGATGCAGCGCCACCACGTCTGATGCTATCAAATGTCTCATCATCAGAAATATGACTAAATCCCAATGCTCTCTCATCTTTAAATCCACAACTAGAGCAGACTTTGCCACCTAGAATATCAAATAATTTTTCTTTTAATGATTCATAGAATTTTTGAGAACCATTAGAAAAGAAACTCTCTTGTTTTTTCAAAGACTTTTCAGTTTTTGATTTGGGACGAGAATCTCTTCTATCACCACGTCTTGATTCTCGTCTGTCGTCTCTGCGAGAATCTCTTCTGTCTCTAGAGTAGCGGTCATCACGTCGTGATTCTCGTCTATCATCTTGAGAATATCTATCAGAGTCTTGTGGTTTGTTTTGTCTGAAACAATCACTACAGTAAACAGGTCTGTCAGTTTTTGGAACAAATGGAATTTCACACTCATTGCCGCAATCAGCACAAGTTACAATTGTAGATTCTTTGTTACTTCTGGAGAATCTATCATCGCGTCTTGACTCTCGTCTGTCGTCTCTGCGATATTCTCTTCTGTCTCTAGAGTATCTATCGTCTCTAGAGTCTTGTGGTTTGTTTTCTCTAAAGCAATCACTACAGTAAACAGGTTTGTTACTTCTTGGAACAAATGGAACCTCACATTCATCACCGCAATCAGCACAAGTTACAATTGCAGATTCCTTTCTACCCCTAGAGTATCTGTCATCTCCAGAGTCTCTTCTGTCATTTCTAGAGTTTCTAAAAGAACGAGATGCATCATCTCTTCGGCGTCCTCCTCCAGACTTTTTCTTATCAGAGTACTTTGATCTGTAAAGTTCCATGGTTGATTATGAAAACTCTTGTGGTTATAGATACTTAGAGGTCGCATTTGTGCCTAGAGCAAAAAAACACAATCAAACTAGAGACTTGTCCATTTCAGCAGACATTATCTCTTGAACTTTGAGAAAATACAGTCTCGTTGAATATGGCATGTCATCTAAATTATTGTCAACTGCAATCATGAAATATCGAACTGCACGTTTTGAGATATCCAAATTAAATTTCATCAACAAAACGGGGTCTTGATGAACTTTGATTTTGTCTTGCAACCAAGGTGGAGCCATCTCGATTGTTTCTTTGATTATTTTATCATACCAGTATGACAAGTTTTGAGGATGCAGTCCCTGCTTTAGATTAGAAATGTCTGTGTCTATCTTCTTCATCATGTGAGGTATGATTGCCATGAGCCTGAATCAGGAAATTTTGTTTTATTGCAATTACTCAAAGTTCTGCAAGCTACTTGTCAACTGATAACAAGTTTCCTTCTGAATCAATCTCAGAGTTTTTGATTCGGGTAGTAGATATTCGGGAGCCGTCTTTTGCCAAAAACATTGGAACTGTTACGACCTCCACTGGAGAGAGGTTCTTTTTTGCCCTCAATTCATTTAGCGCATCTCCCTGATTACTTGTCTCATCACTTACAACTAGAGCTTGTACTTCTGGCTCCAAGACTGCAGGCCCAAAGTCATTATCCAGTTTGCTGATTTGAAATGAAGAGTTTGGAAATTCTTTGAAAATTGTCTTAGTCAGATTTGCCAGTCGCTTTTCATAATTATTCAAAAGTGTCTTTCCTCTTTTCTTTGCAAACTCATCACTGGTCAATCCAATGATTACCTTGTCTGAAATTTCAAATGCATTTGAGAGAAGTGTGATGTGTCCTCTGTGAATAATATCAAAAGTGCCTCCCATTGCAACTAGAGAGAATCGAGACATGAGAATTATTGGGACTCTTTGAAAATAAACTTACTATTTGACATTAATCAAAACAAACGGACCCTGCTCTGCTATTGGAATGTCATTTCTATCCCAGACAAAGGTCTCAAGGAAATAGAGTCCACTGTTTTTTGGCATCCAGTCTATGGTAGGATATTGAAGGCCGGTTCCAATGAATCGTCCATCATCTTTTCCAATGTATTCAACCTTGCCAGTTCCAGCTTCCTTGATTTGGATATAGTATGTGTACGGAGTCTCATTAGTGGTCTGGTCTGCAGCAAACTGAATCCAAGCTTCGCTTCTCACATTAACAATGCTACCAACAGGAATTTCAGAGAGTTTCTCTCCTTGTGAATTTGTTACAGATACGTTAGTTATTGAAACTAGTTTTGTTAGCGATTGAGGTTCAGGAATTTCCACATCAACAAAATTAGAAGTAAAGACATCAGACTCGGCAAACAACAAGAATCCTACTGCCCTTGCATCAATTGGTTGATTGACAGTAAAGGAGACCTCACCGTCGGGCTCCACATCACCTAGTTCAACTGTTATCACATCAAGTGTTCTGGGAGGCTCAAATCCGTCATACAATGCCAAGTAGACATTGGTGTTAGAGTTTGGAGCTCCGCTGTTTTGCAGCACTCCCTTGAAGTTTAGACGGTTATCATATGATATTTCACTAGAGTAAACTGTCAGGCCCTTTTGTTTTGAGGATGAAGAATCAAATCCAAGCAAAGAGACTGATGCTCCAGTTATTTGCGGATTTGGGGTTTCAGAACGGATTGAAAAGGGAGACTCGCCATTTGGTGGTATTACCTCAAGGGTGGTTCTTCCACTATTGACCTCTAGCGGATTGGGACTGATATCATCAAAGAAATTCACTTGAATCAAGACATTGGTTACAGAAGTCTGAGTGTTGTGGTTTTTCACAGTTCCAACTACAACAGTATAGCCATCAGAGTCCTGATAGACAAAAGGAGCTTCACTTGTTATGGATACTGAAAGTGTAGATGGGGTGTCAGTGACTTGGGCAAATGATTGAGAAAACGGAATTAGAAGAAAAACCAAGAATGCACCAAGGACAAATTTTAACATCAAAATTTCTTGCATCCAGAGATTAATTTTCTAGGACATATCATATAGTGAACAAGAAAGGTAACATCGTTTAACCTAGTTTACACTAGAGAAATAAAATAATAAAAAGAGATGTAAGATTTAGTTTCTCTTTGCGGTAATTGCTAACCAGTAAATTAATCCTGGAGCTAAACCAACAATTAGTGGAATGAACACAGGCCATCCATCTGCTGCGCTTGCCATGAGAAAAAACGGAAACTCTTCCTATTTAAATCCATCCAGCAGTCTGAAATCCAGCGCAGATCGGCTATAAAAGAAGTGGACCGGACGGAATTTGAATCCGTGACCCCCCGCGTGCAAGGCGGGTATACTACCAGGCTATACTACCGGCCCACACGAGGTTTGGCTTATCTGCAGATTTTAATTGTTGTCTTCTTGGCAAGAATTTTATTTGAAAACAGGAACGTTTCCTCATGGTACTTTTAGAATCCCAAGTCAAGCTAAAGACCGGAGATGCAGCACCAGACTTTGATCTTTTAGGAATTGATGACAAAAAACATGCACTAGGTGACTATACAGATTACAAGGGATATCTCGTAATCTTCATGTGCAATCACTGTCCTTATGTCAAAGCCAAAGTTGATGCACTCAACGAGTTGTATGAAAAATGTGGCAACGATGTTGCCATGATTGCAATTAACAGCAATGACTCGACTGATTATCCTGAAGACAGTTTTGATGCAATGAAAGAGACTGCAAAAGAAAAGGGATTCAAATTTGATTATCTAGTTGATGAGACACAAGAGATTGCCAAGAAATATGGCGCAATGTGTACCCCAGACCCATTCTTGTTTAATGCCAACAAAGAGCTAGTATTTCATGGAAGAATCGACAATGCCATGAAGCCTGACGATACTCCAACTGAGAAGACAATGATCAACAATATCGACAAACTAGTTTCAGGTCAAAAAATCGAAAAAGACTTTGACCCCTCAATTGGCTGTTCTATCAAGTGGAAAGAAAATTAGACTTAAATGAGTCCTGCCAAGACTTTTTCCAGTGGGCTCGTAGCTCAGCTTGGCTGGAGCGTTCGACTGATAATCGAAAGGTCATGAGTTCGAATCTCATCGGGCCCATTATTTCAAATTCTGATATACTGTTTGAGACCACTGAATAATTTCATCTAGTTTTTGTGTCACAAGATCAGATTCGCTCTTTGCCTTTTTTGTGGCATCTCCACAAAGAATCAATTTCATACGTTTTCCAGATTTTGATTTTATTGGACCAATGGCATCAGCAAAGAAATTCAAACCTTCACCAGTTTGTGAAAATACCAGTACAACCAAAACACCAGGTTTTTGTTTCCAGATTTTTGAAACCAGTTTTTGAAAATCAAGATCAAATAGTACGTTGATTGCAGACGACATGTCTCCAAGATGAGATACCTTCCACCCATCTGAATGAAATGCAGTCGAAGCTGCTTCTGCAATCAAGCTGCTCTGAAAGTCAGCTGATATCACTATGATGTTTTTCTTAGAATCAGGAACTATTGGAATTTGGTTTAGTATCTGCAATGATTTTGAAATTGTGGTACGAAGCAGGTTTTGTTCGGCAGTCCCAATCTTTCCCTCATCAAAGAGTTCCTTTACTGCATCAATTGCAGGATTAATCACTTCTACAATCAAACGATAAACAGTAGCCCCCGAATGCAGAGAGTTTCTAATCAGAGAATAGACCTGGTCTTCTTTGCCCTTTACCAAATGATCAAGAAATAGCGGTGCCACTTTGAAATAATCATCAGGAAAATTAAACGACTCTTGTCCTGGTTCTAAAAACCACAATGTGACATTTCCAATATTTTTTTGGCGTACCAATCCTTCTGCTGCAAAGACCTTGAGATACTTTGTCATGGTAACGCGGTTGACTTTCATTTGCTCTGAAATCTCAACTCCAGACATTCCAGATTCAGAGTCATCCAAAACCAAAATTAGTTTTTCACGAATCTCTTCTTCAGAATATCCTTTTCCCATAATTGCTATTCCATGAAGGTATTGTATAAAGACTAATTTTCATTTACTCAAGCTGCCTATTTTTTAAAATAAAATCTTATATAGAACGTACCTTAAAGTACGGTAAGGGAAAAGTAAATTGCCAAAAGCCGGATTCAAATCAATCACCGTTTCAGAAACTGTTTATGATAAATTCCAAGAAGTTTATCAAAAGAGTAAAGACGACCTTGCAATGAAAGGTGTCAACAGTTTCTCAGGTTATGTTACTTACATGTTAGAGGAGATGATGCAAAAGGACAAGACCTTTGCAAGATATGCTCCAAAGATTGAAAAGATTTCAGTCGATGATGATAGAATTATTCTAAAGGACAACATCAAAAACAGAATTGCCGAAGTTGCAGTTCAGAAAGGAGAGTTGTATTGTCAGCTCTGTGATGAGAAAGATTGTGTCCATGTTGGTTATGTCTGGTCCATACCAGAAGTCTATGAAGTTCTAAACGCTAGAGGAATTAGACAAAAGTAGTTGTGTATGGAGGAGGTGGGATTTGAACCCACGAACTCCTGAGAGACAGGATCACCCATTATTTGATCTTAAGTCCTGCATGTCCAAAAGCACAAGATGTGCTTACTTTGGCCAGGCTTGATTACTCCTCCAAAAGGGTAAAAATCTGTGTGAAATTTAACAGTTTACAGATTCTGCGACGATAATGAAGAATTATAAGGATTTTCTACAGGGTGAATTTGTGCTTCGATAGCTCAGCCTGGTAGAGCGTTACCTTGGTAAGGTAAAGGTCGCGGGTCCGGATCCCGTTCGAAGCTTTTTTCAATTTTCAAAGATGATTTTTCCAAGACGGGTTTTTGGTCATTTTACGAAGTTTGTATTTAAGCTCTTACTCAACTAGGAAAAAGTTAGTTCGAGATCAATTTTTTTTGTGTCCCTAAGTGTTAAAAAATTCCGTGATACTAACTATTGAAACAGGTATACTCCCAAGTGACAACTGTCACCCCAAAACCATTTGTAAAATGGGCCGGTGGAAAACGTCAGTTAATTCCAATTCTAAATGAGAATTTGCCAAAAACCTTTGGTACCTATTATGAGCCATTTATCGGAGGAGGTGCATTGCTCTTCCATATCCTTACAGAAAGAAACGGCCAAAAATGTAGCATCTCAGATTTGAACTCCGATCTAGTTTTAGCTTATACTACAATTCGAAACAGAATCGATGAGCTAATCTCATCTCTAAAAAATCACGAAAGAAATTATCGCAAAGATTCAAAATCATACTATTATTCAGTCAGAGAATCAAACCCAAGAAGCGAGATTGAAAAGACATCAAGATTGCTGTTTCTCAACAGGACCTGCTTTAACGGATTATACCGCGTCAACAGCAAAGGAAAGTTCAATGTCCCCCTAGGTCGATACACAAATCCTAATATCGTAAATGAGGAGAACCTCCGTTCTGTTAGTGCAATTTTGCAATCAAGTAAGGTCTCAATCAAATGCCGCGATTTTGAGGCAGTTCTCAGAGATGCCAAAAGAGGAGATCTCGTCTACTTTGACCCACCATACCAACCAGTAAGTGATACTGCCAATTTTACAAGTTACACTAGCAAGGACTTTACTGACAAGGATTTGGAAAGGCTAGCAGACCTATGCAACAAGCTAGACTCCAAAGGATGCAAAGTGCTATTGTCAAATTCAGATTCAAAACAAGTAACTGACATGTTCTCAGCAAAGTCATGGAAGACAGACAAGATTCAAGCAAACCGTTCTATCAATTCCAATTCAAAAAAGAGAACTGGTCACTTTGAATTACTAATCAAAAATTACTAGATATTTTTTTTCAAAAAATTTTCTAGAGTTAACACTAGTAGTAGATAATAAAATGAAAAGGAAAAGGTTGGGTGTTTAGTCCCACTTTGACCAAGCGGCCATCCATCTGTAAGTCCATGTGTTCAATTTACAACCTAATGCTGCAAATGTACATCCCAAAACTGCACCTGCACCGGCACCGAGAGCGACTGGGCTGTTATAGAACTTACCAACTTGGGGTTCTATCGGTGTCATGTATGGTGGCAATGTTGGTCTTGGATATTTGAATGCCGTTTCTAGTGGGTCTGCTACTGTTATCAGGTTTACCATGTTGAATAATGGTAAAGACATTCCTACCAGTACACCGCCGAACAGTATCAAGGAGTGCTTGTTCTTCTTTGTTGCCCAGTATACTAAGTCCAACAGCATTGCTGATGGCAACCAAACTGGTGTTACAATGAAGTCATATGGATAACCGAGTGAGAACCATGCGGCTTTGGCTACCCATGTGTATACTGTCATAATCAGAGCGTAGTACGTTGCTGTGCCTGGAACGCCTGTAAATGTTAGGTAATATGTTGCACCTACAATAAGCATCAACGTTTGCGATATTGAGAATACCGTGTACGAAGTCCAAGCCCAGTCAGTGTAGAAGATGTAGTCTCCTGCGTTAATTGTTAACAGTGTAGAGTTAACTGCAACCACTACTATGAACAAGTAGTGTGTACATCGTCTTAACCAGACCATATCAAGTTGAAGAAACGGTCAGTATATAAAATTTTAGAGTGTGATGAAGATCGTTGTTTTGAATAGTAAATACCCACAGGTATTTGCTAGAAACTAAAATGAAAAAGAAGTGTATCTGAAGGGTTTACCTTCTGATTACCATCCGACATATAATGATACGAATAGCACGAATGCTACGGTTGCAGCAATACTGCCTCCGACTATACCATTACTGTTCTTGTTGGAACCTTCTTCCATGACTTTAACACAGAAGATGTAACCTATTGCCTCAATGATTGCAAGTACGATGAATGCAAAGTGGCCACTTGCGGTTGGATATGCCCATGGATAATAGAAGTATCCTGCTGCAGTACCACCAAAAGTAGCAATTAATGCTGCCCAGTATGAGATTGTAATCATACCAGTCATATTTTCAACGCGTTTACCAATCATTCGTTCTACGTCAGCGCTAGATGATCCACCGCCACCGCCTGAACCGAATCCTTTTGGAAGAGTCATTCTGGAATTATTCTAATACAGAATCCTTTTAAGTCTTTCTTAAACGGATGACAAGGGTACGATCTACGTCTTTTCTAGAAAATAATAAAATAAGAAAAAATTGTGCGATTGCACATTTTGTCTATGGAATTGATCTACTGTACAATTTGCCTTCTAGGGCCATCTTGTACATCTCTGCGACATAGGGGTTCTCACCTGGAGTTTCTGCACCTAGTTCTACGAGTCTAGCATATACTCTGACTACGTATGCAAGTGCACCCATGAATGCTACTACAACACCCATGTTAAACATCCAATGGTTTGGAACTGCAAAGATTTCCTCTACAAACCAGAAGTGCCACATCTCATTGATTCCAATTGTAAACATAGTTGCTAAGTAACCAAGAATGGTCATTTTCAAACCAGTGTTCATTGAATTATTTGGACCTCTGAGAACTGGAACTTTTCTATCATAGATTGCTGCTGAACCCCATCCGAGTGGAAGTGCTACAAAGTGGGAATATAACCACCAGTGAGCTGGAGTAAATGCACTATCTCTGATAGATGTCTGATGCAGAGAACCATCAACGAAGTTATCTACTTCGACTGATGCTGCGGTAGATCCCATAGCAATAACGATGAGCCAGATTTTCTTTAGTCTCTGAATCTCAACTTCTTTTGGGATTAATGCGGGCATCTGTGCCATGATAATCATGGTGTATAATGAGAATATAAAGTAAGAGATTGAAATCAAGTATTTTTTCTTCCAATTTCTAAGGATTTTTCCATTAATTTATGAAATAATTTCATCGAATATTTTTTACATTGTAAAAATAACAAGTGTTTTTTGCTACTTTCAATGATTAACATCAACGATTAACATTGCTATTAGTATCGATCCTCGCAACGAAGGTAAAACATATAACGACGTGTATTATCTTTCACAATATTAGGGATAACTATGGTCGAAAAAAAGATTTTCGTATTCGGACTAGCTGTCGTACTTGCACTAGGAACTTTAGGTTTCAACTGGGTTGAGTCTATTCTTCCAACTGCAGATGCACACGGTGTCCAAGCACAACTCCAGAGTCGTTTCGTCAGAATTGAAGACGAGACCTTTAACAGACAATCCCTGCAGACTGGTGAAACCTTGATTCTTCAAGGAACTTTAGTCAGTCTTGTAGAAAGAGACCTTAGAGGATGGATATCCATTTTCTCAGAGTCAACCAATGCAGGTAACAGATGGGAAATGCTCTCCAGAGACCCACCAGGAAACGTCTTTGACATTCCAGGAAACTCTGTTGTAGATTATGCACTATCTGCAAAAGCACTTGAAGCAGGTGTATACCACGTACACACCCAACTCAATATTGCCAAAGTTGGTCCAGGACTTGGTCCAGGTCAAACAGTTGTCGTTGAAGGAGAACCAATTATCAAACCAATCCCATATACCAACATCGCATATCAATCAATTATGATTGGCGTTGGATATGTCATTACGTTTGCAACACGACCCTGGCAAGTAATCTAAACCACCCAACCTTTTCCTTTTCATTTTCTAAACTTCCTTACGATTAACGTAAGTCAGAAAACCAAGTCTTATCAGCAACAACAAAGTAGGTAAAAACATATGCTAAGTTTCAAGATAACAAAATTAGATATTTTTCAAAGTTATTTTTGTGGCCAAGTCGAATTTCGAGAAGACCCATACAAAGTAAACATACAGAATCAGAGAAGGGGCAAAGTCCTCAAACTCCCTTTTGAGATAAATCCAAAACGAGAAAATGTCCTTGTAAGAGTTACAGGTCCAGGAGACTTGTTTGTAGAAGATTATCTCCCATACAAGGGAGAGTCAGAATGGCTGGAAATTGATTCAGACGAGATTACCTACTTTCTTGCAGACCACCAAGACCAGCTAGATACAATTGAGATTTCTTATGAGCAAGAGAAAGGACTTTAAGGAATCTGGCTAGAATTATCCTATTATGATATGGCCAGGAACTGGTGATCCTTACAAGAGGAAAAAGACTCTAAAGTTTCTAGCTATAACTGCAGTCATTGCAATATCAGTTGGTGTTGCAAGTAGTACGATTCAGGGCCAGTTGAGTCAGGACGATCCTCTCAAGGTCTGCATCAATGACAGAGACACCCCTTACAAAATCAAGGCAACTTTGGAGTTAGTAATTGATGGTATCCCAGCTGAGATTCCAGCAAACATCAATTCTGGTCTTGATGGCGAATGCCAAAGAACCATGTATACCCTAACTGATGATGGTACGATTTACGCCGAATGGGAAGAAGACTTTCCATTTGAGATAGGCCACTTTTTGTGGATGTGGGATTTCCCACTAAGGGACATGGATCAAAACAAGTCAACGATTTACGTCAATGGCAAAGAGTCACCTCACTTTATCAACCATCCATTACAAGACGGATACCACTACAAAGCCGAGTTCACATCAAAGGCATATGACGAATCAAAGGACAAGGACTTCCTACCAGACAATTAGACAATTGCAGACTTTGTAAAATTTAATGAATTTTCAAAAAATGACTTGGAGCTAGGTTGTTTTAGAGAATTAAAAATAATGAAAATGAAAAAGGTAGATTTCTACCAGTATTTTCCGTTGTCTGGAATAAGACCGATACCTTCTCTTTCAAAGTGTCTGTCCAATTCGTCGACCCATCTCTCACGGTTGTCTTTGTATGCCCATCCGTGAACACGTAACCAGAATGAGATAATTCCAAGAAGGAATATTGTGAACATCATGGTTCCGAAGATGTAAATCATTACATCATAGAATAATGGATCATAGTTTGGTCCTAGTTGTCCTGTTAGTGAAGACAGGATGCTTAGGAAAGTTCCTACGATAGGAGTCATGTATATTTTGGCTCAATTTCTGCGATATATACATTTCTTTTATTCTCATAAAGTACGAGATCAGTATCCACTAAGGCCTGATAATAAAATAAGAGAAAAGTGAGGTATTTTATCCTCTACCCATTGCTGCGTATTTGCCAGATCTTCCTCTAATGAAGAAAGCTCCTGCAATACCACCAAAGACTGCACCTGCAATAACTGCTGCACCAACGACACCACCGGCGTCAAGATATGGAGTTCCTGAACCAGAAGATGGGTTTGCCTCAGCAGCTTCGATTCTTCTTCTTTGAATCTCAAGTGCCTCTTCTAATGTGTATGATCCGGTTTCTCCAGCATCACCAATGTTACCCATGTACTGGGCAAATGCAACAGAAGCTGCACCGATGGCACCGAAGAAAAATACAGATAGCATGGTTGCTGTTAAGAGTACTTTTGTATTCATACCGTTTACCTAATCGTTTGGACGAACAGTACTTATTTAAAACTTTATTCTGAGCCCCAATTTTTGAATAATGTACGAGATCAGTATAAGTAACGTTTAATTCTGCACTTAAGTGAGCCAAATTATGGGACGAATGCACACACACAGACATGGAAAGTCACATTCTATCAGACCAGCTACACTACGTGCACCTTCATGGATCACACAAAGTCCTAAAGATGTTGAAGAACTGGTTATCAAATACTCCAAAGACGGACTAACTCCTAGTCAAATTGGAATTAAACTAAGAGACCAACATTCAATCCCACTAATCAAACCAATTACAAAAAAGACAATTGGAGAGATTTTAGAAGAAAATGATTTGAAAGCAGATATGCCAGAAGACTTGGAAAACATTGTCAAAAAGGCAGTAGGTCTTCAAAAACACCTCAAAGCTAACAAAGGAGACAGAAGAAATGTCAGATCTTTGGAATTAATTGAGGCCAAAGTTCACAGACTGTCAGTCTATTACAAAAAGATCGGCAGAATCCCAGCAACCTGGAAATATAAATCAGTAGTAGCTCAATTAGAGTAATGACAAAATCACTTGATGAGTCACTTTCGTTTTTCAAAGACAAGGTTTCAGATTGTATAAGATCCAAAAAATCAATCTCTGTCACTACCCACATTGATTGTGACGGACTGACATCTGGAAGTATTATCACCAAAGCCCTAATCAGAGAAGGGGCAAATTGTACTGTTAGAACATCAAAAGAGTTTAGCAAAAATGTCGCAGAGTCTTTCAAAACAGATTCCAGAGACTTTCACATAGTAACTGATCTTGGAGGAGGTTTTGCAAAGAACCTCGATGAGGCACTAGGGGACAATTGGATTGTCTTGGATCACCACCAGATTCCAGACGAAGAGATTGACAATCAAAATGTGATCAATGCTTGGAAGTATGGAATTGATGGAGGACTAGAGATTTGTGCAGGTGGCATGGCATATCTTGCATCAACAGCACTTGATGAGAAAAATTCAGACCTCTCATCAATTGCAGTAGTATCAGCCCTTGGAGACAGACAAGACCAGGGGGAAAGAAAGTCATTTACTGGAAAGAATTTTGAGATTGCCAACACTGCAAAAGAACTAGGACTAGTTGAGATTGATTTAGACCTATTATTGGTTGGAAGAGAGACAAGGCCACTTCCTGATGCTTTGGCCTTTACGTCCCAGCCATTTATCGAAGGATTGACCTGGAACAGAGATGCCTGCCTTTCTATGCTAAATTCGTCTGGAATACAGCTAAAAGATGGGGGCAGATGGAGAGTTCCAGCAGAACTAGATGAGCAAGAAAAAAGACAAGTCATCGAATCAATTACCAAATTCACATCTGGAAAAAATGCCACAGAGATAATGTCAGAATTAATCGGATACACCTACACATTTCCAAGAGAAGACAAGCGAAGTTTCTTGAGGGATGGCAGAGAGTTTTCAACGATGCTAAACTCTTGTGGAAGGATTAACCGCTCTGGAGTCGGAATGGCAATCTGCATGGGAGACAGAAACAAGATCCTAAGAGAAGGCGAGACAATTCTAACTGATTACAGAAAGCTGATCAGAGAATACATGAACATTCTAACAAATGAGAGATGGAGAATCTCAGAAAGCGATACATGTGTTATGGTAAACGGGGAAGACATTGTCCCTGAAACAATGACTGGAACCATCTCATCTCTAATTGCAGGTTCTCCAAAGAATTCAGGAAAGATTGTAATTTTGAGGACAAAGGGAGAGGAGAACACAATCAAGTTTTCATCAAGAAAATCATTTGGTTGCAAATCAGACATCAACCTTAGTGACTTGATGAGAGCAGGAGCTGAAAAGTTTGATGGAATCGGAGGAGGTCATGATGCAGCAGCTGGTGCAAAAATAACTAAAGACAAATTAGATGAATTTCTCAATTATTTGGAAGTAAATGTCGTTAACGTGTCAAGTGCAGGTAGTTCTCAGTAACATTTCAAAAGAAAAGGCAGAAACTGTCAAAAAAGCACTAGAGCCAGATAATGTGGATTTTCCAGAAGGATTGAGTCTTAATGTTGAAAATGTTGATAACAAACTAGTTTTTAATTTCGAAAGTAAGAAGAACATGAAGCAGTTGATTGGAACAATAGATGAAGTGATGGACCATATCCAGGTTGCACTAAAGGTGATAGAGTAATGCTAGACCCAAAGCTGCTCAAAGAAAAGCCCCAAGCTATTCGAGATATGCTCAAGGCAAGAAATGTAGATTTTGATTTAGACGGATTGATAGAAGCAGACCAAAAAAGACGAGAGTTCATCATAAAGACTGACGAATTCAAAAAGAGGAGAAACGAGATTGGCAATGAAATCTCTCAAAAGAAAAAGGCAGGAGAAGACACAACATCGATTCTAGCAGAGATGAAAAACGTCTCAGCAGAACTTGCAAAACTAGAATCACAGCAAGAAGAGATTGAACCAAAGTATTCCAAATTAGCTTTTACAATTCCAAACTTGGTTCACGAATCAGTTCCAGTAGGACCTGATGATACTGCAAACAAGGAGATTAGAAAGTGGGGGGAGATCCCGCAGTTTGATTTTAAGATAAATGATCACATCGACATGTCTGAGAACTTGGACCTAGTTGATTTGGAGAGGGCAGCCAAAGTTGCAGGTGCAAGATTCTATTATCTGAAAAATGATTTGGTAAGACTAAACCAATCACTAATCCACTATGCACTAGACTTTTTGACAGAAAAAGAGTATTCACTTGTCCAGCCACCATACATGATCAATCGCGCATCAATGGAAGGCGCAGTAATTGCAGATGACTTTGAGGAAGTAATCTACAAGGTAGAAGATGAAGACCTCTACATGATTGGAACATCAGAGCATGCAATGGCTGCAATGCACTCCAAAGAAATCATAGAAGGAAAAGATCTTCCAATAAAGTATGCCGGAGTCAGTCCATGTTTTAGAAAAGAGGCAGGAGCTCACGGACGAGATCAAAAAGGAATCTTTAGAGTTCACCAGTTTGACAAGATTGAACAGTTTGTTTTTGCAAGACCAGAGGATTCATGGAAAGAACATGAAAAGATGCTAGAGATTGCCGAAGAGTTTTACCAAAAATTAGAGATCCCACACAGAGTCATGTTGTTATCAACTGGAGACTTGGGAAAGATTTCAGCCAAAACATATGACATTGAAGCTTGGATGGCAGGACAAAACTCCTACAGGGAAATTGTATCATGCTCAAATTGTCTTGATTACCAAGCAAGGAGACTAAAGATTAGATTCAGAGACAAGACAAACGAGGACACACAATACCTCCACACACTAAACAGCACACTTGTAGCCACAACCAGAGTACTGGTCTCAATTATGGAGAATTTCCAGACAAAGGATGGCCATATCAAAATCCCCCGTGTTTTACAGAGCTACATGGGAAACCAGAAAGAGATCTAGTGACATACCCTTATATTTTGGGTTCAAAGGTCGATAATAATTGGCACGTAGAAAAGGTAGAGTAAAGGACAAGTGGCGTGAAAAACGCTGGGTTACTGTTAATGCTCCAGATTCATTTAACAATGTACCAATTGGATATGTCCCAATTACCGATGACGAAAACGCCGAAGGCAGAGTTTTAGAAGTTACACTTTATGATATCCTAAAAGGAGATCCATCACAACACCAATACAAAATCTATTTCCAAATTAACAAAGTTGATGGAGACAAAGCATCAACAATCTTCAAGAGATTCGAGTATTCAAAAGAATTTTTGCGCAGTCTTGTAAGACGCGGTTCATCAAAGATCAATTTCATCATTGATGTCAAAACAAAAGACGGTTACATCTTTAGAATCAAAGTCATTGCATTGACCCACAGACAACTCAACACATCTAGAAAACATGCACTTAGATTAATTGCAAGAGATGTAATCAACAAACAAGTTCCAGACATGACAATCGAACAATTTGTTCAAGCAACATGTTACAGTAAGATTAACTCAGACATTATGGCTGCATTCAAGAAAGTCATCAGAGTAAGACATGTTGGTCTTGAGAAAGTTAAACTCATCAGAACTGCTGAGAAAGAAACAGTTTTGCTTGAAGCATAACCAATCACATTCCCAGTACAATCATGAATGACAAGATAGAGATTACAATTGATGCCATAGTTCATGCAACTGAAGACATTTCAAAAATTTTCCAATCCTTTGAGATACTTGATCTAAAAGAAGAGGACTTTGAAGTTACAGAGACTACAGGACATTTTGAGAATCCGATTCTCATGTTACATGCAAAGATTGCCAAAAAACAGGCTCTAAATTTCCTAAAAAAGCTAATAGAACTACTACCATCAGAGCAAGTCGATGAATTAATTGACGAGATTGAAGAGAGGACAGTTGATTCAAGATTTCACATGAGACTAGACAAACAGGAACTGGTAAAGGGAAACGTCACAATCAGCGAAAAGGACACAATCAAATTAAAAATTCACACACCAATCTACAACAAAAAAGACACCATCAAAACGTTTACAGAAATTTTTCAAATTGCCAACTAGATTAAATAGAATAAAATCACAATATCAATTGGGAATGAGGAGATAACAGCCGCTCCAGTCTGAGCGAAAGCTTTGAAGACGCCGCGACGAACCGACCCCAAATTTTGAATCGATCAATTTATCAAAAACACACGATTCCGTATACAATTCCATGGGCTGTGTAGAAACCATCCCAAATTAACGATTTATTTTGAGTAATTCTGTACGAATTATACGCAATCACACGATAAAATAATTCCCTATTTTGTGTGGC
>JOSY01000060.1 GCA_000746765.1 Marine Group I thaumarchaeote SCGC AAA799-D11
TTGATGATTTCATGGAACAGTGATCTGGGAATTTAGCTTTAGATCTGCTTATGGAATTTGATTAATCATGTTGTGAAAATTGATGGTTTCTACACAGCCAATTCCATGGTATTATTTTAAATACGGACAGACAAACCTCTTATCGTGGCAGACTATGATGTTATAGTTGCAGGTGGAGGCCTTGCAGGAACAATTACAGCTCAAGCTATTTCCCATTATACAAATCAAAACGCAAAGATTCTAGTCGTTGACAGAAACTCTGCATCACTACCAGGTAGAAAGTCATTGTCTGGTTGGGTCTGCGGAGATGCATGCTCCAAAGAAGCAGTGGATTTCATGTCTGAAAGAATCAAGGTCCAATGGACCAGACCAGAAATCGAACATGACGTAAAAGGCGTGATGGCATTTTCTCCAGACAAGGAGACTGCAATTCCATTTGATGGTGCAGGTTACATGTTGAATCGTCAAAAGCTCCCAGAGATTCAAAATGAAAGATGCCAGAAAATGGGAATCGAGTTTGATTTTGAGAAAAATCTTTCAGGTCTAATCTATGAAGGTCAACAAGTTGTAGGTGTCCAGGGAACTGACAGCAAAACAAGTGAGCCATACAAAAAGACAGCAAAGATTGTCATTGATGCTACAGGCGTTGCATCCATGCTCAGAAACGGATTGAAAAATTCCACCAAAGTAGAGAAGAGAATCGACAGACGAGACTTGGAGTCAACTGGCAGATACATCATGTACTTTGAGCCAGGAAAAAAAGATCTAACAGAGTTTGATCCAGATTATTGTATTATTCATTTAGACCAAGACATTGCACCAGGAGGATACGGATGGGTATTTCCTAAAGCAGAAAACAAAGTAAACATCGGTCTAGGAGTTGAGAAATCACTTTTAGAAAGAAGAAACAAACGACTAGGCAAAAAAGACAACGTCGAATCATTAATGAAAGAATATTTAGAAAGAAACACTGCAATTCAAAATCCAAAACTTTCACAAGATCCTGAAGACATTAACAACAACTCTGGAATCTTCCAAGTTTCAGTTAGAAGACAAAACGATTGTATGGTTTCAGGAGGATACGTGATGGTTGGAGATTCTGCATGGATGCCAAAACCAATTGATGCAGGTGGAATCGGTCCAGCATTAATTGCAGGAACCATTCTAGGGAATAATGTTGCAAAAGCTCTTGAGGCAAATGATGTTTCAGAAGCTGGTCTATGGCAATACAATTTAGATTTCATCAAAGAGTATGGTTACAAGACTGCAGGTCTTGAATTGTTTAGAAGATTGGTTCAACAAATGACAAATGAGCAAATCAGTTACGGTATGAAACACTTTTTGGGAAATCTTGACGTAGAATCAATCAGCAAAGGTGAACACCCAGACTTTTCAGGATTAGGAAAGATTGGCATGATAATTAGAGGTGCAATGAACAAGACAGTTGCAGACGGATTAAGATACACATCAAAAGAAAACCAATGGTTAGTAGAACACTACAATAATTATCCAAAAGATCCATCTGGTTTTGATGAGTGGAACAAAACACTTCACGAAAGAATGGATGCAGCATTTGCAAAAGTAGAAGCATTTGGAAAATAGATCTAACAATAAATATTGATGAAATTAATGAAAACGTACTTTGGAAGAAGTGCAGTATCTAGATTGGAATAATTCAATTCAGACTCTCAACAAGGCATATGAGACTGGTCTTTTTGTGCTGATTATAGGACCAAAGGGTACCGGCAAGACATCACTTGTCAGAGATTTTGCAAAGGGCAAAGGAATCAACTTAGAATCAATCAACTTTAGCCTCAGAACAAGAGAAAGCCATCTAGTTGGAACCAAAACCCTCACAGACGGAACCGTGAGTTTTGATGAAGGGGTTTTGATAAAATCAATGAGAGATGGAAGCATGCTTTACTTGGATGAAATCAATTCAGCTGAAGCTGATGTATTGCTCAGACTAGATGAAGCACTAGATGACAGAAGACAAATCGCACTAAAAGAATCAACAGGCGAAGTAGTCAAGGCAAAGGAAAACTGGTTTGTTGTTGCAACCATAAACCCATTAACCCACAGCGGAACAAAGGAACTACCTCCACAACTATTAAGCAGATTTCCAGTTAGAATAAGATTAGAGTATCCTCCCGAAGAAGTGGAGTTAGAGATTGTAAAAAAGCATGTATCAGGTGATCATGATTCAGATATAACGCAAGCAATCAAGCTTGCAAATACACTAAGACAAGCAGCAGCTGTTGAAGAGTTGTTTTACTCCCCAAGTTTAAGGGAGACAATTGCCTTTGCAAAATTAATTGAAAGGGGAATGGGAGCAAAAGAAGCTGCCAATTTTGTTTTTGGAAACGTGTACACACAGTGGGGAGACATTGAGTATCAAAAAGTAAGTGACATCATTACCTCAATGTTTGGAAACTAAATGCAATCAGTCAAACTTCAAAACGAATCACTAGTAGAGATTGCCACATTTCTTGTTAGAAGATGGTCTGAAAGAGACAACATAATTGTAGAGATTTCAGACAAGGTAGAAACAAAGACAAGACTAAAAGAAAACAAGGTAATCCTAACGCCACTAGAAAAAAGAATTGGAAATGATTTTCAAAAGTACAGGCAGTTTAGAACCTCATTGTGGTATGAGGCAATGAGGATAAAGTTCTGCAAGAAGATACTAAGTAACGACCACGCATTTGGGTTTATTCTAAATACGATGGAGACAAGGCGAGTCGAGGAGTTAGGCAGAAAGGTTTGGAGAGGAATGGACAATGAGATTATCTTCAATTACGCCTACATGCTAATCTCAAGGCCACAACTACACACAGTTTACGGAAAGGCAAGGATAGTTGAGGCATTTTACCAGTACTTTATGTTTGGTGCAATCAAGGGCGAAGTCCAGTCCAGTCATTTTGAGAAGATAAGAAAGGCAGATGCATTTGCAAAAAAAGTTGTAAACAAAGCAATAGAAGAAAACCACGACACAGAGTGGCTTGAAAAAAATGTAAGTGAGATTATCAAAATTTTAGAGATTGATTCTCTTCTAACAATTCCAGTGTCACTTCCATTTATGAAAGCAGGAATGCCGCTCTCCGAAGAAGAGCTGCTAAGAGTTTTGAAGATAGTCTCAAAAAACAAAGAAGAAGACTTTGGTAATGTAGATCCTTCTGCAATAATGAAAGGAGAAAATGTAATTGATGAATACAACGTACTATTAGATGAAGACAAAAAGACTGAAAACAAAGGACTGATGCCTGAAGCAATAGGAATTCAGATACCATCTACACGAAATGTAGATGAGACTGCAATCTATGACATGAGTTTGATTAACGGACTGAAAACAAAGTTCAAAGAATGGAAGACAGGTTGGAAGGAGCAGCATCTAAGTTCAGGAGACGAGTTTGATGAGGAAAGTTACATTGAAGGAAACGAACCATTCTTTACAGATATCAAAAAATCAATCAAAACAAAAATTGTCATATTGTTAGATCACTCATCGAGTATATCATCAGATGCAATTGAATACAAAAAGGCAACACTTGCACTTTGCGAGGTATTGGCATATCTCAAAGTAAAGTTTGCAGTTTATGCATTTAGCACAGAGAATAGGTCAGTAGTATGCTGGTCCATAAAACCAGACAACATGAAATGGAACAACGTTACTGCAAAGAGATTGGCACAAATTGTTGCAAACGGCTCCACCCCACTAGCTGAAGTCTATGACAAGATGTTTCCTGTACTACAATCAAAGAGACCCGATATCTTTTTGACATTGACTGACGGTGAGCCATCAGATCCAGACGCAGTCAGAAACATGACAAAATTACTAAAAGGGTTAGGCATAAGCATGGTAGCCCTAGGACTTGGGCCAAATACAGTAAGGGCAACTACTATTGCAAACAATCTAAGACATTTGGGATATGAAAAAACTATGGCAGTAAGCCGTCTAAGAGACATTCCAAACAAGGTCATCAAAATTTTAGACATCTAATCCAAAATAGGCTGAACTAATTTTCTATAGATATTTTATTGAGAAAAAATCAAGAGATGTAGAATTGGCAGAAACTCAAAATTACGATCCTGCATTGTTACAAAAATTTGAAGACGAGGTATGGAACAAAGTTCCACACAAAGAAGGAGACAAGATTGTAAATGCAACACCGCTAGTAGATCTAACTGCAGATTTGAAAGAGTGCGCCAAAACCGTCTTTAAACTAAATCTAGATGACAAGGATTTCAAGATTTACGGAAAGTTTGATTCAGTATTACCTAGCGGCTCTATCAAGGTAAGGGCAGCATCACACATTATTCATGAGGCAATCAAAGAAGGCAAATGTAACGGAAAGAGAGTAGTAATTGAAGCTACATCTGGAAACTTTGGAATTGCATTAGGTCTTTTGTCAAAACTTGGTGTAACTGTAGTTGCACTTGTCTCAAGAAAGTTGCAAGAAGGAGTCTTCAAAGAATTAAGAAATGAGAATATCAAAATTATGGATTTAGAGATGGATATCTGTCCGGCTCCTGGAATGGAGAACAAAGCAGACGAGATGGCTGCAAAAGCAACTGCTGCAAATATTCGCTCACAGCTAAATGAGATGGGCTTTGATCCTCAAGTGTTTGACAACAACCTTGGAGAGATTGAATCATTACTTGCAAAACAAGACATCATTAATTTGGCAAGATTCTTGGCAGAGATTTACAACATGTTCTGTCCAAAACAGTATGATAACGAACTAAACATTGACATTCACAATACAGTCACTGCACCTGAAATTGATCAGCAGTTACATGAGAATGGCGACTCGCTAGAAGACTATGCACTCTTTTGTTCATTTGGTACAGGCGGCACATCAGGCGGCTTGAGCCAATACATGTCTGAGAAATACAACAAAAAGGCAGTTCACGTAGTATTTCCCCCACTAGGCCAAGACGTAGCAGGAATCAGGACAAAATCAAAGGCAGAAGGCTTGACACTATACAATCCTCAAGCATACACAGAGCACGAAGTTGATTTTGAGAATGCAAAATTAATTCTCAAGTATATGGTAGACAAGGGACATGACATTGGTGAGAGCAGCGCACTAGAGCTATATGCAGCACTAGAGATGGCATACAAAGGAGAAATCAAAAAGGCAGTAGTAATAATTGCAGATGGAATTGAAAAATACAAGAAGAACTTTGAGATGATTGGAAAAAGTGATGTTCCAATGAGAGTTTCACTAGAAGATGCAGCTGCTGTTGCAGGAGATTATGATAATATCATTTGGGTTCACACACAATACACACCTAAAGATGAAGGAATTGAAATCATTGCAAAATCACTAGGTGTTGACAAATCAAAGATTACCATACCAAAAGCATCTACCATTAACAATCTATTATCAACACAACAAGTCCCTGAAGAGCTCAGCAAGGAGCTAGAGGGCTCCAAAGGAAAATCATTGTTAGTCTGTATGGCAGGAAACACATCACTAATGACTGCACAAGTATTGGCAAGCAAAGGAATTGTTACTCAAAGCTTGAACGGCGGAATAACTAATTTGCCTGAAGGCAGAGGCAAGAATCCCGGAGAATACATCCAAGCAGCAAGAGAATAATTTGAAATGCCTCTCAGTATCACAACCATTTGCTGATCTAATTATTTTAGGAAAAAAGACAATAGAGTTACGCAAATGGAACACAAACTACCGCGGGGAGTTGTTAATTCATGCTCCACTAAAGATAAGAAAAGAAGATTGTAAAAGACTAAGGATTGACAAAAAATTTGTCACAGGTGCAATAATTGGCAAAGTGGAAATTTATGACGTAAAAAAATACGAATCCAGAAATCAAGTCAGACTGGATCAAAGATTTCATTTTGCATCAAGGGATTTTCATGACAGAACTTTTGGGTTTTTGCTAAAAAATCCAAGAGCATTTCGAGTTCCAATCCCATACAAGGGACAACTGGGACTGTTTGAAGCAGAATTGCCCAAAACAAAAATCAACAACAAAGAGATAGTTTCAGATATTATCGATGAGGAATATCGATACCAGTGGATTGGCCACCATTAAAACCCAAAAAATTTGACTAGTATATATAAAGGGCCTATTTAAAGACCCTCGTCATGCCTCAAACAAAGCCTATTGTGAGTGTCGAAAATGTTGTTGCATCTGCATCAGTTGACCAAAAGATTGACCTTAATGAAATTACAGAAAAATTTCCAGACACTGAATATCACCCAGAACAATTTCCAGGACTGGTCTTTAGATTAAAGAGTCCAAGAACTGCAACTCTAATTTTTAGAACAGGAAAGATGGTATGTACCGGAGCAAAATCAGAAGAGATGGCAATCAAAGCTGTAAACACTGTTGTTCAAAAACTCAGAAAAGGAAAGATCAAAATAAAAAAAGATGCAGTAATTACCGTACAAAATATTGTTGCAGCAATCAACCTAGGTGGAAAGATACATCTAGAAAAAGCAGCAAGAACATTGCCAAGAAGTATGTACGAGCCAGAACAATTTCCAGGACTAATTCACAGAATGCTTGATCCAAAGACTGTAATCTTGTTATTTGCATCAGGCAAATTGGTTTGTACTGGCGCCAAAAAAGAATCAGACGTGTATCGTTCTGTTCACAACCTACATTCAGTTTTAGAAGAAAAGAATCTAATGATTTATGATCAATAGATTTTTGCAAAATTGACTGAAGATAATTTTAAAGAAGAAAAAAAGAAACTAACTCCTGATAACGGATTTGACTTGATTGGGATTGATTATTTTTCAGAGCCTGGAAACCAATTGTATCTAGTTGAGCATTTTGAAATGTATCAAGATGCACTAAATGCAAAAAAGGAAAGAAAGAATCCTGATGAGTATTTTATTTTGTACAAAGGTGCAGGCGGAGAGTTTCTCTGCAGATAAGCCAGAAAAATAGAACAACTTTACTATATTTTACAAACTCTCTTATCATTGGGTTTTTGATTTAACACGTCATGGCCAATGAGACCAGTGACTTGATTGACAATCTTTACGAAAAAACCGAGCCCGCACAAAACGACTACAAGCCTCAAATTATTCGCAAGAGCCAAAAAGCAAAGTACCAAATCTTTGATGAATCAGAATTTACCCGCGGCAGGGAAGTCCTAGGAGACCTTATCGTACACGGAATGATAGCCTCAGGAGGCACTGATATTGACTGGCTAATTGAGCAC
Source organism: Marine Group I thaumarchaeote SCGC AAA799-D11 (assembly GCA_000746765.1). GTDB lineage: Archaea > Thermoproteota > Nitrososphaeria > Nitrososphaerales > Nitrosopumilaceae > Nitrosopumilus. The sequence continues at coordinate 7,205 of JOSY01000060.1, forward strand.
AAAGGGAGATTTGTAATTTTAGAGTTCAAGGGATTTCACAATGACAAGATAAACATCGCAAAGGGCCAGATGATTGCCTATGAAAAATTACATGAAAAACTAAACCAGTCAGCAAAATGCTACCTGTACGTTGTAGGATGCGATGACATTGACTTTTCAAATCCTGATGCTACAGTATGGGTCTTTGAGATGAACCAGTGGAAATCAAATGCCATTCCAAAAAATACCAGTGACATTTACGGAGATGACTCTAACCTACAAAACAAGTACATTGTTTATCGAGAATACATGGAAGAGATTAGCGTAGAGAAATTAAGAGACATTATTGATTATCATTGGAAAGAATTTGAAAGAATTATGCTGTAAATGAAAACGTACTTGATTTTGTTTCAGCACCGTTATCTACTTTGATAGTATAGGTGCCAGAACTTTCCCATCCAGGGCCGCCGGCAATTGCAAGTGTAGAGTATCGCCCATCACTTTTTAGAGATAGTTGCTCTGCCCAAACAAGTTCGCCTTTTTGGTTTTCTATGGACAGATTAACTGAACCACCGGTATCTGAAACGCCATTAATTGAGATAATGTCTTTGTTGTTGTATGATGTAAAGTCAGTTTGAATTACTAGTGACTCTGTTACAGTATCAGTAGGATTCTTTACAACATCAGGAGTTACATTAGTGATTCCACTAAATGATGCAGCAATTGCAATGATTACTACTAATGCAACGCCACCAATACCTATCATCAACTTTGAATTCTTTGAGGATGCAGATGAAACTCTAGGAGGCTCTGTTTTAATTGTCTGAGTTTTTTGAGCATACGGAGTGTTTTGAGCAGATTCAGTTTCAGGCAATACAACATCTGGGACTACAGGTTTTTCAACAGGAGCAGGAGTGTCAGGTTTTCGTCCAAGATGTTTTTCTGCTAGTTTTCTAACATAGTTTCTCTCAAAATTGCTAATTACTTCATTATTTTCACAAGCTCGGCGAATTTGTTTTAAAATTCTATCATCGCCAAAATCTTTTTCCAAAAGTGCCTTTACATCATCTAGTAAGTCATTCACGAGTATTTTCTCCTATAATGATTATTTATGAATTCCTTGTTTAAGATTTCGAATAACTTCTATCCAGAGTAGATCTTCTGTGCTTGGATAATGACAGTTCTGATGTAGTCTTTTGCAGTAGAGTCAGATACTCCCATCTGCTTTGCCCTCTGATACAAGGCATTTTCCTGAGGATTGCTCAGATAGCATTTTAGAAGATAGTTTAGTCTGTGAGATCTCTTTTCATCACTTTTCATGATTTCCATTCTTTTCTGCACTAAAAAGCTCAGAGGATTATGAAATAACCAACAATGTATCATAAAATTCTAAAAAATACATATGATCTTTTTTAAACAATACCAAAAAACAAATGCAAATGAAACGAATTGAGGCAACTGTTCAAGCAGATAAAGCCGGTGCAGTTTCTGATGCGATAAAAGACATTGTCGGAGGATACACTATCTCTGAGGGAAAGGGTAGAGGTTCTGGCAAAAGACAAGAGATCAGATCAGGAAGAGGTACAGGTCATTTCACTGCAGAATACAACAAAGTTGCAACAGTAATAACAATAGTAGATGACTCAGATGTAGAGAAAGTATCTTCAGCAATTGCAGATGCAGCTTTTACAGGAAAAGGGGGAGATGGAATCATCACAACTAGCAGCGTAGAAAGTGCTCTAAATATCGCATCTAAAAAGACGGGTTCAGAAGCCCTCTAATCATTTTATTTTATTAAATTCAGTATTTTGTTTTAGAATAAAGCTGCTGAGAGGAGAAATTTCCTCTCAGGAGGTATCCTTTTGGAGGACATGTTTTTTGAAGGGATAGCATGTTATTGCAATCTAAGTATAAAAGCAAAGGATTTTGAAGTCACTGTTGTCCTTCAATTCCCATCAGGGTTAGTGTTGATCTAATTTTAGGAATCTTTCTAATCTTCCAAGTAATGGTTTCACGTAATGCTTCTACTTGGCCAGACTCTACTTTTGCTAAAATATCATATGCACCAAATGTGCCATGAACTTCAACAACACCTTCAATAGATTTTAGTTCTGATATAACAGCCTCTTCAGAACCTAGCTCACAGTTTATGAGAACATAAGCTGTTGCCAATTATGATTCAACTCCTATTTTCATAACTAAAATGCCATCTTGAAATATATAAGAATAGTCCGATTTACTTAAAAATTCAATATTATTTTGGGTCAAACCATTAACATGTGTAAAGAAAATTACTGAATTTAAAAATAAATTTAAGACATGGAATATGCATCATGCATAATCTTTTCTAGGTCTTTGAGATTTTTTGAAAAGGTAATTTTAGCTCGAAGTTTGGAGCCGCCTTTGAGTCCTTTTGTGAATCTCATTGCCTGACTTTTGATATTAGAGAATTTGATTTTGTATTGGTTTGTAAGATGAAGATAATCAAAAAATGAATCCAATCTATCCTTGAAAGAGTATTCTTTGTATGAACCAGTCTTCAGATAATCGTTGATTTGCTCAAACAAGAATGGATTTCCCATAGCACCACGACCAATCATGACATAATCACAATTCGTCTCATCAAGCATCATTTTAGCATCTTCAGGAGTAGTGATATCTCCATTTCCAACTATAGGAACGCTGGAGATTTCTTTTAGTTCTTTGATTAATTTCCAGTCCGCATTTCCAGAGTATCCCTGACTAACAGTTCTGGGATGAAAAGTTATCATCTGAATTCCTTCATCTTCGGCAATTTCTGCAATGTCTCTAAAGAGGAATCTGCTTGCCTCTGTTACACCGGAGCGCATCTTCAAAGTTACTGGTTTTTTTACAGCATTTACCAGAGTCTTGAAAATTTGTTGTGTAAGGTTTACTTCTTGCAGTAGAGCTCCTCCTGCCATTTGTTGTGTAATGTGTGGAGCAGGACAGCCCATGTTATAGTCAATGATGTCAAAGTAAGGCTCTACAATGGTTGCAGCTTTTTCTAGTGCATAAAGATCAGATCCAAATAACTGAACTGATATTGGTCTTTCTTGTTCAGAGAACTCAATGAACTCTTGAATTGTTTTCATGTTTTCTTTGAGCTGTTCTTCTTTTGCAATAATACTATGAATGCTAGTAAATTCAGTTACCACTAATCCAGCTCCCATCTGTTTGCATTGCAACCTTAAAGCAGGATCACTGACTCCTGCCATAGGAGCTAAAAATGCCCGACTGGAAAATTTTGGAAGCATAGACTGACTAGATAATTTGAATATATTTATTATTTCAAAAATTAGTTATCAGGACAACCGTCAGTGTCCCTGTCACCATCGAAATCTTCAGGATCTAGTGGACACAAGTCTTCATCATTAATGATATCATCTAGGTCATCATCATGGACAAATCTCTGTTGTTCTGGAGCAATGTCAGGACATCCATCATCATCATTGTACTTGTTCCAAGTTTCAGGGTTTGTTGGACAAGAGTCAATAGAGTCATAGAATCCGTCACCATCTGAATCAAATCTTGTTGGAGTTGTTGATGCTGCAGCCAATTCATCTGGGCATCCATCCCAATCCAAGTATCCATTAAAGTTCTCTTGTTCATCAAGACATGAATCCCATCTATCATCGATTCCATCACCGTCAGCATCTGGGAAAGAGTAAGAGGATGTCACAGTACCTATAGAATCAGGACATCCGTCTTCATCTTGATAATAGTTGTAAGTTTCAGGTTCTAGTGGACAAGCATCAGAGATATCGATAATTCCATCCAAATCTGAGTCCAGTGTGGAGACAGAACTGTCTGGACAACCGTCAGTGTCTTGGAATCCATTGTAAGTTTCAGGCTGTGTTGGGCACAAGTCTAGGTTATCGACTATACCATCACCATCTGAATCATAAGTAGAAAGTCCATCTGCAAGAGAATCAGGACAACCATCCAAGTCTTGGAATTTATTGTAAGTTTCTCTACTTTGAGGACATTGATCAACATTATCCTTTACTCCATCAAAATCAGCATCTCCAGTTGAAACATATGGGACTGTGTCAGGACATCCGTCTTCATCTTGGAATCCGTTGTATCTTTCTCCAATTGTTGGACACAAGTCCATTTCATCTGGAATTCCGTCATAGTCTGAATCTAGTAATGCAGATTTTGAAATTCCTGGAGTGTCAGGACATCCGTCTTCATCTAAGAATCCGTTAAAGTTTTCTGGTTCATCAATGCATGCATCCCATCTGTCTTCAATTCCATCACCATCAGAGTCTGGGAATGTATAACCAGACAACACACCATCAACTGAATCAGGACAACCGTCAGTGTCTTGGAATTGATTATAGGTTTCAGGTTCAAATGGACAAGAGTCTGAAACATTTGGAATTCCATCCAGGTCGGAATCTAATGTGGAGACAGAACTGTCTGGACAACCATCAGTGTCTTGGAATCCGTTGTAGTTTTCAGGTTGGTTTGGACACCAATCTAAATTATCAATGATTCCATCACCGTCAGAGTCATAAGAATATCTATTATCAGAAATTAAATCAGGACAACCGTCAGTGTCTTGGAATTTGTTATAGTTTTCAGGAGCATATGGACAATCATCAAATGCATTTAGTAGACCATCGCCGTCAGCATCACCAGAAATTACCAAGTCTAAAACATCAGGACAACCATCTTCATCTTGGAATTTGTTAAAATTTTCACGCTCTAATGGGCAAGCATCAACATCATCAGGAATTGTATCATAGTCTGAATCAACAATTCCATTAGGATCAGCACCAAGAATATCTATACAACCATCTTCATCTTGGAATCCATTGTAGTTTTCAGGCTCATTTAGACATTGATCCCATCTATCATCTATTCCATCACCGTCAGTGTCTGGAAATTCATAGACAGAAGCTGCAGTATCAACAGAATCAGGACAGCCGTCAGTGTCTTGATAGAAGTTGTAAGTTTCAGGTTCTAAGGGACAAGAGTCCTTGCTATCAGAGATTCCGTCTTGATCACGGTCTAATAATGAAAATTCATTATCAGGACATCCGTCAGTATCATCAATTCCGTTAAATGTTTCAGGTTGTGTTGGACACAAGTCCAGATAATCAGGGTATCCGTCACCATCAGAGTCTGCAATGTTCTTTGCACCATCTGGTGATAAATCAGGACAGCCGTCAGTGTCTTGGAATTTATTGTAAGTTTCTTTTACAGTAGGACAACTGTCAATGTGATCTTGGATACCATCAAAATCAGCATCATACCAAGGAACAAAGTCTGCAGGACAACCATCAATGTTGTTACCATACTGAGGATCATAATCCTCTAAGAGATGAGGGCAAAAATCAACAGCGTTTGGGACGCCGTCACCGTCTGAATCAATTGCCTCATTTGCAAAGACACCGTTTGGTGCCATTCCAATAGTTAGGGTGAGTAAAAGTAAAAATCCTAAAAGATATTGTTTCATAGTTCCCTGATTCCGCTATTATCAAGTATTTATTAAGTCTCACGTTAAATAGGTTCTTTCGAAATATCAGAAACTATGATTATGGATCAGGACAACCGTCAGTGTCTCTGTCGCCATCATAATCTTCAGGATCAAATGGACACAAGTCTTCGTCATTAATGATGTCATCTAGGTCATCATCATGGACAAATCTCTGTTGTTCTGGAGCAATGTCTGGACAACCGTCAGTGTCTAGGTATTTGTTCCAGGTTTCAGATTCTGTTGGACAAGAGTCTACAGCATCAGGGTATCCGTCACTATCAGAGTCAGCATAAACAGGAGTAGTAGATTCTGCGCCTAAGACATCAGGACATCCATCCCAATCTAGATTATTGTTATAGTTTTCTGGCTCATAGATACAAGCATCCCATCTGTCTTCAATTCCATCACCATCAGTATCTGGGAATGTATATGCAGATAATCCAACATCAACTGAATCAGGACAACCGTCAGTGTCTAGATACAAGTTGTAAGTTTCAGGTTCTAGTGGACAAGCATCCTCACTGTCTATTATTCCATCCATATCAGTATCAAGATAAGAAAGTGAATCATCAGGACAACCGTCAGTGTCTTGGATGCCATTGTAAGTTTCAGGTTGTGTTGGACACAAGTCTAAGTAGTCAACAATTCCATCACCATCAGTGTCTGCTGAAGATTTGTTGTCTGCAATAAAGTCAGGACATCCATCATGGTCCATGAATTTGTTGTAAGTCTCTTTTGCAGTTGGACATTCATCAACATCATCAAAGATACCATCAAAATCAGAGTCACCTACTGTTTGGTGAATAATGCTGTCAGGACAACCATCTTCATCTTGGAATCCATTGTATCTTTCTGCAACAGTTGGACATTGGTCCAAGTGGTCTGCAAGACCGTCATAATCAGTATCAATCATATCACCTGCACTAGTACCTTCAATTTCAGGACAACCATCAGTGTCTAGGAATCCATTAAAGTTCTCTGGCTCATAGATACAAGCATCCCATCTGTCTTCAATTCCATCACCATCAGAGTCTGGGAATGTGTATGCAGATAATCCACCATCAACTGAATCTGGACAGCCATCAATGTCTTGATACAAGTTGTAAGTTTCAGGATCTAGTGGACATGCATCCTCATGGTCTAAAACACCATCTCTGTCTGCATCATATCTATAAAGTGAATCATCAGGACAGCCATCATCGTCTTGAATGCCATTGTAAGTTTCAGGTTGTGTTGGACACAGATCTAAATTATCAATTAGTCCATCACCATCAGTATCTGCTGAAAGTTTGTTGTCTGCAACTAAATCTGGACAACCATCAGTGTCTAGATACAAGTTATAAGTTTCAGAATTGTATGGACACAAATCATCTTGATCAAGTATTCCATCTCCATCATAATCACCAAATGTTACAAGGTTGAGTACATCAGGACAACCGTCTGAATCTTCAAATTTATTGTAATTTTCACGCTCTAGGGGGCAAGCGTCTTTATCATCAGGAATGCCATCAAAGTCAGCATCAGGTGCTTCAGGGTTTGTTACTCCTGGAACATCAGGACATCCGTCCCAATCTAGATTATTGTTATAGTTTTCTGGCTCAAAGACACACGTGTCCCATCTATCAATAATTCCATCACCGTCAGTGTCTGGGAATGTGTATGCAGATAATTCACCATCAACTGAATCAGGACAGCCGTCAGTGTCTTGGAATTGGTTATAGGTTTCAGGGTCTAGCGGACATGCATCTTTGCTATCAGAGATTCCGTCTTGATCACTGTCAATTACAGAATGATCATCATCAGGACAGCCGTCAGTGTCATCAATTCCGTTAAATGTTTCAGGTTGTGTTGGACACAAGTCTAGATAATCAGGAAAACCATCACCATCAGTATCTGCAATTCCAACATCACCAACAGGAGATAAATCAGGACAGCCATCTTCATCTTGGAATCTATTGTGAGTTTCTTTTACAGTAGGACAGCTATCAACATGATCTTGAATACCATCATAATCAGCATCATACCAAGGAACAAAATCTGCAGGACAACCATCAATGTTGTTACCATACTGAGGATCATAATCCTCTAAGAGATGAGGACATTGATCAACATCATTTGGAACACCATCACCATCTGAATCAATTGCTTCAGCAGCAAAGACACTGTTTGGTGCCATTCCAATAGTTAGGGTGAGTAAAAGTAAAAATCCTAAGATATATTGTTTCATTTTATGACACCTAATTGTCAGGACATCCGTCAGTGTCTAGGTCACCGTCATAGTCCTCTGGTTCAAGTGGGCACAAATCATATTCATTAATGATATCATCCAAGTCGGCATCATGTTTGTATCTTGATTGTTCTGGAGCAATGTCAGGACAACCATCATCATCATTGTACTTGTTCCAAGATTCTTTAAGATTTGGACACAAGTCAACATCATCATTTATTCCGTCTTCATCATTATCAACTACCATATTTCCAAGTGGTAGGATATCTGGGCAACCATCATAGTCAACATATCTATTCCAAGTTTCGTTTTGAGTTGGACACAGATCCATTACATCAGGTACACCATCACCATCAGAGTCAGGTTGAGTGTCATCAACATCTGGGCAACCGTCTTCATCTTGGAAGCCATTGTAATTTTCTGCAACTAGCGGACAACTATCATCAACGTCAGCAATTCCGTCATTGTCTGAATCAACTACAAATGATTCAGATATTGTATCTGGACATCCGTCGTCATCTTGGAATTTATTCCAAGTTTCTTTTGCAGTTGGACATGCATCTATTGCATCAGGGATACCATCTTGGTCTCTGTCATGACCTATGATGTAATCATCAGGGCAACCGTCAAGATCAAGAATGCCATTATAGGTTTCTGGTTGGTTTGGACAATGATCATTGTAGTCATTGATTCCATCATTGTCTGAATCTGGAGAGCCTTTGTTGTCAGCTACAGAATCAGGGCAACCGTCTTCATCTTGGAATTTATTGTAAGTTTCTGGAACTAGTGGACATTCATCTACAGAGTCAACTAATCCATCAAAGTCTGAATCTAAACTAGTAATAAAATCAGGATAATCAGGGCAACCGTCTTCATCTTGGAAGCCATTGTATCTTTCTCTATCTAGTGGACATTCATCAACTGAATCTAAGATACCATCAAAGTCTGCATCTAATTCAGATGCACTGTCAGGGCAACCATCATCATCGTTGTATCTGTTCCAAGTTTCAGCTGTTGATGGACATTGATCTAAAGCATCTCTGATTCCATCACCATCAGAATCCATAACGGATACATCAGGACAACCGTCTTGATCATGATAACCATTGAATGTTTCAGGTTCTAATGGGCATTGGTCATTCAAATCATGAATTCCATCACCATCAAAGTCTAATGCTGAAAATCCAGAAACAGAGTCAGGACAGCCGTCTTCATCTTGGAATTTATTGTAAGTTTCTTTTGCAGTTGGACACTCATCAAATGCATCAGGGACACCATCTAGATCACGGTCTCCATATCCAGAAAGATCTGGACAACCATCCCTATCTTGGAATCCATTGAAAATTTCAGGTTGGTTTGGACACAAGTCTTTGTTATCTATAATTCCATCACCATCAGAATCAGTTGCTCCTTTGTTATCTGCAATAAAGTCAGGACAACCATCCAAGTCTTTGAACATGTTGTAAGTTTCTTTTACAGTTGGACATTGATCAATGCTATTTGGAATTCCATCAAGATCTGAATCATTATCACTTGAATAAGGAGGAATGTCTGGACAACCATCATCATCTTGGAATCCATTGTATCTTTCAGGTTCAAGAGGACATGCATCATCGACATCCATTATTCTATCACCATCTGCATCATTTAGAGAACCAGCAAATGAAGGAATAGAGTCTGGACAACCATCATAATCAGCAAAACGGTTGAAAGTTTCAGGATCAGTAGGACAAATATCAAATTGATTTGCAATACCGTCACCATCTGTATCAACAAAGTCAGTATCTAATGTAACATCAGGACAACCATCAGTGTCTCGATAATCATTATACACTTCAGGTTCTGTTGGACACAAGTCAATTGAATCTTGTATACCATCATTATCAGTATCTACAAAAGCAAAATCAGTAACAGTATCTGGACAACCATCCAAGTCTTGGAATTTATTGTAAGTCTCTGGATTTAATGGACATTGATCAACATTATCCTTTACTCCATCTCTATCACGGTCACCAGAACCAAAGTCATCTGGACATCCATCAGTGTCTAAAATTCCATTAAATGTTTCAGGTTGTGTCGGACACAAGTCTACAGTATCAACAAATCCATCTTTATCAGAATCAGGTAATCCGCCAGGTCCACCTTGAGGGTTAATGTCTGGACAGCCGTCCTCATCTTGGAATAGATTGTAATGTTCTCTAAGATTTGGACACTGATCAATATGATCCTCTATTCCATCATAGTCTTCATCATACCATGGAACAAAGTTTGATGGGCAACCATCTACAACACCCTCATAATCTTCAACTAAATTAGGACATGCATCAACTGCATCATCGACTCCATCATTGTCAAAGTCACCTGCGGCAAATGCGGGATTAATAGGCATGCTAGTTAGAGTCGTTATTAGTAACAATAGAAATGGTAAAGTGTGTATTTTCTTCAATGCCTAAAATATTCCTGAGGATCCAGTTATTAAACCTCACTCTAAATTTGACTAAAAATATCAAGGGTTTTGGGAAAATTTTCAATCTTTAACAAAAAACTCGATCAATTTAAGTAAACCAAAACAAGATCTGGACTTGTGAGCTGTTCAGGAGAAGTAGTTGAAGGAGAAGAACAACTAATTCAGATCAAACCTGCAATTTCTGAGCAATTAAAAAAAGCAAAGTACGGTGTGTCGAATCACTCTACTGTAGAACTATGTCATTGGACAAAAAATCATTCAAACACGAAGGTAGTTGCTACAAACACAAGTTCTATGGAATCTCCACTCATAGATGTATGGAATTTTCTCCAGCCGGAATGCATTGTGAAAATCGTTGTGTATATTGTTGGAGACCAATGGAGTTTTATGATTCATTAGAAATGAAACCAGAACAGGTTGCAGAGCCTGAAGAGATCTTAACTAAACTAATGGCTGAAAGAAAAAAACTGATCAATGGATACTATGGTGATTCAAGAAATGATAAACAAAGACTAGATGAATCATTACTTCCTAGTCACTATGCAATCTCGCTCTCAGGTGAACCTACAATGTATCCCAAATTACCTGAATTGATAAAATATCTAAACTCATTAGAGGCAACAAAATCAATTTTTCTCGTTACAAATGGCCAAGAGCCAGACATGATTCAAAGACTACAAGACGAAGATGCACTTCCAACACAATTGTATCTATCAACTAATGCAGCAGACTATGAATCATTTGTAAAAATTAACAAACCAAAATATGATGATTCGTGGGAAAGATGGAATAGAACACTTGGCATGTTAAAACATCTTGATACAAGAACTGTTTTACGTATAACTCTGATTAGAGGTTATAATGATCAAACAGACATGATTCCAGCATTTGCTAAAATGTTTAGAGAATCAAGTCCACACTTTATTGAGATAAAATCTTACATGCATATTGGTCGTTCTACAAACAGATTAGAACATTCAAACATGCTAGAGATGCAAGAAGTAAAAAGATTTAGTGAACAAGTTGCAAAACAAAGTCAGATATTTTCAGTGATGGATGAAAGTTTTGTTTCTAGAATTTCAATTTTACAAAATAATGAAAGATTTATCGACCGTTGGATTCCAGCTTATGCAAATACCAACTAGAGAATTTTTTTAATGCTTTGAATCTGTGAGATAATTCATTTTTGTGATCAATTTCTGCAAAAGTTTTTCTGGAGTTTTTTGGAATAAATATTGGATCATATCCCCAACCTTTACCTTTTTGAGATTTTGAGATAGTGCCATCCAGTTTTGCATCAAATGATTCAAGAATTTTTTTGTCACAATAAGTAATGATTGAAACAAATTTTGCTTTTCTTTTTGATGGAACAAGTTTTAGAATTCCTTTGTTGCCAATTGTTTTAAAGACATATGAGGAATAAGGGCCAGGAAAACCTTTCAGGGAATCTATGAACAGGCCATCGTCTTCTATGATTATTGGTTTTTTACATTTGGAAAAAGCATCTTTTGCTTTTTTTTCTGCAATTTCTTTTAGAGAATTAGATTGGATTTCTTCCAAGTTTGATTTGAAAAAACCTAACTTTATTCCAAATGAATCTAGAATACTTTTAGCTTCTTTGTATTTGTGAGAGTTAGAAGAAACAAAATAGAGATCATACAACTTGCGCATACCTACCACGACTTTCTATATCTGATACCAATTTAGTAATTTTCACATAATTGGCATTACCAACTACAGATTTGTATCCAAGTAAGAAATTTCTCCAAACAGGAATCATAATTTTTGCGTGAGCGCTGTTTAGTATTTCCTTGATTAGTCTTAGATCAACTGCATGATCTTCAGGTTTGATAGTATTTTGAGATAAACCAAAATCAATAACATAGACATTATTTTTGAAGAAAATAAAATTCGAAGTGGTTAGATCTCCATGCATAATGCCATTTTTATGAAGCATACCAACTAATTTTCCAATTGATTTGGATAATTGAACAATCTTTGATTCTGACAAGTCATGAACAGGTTTTCCTGGAATTTCTTGCATAATGATTGATGTATTTTTTAAATTTACAAAATAAACAAGAGGTGCAGGTATGCCAAATGATTTTACTTGTGATATTATTTGTGACTCTTTGATTGTTCGTTGCTTGCGTATTTTTGAATCAAGTAAGGAATTTCTGTAATTTTTTGTTTTTCTAATTTTTAAGATAGCATTAGAATTTTGCCATGTGGTTTGATAGATATCAGCTTCTGCTCCTTTTTTGATTAATTTCATTACCGTTATATTCAAATGAATTCAATAAAAATTAATCATGGAAGATGGCGAAAGGAGACTAAAACAAGAAGATTGTAGTGAAGATGTTTTAGGTTCAGGAATTCTCACGTTAACTAACAAGAGATTAGCTTTTGATAAGACTAGAGCAAGAATGATGGATTTTTCAAAACACATGGGAGATACTATCTTAGATGCAACATTAGATAATGTAACTAAAACTTGGAAAGAAGGACTACTAATGAAAAAAGTTTGTTTTATTGTTATAACAGACGAAGGTGAAAAAACCTACAAGTTTGGTGTTTTTAATACAAAAAGTTGGCTTAAGAGTATTGATGAGGCAATTGAAAATTACAAAAATTAGTAATTCACTTTTACAGTATCCAATCTCCAAGATTGAGTAACAAAAGTATCTTTTAGTGAAACACCTTTTTTGATTTGAGATTCCAAAAGCCCTGTCCAACATATTTGACTGCCACAATCTCCTGCATATTTCAATGGAACAACATAGAATTTTGCACCATGTCGTTTGCATACATCTTGTAGCATTTCAGATAATCTCTTGTTAGCAGCTACACCACCTACAATCATTAGTTCTTTTTTTCTTGTAAAAGATAGTGCACGTTCTACAGCTTCTGAAATCATTGCAAAAGCAGTTTCTTGAATAGAATAACATGCATCAACCTTACTTTTTTTGGCTACAGATTTTGTTGCAGACAGTAATCCAGAAAATGAGACATCATTTCCTTTGACAGAGTATGGTAATGCAACATAGTTTGAAGATGTTGTTGCCAATTCTTCAATATTTTTTCCACAGGGAGAAGCAAAACCAATTGATCTGCCAAACTGATCAAGTAGTTGTCCCAAAGTAATATCCAAAGTTTCACCAAATACTCTCCACTGTTTGTTTAGAAATGCCAAAAGCATGGTATGGCCACCAGATACTAAAAGAACTAAAGGATTACTTGCGCCAGTTAGTAATTTTCCTAATTCAATATGACCTAATGCATGATTAACAGGATAAATTGGAATTTTGTAAAAAGATGCCAATGATCTTGCAACTACAGCCCCAACACGCAGACAGGGTCCCAAACCAGGACCGCCAGCATAAGATACAATATCTAAATCATTGATTTTGATATTTGCCTCATCAAGGCACTCAGATAAAACTAAAGAACTGTTTTCAATATGATGTCTTGAAGCCTCACGTGGATGAATTCCTTCTCCATCTGCAGGACGATATATTTTCCGAACATCAGATAAAATTTTTCCTTTTTTTCCTTTTTTCTCAATGACTGCACAAGAAAATGTATGAGCAGTACTTTCAATTCCTAAACCTAGCATATTATCCCCTACTTAGTGTTGATACAATTTTGATTACATCGCCATTTTTTAGTTTCTGTTCACCGCTGATTCTCTGTTTTGTTTTACAGTCAATTGCATGTAGGAAACCTTTTGCAATATCAGCATGAATTAATTCAGCCAGATCTTTTGCAGTAGAATCTTGTGGGAGTAATTTTGTATCAGGAAGAACAACACCATCTTTGTTAGTAAGTTTTGTTTCATCTTCGACAGGATAGACAACTATGAAATTCAATGAATCAAAGACTGCTGTGTTGAGAATTTTCTGAACTCCAGTAGAAGGAATTTTTTCAAATACAGACTTTACCAAGTCAAGTGCTTTTTGTTGTGGAGGGGCAATCTCCTTTCCATCTGTAACTGTAAAGCCTTCATCACCAGACGAATAGTTTACAATTCCAGCCGTGGATGCTTTTCTTAACAACAGTTCAGTTTCTGCACTACAAGGAATTACACTGTCATTGATTTTCTTTATAATTTCAAGATCAGGGCACAAATCAGCTTTGTTTGCAGCAATGATCATTGGTTTTGTATTTTTTCGTAGTTCTCGTGCAAACTCTACAATATCATCTTCAGTCCATTCTTTTGGATCTCGTGAGATAAAACCTAATTTTTGTAATACATCTTGGACTTGGAAATCCTTTATGCCTAAACCTGTAAATCGTTTTGCGATTCCATCGGTAAGTTTTGCTCTTTTCTGATGAATCTCTCTTGTAATTTTATCCCATTCGCGTTTTAAAATATCAGCAAACCACAAATCAAATTCATCTTGAACAAATTCTACATCTTCAAGGGGGTTATGAGTTCCAGGTGGAACAGGTTGTCCTTGAATATCAGTGGTGCCAGCAATATCAACAACATGAATCAAAACTTCAGCTTGTCGGGCATCATCAAGAAATTGATTTCCTAAACCTTTTCCTTCATGAGCTCCTGGAACTAATCCAGCAATGTCAATAAGTTTTACGGGGATGAATCGAGTTCCTTTAGCACAAAGATCGTTTTGATGTTCAATTTTGAAGTGCTTGCAAGCACAATCAGCTTTAACATATGCAACTCCAACATTTGGTTCAATTGTGGTAAATGGAAAATTTCCTGATGCTACAGGAGTTTCAGTTGCAGCAGAAAAAAACGTAGATTTTCCTACATTTGCTTTACCTAATAGACCAATTTGCAATGATCTCAAAGATTCAATTCTACTTATTAGTATTGCAGAAATCGTTTAATCATCACCTTTCTAATTCATCATATGTCAATAGTCATTACAGGGACTCCAGGTGTAGGAAAACACACTATTGGAGAGAAGCTTGCACAAAAATCAAAATTAGACATAATAGACATTAACGAGATTGCAAAAAACTCAGGTTTGTTTGAACAAAATGATGAATCAAACGATATAGACACAGAAAAACTCCAAGAAATTATTAAAGAAAAAATTTCAAACAAATGTATCATTATAGGACATTTAGCACCATATGTTTTAGAAAAAGACAAAATTAGTATGGTTATTGTTTTGAGGCGCAATCCATATGATTTGATTAAAGTTTATGATGAAAGAGGGTACTCAGATAAAAAAAGTAAAGAGAATGCTAGTAGTGAGGTTTTAGGAGTCATCACATATGATGCCAAAAATCAATTTCAAGACAAAGTTGTACAGATTAACGTAACTGAGAGAACCATTCAAGAGGTTTTAGAGAAAGTAGAATCAGTAATTTCAGGCAATACCAATTCAGAAGAAGTAGATTGGCTTGATTTAGTTACCACAAATAATGATTTGAAAAAATTTTTTGTTGATTGATTAAATAACGCCTTTTAATTTGAAAATATACTTGTTTGAAATATCAAAAACAGATTTGGCAGGCCGTATAGGTAAAATAGAAACAAATCATGGAAAAATTGAAACTCCTGCATATGTTCCAGTCATTCATCCAGTAAAACAAACAATCCCTTCAAAAAAGATCAAAGAGATTGGATTTGATTTAGTAATTACAAATGCATACATTACAAGAAACAACTATGGAGAAAAAGCAGTAAAAAAAGGAATTCACAAAATTATTGATTATGATAGAGGAATAATGACAGATTCTGGAGGATATCAAGTTTTAGAGTATGGTGATGTTCCGGTATCTCCAACAGAGATGGCAAATTTTGAACAAGGAATAATGACAGATTTTGCAATACCATTAGACAAACCAACAGGATTTGGACTTCCAATAAAAAAAGCAGAGGCATATGTAAAGCATACTCTCAAAGTCTGTAAGCAAACTATTGAAGACAGTAAAGACAATGGACAGATTTGGATTGGACCAATTCAAGGAGGAGAACATTTTGATCTTGTTGCAAAATCAACAAAAGGTCTGATCAAAATGGGGTACAAGATGTTAGCGTTGGGGAGTCCAGTCGAATTTATGGAGTCATATGAATACAAATTATTAGCTCAGATGATCGTTGCAGCAAAAAAACAGATTCCGCACAACATACCTCTTCATCTATTTGGTGCAGGGCATCCACTAACTATTCCATTTGCAGTTGCACTAGGTTGTGATACATTTGATTCTGCTTCATACATGCTATACGCAAAACAAAACAGGTACATTACAGAAGATGGAACACGGGATTTATCAGATATTGTAGTTTTTCCATGCAATTGTGAAGTATGTGCAAAATATACACCAGATGAATTACGACAGTTAGAATATACTGAAAAAATCAACCAACTTGCAATTCATAATCTACATGCAATAAAATTAGAAGTCGACAAAGTCAAACAGGCAATTCATGAAGGAAGATTATGGGAATATGTTATCAAAAAAGCAAGAGCACATCCAAAATTATTTGAGATGGTAGAAGTAATGACTCAAAATGCTGAATTTTTAAGAATTGGAACACCTAAATTCAAAGAAAGGGCAATTTTTCTATTTGATAAAGAAGATCAATACAGACCTGAAGTACAATCATTTCATGAAACAGTAAGGAAATTCAAATCAAAGAAAAAGAGACTCTTAATCACAAAAGAATCATCAACTAAACCAGGTTATCTATCACATCAATTCGTAAATCTATCAAAAAAACTCAAAGATTTTGAAGATATTCAAATTTGCCAATACAATCCCCAACTAGGATTGATTCCAATTGAGATTTCAGATATTTTTCCTGCAGCACATCATGAGACATCAAGAATGGATTTTGATCCTAAAGAATTTACGGAATTTGAAAAAACCTGGAAGGTGTTTTTTGACAACAATCAATTTTCAGAAATCAGATATGATAAGAAAGATGAGTTCTTAAAATATTTTGTAAAATTATTACCAAAAAATATCAAGAAAAAATCTTTTTCGTAATTAAAAATTACACCGATGCATGCACCATCAGAAATACATCTTTCTGGGTAAAAGACAAATGCTTTACCTCTCTTCCAGCCTTCAACTGGTTTTACTCTAAGGACATCAGGACCAAGAGTTGTACAGATTTCTACACATAGTGCACATCCGATACATCTTTGCTCATCGATGTCTGGAAGTATTGCTATTGGCATTACAAAACTAAGAATGCTTGATTACTATTTAAACCATGATTGATATCCATAACCCTGTTATGAAATTTGATCGACGAAAAAATTATGCGCAGGATTCAGATTAAAAAATTTTAAAAAACAAAAAGATAACGTGAGTATCACGTTTATTTTCTCATTGCGTCTATTTGACCAGAAGTAACCCAGTCAAGTAATTCTGCAGAAGATGGATTAAGGTCTGCTTTCTGATTCATCAGATTGTTAACCCAAATCCAGTTAATTTGGTTTAGGAGCGGTTTGTTTGCTTCGTCACCAGCACGTGTTTTAGCGACGACGGCTTGATCTTGTTGTCCTAACCATTCTTGGAAGCTTCTTCCCATGAGGATCGGATCTTAGCTTGCACTAATTAAAGCTTTTGAAGATTCCATGTAAGGCATAATGATCGGGTCTTTATCAAGAAGGTTTTAACGTAGATGAAAAATCATGTTAATTCTTGAATGTTAAAGTTTTAGGGGCTGCCAACGAGGTAGGCAGATCAGGATTTTTAGTAAATTGTAATGGAACAAATCTCTTACTTGATTACGGTGTATTATTTGGCAGAAGAGGCACACCACCACAATATCCACTCCATGTAAAACCTAAGGATTTAGATGGAATAATCATCACTCATGCTCACCTGGATCACTCTGGAAATGTTCCGTCTCTTTTTGTAAGTGGAAATACAGATGTTTATGCAACTCCACCAACATTTGATTTATCAAAATTATTGATTGAAGATATGTTAAAAATTGAAAAAAATTCACACCCATTTGACTTACCAGAATTAAACAACATGATAAAAAATGCAAAGGAAATTGGGTTCAAACAAAAAGTTACCAAAGGTAATGCAACATTTGAGTTAAGAGAATCAGGACATGTGATTGGTGGAAGCACAGTGTTAGTAGAATCAGAAAATAAACGACTGTTCTACACAGGAGACATTAAAACAAATGGCTCAAGAATGCTTCGAGAAATGGATTTGGATGTAGGAGAAATTGACATGTTGATCACTGAAAGTACGTACGCTATGACAGAACAAAAGCCAAGAAAAGAATCTGAAGCAGAGTTAATAGAATTTGCAAAAGAAGTTATGGATAGAAAAGGAATTTTATTTATTCCATCATTTTCGGTTGAACGTTCTCAAGAAATTGCATGCATTTTAAGAAATGCAAATTTCAAACACAGAATAATTATGGATGGCATGGCACTAAAAGTAAATGAAATAATGTTTAGGCATCCAGAATATTTACGAGATCCAAAAGTATTTTCTGATGCAATTAAAGGAGCAACTGCAATTACTGAACATTCTGAAAGAAAACGTGCAATGGAAGAACCATGTGTAGTTATTTCACCTGCAGGTATGTTAGTTGGAGGAAATGCAGTTTTCTATTTACAGCATTTGGCATTTGATGACAGAAATGGAATTGCCTTAGTTTCATATCAAGGAGAGGGCACTCCAGGCAAAAAATTGCTAGAAACTGGAAAAGTCTCATCTAGAGGAAAAGACATCAGTGTAACTGCCCAAGTCAAGCAATTTGAGTTTTCAGGCCATGCTGACAGAAACGAATTATTTGACATGATTAAGAAAATTAAAGGAAATCCCAAGGTGTTAACCGTGCATGGAGATTCTGAATCTTGCGATTTGTTTGCACAAGAAATTCATGAGAAATTTGGATTAGAAGCACATTCTCCAGCAGTAAATGAAGAAATTACTGTCTAAAATGCAAATTAACCAGCCAATAGATGTTGAAAATTCGATTAATAGCGGTCAAGTTTTTCTTTGGAGAAAAAATAAAGAATTTTGGTACGGAGTAAACGGACAAGATATTCTCCAAGTAGACAAAAACGGAAAAATAAAATCTTTAAAAAATCATAGAACAGACTTTTTTAGAAACAAAGACAATTTTGAAGATATAATCAAATCAATTTCAAAAGATAAAACAGTAAAGAGTGCTGTTAAAAAATATCCAGGATTAAGAATCATAAAACAAGATCCATTTCAGTGTTTGATTTCATTTATTGTATCATCAAATTCTAACATTCAAAAAATTAAAACTAATTTAGAAAATATATCGCAAAAATTTGGAGAAAAAGTAGAATACAAAAATCAAGAATTTTTCCTATTTCCTGATGCAAAAACTCTTTCAAAGGTATCAGTTAATGAAATAAAAAATTGCGGGGTAGGATATCGTGCAAAATTCATAAAAGATGCATCAAGAATCATTTCTTCGGAAAAAATTACATTTGAAGATTTGGAACCAAGTAATTATTTTGAAGCAAAAAAGAAGATCTGCACCATACCTGGAATAGGAAACAAAGTCGCTGATTGCATTCTATTATTTTCTCTTGACAAACTAGAATCATTCCCATTAGATAGATGGATGATCAGGATTTTAGAAAAATACTATTCAAAAAAATTCCAAATAGATACTAAAACAATTACAGAAAAACAATATGATATTCTACATGAGAAGATTGTAGATCATTTTGGCCCATATGCAGGATATGCACAACAATTTCTCTTTAAAATGGAAAGAGAAAATTACCAAAAAAAGTGGCTGTAAACCCTTAAAATGGTAATTAATTGCTAGGTTTTTGGGCCCATAGCTCAGCATGGATAGAGTGTTGGACTTCTAATCCAATGGTCAAGGGATCGAAGCCCTTTGGGCCCGCTTAACAAAATTATTTATTCTAACCAGAAGATGTGTTTTTGTGAAAGACATAGAATTCAAATTAAATTCAACTGAAATTCATCCAAATTCTGAAATCATAGGTACGATTTCTGTATCGTATCCAGGCAGGTATGATGGAGTAGTTATCAACACACAAATTTTGGATTCAAATGAGCACATCACCTACAAATCATACAATGGAAAAACTATTTCCAACAATGTTGCAAGATTATTTATCAACAAAGATACAATGCCAGAAGATAAAGCAGAATTTACGGCAGTTATAAAATTTGAACCAACTAAAGAATACGAAGTAAAATTTAGAGCATCAATTATTGAACAACATAAAGAAATTGAGAGCCAGATAATTTTTGCAAAATATTCTAACTAGAATCTGCTCTTTGATACTGTAATTTCACCTTTCATCCAAGGATGAGGTTGACAGAAATAATTAAGTACAGTTTCTTCTGTAAATAAGAACTCATATGAATCTCCAGGTTTGATAACTCCAGGAGAACCAAAATCACCACTATAGCCATCAGCATATCTATGATCAGGAGTTACAGTATGAGCAGTGTCATCCATGTTTACCCATTTGACTTTGTTTGTAAATGTCAGCAAAGCTTCGGCCTTGTTTGGAACATAGTTTTCATTTCCTTCGATAACAGCTCCTGGAACAATCTCAATAATGAATTCTTCTGTAGGTTCTAAGATTGCATGAGAAACAGATGGTTTCGCTAAAGATTCAGGAAGATAAAATGAAGTGTAAAATACTACAGATGCAGATAACCCAACTAATAATGCAATAAGTCCAATTCCATAAGCATGACTAGATGTTGGACTACTCATAATTTTTTTCGCCTCTCAAGTTCTTATAAAGCTTGTTTGAAATTTTTGAGATCATGGTTTGTTAAGATCACCAGTGCCAAGATTTGGATTATTATCTGCTCCAACTCCCAAGTCAGCTTGAGTTTTTGGTGTAGAAACTTCTGGAGCAATAGGTTTCTCTCCAGGTTTTTCTGCAGCAGTTTCACCTTCTGGGAGTTTTGCAGATTCTTCAGGTTGAGAAGATTCTTCAGGTTCGGCTAGTTTTGGCTTCTCATCAGATACAGGGGTTGGTGGAGGTGGAGGGGCATTCTTTTGCTCACTCATTCCATATCTGTAGATATGGAAGAATCCAGCAAACACCATCAAGATAAGTCCTATGAAGAACAATGAGATGTTATTCATTCCAGTGATAGCTGCATTATATGCTGCAATGTTTAGGAATACTTGGAATGCTAATAATGCAACAAGCAACCAATTAATCCATTTTTCAGACAAGTTTAAGGTTGCAACTTTCTTTGGACCAGTACTTTTTGCTAGTTTTGATTTTCTTTCTGCTTCATTTGCAAGTTTGATCATCATGTATGTAAATCCAAAGCTCATGGGAACTAACAATATCATAACACTGTAGAAGAATACAGGATCAATTACCAAACGTTCTACTAATGGAATTGAGATATCAGGTGAGATATAGAATCCCCAATAAGTCGTCACCATAATTTGTGCAAGACTGGTAATTCCAAATGCAGTAATGATTGGTCTTTCTCTCCAAGAGAATTTCTTGTATCTATCGATAAATGGAATCAGTACAAACGATATAATGAATATCAAAGGCCAAAGTAAACCAGTTACAAACTTGTCATATTGAGTTCTCATGAAAGCGTAAATTCCAGTCAAATACCACTCAGGAACAGTAACACCAGGCGGTACGGTAGGCTCAAACTTGAATCCCAAATCAATTGGGAACACACCACCGGTAATCAAAATAGCACCACCAATTGCCATTACCATTGGCACGTCAAACACCAAGAATCTTGGGAAGTGAACTGCCATTAATCCAAGCATGACTATTGGTAACAAGAATACATGTTGAGCATAGAACCTTAATACAAAGTCCGAGAACCCACTACCCAGCGCCGCATCACGTATGACAGGACCCGCTATAGGAATTGACGTAGTCAACGATGCCGCAATACTAATTGCAAGTTCTGCTCTTTCAGAGAATATAACATCGTATCCAGTAAATGCTTCTAAGATAGTAACAACACCTAAGATAACACCAGTCATCCATAAGACTTCGTTTCTAATTTTGTATCTTCCACTAAAGTATTGATAATACATGTGAAGTACAGCTAAGAGAACCATTGCATTAGAACCATGATAGTGTATGTTTCTAATGTGGAATCCAAATGGAACTTCATCGTTAATGAATTGAACACTATCCCATGCCCTATCTAATATCGGTTGATAGTAAAACATGAGCAGAGCTCCAGAAATTCCCAGAATAATAAATACAATGAATGTAAGCATTCCCAAAAATCCAAATGGACTTACAAATCTTGCAGGAAATGAAAACTTGATTGCAGTAAAGATAGTTCTATCTACACCTTCCCATAACCAATAGAGAAACTCTACTACACCATTTCTTCTTGGCTCAAGCGAAACGGCCATATCCAATTACTCCATTTTCTTGTGCATTAAACTTTGGTGGCATGATGTACACTAGTCCGTCTGAATCAGCTTCCAAAGTTAGTTTAGGTAAAGTGTTTGAAGGTGCAGCTTGTACGGATGCAGGACCAACAAAAGCAGTGCCAGAAACTGGATCATACATACTTCCATGACAAGGACATTCTCCTCTTTTTCTTCCCTCATCAGGCCAATATTTCCATAAACACCAAAGATGAAGACAGATCATACTAAAAGCTCTAAATGCAGAAACATCATTTTTTGCACCACCTAATTCTTCAGGAAGTCTAATGAATTGCCATTTACGAAATGCTTCAGCGTCAAGTGCTGCATCACCTGTTGCAGGATATGTGATGACTTCTGCATGATTAATTGGATAAGTGTTAATGTTTGCTTGAGTGCCATCAGGCAGAATCACAGGTACTCTCTCAAGTGAAGCCTGATTTGGGTTTGGCATGAAGTTACCAAAGGGGACAAATGGAGCAAAAGCTAAACCAGTTCCTGCGGCACCCATTAACTTTAGAAAGTCTCTTCGGGATAATCCGGCAGACTTTTTCGTCCCCACCTCTGACATTCAAGCTGACGTACTCGCCAAATTGCTTATAAACCTTGTTCAGTCACTTGACAGATTTTTGTCTAAGTACAATAATAGAAACAATTCCGATCGCAATTCCTATTCCAATCCCTATTCCAATTCCTGTTAAAAGCAAAGAATCTAAGTCATCGGATGTAACTGTAGATTCTATTGGAGTAGGTTCTTTTTCAGATGTTTGAGTTTCATTTTTAGTAGTTTTTTCTAAGTCAGAAGATATTTCATCTTCAGTTATAATTTCAATATATTGAGACATATCTTCAGATGAGATGTTTGTAAATTTGGCTGCAAGAGTAATTGGTTCAGTAGTAGAATTTCCTCCAAATAATGTAGAGTGTGTTAATAGTGTGTATGTACCAGTTTGATTAATTGGAACATACAATACAGTCGATGCATCATCTTTGTTTTTTACTGGGAAAAATCCACCTCCTTGACTAAATGGAGTATTTCCTAACCAATCAAGTGACGGCCATCCAAGGAAATGCCCAAACACTCCAGATGGAACATTTGTTTGAACAATTCTTGCTAATGGATCCATAACAAATACAGCTAGATTTGTATCATCACTAGTCCAAGAAATTTCAATTGCTGCAGAATTTACAAATTCATTTTGAATATCAAAATAATATTGTCTCCAATCACCTGCCATGTAACGATTAACCATATCAAATGCACCTTTAGTGTATCCGTTTCCATAAAGGATTTCATCACTTTGTTTTCCTTTGATTAGAATTGTAGAGTCATTTTCAGTTATTGATTCTTTTATTACAAACGATACTGGTGCGTTGACTTCATGCCTATCATTTTGAAAATTCAAAAACCCTTGATACACGCCAGTTTGTAGATCAATAGGAG
>JOSY01000061.1 GCA_000746765.1 Marine Group I thaumarchaeote SCGC AAA799-D11
AAGCCAATCATACAAGTATAATGAAGAGATCTTGAGATCATCGGCATAAACATTAGAAGTAGCATTCATGAATTGATCAAAAGGAAAATTCACATTTAGAATCATCAAAGAGGATTCTTCAGGAATAGGGTTTTCTTCATTAAAAAAATCATCTAATTCTTCAATAGGTTTTACATCAGACAATTTTACATAATTTGGAATATACGTATCAGTTTTGTTCAAAATAGAATCTTGTTGATGAGGTGTTGTTGTTCCGTTAAATTGAGTTTGTTTAATTAATAATAACGATTTTGATTTGACATCAACAGAAATTTCATCATTTGTAGGATTTTTAACAGTAAAAGTTGCAGTAGTTCTATCACCT
>JOSY01000062.1 GCA_000746765.1 Marine Group I thaumarchaeote SCGC AAA799-D11
TCATAGGAAGAGAATGCGAAGGAAATTTGAATTGTTCAAAACCTACCGAGGTGTGATTAAAGTTTTCAATTGAAGGCTCAAGAGTTTTTTTGATATTTTCATAAGAATCATCATTAGATACTATGAATACACCATTTTGTCCATGAACGTAGTCTAAAGCAGAATTAACATTTACCAACCCAGAGCCTTGAGTAAAAGGATCATTATTCATGTCAGTGGCAGTTGACATTAAGATATTTTTGATCATAAAGGGATCATAGTTTTGAGATTGTTTAATCATCTCTTCAATCAAAATTGCCGCGCTTCCAGAAACTAATGGTGCAGCCATACTAGTTCCTCCAAATAATGAAAAGGATTCATCTTTTGAATCTTTTTGAGTTTTTATTACATTTGATGGAACAAATCCATGTGCACCTATACTCATAACATCAGGTTTTGGATCACCAATTGCTGTTGGTCCCCTACTAGAAAAGTCAACTACATGATTATAGTGGTTAGTATCATTACCAAATCTTGGTTGATCTTTGAATGGACCATATCCAACAAACACATTGTTAGTAGTAGCTCCAACTGCTATTCCAAATGGAGATGCATTTGGCAATCCTATTGTGCCATAACCATGACCAGAATTTCCAGCACTAGATATCATTACAACTCCAGGATAATCATCATCAAGCGAATGTGGGGTTACAAGTATACTTTGAATTAATGAGAGCACATCCATTCCAGGTGCTGATTTGAAGGATGGAAAATTTGAAACACCCCAACTATTAGAAATGATATCTGCTCGTGGTTTACCAGAAAATTTCCAATCATTGTTTTCATTTTCAAATCCTGCAGACCATAACCAAGCATAAACAGTATCACCAAACCATAATGCCTTTACTGGTAAAATTTTTGCATTAGGTGC
>JOSY01000063.1 GCA_000746765.1 Marine Group I thaumarchaeote SCGC AAA799-D11
TTTCATCAGTAAAATCAAAATCATAGTTTGCTCTTTGACCAGATGGTAAATCAAATCTAGTATAGTCTTCCCAAGAAGTACTCATATCAGGAATTATTGTGTCATAAACTCCTGGAGTAAAAGAGTCTACAACAAGAACAGGCACAACTTGGATTTTTGCAAGAGGTCCACTCAAGCCACCTTGATAAATTACACCAAGACGATATTCACCACTTTTTGATTTTATGTAATTTCTATTATCATCACCAATTTTCATATCATTTGACAAGGTTCCATTAAAAATAGGAGAAGAACCAATCTGTGGGAAAAAAGAATTGTAAATTGGAATCTCACTTCCTTTTCCACCTTGAGAAACATCAAGATATACTCCTTCTTTTGTCACATATGCAGAAGAAGTCATATGTGGTGGAATTGGTTTACTATAATTTCGAATTATTTCATTTTCATCAATATATGCAAAAAATGTGGCATTAGTTAGAATAATTC
>JOSY01000064.1 GCA_000746765.1 Marine Group I thaumarchaeote SCGC AAA799-D11
GAGATGTTGTTCCCTGGCTAAATGCCACAACATGGAACACATGCGTTCCCTCTTCAATCGGGGTGTAATCAACATAGTACAGTCCCTGATGCAGAGTCTTAAAGGAATTAGTCAGAGTAACTGACATGCCTGAGGGCAAGTGAACATGTGTAGTTCCGAGCAACTTAGTGGGTTCGTTTCCTATTAGTAATCCATCGCTAGTTGTTTGCACAAATACCCTGATTGGCTGATTGATTGCCGCAACTTCTGGCGCAAATACCAAAGTGTTTACAATCCTTTGAACAGGTACATCAAGAAGATCAGTGGTTGACGAAAACTGTACATCAATTTTTTGTGAGAGACCGTTTTGTTCGGTACTAAGTACCTCGACAGTGTACGTCCCATACGGGAAATTGGTTGACGGTTGAGGCCATGTCAACAGGGAATAGTTAAAAGAGCCATCAGGATTTGTCGTCAGTTGATCAAACTTTGCGATTGTTTCATCAGGGGAAAACAATCTTAGAATCAAGTTTTCTTCAGGCAAGCCGGTCCCATAAATTTGAAGATTATGTGACGGTGCATAGACCTTACTGTTTGTAGATAAATCAAGATCCGCATAAGAGTTTGGGATTTGTATTACTAACAACATGGAAAAAACTACAAACAGAATCTGAAATTTCATTTTAACTTATTGCCAGTCTTCTCCTAGATATTACTTCTGGAAAAATTGTCTATAACTTGCGTTAAGAATGATTCAAAAAAAAGAAAAAAAGGATAATGTGAACTAGTTTTAGCTTACGTTGACAGTTGTACTAACTGGTGGTGATAATGCCGTAGGATTATCAACAGACTCCCAAACGAATGCAGTAGCAGTGTATGTTCCTGCTTCAGTTGGAATCCATGATAAGGCTGGGCTGAATGATTGACCAGCAGATAGTGAACCTGTAATCCATGCTAGTGAGACTGTAACGCCGTTAGCATCCTGAATCTGTACCAAGTATGCGAATGATTGCTCTCTATCCTGACCGTTTGCCAAGTCAGCGCTGATTTGTACCTGTTGGTCAACGGAAACAGAATCTAAGCTGTTACCGAATGCGTCAACGGTTCTCAAGTTAGCAGCTGGTGCTCTCTCGAGAGGTGGTACTACAGTGCCGATTAGCGAGGTGGCAGTAATATCAAGTTCATCTGCAGTTGTGTATGGATCAGGTAGTG
>JOSY01000065.1 GCA_000746765.1 Marine Group I thaumarchaeote SCGC AAA799-D11
GTTGTCAATATTGAATCCTCTGGTAGAGACCTTTATTGGGTCATTATCAGTATTTCCAATTTCGTCAACTAGGTCACTGTCAAAGTTGTGATCTGGTGCGACAATGGTAATGAAGACTTTGTCAGTCCATGTGTATACTTTTTGGTCAAGTTCGACAGTTGCACCGAAGTTTGAAGTGTAGATTGTCAAGTTGACATCTTCATCTTCATCTCCTACATAGTCAGATCCGGATGGACCCCAGTCGGTATACTCGAGGATAATTTCTTCTCCTCTTTCTAACTTGTCACCACTTAGTTCTTCAGGGATTTCGATGACAATCTGGAAGATACCAGTAGAGTCGCCTGTTTCTCTAAAGTCTGTTGGTTCTGGGTCAAATGCGGCTGCGTCAGCTGT
>JOSY01000066.1 GCA_000746765.1 Marine Group I thaumarchaeote SCGC AAA799-D11
GGTTACCCATAGTAGTAGTAGCTGCATCAGAGTCCCATTCAATCAAGTCCAAGTCATAGGTCTCAGCAGAGTCATTGTCAAGATCATGTCGGAACCGATAATGTATACGGATTTGTCGGATTGCAATACACCGTTTCTAAGGTCAAAGGTAGCAGAGTCTGTAACAGTGTTTTCGTCACCTGATGCATCAGCCGGATCAGTATATTCTACCTGGAGGATATCTCCTTGTAGGATACAGTATTCTTGTCCTGATGGTGCGCCATCGTCGAATCTGTTAGTGTCTGCTGTACCAGTAGTACCATCTGTGGCAGTATAGATTGTGTCATGACTGTCACATAGTGCGGATGCTGGTCCGTCGGTGAATTTAATGTCCAAGTCCAACTCGAAAATACCTGCATCTGGTGCGATTTCATCAATCTCACCGAAGCTTCGGATGTTGCTGATGGTTCCATTGTTACCACCAACATCAATCTTTCCGTCTCTTT
>JOSY01000067.1 GCA_000746765.1 Marine Group I thaumarchaeote SCGC AAA799-D11
GTTGAAAGCAGTGATGTCAGAATCAGATGCATCTCTGACAACATTTTGAAGAGTTTTCAATGTAGAGTTTGTATCCAATAGTAAAGCAGAAACTGTAGCAGTACTGTTACCAGTTGCAGTTAGATCAAGAATTGCTCTGTCACTAAAGCTGTCAACTGTTACAGTGATAGTACCGTTACCAGACAGGTTTGCTGTTGGCAATGCAGTAATATCACCAACAGTACCTACTGTTGCAGAATCTGCTATTGTTGTGTTGTAAAATTGTGCCTCAACAGTGGAACCAGTACCTAGGGTAAATGGTGTACCAGTTGTTAAAGCAGGAATCAATGTTACATCTGGGTCGTCTAAATCTAAGTCTTCATCGGCTCTGCTGTTCTTGTTTTGATCAGCATCAACGACAACTACTGGGATCCCTTCACCAGAGGTCCATTCGTCATCGACTGGCTGAATATCAATACTTGCAAAGTCGAATCCTACAAGAATAGTTTTAGGTGTTTCATTGTAATCAAGAGATGCTGAGGTTCCCCTCTTTGCATCACTTGTAATCTTTAGTACTGAGACATCAGATTCGTCATAAGTACCAAAGACACCGCTGTTTGGACCTTGTTCGGTGAGGGTAACTGGGATGGAGCCTACACCTAACTTAGCTGTCTCTGCTGAAATACCAAATGCAGATGCATTGTTGGTACTTGCAGTTGAGTTGAGCTGAGTTAGGATAGTATCATCGTTATCCTGAATTGTCAAAACTTTTGTGCCAGAGCTTTGTGCATCGGCATTTAGTTTCAATACACAATTGTCCTCACAC
>JOSY01000068.1 GCA_000746765.1 Marine Group I thaumarchaeote SCGC AAA799-D11
TAGGTTCTTTAATTTTGGAATTGCATATGACAGTGATGGTCCAGAACCTATAACAAATACTGTGTTCCCTTGTACTAATTTTCTAATTTTTTCTTCAGTAGAGGCACCTGCTGCAGATGCCAAATTTCTTGCATGTAGCCTCATGTGTCCTTTCTGAATTCCATCAGTTGCAAGTGCTCTCATAGCACTAAAGTTTTGAGCTAAGCCTGTTGCAGTAATAATACATGCCATCTCTTTAGCAGATTCTGCATCTAAAATTTTAGTACAAATTTTTGCAACAGGATGAACGTTAATTATTCCACCTACAATGCCAACAGATAACGGTATTTCTAGAGTCCCAACAAGATTTCCGTCTAAATCTTTAGTCCACTCAGACAATGATCTGTATTGTCCAGAACGAGATGCATAAGCATTTGCTGCAGCTTCAATTGCACGACTGTCTTGTCCTGTAGCATTAGCTACTGCAATGATACCATTCATAATCCCCTTGTTGTGAGTAACTGCTCTATACACATCATGTTTTGCAAATTGATATGCATGGATCATATTATCTACAACTTCTTCACCTCCAACTGATTCTTTATCAAAGATGGCTGTGGCCTTTACCATACGTCTTGTAGAATAATTAGATAATATTCGAAGAAGTGTTTTTCCTCCAGTTAATTTTTCGATTAATGGTGCAATACCTTCACACATTGTATTAGTTACATTTGCACCCATTGCATCACCCACATCAATTAATAACTCAACTATCAACATTGATTCAAAATCAGTATCAAGTTTTTTACAGGTGATCTCCTTTGCACCTTTTCCCATCTTAGAAAGAGTATTACTTTTTGAATTTGCAAGATCTAGGATTTCTTGAGTGTTTTCTGTAATTTTTGAAATTGCAGAGTCAATGTCTGTATCTAAAACTTGAATTTGCCCAATACTATAAGATTCATCAGCTGTAACTGTAAATCCTCCCTTTGGTCTTGCAAGTTTGGCTGCTTTTGATGCTGCTGCAATTACAGAGGGCTCTTCAATTACCATAGGAACAAGATAATCTTTATTGTTAATTTTGAAGTTTGTTGCAACTCCTAATGGAAGGGAAAATGTTCCAAATGCGTTTTCCACCATTTTGTCTGCTTTATCAAACGTGATTCCGCCATCAGGTAGTTCTAAGGATTTAATGTCATCTTCAGAGAGATTCGCAAAATTTTTGATAACATCTAATCTTTCTGTTCTTGATTTTTCAAAAAATTTTGAAATTGATGAATCAGGCATTTTACTTCAATATCCTCAATAATTTATCATCAGCAGCATCCGGAAAACCTTTTCCATCAGTATTAGAAGTAATCACGTAAAGATATCCATCAGGTCCTTGAACCACATCACGAACACGTCCAATCCCACTAAGGATAGATTTTTGAGAACTTAGTCCTTCTTCAAAGTCTACTTGATACACATTTGATGCTCTCATTGAAGCCATAATGAATGGAAATTCAAAATCAAATTTGTCACCAGTGTAAAATAAAATTCCTCCAGGTTCTATACTTGGATCATAGCAAAGAAGGGCATTTTCAAAATTTTCATTTCCTAAGCATTCTTGTTCAGGCCAACCATAATTCTTACCAGCCAAAATTATATTGATTTCATCATTTTTTTCAGGTCCAAATTCTGCAACATACAAGTTGCCATTAGAATCCCAAGTCATTCCTTGAGGATTCCTATGTCCTAAAGAGTAAACAGGGGAATTTGAAAATGGATTATCCTCAGGAATGGAACCGTCATCATTTATTCTTAAAATTTTACCAGATAAAGAATCAGGATCTTGTGGCAGATGGGATGAATCAGATGTAGCACCAGTACCAATATACAATTTGTTATCAGGTCCAAATTTGATAAATCCCCCATTTGTAAAAGAAGAGCCCGGAATTTTATCAAAAATAGTTTCTGCATCTTGTAGTTTATTTTCAGATTCAGTGATTCGTAGTATTTTATTCCATAATGCCTCATCTTCTTCATAAGTCAAAAAAACATAGATGTAATGATTCTCTGTAAAATTTGGATGTAAAGCAATTCCCAACAAACCACCATCAAAAACATCTGCAGAGCGTAAAGTGGCAAGTGGAGATTCTAATTGAACATTATTTTCTACTACTATAATAGAACCATCTTTTTCTGTAACAAAAATTCTATTATCAGAAATTGCAATTGAACGAGGTTTATCTAGATTTTTTGCTAAAATTTCTACTGAATCATTTTTAGAATTAAAATTTGGTTCTGGTAATGGAATAGGATCTGAGGGAAGTGATAAAGTGTATACAGAAAAGGCAACTGCAACAATAACAACTGCAATTGAGATTTTTTTATCCATGAAAAATCAAGTTATTCAATTCATATTAATTACTTTCAAGAATTCAATAAAGCGTATATACGGCTCGTGTTAATTTCTGAAACAGCGGGGTGGGGAAGCCAGGTCATCCCGGCGGGCTCATAACCCGCAGTTCAGTAGTTCAAATCTACTCCCCGCTACTTAATTTTGATAAACACAAAACCAAGATTGTGAATTTTTGAAATTAGTTGATTTGTTTTGAATACCCTGTCTTTGTTGAGGACGTGTAAGGTGTCTATGTGCAGAAACTTTTGGCAAATACAATTGTTTGATCAATTTTCTAGGAATTACTTCATTTATTTTTCTTGAAGATTTTTTTCCACAACGAATGCATTGAAATCCCTGTCCTTTGCCCTTAGATTTCATTTTTTTATTGCATTTTTTACAGATTGGATTTGAAATTTTGATTTGTTTTTCAAGAGAGATAATATCAATAAATTCAAGGTTAATTATTCGAGGAAAGCTTTTTGAAGCCTTCCTGACACCTCCCCCTACAGATATTTTATCACCCTTTATCAAATTTGAAGCAATAGTGGACATACCTGTTGGTTTGTAAACTGCACACCAAAATTCATTGTCATTTGAAAGAATTTTGAAAAATACATGTCCACCTTTTACAACTTTGGGAGAATTTGATACAATTCCAGTTAATTTTCCAGAAGCATATGGTTTCATTGTTTGAATAGTAAGTTCATTTTTCAAGTGATCACCAGTTCCTTGATTAGATTTGAATATCATGTAGCCATCTAACTTTTCTTTGCTTTTGATAATTTTAGAAGCATAAATCAACGAATCAACATTTTCACCACGTACTCCAAAAAAGACAGGGTCGGGACCATGAGGAGTAATTAAAACTCGTCCTTTTTTCGTATCAAAACTATTGAAAGTATCAGGAAATGTTTTTTCTTGCATTTCTTTAACGCTTGTTATTGAAATTTTTCTTTCTTTTCCAAATTTGTGTTTTTTTCGATAACTCAGCAACTCCAAGGTATGATCATGAAAATCATAACCTATTGCACCAATTGCACCAACAAGTCCTTGTCCATTTCCTTTGTAAAAATATTCAAGATTATTTTTTTTAGCAAATTTTTTTGCATTATTTCGATTAATTAATTGCCATAAAGCTAGATCACTAAATTCTGTAAATTCATTAGGAATTGAGTCACTTTCAAAAAAAACTAAGCCAGGATTTGCTCCATTTTTTGTATCAGAATATTTTGAAACAAGACTTTTGATTTGATTTTTTACTTTTGATGGATTACTAGTCTTAATTTTAATAGAAACTGCTCCATTTCCACGTGTTTTCCACGGAATATTTGGATTGAATCGAATTAATTTTGGAAAATCAAGAAATTCAGTTTTTTGTTTTTTAAGCAAATCTACAACTTTGTATGCCAAAAAAGTAGTACACATTCCTTTTGGAGAATCAGTATCATCAAACCCAATATTTAGAGTAGTTTTTTTTACCACATTTTCTGTAATTAATTCAGACATTTTAGTTGTTGTAAGATGCAGTTGGTTTAAATTAATAAAATAATATTTCAAGCTAAATTGATTGTTATAGATGAAAAGAGGATTTTTCAGGAAATTGAAGAAAAAAATCCTGCATCAGTTTCATTAAATGGACCAGATGGTATTTTGCCACAAGTACAAGAAACTGCAAAAAATATAACAAAAAAATTTGGTATTCCAGCATATGTTCTAGCTGATACTACGTGGGGAACATGTGATTTGAACTCAAATGGTTCCAAAGTTCTTGGGGCAGAAATTCAATTCAATATTGGGCATACAATAAATACTGAAACATACGAAAAGAATTTGATTCTGATTGATGCATACGACGATGTAGAATTTGATAGTGTGGCAAAAAAGTGTGCAGAAATATTGAAAGGAAAAATAATTTCACTAGTAACAGATAGTCAACATCTACATCAAGTAGACAAAGTTGAAAAAATTTTAACTGATAATGGAATTACAGTCAAAATTGGAAAAGGTAAAGGACAATTAAATGACGGACAGGTGTTTGGTTGTGAGTTTTATCCTGCAACAGATCTGAAAAAAGAAGTTGATGCATATGTTTTCCTAGGGCAAAGCAATTTTCATGCATCAGGAATTGCATTATCTACGAACTTACCAACATATGTTTTGGATCCTTACTTTAATGAGGTAAGGGAAGTTACAGAATTTGCACAGAAATTAAAAAAGAAAGCAACTCTTGCCATATACAAAGCAGCTGAAGCAAAAACTTTTGGAGTGATTGTTGGATTGAAAGAAGGTCAGTTATCAAAGGTTTTTGCATTAAAGATCAAAGAAGAATTGGAAGCAGAAGGAAAAGAGGTTCAGTTATTTGCATTAACAGACATCACAAATGACAGACTAAGAAATCTAAAAGGAATTGATGCTTTTATTCAAGTTGCATGTCCTAGAATTTCTACAGACAATCAGTTTGACAAGCCTGTTTTATCATCCCCACAGGCTAATGCATTATTAAAAATTCTTAGAAATGAAAGTATTGGAGGGTATTTAGAAATCCCACATTGGTTATGACACTAATTTTTGAAATTTAGGATTATCAAATAATTTTTCAAAAGATTTGGATTTTTTTGCTTTGATTTTGTATTGTTTGCCCTGAGATATTGATTTTTCAAGTATTGACAATGAATTGTCTATTTTTGAAAGCATTGCTAAACTACAAGACTTGTCAAATAAGACATCACCATTTTCAGGATAATCATTCAAAATCACATCACAACAAAAAATAGAATCATCATACCTTTTCAAAGAAAATAGAATTCTTTCCTTATGATATAATGCAATATTGTATTTTGGATTGGACTCTAGAATTTTATTACATATGGACAACCCTTCAGTAAGATTTCCTTGTTTTCTAAAAGAAGAAATTTTGTTTACCAATACGGAAAGATCATCAGGATAGTTCTCAAGTGCAAGATCATAGCATTTCATAGCATTTTCATAATCCTTGAGTTTACTTAGGGCATATCCCTTGTTATTAAGAGAACCCAAATGTTTTGGATTTTCGTCTAGTATTTTATCATAATATGAAATTGCATCCTTGTATTTTCCTTTTAAAAATAATCTATTTCCTTCATCTAAAATAGAATTTGTTTTAGGATCATCCATCAGTAATCAGCTTGGTTTCATTATGATTTTTCCAAAAAGTCCTTTACCTTTTAGCATCTTTGTGTGAGCTTCAGCAGCTTGTTCAAGAGTATATTCAGAATCAATTATAGATTTAATTTTTCCTTTAGACATCCAATAGAATCCCTGTTCAAGCTCAGCTCTTGTTCCTTGAGTTGAGCCCAAAATGTTTAGTCCTTTAAAGAAAATATGTCTAAGATCAGTTTTAGCCATATAACCAGTAGTAGCACCAGTAGTAATTACAGTTCCTCCATAATTTAGAAGAGTTAGTTCCTTGTTCCAGTGAGAGCCT
Source organism: Marine Group I thaumarchaeote SCGC AAA799-D11 (assembly GCA_000746765.1). Lineage (GTDB taxonomy): Archaea > Thermoproteota > Nitrososphaeria > Nitrososphaerales > Nitrosopumilaceae > Nitrosopumilus. The sequence continues at coordinate 5,829 of JOSY01000068.1, forward strand.
CCAATGTGTTCAAAAATAACATCCACTCCAGGAGTATCGCCATATGCTTTTGGAATTTTTTTTGCAATTGCTCTTACTTCTTTATGCCAGTCATCTTTTCTATGATCAATTGCATAATCTGCACCAAGTTCAAGCAACTGATCTAATTTATCTGGACTAGCAGTTGCAATTACAGTACAGCCAAAAAGTTTTGCAATTTGAATTCCATAATTTCCAACACCAGAACCACCACCCATAATCAAAACTAATTGTCCAGGTTGAATTTTTGCTCTACCAACTAACATATGCCAGGAAGTCAACATGGTCATAGATGCAGCTGCTGCTTCCTCATATGAAACACCTTCAGGAATTTTTACAACATTTACTTCTGGAAGATGAGTATATTCACAATACCCGCCCCAAAGAGGACCTGTTTCAAATCCCCAAATAGTTCGTTTTTTACAATCATATTCTCGGCCAGAAGTGCATCTCTTACAAACTCTGCAAGACATGTTTCCATGTGAAACTACTCTGTCACCTACTTTGAAATTTTTTACATCTTCACCTACTGCAGTTACTTCACCTGCTGCATCAGTTCCAGAAATATGTGGCAAAGGAATTGCAAGTGGTTTTCCCCTCATTCCCCAAATATCATCATAATTTAGAGCAGCCGCCTTTACTTTGAAAACTATTTCATTTGATTTAGGTTCAGGAATTGGTAGATCTTTAATTTTTAAAATTTTAGAAAAATCATCATCTGTTGTATATTCTTCATAAACCAAAGCTTTCATGGTTTTTTTCATATTTGTGGAGATATATGATTTATCGGTATCATCAGAGCCACAAACAATTATAATCACAAAAACAAGAATTTGTACATGTCAGAAAATGCAACATATCCAGGCGAGAAAATAGCATCTATTGAAGAATATGAGGCCGGATACAATGCTTTTGATGATGGAGATATGGTCAGGGCAGCAACTATTGGACAAAAAGACATTGACAAAACTACTAGAACTGCAAACATCAAACATCCAAAGGATCTATCAATACCCAAAGTGGGAGATATTGTTATTGGAACGATTGCAGCAGTAATGTCATCTATGATTGCAGTATCAATTGATTACATTAATGGAAACCCAACCACATCAAAAGTAGAATGTGTGTGTTCAACAAGGAACATTCGAAAAAGAAATGTTGCATTAGTAAATGATATAGCAAAATTAAAAATTTTAAATCATCTAAATGGCACAATTCACGCAACTATTGACGAACCAAGTTTAGGAATACTATTTACAAAATGTCGTAAATGTGGTGGAAAAGTAGTACCTATGAGAGATGCGATAAAATGTACAGAATGTTCATGGATTGATGAAAGAAAACTTTCAACAGACTTTGGAAAAAGCGATTTCGTTAAACTGAGAGAATAAAAAATGATTAGTGTGTCGTTCCAAGGTGAACGGGGTGCATATAGTGAAGCTGCAGCAAGATCATTTTTTGTTGAAGATATCAAAACAGTTCCATTTGCAACATTTGCCGAAGTTTTAGAAAATACATCTAAAGATAAAACAGAATATTCAGTTTTGCCTGTAGAGAATTCATTAGAAGGAAGTGTTGGAGAAAGCTATGATTTGTTATATTCAACATCATTAAATGCAACAGGTGAAATTTATCATAGAATTGAACACTGTCTAATTGGGATTGGGGAAATGAATGAAGTCGATACAGTTTATTCACATCCACAAGCTTTAGGCCAATGTAGGAAATTCATTGAAAAACACAAAATGAAAACAATTCCTTCATACGATACTGCAGGTAGTGTAAAAATAATCAAAGAGTTAAACAAGAAAAATTGTGCCTGTATTGCCAGTAAGACAGCATCATCAATCTACGACGTACCAATTATTGCTGAAAACATCGCAAATAACTTGAACAATTACACACGATTTTTGATATTATCAAAGAAAGAATCAGAGATTTCAGGAAATGATAAGACGTCAATAATATTTTCAATTAAACACGAGCCTGGATCATTATTCAGAATTATTGAGAATTTTCATAAAAATAATGTCAATCTAACAAAGATAGAATCAAGACCAACTAGAACAAACACTTGGGAATATAATTTCTATGTGGATTTTGAAGGGCATCAAAAGGATTCCAAAATTTCAGAAATGTTAGATAAAATCAAGCAAGACACATTATTTTTGAAAGTTTTAGGTTCATATCCTTCAGCGAAACTAAGCTAAAAGCCTTTAGGCTTTCTTAATGTAAAGCCCATACTAAATCCAATAATTACCATTCCAGAGATAATTACCATAAGATCAAATGTGAACCATATTGGATCTGAACTTCTAATCAAAGTGCCCGTAATCTCTAGTTCAGTATTTCCAGTATTTTGAATTTGAATAATGGTATTACCATCTTCCAGATGGGTCCATTCTAGAGACAATTCCTTTTTGTATGAAGTGTTTGGAATTTGTAATCCATCTGCAGGACTAGTCATTTCTAAATCAAAAGAATCACCAACAATTCTCATTTGTTGAGGAGTACTTTGAGGAGCAGGAATTGTGTAAACTGTTGAATCTCCAACATCAACAATGTAATCTTCATGAATTGTAATCGTTCCAATATGTGTGATTAAGGAATATCCACCAATTCCGATAATTATGCTACCAACCACTAATCCAATTATAGTTCTCTTTGATAACATGATTGAGTCAATCTCAATACTGCTTAAAAAATTATCTACATCAAAGAAACATCATGAGGCTGACTTTCTGCAAATCCAGCTCTTGACATTTTGATGAATTCTGCATTTTCTTGCATTTGTGGGATTGTATGGGCTCCACAATAACTCAAGCCTGAACGAACACCACCCGCTAATTGTTTTAGAATATCATTAACTGTTCCTTTGTATGGAACCATAGCCTCAACACCCTCTGCAACATAGTCATTCAAATCATCATCAAGTGAAATTGAACCTGTTTCTTTTGATTTTCTGCCAATAGAAGCTGCAAGTGAAGCCATTCCACGATAAACTTTGAAACGTTTTCCATTTTTCGTCAAAACTGTACCAGGTGATTCATCAGTTCCACCAAGCATACTTCCAACCATTACAGATGAAGCTCCAGCAGCTAAAGCTTTGGTTGCATCACCAGATGTTCTAGTACCACCATCAGAGATAATTGGGATTCCATGATCATTGCCAATTTTTGCACAATCCATTACTGCAGTTAATTGAGGAACACCTGAACCAGTGATTACTCTAGTAATACAAATCGAACCAGATCCTACACCAACTTTTACTGCATCAACACCTGCTTTAATCAAATCTTCAGCGCCTTGAGCAGTTGCAATATTTCCTGCAATTAATTCACAATCAGGAAATGCTTTTTTGATATTTTTAACAGTACTAATTGCATTTTCACTATGACCATGTGCAATGTCGACAACTAAAACATCAGTACCTGCATTCAACAGAGATTCACTTCTTTCTAAAAAGTCACCTTTAACACCAACTGCAGCACCAACCAAAGGTCTTCCTTTCTTATCTTTTGATGCATTTGGATAATCTGTATTATTTGTAATATCCTTACTTGTAATCAATCCATTGATTACACCAGAACCATCAACTATTGGTAATTTTTCAATTCTATGTTTATGCAAAATATCTTTTGCTTCATCCAAAGATACTCCAGGTTTTGCAGTAACAACATCTTTTGTCATTACATCGGCAACTGTGCCATTGGAACCAGCAAAAAGTAAATCTCTTTCAGTGACAATTCCTACTAATTTAGAGTTGGAGTCAACAACTAACAATCCAGAAATTTCTTTGTCTTCAGCATAGTCCAATGCATCTTGAATAGATTTGTCTGAGGAAATAGAATATGGGTTTTCTATCATGACGCTTCCTGAACGCTTTACCTTAAGCACTTCATTTGCCTGTTCTTGAATGGTCAAAAATCTATGAATAATTCCTATTCCTCCTACACGAGCCATGGCTACAGCCATAGAAGATTCTGTAACAGTATCCATATTTGCACTCACAAAGGGGATGTTAATTGTGATGTTTCGAGATAATTTTGTGCTTAGATCGGTCTGACTTCTGCTTGTAATATCTGAATATTTGGGTACAAGAAGAACGTCATCAAAAGTTAATCCTTCTTTGAATTCCAATGAAACCTTGTTAAGAAAGTTGAAGATTGATTATAAGCCTTTGTGTTATTTTTCCAGGTTTGATGCAATGGTTATTGCATCTTTTGTTGCTTTTACGTTATGAGTACGTATAATGTCTGCACCATTATTAACAGATATTGCTTCAGCAGCAACAGAACCAAACAACCGATCAGATGGATCTTTGTTTAGAATTTCTCCAAGAAAAGATTTGTTTGAAACTGAGATCAAAATGGGGTAATTCCCTTTTATAGAATTTAGATTTTGAATAATAGTTAGATCTCTTTTAACCCAATCAGATTTAATTTTTGTAAAAAATGGACTCTTTCCTTCTTTTCTAAAAAATCCAATAGAAGGATCTAAGACAATGTTATCTGAAGGAATATGAGACTTTTTTGCAATTTTCAAACTTTCTTGTAGTAGTTTTTTTGTTGCAGATACGGTATTGCCAGTCACAATTTTAGAACTAAAAGCACACAAAATCAAAGAGGGGGAAAAATCTGAAATCACATCTTTCATTTTTTCATCATACTTTAAACCAGAAATATCATTGATAATTTCAACACCATGCTCCAAAGCATCCTTTGCAGGTTTTGCTCTACATGTATCAACAGATATTGGAATGTTAGATACATTTTGAATGATTTTTACTGCATCAAGAATTCTTTTGGATTCAGTTTTTTCAGAAACTATAGTAGATAGGTAAGGTGCAGTAGACATTCCACCTACATCAATAAAATCAACACCATCATTTTCCATCTCTTTGACAGAATTTTTTATCTGAGTTTTAGTAGTGTGGATAGATTTTTTGTAAAATGACTCAGGACTTGTGTTCAAAATCCCCATGATACGAACTGGACTTTTGCCTCCAACGCCCACATTTGCAATTCTAGTCACATGGTTTATCAAAAACTAATGCAATTTGAGTCATATGATGATATCAGGTTGGAAAACAAAGTATTCAGAAATTTTAAAGGAATTTGGTTATGAAGAGAAAAAAGACAAGGAATCAGCCACAATATTAAATACAATTCTAAAAAAATCAAAAACTGAAGAAAAAATTAGAAAATTAGTACAAGGGAACACAGTATTTGTTATAGGTTCTGGACCATCACTGTCATATGCAATTCCAAAATTAAAGAACCTA
>JOSY01000069.1 GCA_000746765.1 Marine Group I thaumarchaeote SCGC AAA799-D11
ACTGAAGAAAAAATTAGAAAATTAGTACAAGGGAACACAGTATTTGTTATAGGTTCTGGACCATCACTGTCATATGCAATTCCAAAATTAAAGAACCTAAAAAAAGAAATCAAAATTGCAGCAGATAGTTCACTAAAAGCACTATTAGAAAATGGAATTACACCAGATATCGTTGTAACAGACTTAGATGGTGATGAAAGATCATTGAAAAAAATTGCAAAAAAAACAATTTTTGTGGCTCATGCACATGGAGACAATATTGAGAAATTAGAGTTGGTAAAAAAATTCAAAAATTGTATTGGAACTACACAAACAAAACCATTTAAAAAAATACAAAATTTTGGAGGATTTACAGATGGAGACAGAGGAGTTTTTCTAGCAAATCATTTTGAAGCAAAAAAGATAATTCTATTTGGAATGGATTTTGGAAATCGGATAGGTAAATTTTCAAATACAAAAAAATCTGAAAGAAAAATAAAATTGAAAAAATTGAAAAAAGGAAAATCACTCTTAGAATGGCTAGCTACAAAATCAAAATCAGAATTATTTACTACTTCAAGCAGGATAGAAGGGTTTGAAAAAATACCATACAAAAGCCTAGATATTATAATTACCTAGAATGCATTTAATACCCATTCCTCATTTATCAAATTATGAAATTTTCAGAGGAACAAATGAAGGGGATTGTTACTTTGAAGGAAAGTTTGATCGAGCAAGTCGACAAACATCATGAAGCCATAGAAGCTTTAGAAAAAAATATTACAATTTTAGATCTATTCTTAAAAGAATCTAGTTTTACCAAGGCATCACAATTAACATCCACAGAAAAAGTTGAGCCTCAAAAAATCAAAGAATCAGTTAAAGAGTCACAAAACTCAATCCCAATTACGCAGGGAAAAGACGGAAAAGTTATTGCCAATGCATTTGTTACGCCTGAACAAGTCTCAATTGTATTAGATGACAATGTAGAGATTAGTGCTGACACTCCTCCTTTCAAATCATTTTTCCTAGATAGAATAATAGGAGAAATGAAAAAGAAAGATTCAGCAGATGTAGAGAATGGGAAAATCCAAAGAGAATCAATAATTGATTATATAATTAACAAAAACGGTTCAGACATTAGAGAAATTATCATCAAAAATTACAGACAAAAAGAGAGAGTAAACGAATTAATCAATACAGCAGGATGGTCATTATCAAGAATGCTAGAGAACATCAACAAGTGATCATATGGACAAGATTGTAGTTTTAGATTTCGGTTCACAATACAGTCATTTGATTTGTAGAAGAATTAGGGAATTTTCAGTATATGCAGAACTAGTTCCTTTTGATATTAGTTATGAAGAATTACAAAAACATAATCCAAAAGGAATAATTTTTTCTGGGGGACCATCTAGTGTTTATAATTCAGATGCACCGGCTCCAGAAAGTAAAATTTTTGATATGAATTTGCCATTGCTTGGAATTTGTTATGGTCATCAATTAATTGTAAACAAGTATGGAGGTAAAGTAAAAAGAGCAAATAAAGAGTACGGTTCATCACTACTTACAATTGACAATGACAAAGACTTGCTAAATGGTGTTGGTGAATCAGTTAGAGCATGGATGAGTCATGGTGATGAGGCAGAGGAGATTCCTCCTGGATTTCAAGTCATAGGACATACAGAAAGTGCAAAGGCAGCTGCAATAGCATCAGATGAAAAATCAGTTTACGGAATTCAATTTCATCCAGAAGTTGTTCACACAGAGCAAGGAACAGAAATTCTCAAAAATTTTGTTTTGAAAGTTTGTGGGGCAAAACAAGACTGGACAATGGAAGGTTTTATTGATTCTGCAGTTGAAAAAATCTCAAAGATTGAGGGAAATGTGCTTTGTGGAGTCAGTGGGGGAATTGATTCCACTGTTGCAGCACTATTAATTCACAAAGCCATAGGGGACAGGCTCAAATGTGTTTTTGTTAATAACGGATTGCTAAGGCTAAACGAAGAAACAGAGATTGAAACGATGTTCAAAGATAATTTCAATGTGAATTTTACATCAATTAATGCAGTAGACAAGTTTCTTGATAAGCTCAAAGGGGTAGAAGATCCTGAGAAAAAGAGAATGATTGTAGGGGAAGAATTTGTTAATGTGTTTACAGAGTTTGCTGAAAAAAATGGTCCATTCAAATGGTTAGCTCAAGGTACTCTTTATCCAGATGTAATTGAAAGTGGAGTTTCAAAAGGACCAGCCGATGTAATAAAATCACATCACAATGTAGGAGGATTACCTGATTGGCTTAATTTAGAAATTTTAGAACCACTAAGAGAATTATACAAAGATGAAGTAAGAATGATTGCAAAAATTCTTGAAGTGCCAGAAAAACTTTTCATGAGACATCCTTTCCCAGGTCCAGGACTAGCTGTACGAATCATAGGAGAAGTTACACCAACAAAACTCCACATTGCTAAAGTTGCAAGTAAAATTGTTGAAGATGAGTTAGTAGAAGCTGACATGTACAGTAAAGTTTGGCAAGCTTATGCAGCAGTAGGAGACGACAGAGCAGTGGGTGTTGTTGGAGATGAAAGAAAATATGGAAACATTGTAATGATCAGAGTTGTAGACTCTATTGATGCAATGACTGCAGATTGGACAAGATTACCACATGGGCTATTAGAAAAGATGAGTAATAGAATAACAAATGAGATTGAAGATGTCACTTGGGTGACATATACTATTTCAAGTAAGCCTCCTGCAACAATTGAGCCTCAATAGGTGAAAAATTTGGAATATGAAAAAATCTGTGATGATATTTTAAAATGCGATAAAAAAATCAGATACGTAGGAGTCTATGACTATGGGGAACTGCATGATAAGATGCGCTCAGGAGTAGAAAGTTTCCTATCAAGAGAAGAAACAGAACTATCACTATCTCAAGCAGTTTATCGTTGGTCTACACGTAAAAAAACATCAGAAAAGATTGGAAAACCAATATTTGCACTTGCAAAATACGAAAGAATCTACAGAGTAACAATTCCAATTGGTGGAGCAGGATTAATTTTGATTAGTACTGAATTAGATGCAAACGTAAATGAAATAGTCGACAGGGTTTTAGAAATCAAAAATAAATACTCGGAATAATTTGTGATGGATATGGATTTTCATGTTTTTGATACATACGTAAAGGCAAAAGATGGTCACACAATGCATTTTGATGTGGTAACAGACAACAACAATGTAGAAAAAGCCATTTCTTATGCAAAAGAATGGCTTAGTACAATTGGAGAAGAAAATTCTAAAGTAACAACTGAAGAATGCAAATTCTGCCATACACAATCAGTTCCAGAAGATATTGAAATTGAGATAATGACTAATGGTTATTTCATTTCAAAGATGGAAGGATGTCCTGAATAATTAGTTTAGTAAAGCAGCACCGTAAACACCTGCAGAGTCTCCCAATTCATTTTTCAAGATAGGAGTATCAACTGAATCTGAAAAAACTTTTTCGTAAACTGAATTTTTTCCTTCAGTGTACAAGAAATCAATATTTGATAGACCGCCACCAAGAACGATTGCATCAGGATCCAAAATATCAATCACATTTGCAAGGCCAAAACCAAAGTTTTCTAGAAATTCACTTTTCCATTTTTGTCCAACATCATTTTCAAGATTTGAGAGAATTTCAGGTATGGATTTTGTCTGTCCTGAGAGTAATTCCCATTTTTTCTCCAATGCAGGACCACTGATGTAGGTCTCCACACACCCAGTTTTGCCACAATAACAAGGATTTCCATTATGATGTAATGTATGATGTCCCCACTCTCCTGCAATGTTGGTTCTTCCCGAGTGTAGTTTTCCATTAACAACAATTCCTCCACCAACACCAGTTCCCATTATCACACCAAAAACAAAATCAAATTGTTTTGCAGATCCCATTTTAGATTCTGCCATAACAAAACAATTTGCATCATTTTCCATAGAGATGTTTTTGTTTAATTTTTCTTCAAGATCCTCTTTGAGGGGTTTTCTAATTAGACATTGAGTGTTACTGTTTTTTATCAACCCAGTTTTTTTGGAAATTGCACCAGGAGTACATATTCCTAAAGAAAAATCCGAAACGTTACTTGATATTTCTGAAACTAAATTTGAAATGGCATCAACTATTTCATAATAATTCTCTTTTGGAGTAGAAATTCTTTTTCGCTCTAATACATTAAGTGAATCATCTAACAAAATTGCTTCAATTTTTGTACCACCTAAATCTACACCTAATTTGTACAACAATAACTTATGAAAATTAGAATGCTTAAGTTTTAATCAATTATCCCATTGGAGGCATGCCACCTGCGCCGCCACCTGGACCACCAGATACTGCAATTACGTCATCGATTCTAAGAATCATGCATGCAGCTTCTGTTGCAGATTTGATAATCTGTTCTTTAACAACAATTGGTTCTACAACATCAATAGAAAGCATATCTGCAATCTTTGTGTTTTTAGCATCAATACCAGTCCATTTGCGACCTTGGTTTTGTTTTGCTCTCAAGTTTGCCATGGTATCAATTGGGTCCATTCCTGCATTCTCAGCAATGGTTAATGGGATTACCTCTAATGCTTCAGCATATTTCTTAATTGCAAGTTGTTCTCGTCCATCAAAATTGTCAGCCCAATCTTTGAGTTGAGATGCTGCAAATGATTCTGGAGCACCTCCACCAGCAACAATTTCTGGTTTTTCTATCACATCTTTTACTACCATAAGAGAATCATGAATAGAGCGGTCAACCTCATCAATTACTCTTTGAGAACCACCACGAATCAACATAGTAACAGACTGTGGATGTTTACATCCTTCAATGAATACCCATTTATCAGATTCAACTTTCTTTTGGTGAACTAAATTAGCAGAGCCTAGATCTTTTTCAGAGAGATCATCAATATTACTAATTACACGGCCACCAGTTGCTTTTGCTAGTTTAATCATATCACTTTCTTTTACACGACGTACTGCCATGATTCCATTTTTGGCAAGATAGTGTTGTGCAATATCATCAATTCCTTTTTGACAAATTAGAACATTGACTCCAAGGTCATGTAATTTGTCAACCATTGTTTTGAGCATTCTGTTCTCTTCTTCTAAGAACATCTGCATCTGAGTAGGATCGGAAATTCTAATTTCTGAACTCATTTCGGTTTTTTCAATTTCAAGTGCGGAGTTTAGCAAAGCAATGTGTGCTTTATCAATTTTGGTAGGCATTCCGCTGTGAACAATTTCTTTATCTAAAACAATTCCTTTAACGATTTGAGTATCTTGAATTGAACCACCAGATTTCTTTTCAACTTTGATGTTTTCAAGGTCAACAAAATAGTCTTCACCTTTCTTCGTAACTATGCTAAGAATAGCATCAACTACAATTTTTGACAAGATGTCACTGTCTTCTGAGATTAATTTTGATTGCATGCTTGTTGTAGCAATTTTAATGAGTGATTCTTTATCATCAGGTTTGATTTTCTTGGATAATTCAGAATAGATTTCAAGAGTTTTTTCTGCGGCAGTTTGATAACCATCAACAATTGTTGAAGAATGAACATCTTTTTTGAGAAGTTCTTCTGCTTTAGCTAAAAGTGTACCTCCAAAAACTACAGAAGAAGTCGTACCATCTCCAACTTCATTATCAACAGTTTTTGAAATTTCAACCATCATTTTGGCTGCTGGATGTTGAACATCAATTTCTTTGAGAATTGTTGCTCCATCATTAGTAATAGTAACATCACCTAAAGAATCAACTAACATTTTATCAAGACCACGTGGTCCAAGGCTGCTTTTTACTAATTCTGTAACTAATTTTGCTGCTGCAATGTTGTTTTGCTGAGCGTCTTTACCTTTTTGTTGTAATGCACTCTCTTTGAGTACTAAAACAGGTCCATTTGGTCCTTGTTGAATTGATGCCATTTAGATTCAGCTTCAATCCCCTGAATCCCCCTTTTTAACATTACTTAGTTGATCGGCGAGATGTAACTTCGTTTTTTCACATCAACTATACCGCCTGAAAGAATTCTAACAGATGGCAAGGCCAAAAATGGTAAGAACAAAGGAATTAGATGAGGTCTAGAAAACTTGCATCCAGAATCAACAATAGAGTTATTAATTTTTTCAAAATTAGATGAAACTTTTTCAAATGAATCAGTTGAAACAATTCCTGCAAATTGCAAAGGTAACGAAGCAAGAATTTTACCAGATTTTACTACAACTAAGCCACCTTGATTTTTGATTAGATGGTTTGAAGCAACTGCCATATCAGAATCATTTGAACCAATAACGATCATGTCATTTTCATGAAAACTCCATGTAGATGCAAACGCGCCAATATCAGCACCAAAATTTTCAAGAAACCCTATAGCATGTTTTTTCGTTCCATGAGTTCTATCAAAAGCTGCAACTTTCCAAATATCAGAGTCCAATGATGCAGAAACCAGATTATTTTTTGATTGGAGTTCAGCAGTTCCTATCTTTGTTATAATTTCAGTCTGCATGAAAATGGTATTTGCAATAACATCTTTCTTTTTAGATTTTATTTGAAAGTCATTTTTTGAGAATTTTTTTAATTTTACAGTATTTTTTGCCCAAGGAGAAATTGTTTTTTTCTTTATAGGATAAACAATTTTTCCATCAGATACTGCAAGTTTTCCACCTAGAAATACAGTTTTAGGTTTGAAGGATTTCAAATCATTGAAAATTAGAATATCAGCTAATTTTCCAGGGGCAATGCCGCCAAGATCTTTTCCCATGTTATAATAATCAAAATTATTTTTGGATGCCATAGTTACAGCATCAATTGGGTCTAAACCAAGTTTGATAGATTCACGAATGCAATGATCAATGTGGCCAAATTTTGAAATGTCTTTTGGATCAAGGCCATCTGAACAAAACATCAATCTATCAATATATGTTCCATGAGATAATACTCGGGGAATAATTTCTTTCAAATCACGTCTAATAGAGCCTTCTCTAATCATTATCCACATTCCAAGACGTAATCTCTCTAACACTTGATCAAAATTGATTGGTTCGTGACAAGAAAGAACTCCAGAAGAGACATATGCATTGAGTTTTTTTTCACTTGCGCCTGCAGTATGTCCATTGATAATACAATCGCATTCTAACATTGCTGAAAGAGATTTCATTGTTTTTGGTTCACGGAGAGTAACTTTAGTCCAAGAAAAAACTTCACCTAATCCAAGGACATGTGGATGTTTTACTGCAGACTTTTCTTGAGATAAAGTAAGAGTATTGCTGTTGCTAAACTTTGCATCAACAGGTAATCCACCAGGAACAACTTGGAAAATTCTTACAGGAAGATCTTCTCCCAATTTTAAAAATTCTTGAAACCCCTTGTATCCACCTACACTAACAATATCAATTGGATCAGAGAAAAGAGAAGTTACACCACAAAGAAGTGCTTGTTTTGCAAATTCTGAAGGAAGTACGAATTGATCAATGTGTACATGAGGATCTGCAAAACCAGGACCAACATACTTGTTTTTGATATCAATGATTTTGGTTTTAGGGCCTTTGGCATGTGTTGCGTCTGGACCAACATATGCAATTCTATCACCAGTTATTGCAATCTGGGTTTTTGGAATGATTTCTCTTGTGTAGACAGATAGTAAATTACAATTTTTTAAAATCAAGTCGGCTTTCTTTTCGCCCATAGCCACTGAATTTAGAGCAGAGATCGAATTTGCTAGGCTCGAAGTCACGATTTTTGATTAGGTTTTGCGCCTATTATAGATTCAATGCTTAAATTACGGTTGAGAAGGTTTTGTTGATATGAACATACCAAAGGTGATCCGAAAGTATTGTGCAAAATGTAAGACACATACTGAACAAAAGGTCTCCATTTACAAGGCTGGAAAGAGACGTGGTTCTGCAAGAGGTGAACGTAGACACGCTGAACGTAAACATGGATATGGTGGACAGAAATTCCCAAAATTAGCAAAACCAGCCAAAGTTACAAAGAAAGTTACTCCAATTATGACATGTACTGTATGTAAAAAGAAGTACAATAAACTAGGCGTTAGAATTAAGAAATTTGAGTTGGTGGCAGCATGAAAAAAGATCACGTCGAAATTCCAAAACCATCAAGTAAATTTCAAAAAGTTAACTGCAATGAATGTGGAGAACTACAAATTGTTTATTCACATGCATCAACACAAATTGCATGTAATTCATGTGGAAACACAATTGCAGAAGCAACAGGTTCTAAAGCAAAAATTAATGGCAAAGTCTCAGGCAGTGCTGAGTAAATCATAATCTTGTTTAGTGTTTAGATTAAGTGCAATTCTTTTATCATCAAGTATTACAAAATTTTCTTCTAAATTTTCAAGTGAATTGATTTTTTGAGAGTCAATTAACGAAATTCCAGTAAAGTGGCATTTTTGGTTGTTATGAATTATAGAATATTCAGAATTAGTTCCAATAGAGGTTAATAGTTTTTCAGTAACAAGAATACTTGTCCAAATTTTGTTAGAATCATGTTGGTTTACAATTGTTTGAATAATTTTTTCATCTAATAATGGCATATCACCAGATGTAACAAAAACTAAATCATTGAATTTTTGTAACACTAAATTAAGATCTTCAACATAGCCTAATCCAGAAGTATCAAAAGTTTCAATGTTATTTTCTTCAAGTAATTTTTTTGTCTTAGGGGAATTTGGACTAGTTACTGCAATAACTTTAGAAAAACAGTTTGAATTTTTTAACGAGTCAACAACATGTAAAATAATTGGTTTTTTGTAATGTAATAGTAATTTTTCATTATCTAAATTCATACGAGTGCCTTTACCACCGGCCATAACAATGCCAATCATATGGACACAAACACCATCAGAGAAGCCAGTCTTGTAAGTTCATTCGTAGCACCAATTACATCTCCAGTGATTCCACCAAAACTACGAGTAGATACACCAAGTAGGAATAATGTCAATGCAACAGTAACTCCAAGCATTATCAGCCCAGTTGTTTCACCTATCAAGGCTACAGGAATAAGCATGATGATAAAGGCTGCAGCTAATTTTTTCTTGTCTTTCATCAGATGGACAAATGGTGAATTTGAGCCTGAGGCAGCTGAATTTCCCAAACTTGCCAAAAGCACCATTGAAAACTTGGCTAAAATTTCACTTATCAGAATTGCCTTAAACAAATCAAACCCACTAGTAAGCGATATTGTAATAATCAATCCAATAAGATACAAAACGAGTCCAACAATACCTGCTGAACCAGTAGAAAGATCTTTCATTGCTTTGATTTTTTTCTCTTTTGTTCCTTTTACCATGAGTCCATCTGCAAAATCTGCTAGTCCATCAGCATGATGAATACCAGTAACAATTGCAATAGATGCAACAACTAACAGACTAACAAGTAATGGATCTAAAAAGAAAGATAATCCAAAACCAAATGAACCAACCAATAGCCCAATTGCAATTCCAACAATAGGAAAAACATACATGTATTTTGCAATATTTTCTAGAGTTGCATTTGATGACGGAAATATTGTCAGAAAAGAAAAGACAGAACCAATTTCTTTAAGCATGTATCCACCATCCAATTAATGATAAAACAGTAATGATTGGAATTGTAACTATTCCAAAGAATAAAACTGAAGTTAATTTCATAATAGATATTGCAGAGCGAACATGTTCTTTTGTAAGAGTTAGTTCACCACTACCTAATTTGTAATGATTTACTTTTTCAAATTTTGTGCCAAGTGCTCCAGCTAAGGCAGCCATAGGATATCCTGCATTTGGACTTTCAGTTTTTTTACCATCTCGAATCATTATCTGATAAGATTCTTTCCAGTTGTTTTGTAATAGGGCAGCTGAAAGTATCATTACAAGTCCAGTGAGTCTTGATGGGATGTAATTTAATACAGTATCACATGTAGCTGCAAACCATCCTAAATTTTTGAAGATGTTATTTTTGTAGCCTATCATGGAATCAGCAGTATTAATCACTCTATACACAAATGCTCCAGGTAGGCCAAAAATCGCATAATAAAACAGAGGCCCAGTTATTCCATCTACGGTATTCTCACTAACACTCTCAAGCACGCCTGAAATTACATGATTTTTGTCTAAATCAGAGGTATTTCGTTTAACTATCATAGAGAGATTTTCTCTAGCTGAATCCAGATTATCCATCTCAAGGGATTCTACTACTGCCATTGCGTAACGTTCCATGCCTTTGATTGCAATAGTAGTCTTTAGCAATAAAGCACCCACTACAACTGAAACTATCAATGTTATCCAATCAGTTAAGAGCAACAAAATTCCATAATCCAGAATTAAAAGTAATGCAACAGTAATTCCAACTGGAATTGTAACTACAAATATGCCACCAACTCTTTCAAGTTTTTGATTTTGATTTTGTCCTAGAGGAGTTAATTTTGCAATCAATCCTCCAATCCAAGCAGTAGGATGATATCTGTTCTTTGGATCTCCAAATGCAAAATCAAGAACCAATGCAAATCCTACAATCATCAGTGATTCTAGAATCATTTTATCATCTCCTCAATTGCTTTGATGTCTAGATTATTTTTTACAGTTTTTGCTAGTTTATCTAATTCTTTATCAATTTTTGAAATATTATTTTTTGTCCATCTCATTTGTTTTGCTTTTACATGAAGTGAGTCTTCTTCAGGAAGATCAATTTTTGTCATAGGAATAGTTCCAAGTATAGGGATTTTAGTAAGTTGTTTTATTTTTCTAAATCCAGGCTTTAGTACATCAACATCTCCTCTGAATTTATTTAATACAAACCCCTTTACCAATTTTTTATACTTTCTTTCAATTAAGGCCATAGTTCCTATCAAACTTGCAAATGAACCACCTCTGTCAATATCTGAAACTAAGAGTACAGAAGCATTTGCTTTTTGAGCAATTTGCATATTTGCAATATCATATTTTTGTAAATTAATTTCAGCTGGAGAACCTGCACCTTCTAAAATTACCAGATCATAATTTTTTTGGAGTTTTGATAATGAGACAGTAGCTGCTTTGATTCCTTTAGACTTTACAAATTTTGCATAGTAGTCTTTTGCATGCATTTTCTTGTAGTATTTTCCATTAAGGTAAACTGCGCTATAGTAATTTCCCAGAGGCTTGAGCATGATGGGATTCAAATCAGGCTCAATTGGGCATTTAGCAGCAATTGCCTGTATTGCCTGAGCACGTGAAATCTCAAAATCAGGTGTGGCATAACCAAAATTGGACATATTTTGTGATTTGAATGGAGCCACAAGGTATCCTTTTTGCTCAAAGATTCTACAAAGTGCTGCAACCAATGTGGATTTTCCTGCACCTGAAGATGTGCCCTGAATCATCAAAGATTTCATGCAATTGCCTCCATTGCATTAACAAGTTTTAGATTATCTTTGTGAGACTTTATTGCAATACGAATGTAATGATTGTTTAATCCACGAAAATTTTTGCAATCACGAATCAATATTTTATGTTTCAGTAATTTTTTTTGTATTTTTGTTGAATCTTGTTTTGTTTTAATTAAAATGAAGTTTGTTGTAGAGTCATGACATTCAAATCCAGGAATTTGAGCAATTTTCTTTTTTAGAAAAGTTGATTCTTTTTTAATGATTGATTTTGATTTTGTGAGATGAGATTTATTTTCAATTGCAAGCATTCCTGCTTGTTGAGCTAGGGCATTAACACTCCAAGGAATTTTTATTTTTTTTAAAATACCAATGATTTTTTTTGAGCCTATACCATATCCGATTCTTATTCCTGCTAATCCATATGATTTTGTTAGTGATCTTAAAACAAATAGATTATCGTATTTTTTTACTAAATTGATTATAGATAGGTTTGATTCGGGAACCAATTCAATAAAACATTCATCAACAAATACAAAACTAGATTTATTTTTAGCAGCAGAGATTATTTGTGTTAGTTGTTTTTTTGATAAGATTTTTCCAGTAGGATTATTGGGATTGCATACAAAAACACATCCATTAATTGGAATTTTTGAGATAAAAGAATCTACATCATCAGAAAGATTCATAGTTTTGAAAAAAATGAATTTACAATCAGCTAATTTTGATGCCGATTCATATTCACCAAAGGTAGGAGTTGGAATTAGAACTCGTTTTTGTTGTAAAAAAGTGGTACAAAAATTATAGAGAATTTCAATAGCACCATTTCCAACAACGATGTGAGAATCAGATAAACCAGTATACTTTTTGAGGCTAGAGACTAAATTGAGTGAATCTGTGTCAGGATAATACTCCATTTCATCTAGACTTTTCTTCATGGCAGATTTTACAGAAGATGGCATTCCTGCAGGACTAGTATTTGAGCTAAAATCCAAGACATCAATCTGTCTATTTCCCCCAGAAAATTTACCTCCATGAGATACAGGATGGTGCTTGGAAATGCTTGTTTTTGTCCTTATTTTCACATTACAAAATAGGAATAGGCGATATAGTATCTTTTGGTAATTTGAATAACGATTATTAATTGAAACCGATCAACAATTAATTCATGGAGAAGAAAAGAGTTGCAATCATAGGTGTAACAGGTTCAGTTGGACAGGAATTTGTACAATCTTTGAATAACCACCCATGGTTTGAGGTAACTCAAATTGCAGCTTCAGAACGCTCCGCAGGTAAAAAGTATCTTGATGCCATCAGAAATGAAGGCGGAATTATCATGTGGGATGTCGGTGGCGAGATCCCAGAATATATCAAAGAAATGACCGTTAAGAGAATTGACGAGCTTGATACATCACAATTAGATCTAGTATTTTCGGCAGTTGAGTCACAAGCTGCAAGGGACATTGAAACTAAAATGGCAGCAGAATTACCAGTGGTCTCAACTAGCTCTGCATATAGATATGAAGAAGATGTTCCAATTCTCATTCCAGGAGTAAACGATGAGCAAGCTGAACTCATTGAGACTCAAAAGAAAAACCGCAACTGGAAGGGATTCGTAGCACCACTTCCAAACTGTACAACTACAGGTTTAGCAATTACACTAAAACCATTACTTGAAAAATATGGTGCAAAAAAGGTTATGATGACTTCAATGCAAGCAATTTCAGGGGGTGGCAAATCTGGAGTTTCAGCAATGGGAATTACAGATAACATCTTGCCTTACATTCCAAAAGAAGAAGGCAAAGTTAGACTAGAAACAAGAAAGATTCTTGGAAAACTCAAAGATGGAAAAATTGAGGATGCAGACATTAGAGTTAGTTGTACATGTACCAGAGTTCCAGTAATTGACGGACATACAGAGTCAGTCTTTGTAGAAACTTCTGAAGACATTGATCCAGCAAAAGCAAAAGATCTCTACAATAATTACAACAAAGATATCTCAGTTCAAGGATTACCTTCAGCTCCTAAAGAATACTATGCATTCCATGAAGATCCAACAAGACCTCAACCAAGGATGGAAAGAGAAGTTGGTGATGGTATGACTACAACAATTGGTAGAGTTGAAAAAGAGGAATTGTTTGATAAAGGTCTCAAATACATGTTGTTTTCACACAACAAGAAAATGGGTTCAGCAAAAGGTGCAGTACTCTTGGCTGAAATGTTATACAAAAAAGGTAAGATCTAGATTTTTTTTGCAATTTTTTCAATAATAACTTTATAAGAACCAGAAATCTAGAACGACTCAGGTGTTTTAGACGGCAAAAGTAGACGATCTAGATCTTCAAATTTTATCAGAATTATCAAATGATGCATCTATCTCGGTTCCACGTTTATCAAAAAAAATCAATGTAAATTCATCAGTAGTGTATTCAAGAATTAAGAGACTAGTAAAAAGAAAGTTAATTGAACGATTTACAATTGTTGTAAATGATGCAGAACTAGGATACAATGTTAAGGCTTTAACTGGAATTAACATGGATACAAAAAAACGCGATCATATAATTGCAGAATTATTTAAAATTGATGGAGTAAGAGAAGTGGCAGAAGTTACTGGTAGGTTTGATATTCTTGTTACAATGTATTCAAAATCATTAGATCAGATGCACAAAATGGTCTCAGAAAGAATTGGAAGAATTGAAGGCATCCAGTCTTCAGAGTCATTTATTGAGATGAAATCACGTGCCAAAGCAATGCCATATATGCCATCAAAGGATAGTGACTAGTATTGCAAAAACAAAAGACGGAATCCAGAGTTGCAGTATACTATGAGTTAACAAAGCCCAAAATTTGGTATTTGTTGGTATTTACCGCATTTGGAGCTGCCCTTACAGCATCTAACATCTACGGAATCGAAATTGCACCTTCTACATGGGCACTTATGTTATTTTCAGTTGCTGCCGGTTCTGCTGCAGCTAATACTTTGACAAATTATCATGATAGAGATATTGATGCAATAATGGAGAGAACAAAGGGAAGACCACTTCCATCAAAAAGGATCTATCCAGCAGTAAAAGCACGTAATTTTGGATTAGTATTAGCTGGAATTTCACTAGTATTGGCATTTGGAATTTCATTTACAACTACATTAGAACAAGGCCTATGGGCTACTGCATTCATTGCATTTGGATTACTAAACAATATTCTTGTATACTCTTATGCATTGAAACGAAATTCAAGGACTAACATAATTTTAGGAGGATTATGTGGAGGTTCACCACCAATGATTGGTTGGGTTGCAGTTACAATGTCAGATTTATGGACCATGGGACTTGCAATGGCAGGATTGGTATTCATTTGGATTCCAATGCATATTTGGGCATTAACATTGCATTTCAAAGATGATTACAACAAAGTAAACGTTCCAATGCTAACAGCAGTTCAATCTGAAAAAACATCTGCAAGGGCAATTGCAGGCTCAACGGTAGTCATGGTATTGTTTTCAATAGCACCATTTTTCATAACGACACAATCTGGAGAAGAGATGGTAGGCGGAGTTTACTTGTGGACTGCAATTGCATCAGGTGCTTTGATGGTTGCATTATCAATCTGGGTAATAGTAAAACCAATGGAAAAAGCATCATGGACTTTGTTTAAATTTTCTAGTCCGTATTTGGCAGTATTGTTTATTGCATTAATGGTAGACTCGGCACTATAAGATACTGCTATTTTCATCCAGACTGTTAAGTTCTTTTGTAATTGAAGTATGTTTTTCAACTAATTCTTCTATTTCTTTTTGTAAATCAGCAGAATCCCATTTTGATGATATTAAAGAAGACAATTTTGCAACAATACTCCATTGAACGTTATTTTGCTCATCGATTAGTTCTAAGAAGCGTTTTCCTTTTTCATCATCGTTCATGATTGTGATGAAGTGGTTCAGTGATAAAAATCTGTAGCAGGTAATAGTATAATTTCAAAGTTTTATTAAGAAATTCTAAATATTTCATATAATGCAATGCAGTATTTCAGAGTGTAAATCAAAAGCAATTCAAACAGTGCAGATCAGTTTTAGAGAAACAAGAAATCTCTGTAAAGAACATTTTGAATTATTCCAAAACAAAGACAAGAAACACACAATAAATTTTACAAAAGCATCAGAATTCAAATAAAATTAATTTCAGATGTTTTCAAACTTCAGAATTATTGAAAGATTTAACATCTACTATTTTTAAACTACCATATGGCTAAGAAAAAGACCACTACAAAAAAGAAATCAGTAAAAAAAGCAACATCAAAGCCAAAAACCACAAAATCTAAGGCAACAAAGCCAAAATCAACTACAAAATCATCTACAAAAAGGCCAGAATTTGAGAAAGCATGGAGAGAATACAATGCTGCATTAAATGGATGGAAAGAGTCTTTGGCACAATGGCAAAAGGCCACAAATGAAACTTTAATGACATATCATGATGCATGCCAAAAAGCAGTAGAATCAGATGCAGAATTATTAAAAAAAGTCAGTTCTAGTTGGGAAAACACGTGGGAAGAAATTGGTCCTGAATACATCAAACAACAAACAAAGATGATTGAAAATATTTTCAAGGAAACCAATATTGAATCAATTAAGAAATTTAATGAACAGTGGGAGAAATTCTTGAAAACATCAGGTGATGATTCAATCATAGCATATCAAGAAGCAATAAAGAGATTCAATCAAGCCTGGCAATCAGGTCAGATGTAATTTTTACAAGAATTATTTTTTTAATTTCCCTATACGGAAAACTTTACAGTTACAGGTTGAACATGTACCCTTTATTGCAGGCCTTCCATTCTTCATAGTTGTTTCTTCAGGGTTTTTGATTTTTCTTTTTGTTCTACATTTAACACAATAAGCTTCTACAGAAGGAGATTCTGAAGTTTCATTGGGAGGCTTGCCAAGTTTTTTTTCAATATCGTTTAATTTTTTATTTTGTTTTTGTAATGTTTGAATAATTTCATGTTCAATATCAGCAGATTCTAATTTTTCAATCTCTTTTTCTAATTCCTCAACTTTTGAAATCTGTTCTTGTGTTGGTTCATCAGATGAAGGATGTAATTTTGAGATTAACTCATCTTCTAATTCATCGATTTGATCTTCTAAATCATTAAATTCAGTATATTCTTCTATTACAGGCTCAACTTCAGGCTCAGATTGAACTTTAGGTACAGGTTTGGCAGATAATTTAGTTTCTAATTCATCAATTTGTTTTTGAAGTTCTTCTAATTGTTCAAATTGTTCAGGAGTAGCTTCTTCCTCTTCTGGTTCTGGTGTTGGTTCTTCGGTAACTGGTTCTGGAGTTAAATCAAGTTCTTGTGGAAGTTCTTCTGAGGATTCTTTTGGTAATGAACCTCTAGGACTTGGGGGAGTTGGTATAGATTCTAACTCTTGGATTTGTTTCTCTAATTGTTCTAGTCTAGCTAGTTGTTTCTTCCTCTTCGGGTTCTGGTTTAGATTCTAACTCTTGGATTTGTTTCTCTAATTGTTCTAGTCTAGCTAGTTGTTCAGGAGTAGCTTCTTCCTCTTCTGGTTCTGGTGTTGGTTCTTCTGTAACTGGTTCTGGAGCTAAATCAAGTTCTTGTGGAAGTTCTTCTGCGGATTCTTTTGGTAATGAACCTCTAGGACTTGGGGGAGTTGGTTCTGGTGTTGGTTCTTCTGTAACTGGTTCTGGAGCTAAATCAAGTTCTTCTAACTCAAGATTTGATACAGTAGGCAAATCTCCAAGATAGTCTAATTCCACTTTGTTTCCATCAATTCGTAAAAATGGATTACCTCCAATTGAAAAAGTCTGGATTCTATGTCCTTTTTTCCAAGAGTTTTTGCCACTGTAAATTGTGAGGTAGGAAATACCGTTCTTAATATCAGAAGAAATAGTTAATCGATCAACAGGGGTTCCTTTAGTTATTCCCTTTTCTGTATCTTGATGTCTAATAGCAACAGAAATCAAATGTTTGGCATCATAACTGACTTCAGAGATTAGATAGTCAGCCCATTTATCCATTATAGAAAAAAGTGATTATTTTCTAGTAAATAAGCGAGTCTAAATCAAAAGATTCAAGGATTTCGCTTGAAAAATAAGATTATAATTGGTTTTAGCAAACCATGTTCAGATGGAAATTTCTGTAGAACCATGGAAAAAACTGGTAATTCACGAAGTAATTGAATACAAATTTGATGATTGGGTAAAGCAAATAGCATTTAGTACCAGATCTTCAGGAGGTGCGATTCCCACAATGCAATGGACAAATGGCATTGTTTTCTCTCCAGCAAATTTTCCCACAACAAATGCTACAGTTGAAGAACAACTCAAAGGAATCTTACATTGGTCATCAGTATCATTTGCAATAAAAGAAAAATTTGAAAAACAAATAGTCAAAGAAAATGCTACAATAAATCTTGTAGATGTAAGTGTGAATGAAATTTTTAAAGAATTAGCTATTAGTTTGAAGGCACAATCAAAATTTACAAATTCTGAATCTGACAACGGCCAATGAACATTGAAAAAGCCATTGATGATTGTGAAATTTATCTAAAACAGATAAAGCAACACGAACCTGATCCTTTTTACGTTAATCATTTTTTTTCTGAATTCATAGATTCAGCAAATAATGTATTAGATGGAATTTTTGAAGAGGCAAATAGGGATTTTGGATTATTCATAACAGAAGAAATTTCATATGAAAAATTTCTTGAAAAGGCAAAATCAAAAAATGATTTGAAAGCAATAAAATTTTCAGAATGGTACATAGACAAATTTGAACAGGAACACAAAAATAGATTTCCAAAAGCAATAAAAAAAATTTGTGAATTAAAAAACAAACACAACAAGTTACCTGAAATCAAAATTATGATAAGAGCACGAGACAGATATGAAAATGACATTAACCAACAAATCATGGTTGGTTTAAGCAACGAAAAATTACGCTCAAAAGAGGAATTACAAATTGAGATCAATAGACAATTACCAGTATTTTTAGAAGTAATCAACAACAAAAGAAGTAAAAATAATGAACCTAGTGTAAATGAAAATCAAATAACTACATCAGTATTTACTGATATTGAAGATGTTTCTGAAATTGAAATTGTGTATGCATCAGAGATTTACATTCCCGTATTGATAAGACTAGTTGAAGAATCAAGGAAAAAAATCAAAGAATTAACATCTTGGGATTAAATTAATCTGAAAATCCAAATATAGAATATTCGTTTTTGATTTTAATTATTGGGAAATATGAAAAACCATGATCAACGGCATCAGAAAATTCTGGATTTTTACCTTGATTGCCTTGGTATTTTAAAAAATTTTTCGTAGGTTCAGAATCTAATTCAACATAATTGAAATTATAATACACATCATCCATTTCTAGTGAAGTAATGTAACCAAGTACCCATGATTTTTTTCTAGGCAAAGCAAACAATGTTAAATTTTGTTCATCTGGAAATTCAGGATCATATGTTAATCTGGCTAAACTACCTAGATCTTTTACTTGGATTGGATGAAATTGATCAGTTATGTTTTCTTCATTTTCAGGCAAGGGGGAAATTGCAGATTCCATGTGTATAACAGGGGCATAATGAGAAATATTTTGTGTAGATTCTACAATATCACAAATTTCTTTTCCTCCAGTTACTTGATATGAAATGTATCGACCAGATTTTTTCAAAGGTACATAGAAAATCAATAACGTATTAGCCAAAATCATACTGCTTGAGACAATACGTTCTCCGTTAAAATCCTGAGAATAGACTCGTTGAGGATATTCTCTAAACGCACAAGCATATCTTGCCAAATCATCAAAACTAGATAACTCAACAAAACATTCATTCTGAGAACTAGTCATAAAAAAATTTAGAATAGATGGTGTTTTTATTCTTTCAAAATTTATTTGGATTTTGGCCACATTGAGCCCCAGGTTTCAGTGAATTTTTTCATCATTTCACCATATGCATTCATCTGCTCTAATCCAGATGTGCTAAGACTCTTTTGCCAATTTTCAACAAATTGTTTGAAAGTAGACATGTTACTATCATTGAGAGCTTTTTGCCAGTTCTCGCTAAATTCTTTGAAAGAATTCATTCCAGCATCAGTCATTGCTTTTTGCCAATTTTCTCCAAATAATTTCATGGTTTCATTACTTGATTCAATGCTAGCTTTTTCCCAAACTTCATTAAATTTAGATTGCATCTCAGTACTGGCAGTTTGAATCTGCTCAAAAAGAGATTTCCAATTTTCAAGTGATTTGGTATATTCTTGCCACAATGAATCCCATTCATTATTTTTTTCTTGGTCAGACATTAACTAAAGATACAATTCGTTGTTCTTAAATGGTTCTCTGAAAATCAGAATTATTTTTGGCGATTTTTCAATCGTTTTTCCATTCTTATTTTTCCTTCTTCAAATTTGACTCGGTCTTCATCAGTTTTTAAGGAAAGTTTTGGGACATGCAGGGGTTTGCCATTTTTGTCTAGTGCAACAAAGGTTACAAAAGCAGTTCCCGTTACTGTTCTAATTCCAGTAACAATATCTTCAGCCTCTGCTCTAACTTCAATTTCCATAGAAGAGTTATGGACATAATTTATGCGGGCATTTAGTGAAAGAACATTTCCAACAAATACAGGTTTTAGAAAATTAACACTATCCATAGATACAGTAACAGCGTTTGATTGAGAATGTCTTTGGGCAACAATACCGGCAACCATATCAATATGTTTTAAAATTTCACCACCAAACACATTTCCAGCTGGATTTGCATCAGATGGAAACATCCTAACAATTACCTCAGCATGAGATTCAGCAGGACTCTTTTCTCGAATATTTGATTCAGACGACATCTTATCTAAAATGATTCTAATTTATCCAAATTTAATTTAATCAGTTGATTTTGGTTATTTGAAATATTTTTCGAGTTTAATTTTGTTAATTTTTGGGATTTTTGCTAATTCAAATCCTTCAGGACGTTTTGAAAGGGATCTTGTTGCATCAATACCCATTTTTGCAGTTTGTAGTTTATTTTGATCACTTGATGGATCAAGACTAGAACCACGCACATTTTTCAAAATTACAAGATCTTTGTCTGCTTGAAATCTTGTGGCCATTGCATATTCTACTGCCTCAGCACTATTAGGATCAATATCTTCATCCACTACAGTAACTTGTTTTAATGAACGATGAGATTCAAATGTTTTTTTGATAATTTTCTTTGCATCAGAATCACTTTTCTTTTTTATTTGTACTACTGCGTGTAGCCAATTACATCCACCATTTGTCATAGACACTTGTTGTGTTTGTCTAAATGCTTTTTTCAAATCACCATTTAATTTTGATTCAATTGGCATTCCCATCAATAGTCTATGTTCAGAATAACCAGACAAAACATCATGAAAGATTGGATTATTTCTAAAATACATATTTTCAAGTTCAAAAACAGGTTGGGATCTTTTATGATCATATGTTTGAAGCATTTCTACCATCCACTCAGGATGAGTTTTGTCCTGAAGAATTCTTCCTTCCATAACAATTTCTGAACCAGATGGGACATTCAATCCAGTAAATGGAAGTTTTGTTAAAGTTAATTTTCCACCCAACAAAGAGTTTGCAATATCAATTTCATCTTTTCCCCATTGCGCCTGATATGCTCCAGCAATAGAAACGGCAGGATGGACACCTACAGTTATCGCAATTTTTAGATCTTCGCCATGTTCTTTTGCATCAACAAAACATCGATGTAAGTGACGTCCTTCAACCATTCTGATTGAAAAATGAGATTTGTCAATGGGCATCATTCTATGAAAAGATGAATTTTGTTTTCCAGTTTCAGGATTTTTGGCATATGCAATTGATGAGGTGATAAAAGGACCAGATTCTTTCTCAAAATGAGTTACAATAGGCATAGAAAGAAGGTTTTTTGACTTGTTTTCTTGAAATTTTCCAGATGATACAATTTTTGGAGCCTTTGCTTTTTTGATAGCGGCGATAACTTTTTCATGAATATTATCTTCAGTTCCACCAACTGCAAGGGCAAATCTTTTTCGAGTGCCAACCAAATTTGCAACTAAATTAAAATCACTTTCTTTGATGTTTTCAAACAACACGGCATGTAAGCCGTCAACTTTGGCAGTGATTCCTGCTATCTCATATTTTGTTGAAACTTTAGTTTTTACAGTTTTGAGTTCTTTGTTTTTCTTAATTTTTGAGATATAATTTCTTAAATCACTCATTCTCAATCATCTCCATAATCTCAGACATTAAGTCTTTTGCAGTATTTGGGTCTAATTCTTTTTGGATAAATGCCGAAACCAATGCAATACCTCTCATCCTGGTACTGACTCGTTCGGCAACAAGTTTGAGAAAAAGCGATTCAGTTCTAGATGGAATAATTGTAGTAGTAATTGGAGTAGGTCCTGTTGCCATGGATGCTACCATGGAGCCTATTTTATTGGAACCTTCAGCTACAGAAATGAAATAACCATTTTCAAATTTTTGAATAGATAAAGAAAAGTTACGGCCCTCCAAATTTACCAATTTTTGGAAAAATCCATTTGGAGAGTTCAATAAGCTATGAACAAGTCTTATGCTTTTATTGCTATTGATTCATTTTCTTGGGAAGCATCAACTAGAGTAGGATTCTTCTTGCAATTCTTTTCGTGTTTGTCTGGATAGACAAATAATTTCTCACAATATTTGCATGGAGTTTTTTCCTTAGACTTTGTTGTTTTAGATTTTGCAGTTTTTGCTTTAGATTTTGCTTTTACTGCAATTTCTTCAACTTCTGGTTGAACTTCTGCTGATTTTGCTTCAATAGAATCAGCCTCAACTCTTGCTCGTAATTTGGCTTTGTATTTCAAATTACGTGGTTTAGTTCTTAATCTATAGCCACAGCATGGACACCATAGTCCTTCCCATTTGATGAATATTTCACAAATTTGACATCGACGTTGTCCAGAAGCATATCTTCCGGTTCCAACAGGCTTTTGAGCCTTATATCTAACACAAATTCCTTTACAAGTCATCTTGGTAGTATTGTATAGAATTCATAAGTATATAAGGGTGGATCGATAAAATATAGATAAAAAGTATCAAAAAGTTGTAAAAATTTTAACTAATTTTACGATCACTCTAATTTGTTTCAATGAAAAACGAGAAATCTTCAATAAATATGTATAGCTTGGTTGAATTTCGTTTTTTTTTGAAAAAATGATATGTGTCAATATAGTTGTTTAACTAAAAATTTCAGTTTTTTCTAAAAAAAATATAGAAAATTGAAGAATATCATACAGTATGAATTGAAGAAATAGAGAGTTTGTTCTCAAAATATGAAAAACTAACCTGTCATAGACAATGGCAAAATAGAATGCCTATATCCATCTCTTTGAGAGATGTATTTTGCAGATAGCATGTCTCGTTTTCCTCTCTGATTGAAATTCTTAATTTTCATACTTGTCTTTCGCTCATCAACAAATTCTAATTCAAAGGATGAGCAAAATCTGAGATTTAACAGGGTAACAATTTGTTTTGCTATTCCCATATTTCCATTTCCAATTTTTACAATTTTTCTTTTTGCTCTAAGACCTCCAAGTACTCGAATAATATGAGCAACTAATTCTTCAACAGATGAGTGAAACGAACTCTCAATTTCTTTTCCATAATAAAATACGGACAAACCAGTTCTCTCTCCAGGATCAATTCCTAAAATCAGATCATTTTCCTCAAAATCAAGATTTAGTTTTTGCATCATAATTCCTCTAATAACTGTTGGAGGGTGTTCAAAAATATCCTCATGAAGTAATGGAGTGTCACATATTTTGGGGGATTCTTTATGAGTTGTAAGTATTAGATGGCCAGAATAGTCTTGTATTTCCTCAGGTAAAATTGAATCAAATGATAATTTGAGGGCTTTCAGATATGTTGAAAATCTATAGTATGGTTTACCATAGGAGGTAGCAATTCCAATACGTGAATTAAGTAAGGGATCGATATTTGACAAAACGGAATATAGGATTTAGGATTATGCCTTCAAAACAGTTGACACAACATGTTTCACTGCTTCATCAAAATTAGCATTAATTTTGGATTGAATTTCAGATAACTTAGCCTCACCTTCTTGAGCAATTTTTGCAGATTCTGCAGTTGCCTTTTCTTTTGAAGCGTTTATCAAAACCTCGGCTTCTTTTGTGGCCATTTCTCGGGTTTTTTCCATAAGAGCGTCAATTTCATTTTGGGCCTTTACTGAAAGTTGTTTTTTCATATCTCCAACTTTACTGTTTAAGGAGTCAATATCATCTTCTAAGACATTTAGAGATTTGATGATTCCAGTGACTTTAGATTCAGCCATGCTCATTACACCCGAATTTCAATAATTCCATTACTTAAATCATTCATTTTTAGGCACAAAATGGAGGATCATCCAGTGGTTAGCAGTAAAATGGCTCGAGCTAGATCGCCTTTTGCTTCCTCTAATGCACTTTTTGCCTTTTCCTCATCAACACCTGCTTGTTGGCTTACAAGTTGAATATCTTCTTCAGAGAATATAGGAACCTCTAGTTCTCTTTCCTCATAGCTGTCAGCAGTGACAGTGAAGATGGAATTATCTTTAGCTTTCATTTCGGTAACAGATGGTTTTGAAAGAATGATCTCTTTTTTGTCGGTCTTTATGGTGACTTCTTGAACATTAGATAGTTCATTCATGTCCAGCCCCATCTTGTCCATCATTCTTCGCATTTCGCGATTTCCTCCGCGCATCATGGTTCTTTTTCCTCCTTACGACTTTTTAAACTATCTCTAACTTTAATGGCTACGCCCCTATCAAAGTCAGAAATCATCTCATATGACAGAACAGCTCTGCCTACAGCAATGACTTTGTTTTTGAATAAGATTGGAGTATCAGATGAAATTCTAACATTTTTTCCACATTTTACTACATGTTTACAAAACACTGATCTTCCTTCTTGTACAAATGGTGCAGCATCTTTGTTTATCTCTACACAGTTTTCTCTGAAGGTTTTACTCTTCATGAGTATTTGGGCAAAGTAAGGACTAATTGCCAAACCACCATCAATTCTTAATGTACACAATAATTTTCCATTATGCATGACTGTTCTAATTCTACCAGTTTTTCTTGAGAAGGTCATTTCAACATCTTTTGGAAGATGTTTTGAGACTCCATTTCCAAATAGAGAATCAATAGAAGATTGTAATTTTAGAATGTGGTCCATATTCAGGCTCGATGTATTCTAAATATTAGTTCAATGATTATGTATAGCAAAGTTAACAAACTATATAGAATGGATTTTTTTATGTAGTTTATGGAAGAAAGAGAAGAAACAAGGAAAATCCAGTTTACTGGTAAATCATCGTATATAGTTTCACTACCAAAACAATGGATTATGGATTTAGGATTAAAGCAAGGTGATCAGATTAGAATGGTTAGGAAAGGCTCATCAACCTTAGAGCTTTTTCCTCCAAAATTTGAATCACGTAGTCAGAAAAAAGAAGAAGCCATCATTGAAATTAATTCTGAAGAAAAAGCATCTTCTATTGTTAGAAAATTAATTTCACTTTATTTTTTGGGTTTTAAGACAATTAATGTAAAACCAAAAGATGGAAGATTAAGTCCCATTCAAAGAAACACGGTAAAAGAAGCAGTCAAGCGAATGTTGATGGGTTCTGAAATTATTTCAGATTCTAGCAGTGGAATCACAGTACAAGTTCTGGTAAATTTATTGGAGTTATCAGTTGATGGGGCATTCAAAAGAATGATTCATTTGGCAAAATCAATGTCCAGTGATGCCATACTAGCTGTCAAAGAAAATAATGTGGATTTGGCACAAGAGGTAATCAATACAGATGATGAAGTAGACAGATTCGGATTTTACATTATTCGTCAGTTAAAGATAGCAATCCAAAATGAACACATGCTAAAAGAGATGGGGTTTAGAAATCCAAGAAATTGTTTGGGTTATAGGTTGGTAGTAAAAAACATAGAAAGAACAGGAGACCATGCTGCATTTATTGCCAAAGATCTTTTGGAATTCAAAAAATCAGTGAAAAAGGAGATCTTGCAGAAATTGCAAGACATGAATGAGTTTTGTTTATCTGCATTAGATGATGCGTGCCTAGCTTTGTTCAAGGAAGATTACTCACAGGCTGAAAAAACCATTGAAAAGACTAATGAGATTACGAAATATGAGAAAAAAGTCAGAGAAGCCTCAAAATCACTAAAAGATGACGAGGAGATTTACAGAGTCAGAAGGATGACAGAAAATATCAGAAGAATTTCTGAGTATGCGAGCGATATTGCAGAAATAGTCCTGAACATGAACATAGAAAAAGCAATCAAAAAAACAGCATAGATTTCAAAACAGTTAGAATCTTTAACTCGAGTTATAGTAAAAACATGGAATCAAGATGAAATCAGCGATTTTAATCACATATGATAAGGAAGATGTGATAAGTGAGGCAAAGGGGCTTTGTGATGCAGCAGGTTTTCAAGTAGTTCATACAATGAAACAGAAATTCCTAAAGAAACCAAAGTACGGCATCAGTGGAGGAATCTTAGAGCAGTTGGAAGAGATTTCAGAGAAGATTAGACCAGACGTTATCGTGTTTGATGAGGTTCTAAAACCAAGTCAGAATTATAATTTGGCATCAGTATTGCATAGAGAAATTTTAGACAGAGAAGCACTAATTCTTGAAATTTTTGAAAGTAGAGCATCAAGTGCAGAATCAAAATTACAAGTAAAGTTAGCTCAACTAAGATACGAAATGGCCAGAGCCAAAGAGAAGGTTCGACTTTCAAGCATGGGAGAACAGCCAGGATTTATGGGAATAGGAAAATTCGAAGTTGATGTTTACTATAATGATATCAAACACAGAATGAATACAATCAGATCAAAATTAGAAAAAGCTGGAAAACAAAGAGAGTTACACAGACAAGGAAGAAAAAGAATGGGATTCAAAACAATCTCACTTGCAGGATACACTTCTGCTGGAAAAACTACCTTGTTTAACACGATGACAGGTGAGACAAGAGACCAAAGCAGTGAGTTGTTTACAACACTTTCAACTACCACACGCAGAGTTACAATTAATCAAGAACCATTTTTGATATCAGATACGGTAGGTTTTATCAGCAAATTACCTGCATACATGATTGATGCATTCAAATCAACTTTAGAAGAATTAGGCCACACAGATATCATTATTGTAGTAATAGACATTAGTGATTCAATTTTTGAGTTAAAAAAGAAATTTTCAAGCTGCATGAGAACACTTAGTGAATTAGGAGTTGAGAAGGATAGAATGGTTTATGCATTAAATAAATCAGATTTACTTGAAAATAGTAAAATTGAGGAAAAAATTGAGACGTTAAATTTGGTAGATAATAAAAAATGGGTTCCAGTTTCTGCAAAAACTGGAAAAAACGTAAAACAACTCAAAGAACTAATAAAAGATATTTTGGAAAGTTACAATTCACACAAATTTGAAAAACAGGGAGTCGAAAAGACATTTGGTAATTGAAGTAGTACGTATAGGACAAAGACTAGTTAGAGATGATAGAGTTACAACCCATGTAGCATTAGTTTCAAGAGCATTTGGTGCAGAGACAATTTTCATGACAGAGGTCAATCCAGAAATTAAAGATACGTTAGGAAAAATTAACGAAACATGGGGCGGGAATTTTACAGTTGAATTTATAGAAAATTGGAAACCAATTATCAAAAAGAAAAAGGAAGATGGTTTCAAAATAGTACATCTATCAATGTATGGTGAAAAGATTAATGATATTCAAGATAAAATTCGAGGAAGAGAAAATCTGTTAATCGTTGTAGGTGCTGAAAAAGTTCCCCGGGAAATTTACGAGTTGGCAGACTATAATGTAGGAATAGGAAGTCAACCTCATTCTGAAATAAGTGCTCTTGCCATACTTTTAGATCGTATTCAAGAAGGTCAACAATTTGAGAAAGAGTTTCTAGGTGCAAAGAGGAAGATTATACCCACAAAAACAGGCAAAAATGTACAGGTAAAAGAAACAAGGGATTAATAATAGATTATCAGGAGAAATTAGAGTTGGTAGACAAATACGAAGATCCTTTTGTCAGAATTGCTTCAATGATTGGAGGGGACGAATATCTCAAAGTAGCTCGTTCATTACTAAAAGCAGAAGATGCAACTGATGAAGAAATTGCTAGTTCGACAGGACTTAGAATCAACATGGTAAGAAAAGTATTGTATGATCTTTTTGGAAAATCTCTCATTACAGGAATTAGAGTAAAAGATGAAAGAAAAGGATGGTTTGTCTACAGGTGGAGAACCCGAAGAGAAGAAGTAGAGCACTTTATTGAAAATCAGAAAAAGAAAATTGAAGAGAGATTACAGCAAAGACTAGACTATGAGAATGCATCTGATTTCTATCATTGTGGAAATGAAGATTGTCCAAGAGTAACATTTGAGAACGCACTTGAGGGAATGTTCAAATGTCCATCGTGCGGAAATGTCCTTAATCTAAAAAAGAACGATAAATCTAAAAAAGCATATCAAAAGAAAATCGATGAAATCAAGAAAGATATGCAGCAAATTTTCTAATTAGATTCGAGTATTAAGTTACTAAATTAAATAGGAGATATAGTTCCAAAAAATCCTGAGTCAAATTACTACAGTTAATCCTACAACAGGTGAAGATATCACAACATTTTCAGCAATGGGCAAAGATCAGGTATTTGAGTTAGTAAGAAAAGCAAAAAGAGCATTTCCCGAATGGAAAAAAGATTATGAAAAACGTAGAAGTTACATTTACAATTTAGTTGAACATTTAAAGAAAAACAAAACAGAATTAGCAAAAATTGCAACTAGTGAAATGGGAAAGGCACTAAAAGAATCAATTGGAGAAGTTGAAAAATGTGCATGGGCTTTAGAATTTTATGCAGATCATGGAGATAGTTTCCTTTCTGACGAAGTACTAAATACAGATGCAAGAAAAAGTTTTCTTACATTTGAACCACTAGGAGTAATTGGTTCTATTATGCCATGGAACTTTCCGTATTGGCAAGCTCTAAGATTTGCAGCTCCATGTTTGATGGCAGGAAATGTAATTGTAATGAAACCATCCAGAGTTACCATGCAATCAGGAATTGAAATTGAAAAAGCATTTGCAGAAGCAGGAATACCTGAAGGAGTATTCTCAACTGTAGTAGGAAGTGTAGATTCTGCAAATCATCTTATTGATTCAGAAGTTAATGCTGTCACATTTACTGGAAGTACCAATGCAGGAGCAAAGGTGGGAGAAAGAGCTGCCATGAATCTAAAAAAATGTGTGTTAGAATTAGGTGGAAGTGATCCTTTCATTGTTTTAGATGATGCCATTATAGAAAAAGCAGCTGAAGGTGCAGTAAAAGGCAGGTTCATTAACTGTGGACAAAGTTGTGTAGCCTCAAAAAGATTCTTTGTAGGCAAAAATATTGCTGAAGATTTTATTGAGTTATTCATCAAAAAAGCATCTCAACTCAAAGTAGGAGATCCGATGTCAATTGATACAGATGTTGGGCCACTATCAAGCAAGGATGGATTAGAAACAATTTCAGGAATTGTAGAGGATGCAAAGGCAAAAGGTGCCGAAGTACTCCTAGGCGGAGAAGAGATGGACGGAAATGGATATTTCTACAAGCCAACAATTCTAACAAACATTACATCAGATATGAGAATTGCACAAGAAGAAACGTTTGGACCGGTTGCACCAATAACAATTGTTGAGAATGAAAGTGACGCTATCAAGATGGCAAATGATAGTGAATTTGGATTAGGGGCAAGTATTTGGACAAAAGATCTTGCCAAAGCAGATAAGATGTCAAGAAGAATTGAATCAGGAATTGTTAGTGTAAACAATGTAGTAATTTCAGATCCAAGAATTCCTTTTGGTGGAATAAAGCACAGTGGATTTGGAAGAGAGCTATCAAGATACGGAATGCTAGAATTTGTAAATCTGAAATCAGTTAGATTCTATGACAATCTAACACATCATCATTACGTAGAATAGTTTTTCACAGTTGAAATTATGAGCATCCTTTAAGTATAATTTTAGCGTATTATACAGTGACGAGGACACTCGATAACATACATTGTTGAGTGGAGATCAAAGAGATCTTGGGAACGCCTTGAGCTTTGAGATACATTCAGAGTTCATGATTCCTCTGGGACAAAGTCCTCGTCAAATTCTTCATCTTCGTCGCCTTCATCATCACATTCTTCTAATTCTACATGTGTCGGAGTACCATCATCTCCAAAGAAAATTTCAATACAGATATCGGTAGATAGTGTAGATGCTAAAGTTTCAGCCAACTCTTTTGGAAAGTTTCCTAATCGACTTGGATCAGATGAGTATCTATATTTAGTGACTACATCATCATGGTAGAAATCTAATTCAATGTCCCCATTTGCAAATTTTCGTACAGCAACAACTTGACCAAATAGACTGTCAGCCAAGCCTAATTTCCTTGCTCAGCAACATCTCGTGTGAGATTTTCAGCAAGTTCTTCATAATGTTGTCGAGTTTTTCCTAAATCTTTGAGTTTTTCAGCTTCAATTTCATTTAATTCTCCATCAACCTTCTGTGCAACATATTGCAATCGAGCCTCTGCCATCATAAACAATCGATTATTTTCTTTCCAAAGATGTTCTGTGATATGTTCCACATATTGTTTCATATCAGAAATTAATTTTGTAGAATCACCTGAAGATAGATATTCTTTTGCAGAAGCTTCCATATTTGCTGCAATCTCTCTAGAGCGTTCATGATCTATTAACATCATTGCAATAGGACCCATGTTTTTTGGAAGTCCTGCTTGTTCTAATGCAGGGAACAAAGAATTTTCTTCTTTACTGTGATGACAAACATCTGTAAAGTTTTTTGAAAAATCAATTACTGGAAGTAAGATTGATTCAGAAATTTTTTTATTTTCATTTAATAATTGAATGGTTGCATCCATTGCTTTGATAACTTTTTCAATTAACTCGTGATCACGTCTTAATGATGCAGTTGACATATTGAGTTGAGATTTTTTCCAGTATCTATATCTTATTTTTTTTAAAATAATTAAAAGATAGAAAGTGTTAACGATAAATCGTTAACAAGTGGGTTTAACGATTAGAAAGGCGTTTTGATTTTACAAATGCCCAAATCTTTTTGGTCATTTCACTTGGAGCAATTGGTTTTTTACCAAATATTTGTTCAGCAGTTTCTGTACGACCTGCAAAACTAATGGCATATCCACCAAATGCTGGCTTTTTTGCTTTTGATTTAGTTGCTTTCTTTTTTGGTGCAGCCTTCTTTTTTGGTGCAGCCTTCTTTTTTGTGGTAGTTTTTCTTTTGATTGTTTTCTTTTTTACTGCCAATTTCTTGTAGTTGTATTCGAAATAAAGTATAAGAACTTAGAGCTTTTCATAATGTAAAATTATATGATTTTTGAGCCTCTTTACGGATTTGAGTCTAAGATTAGGAGAATTAGAAATTTTGGAAAATCCAGTACCACGTAAATAAGAAATCGAATCTTCACCACCAATTAAAAATGGAGATAGAGTTACTATCAGTTCATCAAAAAGCTCTTGTTTGACAAATTCCCAATTTACTGTTCCTCCTCCTTCAACTAGTAGTGTCTTGATTTTCTTTTTTGAGAGCTTTTTCAATAATGATTTTAGATTAACAGAATCATTACCTACACTAATTATTTCAACAGGAAATTTCTGCAATTTTTCAAGGTTTCTTTTAGTAATTTTTTTAGATACTGCAATTATAGTGGGAATTTTATTACTTGATTGCAAAATTTTTGATGTTTTTGAAATTGTTCCTTTAGAATCTAAAATAATTCTAACAGGGTTTTTTCCTTTAACATAACGAACAGTTAGCATAGGATCATCACGAGATACAGTATTTTTTCCAACAAGTATTGCATCTACACTTGAACGTAATTTGTGGAGTCTTTGAATATCTTTTCTAGATGAAAGCTTTGAATCATTTGTTTTAGTTGCAATTTTTCCATCAATAGATATTGCACCACTTAGTATAACACGAGGTCTAGATTTTTCCATGAACAATTTTACCTCCAATCATTACTGCTTGTATTGCAGATTCAGATGCCCTATGAACAATTGACGCATAGGGTTCATGCATTGGTTCTAAATCTAATGCATGTTTGTTGAGAAATACACAATCAGCAATTTTTTTTGTTTCAATTACTCCAATGTCTTTTTTTAATATTTTTCCGCCATTTACAGTAGACATCTTTAGAATTTCTTTTGGATTGATTCTTTTCTTATGAATTCCCATGGTGACTTTCCACAGATAATCCATTTCTCTGAACATATCAGGAGAGTTAATCATGACATTATCCGTGCCTAATGCCAGCATACAACCAGCTTTTTGCATCAATGTAATGTCAGGTATTCCTTCAGCCAAGGAAGAATTAGCTCTTGGACAAATTACTATTCCTCTAATTTTTTTTGCTGCCACATGAAGATCACTTTTTGATGCATGAGTCATGTGAACAAGGAAGTGAGGTTTTAGCGATAATGCTCTAAGTGTTTCAGATTTTCCAGTCATTTTTTTAGATTTTGCGGTACTTTGTTTTGTTTCAGCAGAATGAATTGCTCTAATCTTTGACGTTTTTGAATAGTGATTTAATACGGAATTACTGTTCTCATTTGCGCCACTTACTCCAATACCATCACATTTTTGAATAATTTTAGGGAGTTCCTGGGCTTTTTCTTTTGGAATAGGGAGATTTTTTTTAATTTCAACTGAATTTTGGTAAAAATCTACTCTCCCTAAGATAATTGATCGTATTGGAATTTCAGATAATGTTTTTTTGAGTAAAATTACACCGTCTAGCCCACCTTCTCTAAAATCAACAAAAGTTGTGATTCCCTTTCTAATCATAGAGTGACAAGTGTTTTTCATAAAATTTGACAAATTCTCAGGAGGAGTGTTTTTTAGAATTTTTGATTTTGCACCAAAAACAGGATGTATTTTTTTATCTACAGAACTATCTAAAGTGACATCTTTTCCAATTGAATCACCTATGTGAGTATGTGCATTGATAAAACCAGGAATCAACAAGAGACCTTCACAGTCAATGGAATCTTCTTTGCCGCTTGGATTAATGTTAGGTTGAATTCGTTTGAATTTTCCATTTTGAATTTGCACATTTGTTTTTGAAACAAAATCTAGTTCTTTTCCTAAAAGGAGACTAACGTTTTTGATTAACATGTTAATTCATAAACTTCAGGTTTTTCTTTGCCTGAATCTCGAATTTCACGAATTGTATCAAGGGATTTTGTAGCTAATTTTACAGCATCTCTGCAAGTACTAGCATTTCCAATTCCACAGTTCAGAAAAATCTTATCGTCATTTTTTATCATGTTAATGAAATCCTGCACAGAGTTTTTTGCATCGTCACTTGCAATTACCATAAAGTTATCACCTCCCATAAAAAATGTGAGTGAATTTTTTTCCAAAAAATATTTTGACATTTTAGAATATAGTTGAAAAATTATTGAGGAAATTTCATATGGAGAATTTGTTGTTCTTTTGGAAGTAAGATCATCAACATCCAAATGCATGATAGTAACTTTAGGGTTAGCTGTATCATTAACAAAACCAAAAATATTGTGTTGTTTATCTAAAACAATTTCATTTTTCTTTCCTTCATATGCTTTCAAATTTGCTTCAAATGGGGATTCAGCAAACCCGATTGAAATTGTTAGATGTACTTCAAATGATTTTTCAAGTGTTTTTTGAATTTGAATGTGATCTTCTAGACCAATACCATTTGAAACAACAAAAAATTCATCAGATCTATTAAGAAAAACAAGACAATTTTTTTCAGAAAATAATTGTTGTAATTGTTTGTACAAAGATGCCTGAAGCATTTGTAGTTCATGTTCTCTGTCACTACCCAAAGTCAAAGTCCATGGGCCATAACCTGTTATTTTTAGAATACTTAGTTGAATCATTTTTGAATCCTTTTTAGTTCTGATGAAATTTTGATTACTGCCTCTACAGCACGTTCAGCTACAGGTCTGATTCTAGCATGAGCATGCCTTTCTTGCATTCCAGGACCAGATATGCCCAGAGATACAGGTTTTTGGTATTTTATGGATATATCAGTAAGGGCCTGAGCAGCAGCATGAGAAATAACTTCATCATGTTTAGTCTGACCCTTGATAATTGCACCCAGAGTTACTACGGCATCAACATCATTTTTTTGTAATAAGGAATCAACAATTATGGGCATATCATATGCGCCTGGAACAGAGCAAGTATAGGTTATTTTCAATTTTAGGGAATCAGCTTTTTCTTTTGCAACAGAGAGCATCCTAGATGTCACTTCGTCATTGAATTCCGAAACTACTATAGCAATATTCAAAATTAATGCACCTTGGCGTATTCTAATAGTTCTTTTCCATCAATCAATGGAATTCCATTTTGTTTTGCAAATTTTTCTGCTTTATCAACAGATAATGCAGTATATGTTTCAGCATCCATCATTTCACATATTGCAGTAACAGGGGTTAAACCAGCAATCTGTGCAAGATAAACAGACATTTCTGTATGTCCTTGACGTGCTGCTAACAAACCTTTTGATGCAATCAATAAAGGAACATGTCCTGGAGTTTTAAAAGAAGATACAAACTTTTTTTGTTTATTTTCAACATTGTAAATATTTGCCATTTCACGTATTGTCAAAGATCTATCATTATCAGTAATTCCAGTGTAGGTTTGATAATGATTTACAGACAATGAAAATGTTGGATGATCACCATAAGGGGCTAATCCCATAATCATCTCTTTATTGGATATTGACGAATCAGATAAAATTTCATGCATGTATTTGAGATCAAGGGAATTAGCAAATTGATTATCTATTGCAATGCAAAGTAATCCACCAGCATGTTGACGCATTCTGGCAACATGTTCAGGAGTTACAAATTCTGCTGCCACCACCATATCAATCTCATTTTCTCGTCCGGCAGAGTCAAACAAAAGTACAAACTCTCCTCTTTTTAGAGATTGTAATGCGGTTTCAAGGGACATAAACAAAAAAATCCTCAAACAGATTATAAAGTTTACTTAAAAATTGGTAATTACCAACAAAATGGTAGGTTATTAGGTTTATTTTAGAATGTATTTTCCAAGAATGTCAGTTTCAATATTAACTTTGTCGCCTACTTTTTTTGTTTGAAAATTTGTGACTTCAATTGTATGAGGAATTAATGAAACAGATGCAAGATTTTTTTTGATGTCAGTAACAGTTAAACTGATTCCATCAACTGCAATTGAGCCTTTTTTGACTACATATTTTGCTAGTTTTTTAGGTACTTCAAACCAAACTTGAACTTCTTTAGGTTTCTTTAGAATTTTTTTAATTGTTCCAACACCATCGACATGTCCTAAAACAAAATGGCCTTCTAATCTATCTCCAGCCTTTAGACTTCGTTCAATGTTTACTATTCCACCAACTTCAAGATTTCCAAGATCTGTTTTCTTTGTTGTTTCTTCAATCATTTCAAAGATACAATTAGATTTTGAGAGTTTTGTTGCAGTAAGACAAACACCATTTAATGCGACACTTTGTCCAACTTTCAATCCTTTTGCGTGTTTACCCAGGTTTACAGTCATTTGTACTGCGCTTCGATTTTTTGTATTTTTAGAAATTTTTTCTACTTTACCAATACCTTCAACAATTCCTGTAAACATCAAAATGACCTATAGATTCACGTATAAAATGATTTAGTTAATTTTCATTTGATATTATTTTGAATCTAGTTGCTCAAACTCATTTTCGCAAACTTGATGAAATAAAGAGCAATTATTTTCTTTTGCAGCAAGTTTGATTTTTTCCATATCTTTGTTAAGAATTCCTTGAGCTGCCAAAAATGCATTGTCGTTGTCGCCTAATTTTTCAAATAATTTAGATTTTGCAAGAGGGATTTCCTTGAGGCTAGAATCAACTAGTTGTGCCTTGTCGTAAAATTCTATTGCGATTTCATAATCTCCCAAGTGGCTGTGAGATATAGCCTTGTTCATCAAAGCAGTAACATTATTTGGATCTAGTGCAAGTGCTTTTTCATAATACTCAAGTGCCTCTTTGTGTTGGTTTAATTCATTTAATGATAGCCCCATACTATTCAATGCCCAAGAATCATTAGGATTGGATGAAAGAATTTCTTCACATAATTTTAAAACTTCCTGATACTGACCCAAGCTTTCTAGGGCATAGATTTTATTTTTTAATGCATAAGTATCTGATTTTTTTATTTCAAGAACTTTATCACAATAAGTTATGGCTTCTTGATATTTTTCAAGATAAATCAAAGACAAGCAAATGTTTTGTAGTGCAACCATATCATTAGGAATTTTCTCAAGTAGTCCCTTGCAGTAATTGTACATCTCTTCATATTTTCCTGCATTAAACAGTCTAGTTATGACATTGCTAGGATCTAAAAGATTAACCATTTCTAATAATTAGATAGAATTTCATTATCTTTAATCTATTCTGAAAAAAAGGAAAATTCCCAGTTATTTTAAGACTTTACGAATGGTTTCGTTTAATACTTTAGAATAACTATAGGAGGCTTGTTCTTGTTGAATTAACTTTGCTTGACGAAGTCGAAGTTTCTTATCGATGTCATCATCAATCATAATGGTAACTCTTTTTGCCATGTATGTAAGTATGAGAATTATTATATAACATTATATGAAATGTCCCAAAAATGGGAATTAATCATTTATGCTTGATACTACGTGTTCGATATTGAAGGGTTTTTGAACAACAGGCACGTTGAGTTTTTGTAGTTTTTCTTCAGTTTCAGTACTGGTATCAGCCGTAACTGCAATTATGCGTGCTTTGGGTTGAATTTCATGAATTTTCTTGATTGCATAAAATCCTGAGCCATTAGGCATGTTAAGATCAATTAGAGTAACATCAGGTTTTAATTTTTTATACAATTTAACTACAGTAACACCATCAAATCCATTTCCTACAACATTGATTCCTTTTTCCTCAAGAAATTCAGAAAATAATCTAACAGTATCCTCATCATCATCAATAATGATAACAGATTTGCTCATATGTTCATAAAGTAAATGAGTTCTTTATATTTCACATTGTTAGATACCATATATGGCCGGATTAGACAAATTAATTTCAATTTCATTACCTAAAAAAATTAAGAAAAAAATTGATGCAGACACACTAAAGAAAATTGAACGTGAGTTATTTCTAGAACACGGAATGTCAATCAAACTTGCAACTGAGCATTTTCAAACATTATTAAAAATTATTAAAAAAAATTCTGAATTAGATATTAATCAATTTGAAAATGAGTGTCTAAAAGAAATTATTCAGGTAAAAAAAGTAAAAGAAAATTATCATCTAACCATACTTGATACAAGACTAGTTCATTTTATTTTAGACATATTTGGAGACGATGAAACCAGAAAGATGATCGTATCTATTCTAAAAAGCGAACACACTATACCAGAAATTCTAAGAGAGTCAGGTGTGCCTAAAACTTCAGGATATAGAAAGATAGAGAATCTTCTAATCAATGGATTTTTCATAGAGACAGGAAAGGTACTAAGTGAGAGTAAAAAGATATCAAAAATTCAATGTATTTTTCAAGAGATTGTAATAGATGCCAAAAAAGAGAAGCTTATAGTCAGTGGAATTGTGCCTAAAAAAATATTTGAAAAGAGCACAACAATGAAATCTATAATTAAAAATCTAGAATAATCTATTTTACAAGTTCAAGTAGAGCTTTTGCTTGTTTAAAATGAACTTCATCAATCATTTTTCCATCAACAGTGGTAGCTCCTTTTCCCTTCTTTGTTGATTCAAGGTAAGTTTTGCAAACTTTTTTGGCCCATTCAATTTCACTTTTGTTTGGATGGAATAATTTGTGAGTTACAGAAATATGATCTGGATGGATTATGCTTTTTCCTGAATAGCCTAAACTTTTTCCAATCTTACAATCATTTTCTAATCCCTTTGAATCTTTGAGATCTTGCCAGATAGCATCTATTGCAGCTACACCTGCAGCTTGTGCATCTACAGGAATTTTTCTTCTAGAATATTTTGCGCCTTCAGCATCTTTAGTATATTCCACACCAATATCATTTAGAAGATCAAAAACACCAAAAACTACTGCAACTACCCTTTTACTGCTAGAAGCGATTTGGTATGTGTTAACAACACCTTCTGCAGATTCTATTGAAGGAATTAGTTGTGTTGGTTTTAGTTTTCGTTTTTTCTCTAATCCTGCAATTGTTTTTTCGATTTTTTTCAATTCTTTTGCATTGTTAACTTTGGGAATAACAATTCCATCAATTCCTTTTTGAACAATTTCTTTAAGATCAGATGGAATTTTGCCAGATAGAGGGGAGTTTGTACGAACAAAAATTGAAGACTTGTATGATTTTTTAGATTTGAGAGCAGACTTGATTAGCTTTCGTGCATTTGTTTTTTCATTATCAGGCACAGAATCCTCTAAATCAAAGCATACAATGTCAGCTTGAAGTTTTTTTGCTTTTTCTAGAAATCTAGGATTATTTCCAGGAACAAAAATGAGACTTCTGAAGAGCTGAGTCATTAAATGACTAAGCGCCTTCAGGCTTCATTAAGATTTTGCCAAAGAATTTACCTTCTAACATTTTTGTGTGAGCCTCTGCGGCTTGCTCAAATGTGTAGACAGAATCAACAATGGATTTTAGTTTTCCTTGTCCCATCCAGTAAAGACCTTGATCAAGTTCAGCTTTTGTTCCTTGTGTTGAACCTAAGACATTGATTCCTTTGAAGAATATGTGTCTAAGATCTATTTGTGCGTCATAACCTGTTGTTGCACCACATGAAACAAGTGTTGCACCATACTTGAGTAAGGTTAGTTGCTTGTTAAAGTGAGTTTGACCAATGTGATCAAATGCAATATCAATTCCAGGTGCTTCACCTTTTGTTTTTGCAAGTTCTTTTGAAATTTTGAAGACTTCTTTTTGCCAATCGTCTTTTCTGTGGTCTACTGCATAATCTGCACCTAGTTCTTTACATTTGTCTAGTTTGTCTGGACTTGCAGTTGCAATTACGTCACAGTTGTATAATTTTGCAATTTGAATTGCAAAGCTTCCAACACCAGAACCACCACCCATTACGAGTACTGTTTGTCCTGGAGTAATCTTTGCTCTACCAACTAGCATGTGCCATGAAGTTAGGAGAGTCATTGAAGCTGCTGCTGCGTCTTCAAATGAAACACTATCAGGAATTTTTGAAACGTTGACTTCTGGTAAGTGGATTTGTTCAGAGTATGCACCCCATAGTGGTCCAGTTTGGAAACCCCAAACTTGTCTTCGGGTACAGTCAAATTCTCTTCCATCAGTACATGCTTTACAAACTCTGCATGCAAGGTTTGAGTGAGAAACAACTCTGTCACCTACTTTGAAATTTTGTACATCTTCGCCTACGGCGATAACTTCTCCAGATACATCAGAACCTGAAACATGTGGAAGAGGAACTGCTACTGGAACTCCTCTCATTCCCCAAATATCATTATAATTTAGGGCAGATGCTTTATTGGTAAAAATTACCTCATCTGGTTTTGGTTTTGGTTCGTCTATATCCTGGACTTTAAGGATCTTAGCATAATTATCATCTGGTGCATATTCATTGTATACGACTGCTTTCATGGAATAACAGGCTGGTTACCCATAATTATATTTTATCGGGGATCAGACACGATTGAACTTAAAATCGCGTTTTGGTTGTTGTGTTGAAAGCAAGATTTGCTTTAATTGATCGTCTGAAATTTGGCCGGGAATTTTTCCCTGAGTTGCCATTCCTATTAGATATTGTTCAACCATATCTGCCAACTCGGGTTTTACCATCTTGATATTGTTTAACCTCATTCTTGCTTCAGGTACAAGAATTTGTTTTAGAATCTGTTCTTTTTGTGCAGCTAGTTCATTATTTGTATTGTCTTGAGGTTGATCGTTTGATTCAGGAAAACTCATTTTGAATCTAAGT
Source organism: Marine Group I thaumarchaeote SCGC AAA799-D11 (assembly GCA_000746765.1). Taxonomy (GTDB): domain Archaea; phylum Thermoproteota; class Nitrososphaeria; order Nitrososphaerales; family Nitrosopumilaceae; genus Nitrosopumilus. The sequence goes on from JOSY01000069.1 coordinate 39,460, forward strand.
GTAAACTTTCAATTGAGGATTTTCAACAACCATTTCTTTTAGAATTTCTGTTGCTAATCTATCAAGTTTTTGCATACCTTGTTTAGAAACTACACGTCCTTTCTTCTCAACTTTTTCCAAGTAACCTAATTTTTCTAATCCGTGAATTGCGTTTCTGATAATTGCACCACCGGCATCTTTGTGATGAGCTGCACCATAACCAGAGGGTTTGCCTCCACCATAATCTTTTCTTAATTCGTTAATTCCAATTGGTCCATTAAGGTAAATTTTTCTCATAATTGAAGCACATCTAGTATGCCACCAATCGCGGTTTTGTGGTGGTTTGTCTGCATGGGCTCCAGTTTTTACAAATGGAATCCAAGAAGGAGCTGGAATATCTTCATTTTTTAGAATATCAGCTAGCTTTCCTATCAAAACATCTGCTGGTACATCGTATACCTTTGCCATGAAGACAAAAAATCGAGAATCGTCTTATAAATCATTGAGATATTATTTTGCGGTACGTGTGCCCACACAAGTAGCAAGAGATTCTGATCGACTTGACAGATGCCCTACCCAAACGAAATCTAGAGTTAACACCAGGTGCAATGAATGATTTGCATTTTTTACAAAAAACCATCCTTAGTTCATAAGGCATTCGAATTTTGTGTCTAGTACTAATTCTACGAGCAAGAAGAGCTTGGCGTTGAGAAAGTTCAGGATCGGTTTTTGCATTGCTAATTGCATTTTTTATTAGAATCTGCATTCTCTCCATTGCAAGTTTTCTTACTGCAGGTTTCACAATAATTTCTGAAGTCACACCTAAAAATTACTTCTCATTAGAATCAAAGAAATGCAGTCAGCGGGATTCGAACCCGCGTCACAGGGTTGGAAACCCCGAATACTAACCAGGCTATACTATGACTGCAACAAAGTGCAAATTTTGGTGCCTACATAAAAATGGTTTTTTCGTACTCATAGAGCATTCGGGCAACTACAGTATGACCTTCAAAGGATTCATCACCAACAGAATACATTTGAGCAAACTGTTTTTCAATAGAATCTGAAAAATGTCCTTTCTGAAATCCTCCAAATACAAGGCAATAGTCATCATTGATCTCTCCCGCAATTTTTTCATACGAGTTTTGAGTTCCCTTGGTAGAAAGCCCAATTATTTTTGATGGATGTATGTCATCAATTAGTTCTGAGAATGTTTTGTTTTTGATTTCAAGTAGTGTGTCATCGTTTGCGGTTATCTTTTTTTCTTTATACAATTTTTCAATCAATCCTGCAAATCTATGATAAGACTTTGGCACATGCACATTTTGACCAAAATAGATTACTTTATCATCAATTGTATGAATATAGAGTTTGATTTTGTTTTTTAGATAAAGTGGAATTGTTGTAGCTTCAAGTATTGAAAAGTGAACAAGATCAGGTCTGCCTCTCTTTAATTCATTATTGATTCCTTTCATTGCTGCAAAGTGCCAAGAGTTATCTAGTAAAATTTCAGATGAAAGTTTTCCTAGCTTTCTTGCATGTGAAACTACTGATGGGTGATGTTTTAGATCAGATGGGACAAGCTCTAGTGCAGATTCAGCTAAAACTATAGAAATCATTTTAGTTTAACATTTGAATTTGATTCTTAAATTCATTCCAACCTGGTTTAGGATTTCCATTCTCATCAAACAGTCCAGCATTACAGACATAATGATTTAGTCGCTCAATTACGTGTTCGCTACTACCAAAACCTGAACCACCAATCTCAAGTTTGCTTTCTCCAATATCCTGTACTTCAAATGAGCAGGTCCCCTCAGGCTTGTCATTTTGCCTGTACCAGGTGAAAAATTCTAGTTCTGATTCATTTTCTGCATAAAATTCAAAAGATTTTTCTAAAAATTCAGTCTGGGACTCTTCACTTCCCCCAACAAAGTCAGATGTACTCCAACTTATCTCAAAAATAGCAGCATTTCTATCTCCTGCTAAATCAATAGCCTGTTCTAGGTCTTCTTTTGCTTGTTGCGGGGTTTTTACCATATCACCAACAGTGTCAACTGGGGAATACGAGAATGCAACAAAATCGCCAACATCCAAATCAGCTACAATGTTTTCCAAGTTTTTATTCAAAACCTGGTGCAATGCAAATGCATTTCCAATCTTTACGTCAGGATGTTTTTCTTTAATTTTATCATATACTCCGGTGAACAATTCTTTGTAGGGCGGAATATTTTGTTCATAGTATCGGAATTGAGATTCTGTTTCACCTGCAAGAATTACAGTGTCAACAATATGATAGCGAGATAAAATTGCATCAAGAACACTAACTACTCTATCTTCATTTAGTGATTGAATAGGTGGTTTTCCAATCCAATCTGGAAACGGTCCTAGTGTTTCTCCATTAATTAGTGAAAAGTAAAGTGTAACTTTGAGATCATTTTTTTGGTTAAAGCTCATCAATGCATCAGAGTATTGCCAATTGTATTCTCTGTGTTCAGGTTCAATTAAATTCCAAAATAGATAGACATTACTTCTTCCAATTCCAGATTCAGATGCAGTAGCATAGATTTCATCTAGTTCTTGCAATGTTACAGATTGAGTTGGAGAATTAATTACTAGACCAATTTTCTCATTAGTCTTTTGAGGAATAATTTCTGAACTTGGAAGAGTTAAGAAACCTGCAGTTATTGCAATAATTGCAGCTACACCAATAGATAATCCCAAAAATTTCTTATTCACAAGATAGCCATCATTAAATGAGAGTAAAAAAGTTTACAAAAAGATCATTATGGATCGTGGGAACTTTTATTATGTCTGAGTTTGGTTTGTAATTTGATTAAGTTAAGATAACGATGAGTGGCTCTCGGGCAGAGATTAATCCACAACCGGCTTGCGAAGCCTTAACGCGTGGACCTTAACCACTCATCGGTCATCGTAATATTCCGATAACTATTATGTTTCGTATGCTTTGGTTGTGATTCTGTTATCTATCCAGAAGTACAACCACTAAATCCACATTCAATGCAGATACTACAACCTTCTACAAATACAAGGTTGTTCTTACATGTTGGACATAGACGATCTTCTGCAACCTCTTCTTGTTGTAGCGGTTCAGATTTGATTTCTTCGTCATGAACTTTCAATGCAAGTGCTGCATTAACTTGTGATTTGATGTATGGATTTGTAATTTGTGTTGTAACATAATCTGTTACATGTTCACTTGGCATAACATCAAATGTTTTTTCTGCATTTTCACTTGTCATGTGAAGCACTTGTTTGTGTCTAGAGCCATCACGATATACTGTGATACCTTTGAGACCAATTTCGTGTGCTAGCAGATATGCAGATTTTACGTCTTCTGCTGTTACATCATATGGCATGTTGATTGTTTTTGCAATTGCATTTCCAATCCAGTCTTGCCATACACCTTGAGCCATCAAGTGATCAGCCCAGTGAATATCCATTGCAGTTACAAAGACATCTTGCATCCATTGAGGAATTTCATCAATTCCTTTCAATGAACCATAGTTGTCTGCAATCTTTGCAAGAATTTCATCGTTGTAAAGATTATTTTCTTTTAGGACTTGTTCTACAATTTTGTTTGTGTAGAAGAATCTTCCTACAGTAACTCTCTTTTCAAATACCAATGCAAATGCAGGTTCCATTCCGTTTGAACAGTCTGCAATCATTGACAGTGTACCTGTTGGGGCCACTGTTGTTGTTAGGACATTTCTTACTCCATATTGTTTTATTTTTTCAATTAATGCATCCCATTCATAGGAGTGAGATTCTTTTGGTTTTTCATAATATCCTGCAACAGGAATCTTTCCTTCAGGATATTCTGTCTTGGAACATAGTGGGAATTCGCCACGAGACTTTGCAAGGGCTACACTTTCTTCCATGGAATAGTATGTTAGGGTTTCAGATAATTTGGATTGTAGTTCATATCCCTCTTTGGAGTTATATGGGATTCTTAGTTTGTACAAGAGATCTGCTACTCCCATTACACCTAATCCAATTCTTCGAGATTCTTTTGATGCTACGTTGATCTCTGGGACTGGATAGTGATTAACATCAATGATGTTATCAAGGAATCTTGTAGTCTTTCTGATTGTCTCTTCATATCTTTGCCAATCAAATTCATAGGTTCCATCGGCTTGTCTCTTTACGAGATTTACCAAATTGATAGAACCAAGATTACATGATTCGTATGGGTAAAGACTTTGTTCACCACATGGATTTGTTGCACGTAATGGTGCTTGTCTTGCTTTTGCAAATACATTGTATTTGTTAATTTGATCAAAGAAGATCAAACCAGGTTCTGCACTTTTCCATGCAGATAATGCAATCAAGTCAATTAGTTGATGTGCGTTGATTTCTTTGACTGGTTTTTTATCACGAGGACTACGTAGAACGTAGTTACCGTCACTAGTGTTTACAAGTGCATGCCAAAAGTCTTCCCAAACACCAACACTGACGTTAAAGTTTTCTAAAACACCAGGCTCGGTTTTGTTTGTGATGAATTTTTCAACATCTGGATGCCATGCTTCAATTATACCCATGTTTGCACCACGTCTCTTTCCTCCTTGTTTAACAACTTCAGTTACAGTGTTAATGATGTTCATGAAAGACACTGGACCTGATGCAACACCTGATGTTGATGCTACAATGTCACCTTCTTCACGAAGATCAGAGTAGTTGATTCCAACTCCACCACCAGATTTGAAGATTAATGCTGCATCAGAAGTTGATTTCATAATTTCTTCCATGCCATCTTGCATTCCAAGTACAAAGCATGCAGAGAGTTGACCTAGTCTTCCACCTGCATTCATCATTGTTGGAGAGTTTGGCAAAAAGTCTTGTGAAACCATCAGATCAAAGTACTCAGTGATTTTGTCTGCATAGATATCAAGTTTCTTTGCTGCAAGTAGTGTCAAAAGTTCTTTGAAGCTTACTTTCATCTGACCTTTGTTTGCAAGTGTTACATAGTGGTTGATGAGTGATCTGAAATGCCATTTATTGAAGAAATAGTCTCCGACTTTGAATTTGTAGTCAAAGGCATCTAGTTTTTCAAGATAGGACTTTGCTTCTTCTACATCTTGTTTTGAATTTCCAGATTTGTCAAATACTTGTGCATCATACATGAGATCACCTATTCCGACGAGTATTGCTACTCTCTCAAACATTTGAGTTGGAGATTCAATAATCTCATTCTTTCCATTTCTGAAAAGATATCTTGATGCCAAAACTCTAAGACAATTCAAGTCAAACTTTTTGGAAACTGGATCAAGGGCCTTTAGATTCAAGACCTTCATTTTCTCGTCTCTTAGCTTTCTTCTCTCATGACGATAAACGATGTATGCTTTTGCAATATCGCTATTACCACTGTCAATCAAAGTAGACTCTACAATATCTTGAATATCTTCAACTGTAGGAGTTCTCGAACTTGTAAATCCCTGTTCGACTAATTTGTTAACAACATTATCTGCTAACTGATCGGCTAGACCACGGTCGGCTTTAGAGGTGGCAGCCAATGCCCTGAAAATGGCATTTGAAATTTTATCTTTATTGAAAGCCGTTACTGCGCCACTGCGCTTACGGATCTCATTGATAGTATTTTCTATTTGTGAATTATCCATTATAATCTCCCCGCAAGAGGTTATGATCAATATGGGTATAAATGGTTTGTCAGTTTTTGTCTTGAACTTCGGTTCAAAAAATTTGACAACGCTACTATGAAGTTCATAATGGCATAACTTTCACAATATACGATGATCGCAAAGATCTGAAACAGATCAAAAAGTTTCTAAAAATGATCGTAACTAGTTTTTCAATTATGAATTTCAGACAACGTATGGAGACTTACACTTTGGACACTTGTCTTCAAATGGTTCGTCTTTGAAACCACACTCACCACAGATTGCAATCTCCTGAACTGGTTTGAATGAGGTTGTAAGTTCGGATGTCTTCTCAATTGCCTTTTTGATTTCTGCAGGCTTTGCATCTTTGCCAATTTTTAGTGTGACAAACAAACCACCATTTAGCAACTTTGCAAGTTTGTTGCATTCAGAGATAGGCTCACTCTTGGCAGTATAATCGGAGATTTCAGAAGCATCAATAGTAATTCCTTCAGAGTAAGAGTCTCCTTCCATGGAGTTTAGTGAGGAGTTTTTGCCGTATTTCTCACCATCAAGTGTGGCAAATCGGGTTGCACTCTCAGTCTCAGTCATACAAATAGCCACAGTATCACCTAATTCTTTGCCTTTTTTGGCTCCAACATCGACTGCAGTCTCAATTACCTTGTGAAGTATTTCACGACCTTCCTTGTTATCCTGGAATCCAAGGATGTTAAAGACTGCCTCCTTGAGGCCTACTAGATTAACTACAAGTGAAACATTGCTTTTTTGCATATATTGGGTATTTTTGGCCAAAATTGGGTTCAAGCCACGTCTGGTCAAATCTGAAATGTCTTTCTTTCTTAACGCCATTGAAGACAAAGCTGGTTTCATGAGCAATGCCAATCTTGCTCTAAAGTAAGTTTCATCTTTGTTTGATTCAAATGCCAATCTTGGAAGATTGATTGAAACTGACTCAAGCATAATTGAAAGTGGGCCAGAGTTCTTAGTGGAGCCATTGGTAACACCATGACTTGATGTTTGTCCTTTAGCAAACATTACTTTTCCACCAAGTGAAATTATTTCAGATGCAGTTGCTGAAACATCTGTAATCTTTCCCTTTTCATTATCTATGATTAAACCGATCTTTGGAATTGGAGTGAGCTTTGTGTAGTTTTTGTATGCATTGATAATTGAATTAATTATTTTTGTATCAGATCCTAATTGCAATCTAATTGAAACGTTAGTGCTTGATTTGTTGTATTTAGAAGTTGTAGATGCAGTTGCAAATGCTGCAGTTAATTTTTGTTCTAGTTCTGGAAGTGACTTTGAGTGTTTTGAGAACAGTGAAACTAATCCATCAAGTACAATTTCTTGTGAAGCTTCTTTTGAAAGAAGTGAAATTACAACAGACAATGCACTTGTGATTTCATCAAGTTGTTTTGATGCAGGAATTCTTGAAACATCAAGATATTTTCCGCCAAGATCAATTCCATCTTCGATTAATTCTTTAACATTAACAAATATTGTATCAGGTATCATTGACCAGATTCCAGGATTTGCAATGTGCAGATCACCAGAAAGATGAGAGTCAGCTACATCTTTTGGTAAGATGTTTGTAAGAAGGTGTTCAGCAAAAACTCTTTGACCTGTTTTAAACAAGAGACCTTCAGCACCATTATCGACATTGTCCAAGTTAGTAATCATCTCTTGAACATCAAACACTGGCAAGCCTAGGCGTGCAAGCTTGTTGCGGTATTCCTCATGACCGTGCTCAAGCAGCACAGAGTTTACCATTTCTCGAATAAGTGAGCCTGTAAGATAGGTGGTTTGATACTTGTAAATTCTATTTTCAACTTCTTCAGTAATTTTTTGTGCTAGTTCAAGTGGTAGGCTGCCCTCACGTACCAAAGACTGAATAATTTTATGGGAATTAAATTCCTCAATTGATTCGTGTGATGTTCTAACATACATCTTTCCGCTTTCAATAATTGATCTTTCTTCAATTTGTCTGGCTAAGCTTAAAACTAATTTTCCGAGATTTGTAATTGTGTAACGTCTTTCAGATTTGTTTAATGCAACAAGTGATTGTCTAAGTAATTTTCTCAAGTGGTATGCAAATTTTCCACTCTCTTTTTTTGATTTGAATCCAGCTAGGGATTTTAATTCTGAATAAGTCAGAGGGCCTTTTGAATTTAGAATTCTCAAGATATCAATTCTGTTAGGACTTGCCATTACAGAGAAGATCATTCTGACACGTTTTGATGTAGATTGTAAAATTCCACCGCGTTTTTGTGAATCCGAATCATCATCTAAGTCTGCATCTAGATCATCATCCATATCGGCATCTAGATCACCTTCTAGATCCATTTCTAATTCTTCATCACTCATTTTCATGTATCTTTCTAAAAAAACGCACTAATTAAGACTTATGACAGTATGATTTTGGATCGAAATTGATCATTTTTCTAAATGCATTGAAAGGTTTTAGATCGATTTTTTAAAAATTATAAAAAAAAAGATCAAATATGATAGATCATTTTTCTTGAACATCTAATGAAAACTCGGATGTAGAGAGTTTCTGTCCACATGACGGACATTTTCCACTGTAAGGATTCATTACATCTTTTAGAGATTTTAACATCTTCATGTTTGTGATCTTTTCACCACATTTTCCACATGTTACTTCTACTGACATGAAAACAATCAGTATTACAAAATAATTAAAAATCGATTTTGATTTTTTTTAATAATTCAAACAAATAATTTTACTGTTTTTCGATGATGATTCCTCGTTCATCAAAACCAGTGATTTTTGCCGGAGTTCCAACTGGAAGATCAGCAGGGGTGGCAATTCCACCCATAAATCCTGAAATCCTCAAATCAGAGTTATCTAGTTTGAGCACCACAAAGGCATATGGGGTGTATTTCTCAAAGCCTGCAGGAGGCACGGTAATTATGGTATAGGTGGCAACTTTGCCAACACCGTCTAAAAGCACATCCTCAAAACCCTTACTACCACACTCCCTACAGAAATAAGCAGTAGACAGGTGAAGGTATCCACAATCAGTACATTTGTGAGTTAGTAGTTTGCCGTTTTTGGCATTTTCAATTACTTGTTCTTCAATTGACATTTTACACACTCTGGAAAACATGAACAGCACAACTTGCGCCAGTTGCACCAAAGTTATGAGTTAAACCAATCTTTGCATCTTTAACAGTTCTTTCTCCAGCGTTTCCAGTCAATTGATCATATACTTCAACAACTTGTCCAACACCAGTAGCTCCAATTGGATGTCCTTTTGATTTAAGACCGCCTGATGGATTAATTGAGATATCAGAATTTAATGATGTTCTGCCTTCACGTACAGCTTCAACGCCTTTTCCTTTTTCAAAGAAACCCAAGTCTTCAGTGTCAACAACTTCGGCAATTGTAAAACAGTCATGTACTTCTGCAAAGTCTACATCTTTTGCAGTAATGCCTGCCATCTTGTATGCACTAGCTGCTGCAAGTTTTGTACTTGGAATTGTTGTCATGTGATCACGTCCTTGCAATGCAGCAGGAGAACCACCACGACCTGAACCAATACATTCAACATAATCACCACCGTGTTCTTTTGCAAACTTTTCAGAACAAAGAATTACAGAACTTGCTCCATCTGAGAATGGACAGCAATCAAATAGTTTTAGTGGACTTGCAACTACTGCAGAGTTCATTACATCATCAATAGTAATTTTTTTCTGCATGTGAGCTTTTGGATTTAGTACACCATTGTCGTGATTCTTTACTGCAACTCTTGCAAAGTCTTCTTCAGTTGTGTTAAACTCTGTCATGTAAGCTCTTGCCATTGATGCAAACAATCCTGGAAATGATGCACCGGCTTGACCCTCATAGAAAAAGTCTGAACAATATGCAAAGTAAGTTGTAGTCCATTCAGTTCCAGTATGAGTTACTTTCTCAACACCAGTAACTAAAAGACAATCGTAAAATCCTGCTGCAACGTTGGCATATGCCTCTCTAAATGATACAGAGCCACTTCCACATGCAGACTCTATTGTTAATGATGGTTTGTCTGGAATACCTAATCTACTCATCAAGACAGGACCAATGTGTACCTGTTTGTCTGCGACTCCAAATACGTTTGAGATGTAGGATGCATCAATATCTTTAGGAGAAATTCCGGCACTCTCTATGGCTGCAACTGATGCATGAGTAGTAATATCAGCAATACTATCTGCTAATTTTCCATACTTGGTGCTACCTGCGCCAAGAACACAAACCTTTTCCACAAATGTCACTGACCCAAGTCCCTATAAAAATCGTTTTAGTAATTTCAATACAGAACATGCCATCAAAAAAACTTCAGACAGTACAGATCAAAAAGACAATAGTAAGACATTCAGTCAAAACTACAAAGTCAAAAACTAATGTATTCAAAAAAGAGATTATTCAATATCTAGATGGGAACGGGTATCTTTCCTGGTCATCAAAAGACAAAAAATACATGATTCTTGGAACAAATTCTCCAAAAAACGGGTTGGTTCCATGTCCTCAATGTAAAGTAGGTGAACTTATGGTAATTCGTTCTAGAACAACAAGAAAGCGGTTCATGGGCTGCTCTAACTTTTATGGTGGATGTAAGGCATCATCACCACTATTACAAAAAGCAAAACTCAGAGCAACAAAGAGTCCTTGTGGTGTTTGCAAATGGCCAATGATAATTTTTCGCTATTCACGAAAACAACAGTGGACTAAACAATGTTCTAACTTTAATTGCAAAAGCAGAGTCAAGCCTTCAAAGTAGGATAGACATCTGTTCTTCTGTTCTTTAGCAGAGGTAAGACTTTGCGAGTTTGTTTTACTTTTTTGAGATCAATGTTTGCATATCCAATACCTTGTTTCTTTTTCATGTCAAGTAAAATTTTTCCATATGGATCTACAACTAAACTTCTTCCACAGTAAATGTTTCCAACTTGATCAGGTGCAATGACATAACAACCATTTTCAATTGCACGTGTCTTGTTAATCGTAATCCAGTGTTCTTCTTTCATGTTACCCTTTACCCAAGCTGATGGTGCAACTAATACTTCAGAGCCTGCAGCTGCAAGTGAACGTGACATTTCTGGAAAACGTAAATCATAACATATCATCATTCCGACTTTGCCAACTGCAGTCTTTACAGGCTTTGCAATCTTCGAGCCTGATGCCATCTTGTCTGATTCTCTAAAACCTAACGCATCATAGAGATGAATTTTTCTATACGTAGAAATCACTTTACCAGATTTGTCAATTACAAACGAAGTATCATAGACTCTGTCTTTCTTTCTACTCTTCTCATAAAAAGAGCCTATAACTTGAATATGGTTTTCTTTTGCAGCCTTTGCAATAGTCTTTACAAAGTTTCCGTTAATGGTTTCAGCTAGAGAGGCAAGTTGCTTTGGTGTTTGAGAAGAGTTTGTGTAAAACATCATAAACTCTGGGAATGCACACAATGTTGCATTTTTAGAAGCTGCCTTTTCAATGTATGAAATAATTTTTTTGAGATTGGTTTCTTTATTTGTTGATGCTTTGAATTGCACAACTGCAGCTTTCATTGTAAAACAATAATCAAATGACAATAAAAGGATAAACTAATGGTACAATCGCAAAATGTACCATTTTCTTCTTATGCAAAGTCGTTCTAATAGAATCATACCGACCATAGTGTGTATGTCATACCTGCGACTGGACAGGAGGAGTCATCCAGTCAAATTTTTTTAAAAAAATAATTAAAGTTGGTTTCCTGCCAAAAACCAATTTTCTTTTGGATTGTCTTCAAAAACAACAATAACGTGATTTTCTTTTGTTTTTAGAATCTCAACTGCTGATTTTGTGATTGCTTTTGCGTATTCGTCTTTTTGTTCCTGAGTTCTTCCAGGATACATTGACACTGTAATCAATGGCATGAAAATTCAAACTAGGGTCAGGAATTTATGCTTTCAATAGTCTGGACGATATCCGTATCGTGTACCATATGTGTATTCAGAGCTATGTGTTTTTTTGTAGAGATATCCTGTTGCAAATCCTATTGCAAATCCTCCAATGTGTGCCATGTATGCAACGCCGCCGCCTGCAACACCAAAACCACCTATGAAAAATGGCAACAGATTCTGGAAGACTAGCCAAAATGGCAAGAACCATCTTGCCTGGATATGCATCATTCTCCAAAAGAATCCCAACATAAGGAAAGTGGTAATTTTAACTCGTGGGAACATTGCCAAGTATGCACCAAGTACGCCAGAGATTGCTCCTGATGCACCAACTGCAGGAATAGAACTTGTAGGATCAATTACAATGTGAGCTAAACCTGCACCAATTCCCCATGCAAGATAAATTAAAAGAAATTTTGCTTTGCCAAACTTTAGTTCAATGTTGTCACCAAATATCCACAAAAACAACATGTTACCACCCAAGTGCATCAAACCGCCATGCATGAACATTGAACTAATCAATGAAAAGTATGGAGTGTCAGGACAAGCGATTCCTGGTTGAATCATTGATGAGAAACCAGTAATACAGCTAGGAACTGCACCCCATTCAAAAAACATGAATGCAGCTCTTTGATTAGAAAATTCCCAGAATTGACCTGTAACAGCTATCTCATAGAAAAATATTACAACATTGAGTATGATTAATCCAATTGTAATTTTTGGTTTGAATCCTGGTGGATGGGGGTTTTCATCTCGTAATGGTAACATTAGTTGTTTAGCTTGAATAAAATTTGTATAATAAGATTTTTCAATTTTGAATTTGTAAAATCCCTTCTTTGATCAAATATTGAATTCCTTGAACAAAGGCATTATCATCAATTGCACCTTCTGCCCACCAGCCAGCATTGTTCTTTATCCATGCTGGAATTTCATTAGAGCCTGAACCTTCATTTGAAGATGTAGGTGGAATGCGTAGAACATCTTCTTTGATCAAATATTGCATTCCTTGAACAAAGGCATTATCATCAATTGCACCTTCTGCCCACCAGCCAGCATTTTGTTTAATCCATTCAGGGACAGCAGGTTTTGTATCTCCAACAGTGATAGACCCAATCATCCAAGGATGAAGTGTACAATAGTAATCATAAACTCCATTTTGTTCAAATTTGAAGGAAAATTTTTCTCCTGCAGGTATTATTCCACTATCAAAAATGCTCGAAGTGTCTTCCTCTGGAGTTCCAGAAGTAACGGTATGAGCAGAACTATCCTTGTTATCCCATAATACAACTTGATTAGGCTCAATATTCAGGTTTGTAGGTAGGTAACAGGTGTCATTGTTTTCACATCCAGGTATTGAAGTTCCAACGCCAATATCTACAAAGTGATCACCAGTCAATTCTTCTTTTGGTGCATATACTTGGAATGAAAATTCTCCAGATGTATCAAAATTGTTTACATTTGAAATTCTTACAATTGCAGAACCTGTTTGATCAAAGTTTACTGTGACAGAATCTGTTCCATCAGGTGCTTCTAATCCTTGTTTTGATTCTACAATTCTTCCATTAAGAAAAATATCTAGATCATAAACATTTTGTTGAATGATTACATTAGAAATTGGATCATGGAATTCTATATGCAGTGTGACATCATTACCTGGATTAATTTTTCCTTTAGGAGATAATGATAAGTGGAATTTCCAATCTTCTTCAGAAGACAATTGAATTACTTTGTCACCATCTTCTAGTGATGCATCACTTTTTTGCACATCTCTTTTTTTACCTGACTCAATACCAAAGATCATTTTACCACTTAGGTCTGGAGGATTTTCATCAATCATTTTTAGTAATTTTTTTGATGAAAGCAAAAAGTGAACTACAATTTCTTCATCACCAGAACGATCAATCGTGCCAAAATAAGACATGTCATTTACAGTCATTATGATTTCATAATTTTCAAAAACATCTACTGTTTTTGGAATATAATATTCAGCATGAACGAATGGTATTGATTCAATAAAGTCTTCATCCCAATTAAATGGCATATGTGCAGTTAGTTTTTTATCACGTTCATCATAGTGAAAGTTTTCTATTTTATCAAAGTATGTTGCAAACATCAAGTCATGAGTTACATCGTCAACATCAATAGAAAATGGAATGAATTCTCCCATCGTAAACAAAATTTGAAATGTTGTTTCAGTTCCAGATACAGGTTCATTGTCAATTGACAATAATGTCATTTGAACATCAACCAAACCTCCTTGCAAGAATAGTGGAGCCTCAATAGTTAGAGGAGAATCATTTGAGGCTAGCCAGGCACCATTTTCGGCAGTTTCTCCCAAGAAATTAAGACTTTGACTAGGCACAATTTGTGTCTGTATTTTGTCATTAGGAGAATATGCCTCAAATTCAACAATCAGATTTCCTTGCCCATCAAAGATCTCAACTTTATGTTCGGCACCTAGAACAACTTCTCCAGTGTCATCATTGATTGTTATAATATCAAAAACAATATGATCTTCATTTCCTTCTAAAATTGATGGACTTGTTTCTAATTGCACTTTGAAATAATTTTGATTGATAAAGAGAATATCACTTTCTTCACTACCAGAACCACCACCATATGCTACTTGTATTGAACTAAAAACAAGAACTAGAGAAAATAAGCCAACTAAAAATTTGTGATTCATGTAAATCAGAACCCAGTAAATTATTTTAAGTTAACAAAGATTCTCAAACTTTGATTAATCCAGAAGCCATCAAAAATTTGATTCCATTTGCAAATTCAACATCAGTTAAATGACCCTCAGACCACCATGCTGCATTATTTCTTACCCAAATAGGAATGGATGTGATATTTGCTTCTTCATCATCAACTGTTTCTTCAGTTGCTGGCACGTTAATGATATTTTCTTGAACTAGATATTCAATGCCTTTTGCAAAGTCTGGATCATTGATTTGTCCTGCAGCCCACCAGGCAGCATTGTTTCTAATCCATGATGGGATTTCTTGCGATTCAGAATCTTCTTGCTCAGTTGGAGGAATTACAATAATTTGGTTTTTAATCAAATATTCAATTCCTTGGACAAACGTATTATCATCGATTTGTTCTTCAGACCACCATAAAGCATTGTTTCTAATCCAATCAGGTATTGTAATCTCTTTTTGAGTTGTAACTCTATCAACAACAATTGGAATAGTTGTTCTTGCAAGATTATTGTTATCTAAATTATTAAAATTCAAATGTATAATTCCTGAAACATCTTCTGGAATCATAAATTCTGCTACATTATGTTCTTCTCTTGAATCAGTACTGATTCCGCTTTGTTGATAAATTACTTTGTTGTTTTGTGTGACAGAGAATTGATAGTTTGTGGAAACAGGTTTGTTTTTCAAGAAAACATCTGTTACATCAAAAAGTATTTTTGCATTTGAATTAGATTTGAGATTTTCTGGCTCCCAAGATGCAAGAATTCTAAATTGCCCATTCTCAGTAACTGAGCTCATGTGTGGATAATCTCTATCAGGGGCGATAACAAAATTCATGCCATTGTCATTAGAGCCATTTTCAAGAACTTTGAGTAATTCCTTTTGATAAATAATAAAATGAACTATTCTGCCATCAGAAAAGAAGTCATCAATTGTTGCTACATCATCGGACAATTTCACTCCATTGACATACATTGTAAATCCAGACACAAGCAAGTCACCAAATGTTTTTGGAATTACTAATTCTTCATGCACAACTGATGTTTGATTGATGTTTGTCTGACTCCATTCAAATGGCATAGAAAAACTAATTTCTTTTGAATCAGGATCATATTCAAAATCAGAAATTTCATCATAGTAGGTAACTACATGGATATTCTGGTCTCCAAAGTTTGGATCAACAAAATCATGTCTAGATGTTTGAGCAATAGAGATTCCTGCATTGAACACTAGTGGTTCTTCAAGATTATTGGAATAACCATCTGCAGTAAGTATACTGATATCGAATTTGTACAATCCGCCTTCGCTTAGTTTTGGACCCTTTACATGAATCAGTCTACTATCTAATCCAAGTAAGGAGCCAAAGACATTGCTCTCACTTTCTTCTTCTACTATAATAGAAGATATATCTTCAGAGACAAAATTGAATACTAAAAAACCGTTATCTGCTTTGAATTCTTGCTCAAAAAGAAATTGGTTTCCTTTCTCCGCTTTTATGTGAAAAGTAACATCACGTAAAGTAATTTTTGAATCAAAGTTAATCATGGAAATAGAAATTTGTTGATCATCACTTGCTTCAGGATCATTTTGTGATGAAGAAACCTCTATGGTCACTTGTTTTCCATTAAGATCTACAGGAGGAAATGTTTCACTTCCCACACCATGACCAAATGCATTATCAAATGCAAATACAAACAATAACGGTAGTAAAAGTAACAGGAATAGATTTTTCAAATTATGTCCACTTGTTTGGATCTTTTTTGCGAATTTCTTTTCCATCAATTGTAACAGAGTCTTTTTCTTCAAAGATAGTATGCCATTTACCATTACTTGGGAAAATTTTGTTCATCTCTTCAACTTTTTCATTAGTTGGAGGTTTATTCATTAAAGCCCCCCATTTCATGTTAGGAACTTTTGGCATGATATCATTGATGTCTTTCATTACATTATCACTTGACTGAATTTATTTAAAAACCTATGATTGAACTTTCATGATTCCTTCTTTAATCAAGAATTGAATTCCTTGAATGAAAGAGTCATCATCGATTGCACCTTCTGCCCACCAGCCTGCATTGTTCTTTATCCATGATGGAATTTCATTAGAACCTGTACCTTCACCTTGTGAGGTTGGAGGGATTTTTAGAATTCCTTCTTTGACTAGATATTGAATTCCTTGAACAAAGGAGTCATCATCTATTTGTCCATCAGCCCACCACTCTGCATTGTTCTTAATCCATGCTGGGATTGCTGCAGGAGGAGCAACTTCTGGTGCAGTCGTTTTGCCTGTACTAGGACCTATCTCAATTATTCCTGAACCAATTCCGGCATAAGTCTCCTCATAAGCAAATCCAGTTCCTAAGGCTCTAACATCAATTCTATAGACTCCTTGAGAAGGAACAAGAATTTTTCTTATGTCAATTCCTTCTGTAGCAACAATTCCTGGCATTTGTGGATCATCTCCCATGAATGTCTCTAGGATGTTATCATTTTCATCAATAAAGGATACAACATATTTCATATCGCGAATAAGTTCTCTATTTTCATCAAAAAATGCTATCTCAAATGGAATTTCATCTCCTGCACCATAATTTCCATCCCAGGAAATGTTAACAGTTGTTGGGACAGGTTCATAGTTTGTTGTATCTACAAGATAAAACTCAGTGAATTGTTTTTCTACTGCACTAAGTGGTACAAGTTTCAAATCCATTTTTTTATTATCATAATTGGATTCACCTAATGTTTCGTTTATTTTCTTTAGTTCTTGATTAGTAATTAGGAAATGAACAATGTTAGTATCATCATATGAATATGGATCATTTAGTAATGCTCTTTGATCAATTTCTACACCATTAACATATCCTTTGAACTGTTTACCTTCGGCATACGGAGAAAATGTTTTTGGAACTCTAACTTCTTCATGAACCACTTGAACTAAATCAACATAATCAGGACTCCAGTCAAATGGCATATCAAAAGAGATAGAATTATCTGATTGATCAAATTTGAAATTATCTACATCATCATAGTATGTTTTTACAATTACTGGTATTTCTTCAGCATTTGCTGTTTGAATTACAAAGTTTTGTTCTTGTGCAATACTAACAAAAGTGTCATAACTTAACAAAGAGGCAACTACAGTTCTAGGGCTAGTAGCGCCTTCAATGTCCACTTTAATATGATACAATCCACCTTTTGTAAATATGGGACCAGTAATTGTTGGTCTTGCACAAATATCTAAATTGTTATCATTACATTCTTCACCATGAACAAATAAGGCTTCAGGGGCGCTAACATGTTCAGAGCCACCATAGACGGTACATTGCCAAAGATTTTCTTCATTACAATTTGCTTTTGGTCTAATTTCAACATCCAATCTACCATCTAAATCATAAAACAGGTTTCTAGCTAAAAGCTCACCACTTTGCCAAACTTCTACTCGGTATGTGACTTTGTCTAAATTAGTATCAGTTAATGTATCAAAGAATCGTATTTGCATATTAGCAGAATCTACCTCACCCACTGTAATGTCTGATGGAGTTAGTTCTGTTCTTACAGTTACTTCCATACCACCAAATGTGAGTGGTTCAGCTTGATCTCCACCCAGACCATGTCCAAAGACATCAGGGATTAATGCAGGTATTGTAAAAATTCCGACAATTATAATGAATAATGAAAATTTGTTATACAATGTGGAAATTATGTTAATTCCATATTTAAAGATGGTACAGGATTTCTATGCGTGGAATTTTTTTTAAAATCAGAGTACGATTTTTATTTAATCATTTTTTTAAAGTATGTATGAAAATTCTTTTTGCATTATTGCTTCTTCCACTTTTAATGGTTCCAGCATTTGCTGAGACTCAAACGTTACCTACAGACAAGAATACTTTAGATGTTAAATTAACATATGATGCAATTGAACCAGGTGTTCAAACAAAGATTGGCATAGATTTTATCAATCCACAAACTCAAAAAGTTCAAGAGCATATTGACTATACAGTGGCCGTTTCAAAAGATGGTGAAACAGTATTTGGACCAATTCCATTAACACATACATCTGTAGGTTCTGTAAAAATTCCAATAGAGTTCAACCTTGGAGAAGGAGTATATTCAATGGACTTTGAGATCGAAGGGATATTATTCCAACCAATTCCAAAAGAAACTGTATCTTTTGATATCCTAGTAGGCGAGGCTAACGCACAACCAATTACACCACCAGAAGATGAAAAACCAAGTGATGAAAACGGTGGATGTTTAATTGCAACTGCAACATTTGGTTCTGAACTTGCACCCCAAGTGCAACAACTAAGAGAGCTTAGGGACAATACGGTTCTAAAAACAAATTCAGGAATTGCATTTATGACAACTTTTAATCAGTTCTATTATTCATTCTCACCTGCTGTTGCAGACTTTGAAAGAGAACAACCGTTATTCAAAGAAGTTATGAAAGTAACACTAACTCCAATGCTATCATCACTATCATTGCTAAATCATGCAGATATTGATTCTGAACAAGAGATGTTGGGATATGGTATCTCTATAGTACTACTAAATCTCGGAATGTATGTTGGAATTCCTATATTTGGAATTCTAAAGTTGTACCAATTTAGAAAAAACTAAGATTCACTTATTGGAAATTCCAGTGAGGTTTTTATGTATCCGACCAAGTAATCTGTTTAATGAAGACTATAGCAATTTGCTCTCTCTTCGTACTATTTGCTATGGTAGCTGGATTAGTTGCAACAACACCAGCTGCTTTTGCAGATCATCCAGAAGTCACAATCGTACCAGCAGCAGGTTCTGGTGCACCAGGTTGTGAAGAAACTGCAGACGGATGTTACATTCCAAGCACTGCAACAGTTGCTGTTGGAGGTACTGTAATAATGTCAAACACTGACACTGCAGCACATACATACACTTCAGGAACTCCAGACGACGGACCAGATGGTATCTTTGATACCAGTTTGTTAATGGCTGGAAGTTCATTTGAATGGAGTCCAACTGAAGCAGGTGAATATCCTTACTTCTGTATGGTACATCCTTGGATGCAAGGTACGATAATAGCAGAAGCAGAAGGAGCTGAAGAACCAGCTGACGATCATGGTGATCACATGGATGACGCAGGTCATTTGATCACAGAAGCATCTGCAACAGGTATGATGTCTGACGGAACAAAAGTTTCAGTTTGGACTACAGAACCAATGGCAGGTGAGATGATGGAAATTCATGTAGAGTTTGTTGACTCAGAACATGTTAACCATGACATTACTGTTACACAAAATGGTGAAACAGTACTAGATGACATGGGTGCACATCATCATGAGGGCTCAGGTATGCATACAACAGCACCATTAAGTTCTTCTGACCCAGTAGACATCACTATTACCTTCCAAGGTTATGGTGTATCTGATCCTAAAACAGGACCAATTGGTGAAGAAGTAGTATTCACAAGTGTTGTTCCAGAATTTGGTACAATTGCAATGATGATACTAGCTGTTGCAATCATAAGCATCGTAGCAGTCACTGCAAAATCTAGAATAGTTCCAAGATTCTAGGAATCCTCTTTTTCTATTTTCTTTTTACTAAAGCAACTATCGCTAAGATTATAGCTGCACCAGCAATAGACAATCCAAATATTGCAAAGTCATAAGCTGCACCACCATCTGATGCAACTTCTGTTTCACCAGATTTTAGTTTAGAAACATCCTGTTGTAAAGAGGAAATTGCATTCTTGAGAGCAGCGACATCTGCAGTACCTTCACTACTTGTAGGTGGGAAATCTAAAACTGCTGTAGGTTCAACATCTTCAATTGGAATTTTAATATCAACTGGCACACCATGAATTTCTCCTTTTAGTTCTATCATGTATGTTCCAGTTTTAGTTGGGATAACTGGTGAGAAATAATATCCAGGCCTAGGATCAGAATTTACTTCAATTTTCTTTGTTGCACCACCAAACATAGCAGTCACATCAACATTTTTGAAAGCATTCGTAACTCCTGTAAAAGTACCCTCTTTTTCTCCACGTTCAATAATTTTTAGCATGAATTCATTTCTTATCCCTACAACAGGAGGTTCAACTCCCCAACCTGCTTCAATTTCATATTGTTCAACATAAACAGTAGTGTGAGCAAATGATGGTGCAATCATTCCAATTGAGAATAATAAACCAATAATACCAAAAACTACTATTTTCACTGCTATCATTTCATAATTACACGTTATTATCTTTACGTGAATTGGTACAAAGCTCGAATTCATAAAAACTGTTTAAATTATCAATGTTGCCCTGAAGAGTAAATGCAAAAAATTCTGATTTTCTTATTGATGATATCATTTATTTCAATTCCATTTGTGTCTGCACATCCATTTACTGAAGAAACCATTCCAAGTTTAACATCAAATGCTCCAGCTGGAACAACTGAAGTAATAGTATATTTTTCAGAACCAGTTGACATCAACTTTAGTGAACTTAGAGTATTTGATACAAATGGAAACCAAATAGATAACAAAGACACAGATTACTATGAAGGGGAATTATCTCTTATCATTACAACCCCACCATTAGAAGATGGTGTTTACACTGTATCAACTAAAGTCCTCTCTAAAGTAGATGGACATCTTGTTCCAGATGCATTCTTGTTTGCAGTAGGTGATATTGTAATTGATCCATCCCTGTTAGATGTTGAAAGACCATCAGAAATTGTATTTTTACCTGAAGCTGGTGCAAGATTTCCAGGATTAGTAGGTCAAACAATTGTTTTAGGAGCAGTAATTGCATCTCTCATAATTTGGGGAACACAAAACAAGCAGATAATTAGAGAACAACTAGATAAGATTGGAAGTTTCCACCATGGAAAATTTATGTCAATTACAGGAGTAGGTCTTGTTTTAATTTTCATCTCAAATATTTTGATGATTGCAGTACAGAGTGTAAGACTAGGGGTTTCTCCACTTGATGCAATTCAAACAGATTTTGGAATAACATGGATTATGAGAATGAGTATTACAGTAATTTTACTAGGCATTTGGTTTTGGCTTGATAGAAGTAAATCTCTATCAAAAAAGAATCAAATTCCAATGTTAGGAGCAATGCTTGCATTAATTGCAACATCAAGTTTGATTGGGCATGGTGCAGCTAGTGGTCAAACACCAGCATTGATACTTGATTATATTCACAATCTAGTTTCGGGAATTTGGATTGGTGGAATAATTTATTTTGTTTTTGTTTTACTGCCAACATTTTCTCAATTAAAAGATGTGCAACGAGAAAAGATGAGTCTGTTAATGATTCCACGGTTTTCAATTGCGTTTATTATTGCTGTAGGAGTAGTAATAATTACAGGGCCAACATTGATGTGGTTCTTAGAAAGTGATATTGGATTAATTACTGAATCAATCTACGGTCAATTAATCATTCTAAAGATATCCATTGCAGCAGCAATAATTGCATTTGGAGGATTTTTCCAATTAAAATTACAAAAGAACGCAGAAAAAAATCTTCAATCAGGAAAAATTACTGTTCATAAAAAATTAAAAAAATCACTCAAGGTTGATGTGGTGTTAGGAATCATACTTTTGGGAGTTGTTGCATTAATTACAAACGGAACATTACCTGCAGGGGAAATTCAGAAGGTTGACGCACAAGAAATTGTATATGGTTTCAAAACTCTAGAGTTTACCGAAAACACAAAATTTGATATCGATATTTCTCCATTTTCAAGCGGCTCAAACACAATTCTAGTCAAAGTTAGTGATTTTGAAGGGAACCCACTAGACGATTCAGATCAATTGAAAATCAAGATATCAAATCCATCAAAGAATATCTCACCAATTGAAGTCCCAATGGAGATAATCAAACAAGAAGAAAATAGACCAACAGAATTCCAAGGAGAATTAACATTTGGATTTTCAGGAGAATGGTTGGTTGAAATTGAAGCACAAAGGACTGAGAATGCAAATGAATCAAAACTGTTGAATGTACTTGTAAAGCCAAGGCTAACAGATATTCAAACACAAGTTATTGAATACGAAATGCCTGAAGAATCAAAACCATTATTCCCATTGTATGACGGACGAGATTCTCTTTGGATAAGTGATGCATCAGATAATGGACGCTTATGGGAATTTTCACTTGTAACTCAAGAGTTCACATCATATTCATTTGATGGAATAACTACAACATTTCTTACTCAAGACAACGATGGAAATATTTGGTTTGTAGATACTCCAAGAAATCAAATTGGATTCATAGATCCTCAAACAAAAGAGATCACAACAAAGACACTTCCAAAATTTGATCCTGTTATATCAGACAATACGCCACTTTTCATTAAAGCAGACTTTGATGGAAATATTTGGGTAACAATTGTTAACAAAGATAGAATTGTAAAATACATACCAGAAACTGACGAGTTTGAAGAGATCATTTTGCCTGGAAAAGATAACTTGCCATTTGCTTTAGCACTTGATACAGATGGAAATGTTTGGTTTACAACAACTGGAGCCGGCAACATTGGATACATCGATCCAAAAGATAATCACATTACTCAATTTTCAAATGATCCACCATTACAAGGACCTGAAGCACTACTCTTTGATGACGATGGAAATCTTTGGATTGCAGAACACACAGGCTTGGCAATTACCAAATTTAACCCAGTTTTAGAGACATTTGAGAGAATTACTGTACCCAATGATGAAGCATTACCATTTGGCATGACATTTGATAGATATGGAAATGTTTGGTTTGCACAACACACCATAGACGATATTGGAGTATATGATCCTGATAACAATGATTTGATTGAGGTTCCTGTACCTTCAGAAACATCCTTTGTGCAATTTATGACATCAGATGGAGATGAGAATGTTTGGTTTGTAGAACAACAAGCAAGTAAGATTGGTACAGTAAAGATGACAGAGATTCCAGTTATTCCATCACAAGTTCAATCATCAGGAGAGTTTGAATTAAAGTATACAGAACTAGCATCACCACTAATTGCATTAGGAATTATTGCAACATCTTTGTTTTATGTGAAAAGTATTCAAGATAAAAGAAGATTAAATGATTTGATTAATTCTTAGAAAGTAACCCAGCAGATTTTATTCCCATAGTACCAGCTAGCAATCCAATTGAGATCAAAACAATTGTTCCTGCAGGAGTGATATCAAAGACATATGATACTAGAATTCCTGCAACAACAGAAAAAATTGAAAATCCAATTGAGATTAATGCAGTTTGTTTGAATCCTTTTCCATACATTATTGCCGAAACATTTGGAATTACAAACAAGGCCGAAATTAACAAAACACCAACTAATTGGATTGATGTAACTACAGTTAATCCAGCCATAAACACTACAAGATAATTAATTTTCTCTACAGGTATTCCACTAACTTTAGCTTGCTCTTCATTAAATGTAGAATAGAGAAGTTCTCTGAACAGTAACAAAACAACAATCAAAATTCCACCTGTCAAGGCTAAAATCAAAACAACGTCATCAACACTAACTAACAGAATGCTTCCAAACAAGAAACTAAAGATATCAAGCGTAAAACCTCCTGACAATCCAATAATTACGAGTCCAACTGCAATACCAGATGATAAAAGGACAGCAATTGATGCATCACCAGAAATATTGAATCTGTCTTTGACTTTTGTTATTACAAGTGCACTAACAATTGAAACAACATATGCAGTCCAAAGTGGGTAAATTCCTGCAAGTAAACCAACAGCAACACCACCAAATGATGAATGTGCAATAGCATCACCAAATAATGAATATCTCCTTAGAACAAGAAATAATCCAACAACTGAACAAAGAATTGCAATAGCAATTCCTGCAATCAGTGCTCTATGCATGAAGCTATAGGTTAGAATTTCAAAAGACATGACTAATGATGATGCATATGCTCCTGCATTGATGCTTCTGAATATTGTTTAACAAGATCATCATTAGAAAAGAAGTCTTCAGATTCTCCATGGAAGAATAGGGTTCTGTTAAGACATGCAACGTGGTTTGCAAGTTGGTTTACAGCATCTAGATCATGAGAAGACCATATAATGGTGATATTTTGTTTTGAATTTAGTTCACGTAATATACTATAGAATAATTCGATGCTTTGTTGATCAATTCCTGTAACGGGTTCATCCAAAATCAATAGTTTTGGTTTGTGAACCAAAGCTTTTGCAATAAATACACGTTGTTGCTGACCTCCAGACAACTCACCAATTCTTCTATTTCCCAATTCATGAATCCACAATTGTTGTAAAATCTCATCAATTCTATCTGCATCAGATTCATTTTGTAATCCCATTCTTACAACATCTTTTACAGTTACAGGAAAATTTTTTTCAAAAATTGGTTTTTGTGGAACATATCCAATTTGCTTTAGATAATTTTTTGATTTTCTAATATCTTGACCAAAAAACTTGATTGTACCTTCATAATCAGTATGCAGATTCAACATTGATGCAAAAAGAGTAGATTTTCCTGCGCCATTAGGCCCTATTATGCCTAGAAAATCACCCTCATCGACTTCAAAACTTACGTTATCAAGTGCTTTAACATCAGGATACTTTACTGATAGATTTTTGATTTCTACTACTTTCAACACAAGGCTTCCTTTAGATTTTCAAGATTGTTTTTCATCTTAGAAATATAGGTACCGTCTTCAACAACTTCTAGTGGAGACAATAGTAAAACTTTACCTCCAATTTCATTTGCAATAATTTCTGAAGTTTTTTGATTTACAGCTTCTTCACTAAAAATTACTTTAATGTTAAGATTTCGTGCTTCTGAAATAACTTTTTCCAAGGTTCTTGCCGAAACATCTCCATGTGGATCATTTGAAGAAAGTATAGTATGTTGCGTTAAGCCATATTCATCAGCAAAATAAGAAAATGCATCATGAAAAGCTATGAAATCATTTGTACAGGAAGATAATTCTGTACGAATTTTTGAATCAAGCGAATCTAATTGCTTTATGTATGCAGCAGCATTTGTCTGATAAAAGTCCCTATTTTCAGGATCTGAATTTGAAAATGCATTTGCAATATTTTGAACTTGAATTTTTGCAAGTACAGGATTTAACCAAATATGTGGATCTCCTAAAGCATGTTCATCATGAGAATCTTCTTCAGATTCTTCTTCATGTTCTTCATCAGATTCATCAATAGTTTTAATTAAAATTCCATTACTAGTATCAACAATTGTTCCAGAAAAATTATTTTCTTCCAAACTTTCAACCCATGTTTCGAAACCAATTCCATTAATGATTATTAGATCTGAGGATTCCATTCTTTGAACATCTTTTATTGTAGGTTCCCAATCATGTGGTTCTACACCTACTGGAGTAAGCAAAGTTGCATCAATTTTTTCTTGTCCAATATTTTGAGAGAATTCTAAAAGAGGGTAAAATGACGAAACGACTTTTAATTTAGAATTATCAACAGATTCCAGATTTCTAGATGAATCAGTTCCATAAATTACAAAAATTGCAAGAGGGATTACCACTGTAATAGCAATAATTGCCATTTTGCTTTGACTATTCATGAACACAAAACTTGCGGAGTTATTAATAAATCTATAAAATCTTAATAATATTAATTGCTAAACTTATAAGATAATTAATAACATTAGGCATATGCCAATAGTCTCAATCTCACTTAATGACGAGATCCTATCAGAGTTAGACAAATTGCAATCTAGTATGGGGTTTTCAGGAAGGTCTGAAGCAATTAGAGCAGGAATCAGGGCATTTGTTTCAGAAGAAAAACAAAAGTCAGATTTGTCTGGCAACATTCATGCAATTCTTTTAGTGGTGCATAATGATGAGTTTGATCATGTTGTTTCAGGAATAACTCACAATTTTGAGGATCTAATTACAACACATCTTCACAGCAAAATTGAAAAAGAAAAGTGTATGGAACTTTTTGTAATTGATGGAGACGCTGAAAAAGTTTCTACAATGACAAAAGATTTTCAGACAAACAAAAACATGGACACAGTAAAGTTAGTAGCTCTTTAAGAAATCACATGGAAGCCAACTAGTCAACCATTTTAGACACTAATTTGGTTCCATTTAGGCACAAAAATCAACATTGAGAAAATACAGGAGGATTAAAAGAATGAAATGCGTAATATCAATATGGCAAAACGTATTACAGTAGTTTTAGATGATGATCTGTTCAAAAAATTACGTGAAAAGCAATCAAAGATGATCAAAGAATCTACAGAATCGATAAGTTTTTCCAAAGTTGTAAATCAAACACTTCGTAAAAGTATCAAATAGTATGAATAATCAAAACCATGTAGACTGGATATATTCAGTTTGAGTTTGTAAATTCAAAAGTGGTTTCAGCAAAGTTGTTTGCGCCATAAAATGCTTTGACAGTATAGGTTCCATCATTTACCCATTGTTGTCCCTGAGCAATTACTGTGTAAGTGTATTGACCATCTGCTTCTACATCAATTTGAGCTATTTCAATCAAATCAACTGGTGATATTAACTGCAAGATGATTGGAGTGTCCTCAAAGATTTCAGAAACAGTACCAGAAACGATTACTGTATCACCCAAAGTATAGGAATCAGCATCAGATACAACAGAAAGTGATGTTGTATGAGGAATATCTTTTGGTTCAGGTTGTTCGTCTATAATTTCAGGTTCAATTGTTTCATCAATTGGATCATCAACAGATTCAGTTAACGAAATTGTTCCCTGAGCACTAAGGAACCATTGTGAAGCAATTTTACTTCGTGGATGCAACACATCAATTTCTAAAGATTCTGTTTCAGAATCAAAAGAATCAGACAAATCTAAATTCATTTTTAATGTTCTTACATCAGTACCATCAGAAACTTGAGCAATAATTATCATAGAATCTTTTTCCCCACCAGAGCCTGATGAAGATAATCGTGCTTTACCAAACACCACATCATAGATAGTTTCATCACCTACAAACAATTCTCCTCCAGTAACACTAAACTTTTTGAACTTGTTTTTTGTGCTTAAATTTTCCAGAAATAGTGTCCCATCTAGTGAAACAATATTTGAAGAATCAGAAATTTGAGATGCTACACCTTGAAGAGAAATGGTGTAGGATGTAGGAGTAGGATCGACATCAGTTATTGGGCCATAATACTTTCCCTCATCTAGTTTTTGTAATAATTTTTCTAATCTTTCATTTACTTTCTGAGTTTTTTTCTCAAATTCTTCAATTAGTTTTAGTGCACGTTTTTCAGTTAGTTTTTCTTTTTGAATTAATTTAAGTTGTTTTTCAGCAAGTTTTGCTTCTAATCTTGCTTGTTTTTCTAAAAGTTTGTTTGCCTTTTCTTCTTGTTTTTGAGTATCCTTTTGTCTATCATCATTTAGTTCATCAAGTGTTTTTCCAAGGAATTTCATACGAGATTCTGCTGCAAGATCTTTTGATTCTTCAGCCAAATCTTCAGCTAGCTCAAAATTTTCTAATTCAAAATTATGTCTTGCCTCTCCTAGTTTAGATTTTGCTTCTTCTAACAGAGTTTTTGAGGCATCAGTTGATTTATCCCTATTGGCAGATTCTTCAATTTTGATTGATGCCTTTCGTATTTCGTTTTGAGCATCATCAATAGATTTTCTTGCCTCTCTTTGAGATTTGTTTATGGAATTATCGTCTCTCTCACTGTCCTTATCATCGTCTCTCTCACTGTCCTTATCATCGTCTCTCTCACTGTCCTTATCATCGTCTCTCTCACTGTCCTTATCATCGTCTTTATCGTTACTGGAACCTGATTCTGCAAATGCTGCAATGTTTTTCAGTGGAATAGAAGAATCAGAAAAAGTATCAAAAGATGAAAATGACATAACTCCTGAAATTAATACAAAGAGTAGAAATATTCCAATTAGTTTCATTATTCAAAAAAATTTGATCATTTGTTAAAACGATTACTATTATTTCATACTACGATAACAAGAAAATATAACTAAAAATAAAAAAGGAAATTATATCATAAAACACGCAAAAATAATTTTGAAAATGCATTGCACTGCATTCTAATTTTTACATTTGTAGTTTAGTGATTATTTTGGAGGAGGCTTCTTATTGATTTTTTATTTCAGATGTTTGGTAATCAGGCCTAAATTTGTGCCAAAACATGCCTAAAATCACGCCTACAGATACCCAAAATATGCTTACTCCAATTACAGACATCATCCTGAATCCATTTACCAAGTCCATTGGAGCAGTAACATCATTCATAAATAATTATTTTAATATCATATGAATATGGAAAAGGCTCTAATTATTGGGATTTTAGGAATAGTGGGGTTTACAATAATAGAACTGATGATTTTTACAGGAATGCTCCCATAAGCAGAGACTATGATAGGAATCTATTGAAAAAATCAGTTATTGAGAAAATAACTTGATCAAATGTGTGAATTATAAAATTATCATGAAATTTTTCATCTGCAAAGACATGTGAATGGGATTCCATTAGATCAATAGTAGCATGAGGATGGGCTTCTGCAGTAGAAATTATTCCAATTGTAAATACAAAAACCATCAAAAACCCAAAAACTATAAAATAGTTCATTTGGAACTCATCTCAAAACCCTACAATACATCAAAAATGACGCAATGTTGATGAATCCAAGATAATTCTCTGCTACTCTTTCATATCTTATTGCAGTTCTT
>JOSY01000070.1 GCA_000746765.1 Marine Group I thaumarchaeote SCGC AAA799-D11
TAATTCTTGGAATTTCATGGAGATATGCTGTGTTTGCTATTTGTTAGATCAGGATGATCGTCAATTATTCACTAAATGATTAGTTTTGAGATGAGTTATCAATGTAACTTAATGTTAGATTTTGTAATATATAATATGTCATTTTAAAATTGTGAGCAGATATTTTTAATAATATACAAGTAAATCCTTCCTGATCATAAATATGATCAATGATGTTTATTTTTTAGTTTATTTTCCCAATTCATAATGTAAACAATTGTTCCAACCAATGATATTTCTAAAGCCTTTGCAACAATTCCTGCTACATCAATATGTTCGGGATGATTTTCTGGGGAAAGAGGAGGAGGATAGATTACAGCATAGATGTAAAGTCCAAGTAAAACAGCAGAACCAATTAATCCAAATAGGTAGATTAGAGAATTTCTACGATGAGAATATTTAAGTTCGTTTAATGAGATATTTGAATTAACCAAGAGTATTGATAGAAATAATACTCCAAATCCAATTTGAGAAATTGCAGCTAATAATAAAAACAATCCATATTCTACACGAAGTGGTGCATGATCTACATAAATGGACAAATGAATCAAACCACCTGCAAATGCTAAAAACATAATTACATATCGAAGTATTTCATATCTGCTTAACTTTTGTCTTGAATTTTTTTTGTTTTGATAATTATTCCACATTGCATATCCAAAAACACTAAAGGGCAATACTACAATAATGACCATCAAAGAATTCCATATATTATTCCAATTTTCTGAAATTGAAATGTTAAACAGCATTCGAGTACAATCACATTCTAAAGAACTAGAGAGCATATGACGAGGCGGAATAACATGTTCTATAGTATTATTTTCTTCAGAGATGCTAAGTACTATCTGATATGTTCCTGATTCTTCAAATACAAAGGACGTCTCAAAATCCCCAATATTTTGTTTAGTCCAAGGCTCATAGAATATCCTTTGTTTCATATTTGCAGCGTAAATTTCTACCATGGTTTCTATGTCATAGATGTCATTTCCATTTTCATCTTGAATGCTAAAGATTATTTTAACGGTTTCACCAGGAGTTGGATTTTTAGGCTCAAATCCAATATAAGAAAAATATTTTCCTTCCATAACTCCACCAGAACTGCTTTGTTCCAAATGAGCATGTGAGTTTGGAAGAAAATTAGGTATTAAAAATAATAATGCAAAAAAGAAGAAAATCATTCTAACTTGTTTTTTCAATTAAAATCACGTCACACATTAAATCATTATTTCATTAATGTCTAGATTCATTTCTTCTTTTATGGAATGATTTACGAGCCTTATTTGCTCTAGGAGTTACACGCAAAACACAACTACAGCAGGGACATCTCACATCAAGACAAATCATAAAAATCTCACACACAGGACATCGTTTTTGATTGTTTTCATATTTGATGTTTTGTCCTTTGATGGCTGTGTAGAAACCATCAATTTTCACAACATGATTAATCAAATTCCATAAGCAGATCTAAAGCTAAACTCCCAGCTCAGCATTCCATGAAATCATCA
>JOSY01000071.1 GCA_000746765.1 Marine Group I thaumarchaeote SCGC AAA799-D11
AGTAACAGTATCTCCAACCTTGACTGTTAGTTCTGGTGGATCATACCAAACTTCAGCAGGGGTATTTAGTTCAGGGTTAAACGCTCCAAAAGGAATATTGATTGTAAATTCTTCTGCATAGGACTGTTCTACATTAATAAAAAATATGATTAAAACAGAGATGGTAAAGATGACTTGTCTTGAGAAAAATCTAGGGATTTTATCAAGAACAGTCATCAATTTAAAATCTTATTTTACGTTAATTAATGATGATATTGTTTTATCATTGTTCCAAATAATTTAAAATGAAAAAGTCTCTGAACAACACATTGCAAAAACCAACTCTGTCAATAAAAGATAAGACAAAAATTCTTGTAACGGTATCAGTTGCAGCACTTGTAATTTCAGTTCCTCTGGGATTTGAAAGAATTGATTTTGAAGTGAGAGGATATTATGCTATTCACATAGTTAGTGTGATCTTTGGTTTGGTCTTATCAATTATTGGAATAATAACATACTTTGAATTTCGAAAGACAAGATTGTTGATGGTTTTTGCTGCATTTCTTACCATTACCATATAGCTGAAAGCACATCATTAGTAAATTTGATTAATCCAATATTTGATATTGTTTATGGAACACACGATTTGATTATTCATGGATTGGTTCTTGTCATGTTATCGTTTTTTGTTGTAGGAATATTTAGAACAGACTAGAGATATGAAAAAGTATCTGCAAATCTATCTTTCATCTTATCTATAGTATTTGGTTCAGATCTCATCAAAGCATTATGTATGAGTTGTATATTTTGTAGTTCAAAATAAGGTCTTAATCCTGAAACTCTACGAATAATGTTGTTTTCAATTAAATTTGTCAGAGTTAAGGAAACTGTAGAGGGGGATTTATTTGCAAAGTTTCTAATCTCTGAAAAAGTTCCTTTCTGATTTTCTACAAGAAACAAGATAATTCGTCTGCTTGTTTCTTTTCTAAGATTAATTAATGTAGGAAATTCACTAGGGGAGATATTTCGTGGAAAGTAATTAGAACGTCTCTTAGAACGTTTGACTATAATTTTTGAATCCTTTTCTAAATTAGAAAGGGAATTAGATAAAGTCCCCATTGGATAACCTGAGAATCTTTGAAGATCTCTAAAAGACAAACCTGGATTTTTATCAATAATATCTAAAATATATGAAATTCTTGGATTTTGGACATGGTATCTTTTTGGTTTGTTGTGGTAGATCATTACCTTATTTCCATTCTCAATTTTTCCTGAAATTTTCAAAAATCCATATTTTTTTAGAATCTCTAATCTTCTATAGACTGTTCCAAGTGAAATTTTGGTTTCTTTGCTAATCGCTATTGCAGATTTTGGAGAACGTGCTGAATTTAGAATCAATCTTGAATAGTTGTCTCGAATGTAAGAGTAATCGTTTTCATATTCCACTAAATAATGTAAAAATCATAGTTTTTAATAAATTTGCAAAATATCATCATTGAAAACACAAATTCCAAAAAATCTGATCTTAGATAGTGTATTTTGGTACAAATATCAAACACAACTAGGAGTTATAACTATGAAATGATATCTCGAATTGTGAAAATACCCATCTATTTTGCAGTAGGAATAATGTTTTTGATAGCGGTGGCAGTTTTCTTTGTGATTTTTGATGAAACTTCTGAAGATACTGTTTCGAAAACAACTGAGATTGATGAGATAATAGAATTAACTGGAACTCCAGCTGATAATTACGAACCTCATGAAAGAGATCAGCATTGTGGAGGCTCAGATACAAAATCCAATCGATACATTCAAGAATTTGAAATTCCTACACCTTGTACCCAGCCTCTTTCAATTATCACAGACTCTGAAGGAAAAATTTGGTTTACTCAATCAAATACAGGAAACATAGCAATGTTTGATCCTGTATCTGAAGAATTTACAGAATATCAAAATGAGAAATGGACTTCAAAGAGCACCACAATGATGTGGGGCATACATTACACGCAAGATGATGAGGTGTGGTTCACTGATGAGACAAGTGGTTCTCTTTGGAAGTTTTCAATTCCTGAAAAAACATATTCTAAATTTGAATTTCCTACGAAAATAAAAAAACCATTTCCTCAAAAAATTGGATTCTATAATGATAACTTTGTAATAAATGATTTTTCTGGAAACCAAGTTGTTATTTTAAATCATGAAAAATTAGATGAAACCACATCAACATATTCTTCAATTACAGTGCCTGACGGATTATTCACTAGTCAAGCAGCAATAGATAATGATGGAAATATCTGGTTTGTAATGTGGAAGTATCAAAAAGAAGCAATTTTAGTTAAAACTAACTATGATACACAAGAAACTGAACAGTTTTCTCTTCCTACAAGCATTAACGCTCCAAATGGTGTTTCTATTGGACCATTAGGAAATGTGTGGATTGCAGATACTGCTGGAAATTCATTTTACAAATTCAATCCAGAAAGCAACAAAGTGATCGAATATGTTACATTTGATTCCCCGATTTGGACATATGGAAACTCTACAGGTTTGATCAAGACTCCTATTACTCGTCCCTATTGGACAGATTTTGATTCTAAAGGAAATTTGTGGTTTAATGAACAAAATGCAAACCGATTATCAGTATTTGATCCAAAAATAGAGTCTTTGATTGAATATGACATTCCATCAAATAATGTCCTCTCCTATGTTTTCAGTTGGCTCTGATGATTCTGTTAGATCAGCTGCTGATTTGATGCATGAAAGAGGAATTAGAAAATTACCTGTTATTGACAATGATGTTGTAGTTGGAATTATCACTGCATCTGATATTGTTAATCTTCTAGCGGTCTCTACTGAAGATGATATTAGAGATATTTACTTTCATTCTGTAGTAAAGATTTTTACAAATTACAGTCCATATAACTAAATAGAAATGGTCCTGCCAATCATAATACTAGTTGTAATTCCTATATTTCTTGGAGTATCTTATGTTGCCCCATTTGACCCTCCTTCGGAATTTGAAGAACCACAAATTCCTGAAAGTTCTGGTGCTGCTGTTCTTTATGTTCTGTTGATGGGAATATGGGTGGTGTTTTTGTTAAGAATCATAATCTTGATGAGGAGAGGTTCTTACAAGATCACTCAGAGGTATTGATGTGAACACTGCACCTTATTGGAACAAAAACATGTGCTCTGATTGTAAAAGAATCAAATGTCAAAAAGGATGTATTTGTGACTGTCATCAATTACGTGATAGACTAAATTGAGTATTCTTATGTATGTCAAATCTTTTAGAAAATTATGAAACACACAGTACATGT
>JOSY01000072.1 GCA_000746765.1 Marine Group I thaumarchaeote SCGC AAA799-D11
AATTCTTGGAATTTCATGGAGATATGCTGTGTTTGCTATTTGTTAGATCAGGATGATCGTCAATTATTCACTAAATGATTAGTTTTGAGATGAGTTATTAGATAGTTCATACATATAGTTTACATTTGAAATATTTAACTTTCAATTTTTTGTAAATCAATTCTTTATCAAAAGATCCAAATGTAAAACTAACCTGAAATGTAAATTAGTTTTATCAGTGTATTAGTTTTTAGAAAGAATTTTTGTAAATAAATTTTAAACGAGATTTTGTAAGCAATACCATCATAATAACTGAAATTGTGAAAATTAGTCCAGCAAAGATTCCAAACTCTGGAATTATTGTATTGTGATACTTTTCAGTTATTGGACTATAACTTGCACCAGGCGCAATTCCACCCCCAATCAGATAGATATTTTTATCGATAGTAACTGCATCCAGTCCATGTCTTGGAATCGGCATTGGTTGTTGGGAGAACCACCCCTCATCAGGAATGTATGCTTCGTTTTCATCAAATGTACCAGCATATCCTTCACCGCCAAAAACAAAGATCACTTGGTTCATTGTAGATGCAGCCAATCCACTTCTTGCAGTTGGAAGCGGTTCTAAAGATTTCCAAGAATCAGTGGCGTAATCATATACTTCTGTTGCATCAACATTATCTTGTCCTGATCTTCCTCCAATTACATACATCTGTTCGTCTAAAACAGATGATGCCAGATGTTCTCGGGGAGTAGGTAAATTAGATTTTGTATCCCAAGAATCAGTTTGGGGATCATAAACCTCATTCTCAGAACGAGTTTCTTTGTTAAATCCACCTATAGCATATAATTTTCCATCAAGAAATTCTGCAGTGAGTGCGCCTCTTGAAGTTGGCATGTTTGTACCCTTTGACCACACATTTGATTTTATATCATAGATTAGCAATTCGTTTGAGGGCTGCCATTGGTCATAATATCCTCCAACTACATACAATTTCCCATCATAAATTGCAGCGCCTGAGTGATGTAATGCTGTAGGCATAGATGTTCCAACTCTCCATGAATCTTCTTTTACATCATATACAAACATAGAATGTTCAGCAAGTCCATTATTATTCAAACCCCCAATTACATAGATTTTATCATCATATCCAACTGCTTTTGATTCTGATCTAGGTTCAGGCATATCAGATAGCCTCTCCCAACCCTCTGAAGGCTCTTGTGCAAAAACAAATGGCATTCCAAACGAAAAGATTAGTATCAAAATAACGGCTAGACTTTTCATAAATTAACCACTATCAAACTAGTACAAATTCATTATTGTTTAATCATTGTACTAATTTTATAATTACATATATCAAATCATCTAACTGCAAAGCAAGGTAATGGAATTTTTTTTAATAAAACAAATTAAAATTATTGTTTTCTTTTTTACATTTTCTATTTTGTTATTTTCTTTTGTGCCAAGCTCTTATGCACATCTAGAGTATAGTAGTTCAGGAGGAGTAATGTCAGGAAAATATTTTTCATTTATTGGATTTGAGCCACGAAACCCCATACCTAAAGAACCTGCAAGTATTGTTTTTAGTATTCAAGACAAAGATGGAAATGACATCTATGACATTGAAACAATGGTAGAAATTTACAATGCAAATATGGAAAAGAGACTGTTCTATGAGCCTTGGATAAAAAGAAGTATCGGTGACTTTGAAATTCCTTTTGTATTTGAAGAAAAGGGAACATATCAAATAGTACTAAGCATTTCTGAGCAAAACAATCCTAAAGAACATGTTGTTGTGCCACGTCAAATGCCATCTAGTTCATCAAATTGTGATTGTGTTAGAGTGCTGTTTAATGTTTCAGTTTCAGAAAACTGGAGTTACATTTGGAATTCTTTAATGGTAGTTGTTGTAGTATTGCCTTTTGCAGTATTTGGGTATGCGATGTGGAATAATTATAAAAACAAAAATTCAAAGCTGGAAAAATATGAACTAGTCAGATATTCTATAATGTTTTTAGCATTTGCAGGAGGAATAATTCATTTGACAATATACATAGATCATGCCACAACACGCATAGAATATGGAATGTTTTTGTTATTGGCGGCAATATCGCAGATTGGATTTGGAGTATTATTTTTGGCCACACTCTTATCTGATTCTACACAAAAAGAATTCAGAATTTTACGTAGGAGAAATGCAATAATCTACCTATTTGGGCTAATTGGCTCCATAGTTTTACTTGGACTATATCTTTATGCAATAACTTTTCCTCCACCATTTTCTCCAGAAAACCATCCTGAGCACATTGACATTGCAGGAATTGCTGCAAAGATTTTAGAGATATCATTGATAGGAATGATTGTTTATGTTATGTATCAGGAGAATAAACGCAACAAATCACATTAACTACAAGTTTTGCAAATTTACGTGAGAAATATTATAGGCATCACAATTGACAAAAATCCTAAAATTCCAATAAGAAAAATTCTTTCAGTTTTTTCCATGTGCATGTATATGATAATTAGTAAATTTAAGGTCTGTTAACTAGAAAAAAGTAAGAGATTATTGCTGCAATAATTACTATTATGGAAATTTTTGTATTTGATTGTAATTTCAATGTACAAAATATCATATAGCAGATATTTGTAAATGTTACATACAAAAAATCAAAGTCAAGACTAATTGTTTTATGGTTGTACTAAAAATTAGATTCAATACATCATAAGAGTCAGATATGTCGAATATTTTTTGCAATACGATATTGTTCTCTATATTTTGTTGTACGAGGTTTGACTCGCAGTCTATTTCCACAGCAAGGACAACGAAGGCCTTCCCATTTCATAAAAATGTCACATACAAAACATCTCTTTTGTCCTGAGAGGTATCTTTGTGAATTTTTTGGTTTCTTTGCTTTGTAATCAACACAAATATTCTTACAAACCATGTTGAATTTTTTTGATGTGTGGTTATCAATCTTGTTTTTTCTAGTACTGTGCTAAAACAAATACTGTTTAGTTCTATGATTGTACTAGAATTCTTTTAATTTATTATTGTACAAATAAAGTCAATTATCAAAAAAGTGAGAAACCAAAATGAACATATTAGACACTGCAAAAAATAACAAAACGGTCATTGTTGCCAGCATCGTTCTTGTAATAGCTATAACTCTGTATTTTACAGAAATTGAATTAAAAGATAATTCGAATTCGGAAGAAGTTAATAATTTAGAAGCTGACACAGCACCTGAAATAAAAATTTCAAAAGGCGATGATCCTATGCTAGGAGATCCCAATGCACCACTATCAATAATAGAATTTTCAGATTATCAATGCCCTTTTTGTGCTAGATTCTATGTTCAAACATTGCCTCTTTTAAAATCATGGTACATTGAAACAGGGGAAGTAAATTTTGTCTACAGAGATTTCCCAATACCAAACCATCCAAATGCCATGCCTGCAGCTGTAGCATCTGAATGCGCAGATGATCAAGGGAAATTCTGGGAATATCATGATATTTTATTTATCAAACAAGATACATGGAAGAAGCTAGAAGGCATGGATGCCATTACTGCTTTCAAAGAATATGCATTGGAATTGAATTTAGATGCAGAATCTTTTGATTCTTGCTTTGATTCTGGCAAATATGTCGAAGAAGTAAACCAAGATTTGTCAGAGGGACGTAGTTACAAGATTTCAGGCACCCCTACGTTTTTCATCGGAAATGAAGAAATAGGTTATTCTTCAATGTTTGGAGCAAAATCTTTTTCTGACTTTCAGACAATCATAGAAGAAAAACAATCAGAGATAAAAATGGATGATGTTGGTTAAAAAAGAATTTGAAAAAAAACTAGCCAATGCCGAAAAACAATTAAAATTTCATATTGACAAAAAAACAAATTTGATCAATCAACTAAAAAACACAAGTGAATACAAAGTAAGATTAAGACTAAAAGAAAAAATACTTGAGCAAAAAAATCTGATAGATATTTGGGTAAGCGATATTAAGAATATAGAAAAACAGTTGAAAACATCACAAAACTAATTTGAACTTGACATTTTAAATTATTTTTACAGTAATGTATGATGAAACAACAACATCTAAAATTTGTGCACTTAGAAGAATTTTGTAATCTCCTTGATGGGCATTGTCATCTACATATATTGTAACAGGAACCTGACTTTGTTTTGAAATTGACATTGAACTTGTTTTTATTTCCGTGTTTATGAAATCTGTATTTGTTGCAGCAGATAAAAATAATTCAGTTTGTTCTGTTTGGGGATTCATAGTGAGAAGAATCTCCTTTTGCTCTCCTTGCTTGATTTGAATTTCTTTTTGTTCTAGATTAATTGAGAGGGGAACAGGAATTGAAGCATCTAAAACTCCAATATTATTCTCAACCCATTCTGTAAACCAAACATTGTCTCCTTGAATTGTAAATGCAAAGCTTTGTGCTGTGCCACAATCAGCCAGATCTCCACAGTCAGCCCAACCAGGATTTCTGGAGGGAATATCATATTCTAACATTGACTCTGAAACAGGATCAAATACGGCCAATCTGTTTGCTGTTTGTTGATTATACCACATATTTCCATCAGAATCAAATGCATTCCAGTAAGGTCGGGTAATTGGAGTTTTGATTAGTCCTGACGAGTTTCCAAATGACCATAGTGGCGCATCAGAAGTTACAAATTCGGTTACCTTGAGATCTTTTGGATTAAATTGGTAAAACGAACTTCCTGCAGTGTCAGCTATCCAAACATTTCCTTCAGGCCCAACAGACACTCCATTTGGTGCATAAACGCTAGACGGAAGACTATAACTTTCTGTTACTTGGGTATCAAAATTTGTTTTGTGTAATACTGCTTCTTTTTGATATTTCCACATTACAAACCAGATATTTCCTTCCTGATCAACAGATGTTTGACTGGTAAAATATCCCTCTGGAATTGTAATTACAGAATATTCTGACTCTCCATTGTCCAAATCATCATGGTTTAACACAACTATGCGATTTCCAGTAAAATCATTTATCAAAAAATATCCATTATAATACTCTAGTTTTTGTGGAAAAGAATTTTCTATTTCTTTAGGGAAATCCATTTTTGAATATGTTTTTTCATCAATGGAAAACTTCCAAAGAAAATCATTCGTTTCATCTGTAAACCATATCTCATTATCTTCGGTAATTACCATTCCCCACATCATTGATGCTCTTTTCAATGTCCACTTGTCATTTGGATATTCTGTAAACTCATTAGTTATTGGATCAAACAGGGCAACATTTCCAGTATTTGATTGAACAAACCAAACATTGTCTTCAGAATCAGTAATTATTGAGAGAGGTTGGGTACATGGAGTTGGAATTTCAAACTCTTGAATATATTGAGTTGACTTAAAATCGGATTTTCCACAATGTTGGTCTCTTTCTTCGGGAGGATAATTATCTACAGGAGTACCCGTAATTTCTATAATTTCGGTAATTTCTTCAATTTCAATTGTATCAGGCTCTGTTTTCAAAGGTAAATCTGAAATATTTTCTTGAGTTTTTGGAGTAATTTCTTCAGAAAATCCACCATAAATTACCAATATAGATATCGCAGCTAGTGCAAACGCTCCAGCAATAAGTAAATATTTTGAATTAAACATATTTGAAAATCCTTAATTCTGTGTTATAATTGATGAGAATGTTTTGTCATTGTACTAGTTTTAGATAGATTGATTTTCCAATAGAGAATTTTATTTACAGTGAACTCATCTCAAAACCCTACAATACATCAAAAATGACGCAATGTTGATGAATCCAAGATAATTCTCTGCTACTCTTTCATATCTTATTGCAGTTCTT
>JOSY01000073.1 GCA_000746765.1 Marine Group I thaumarchaeote SCGC AAA799-D11
GCCACACAAAATAGGGAATTATTTTATCGTGTGATTGCGTATAATGTGTACAGAATTAATCGTGATAAGTTGTTGATTTGGTATGGTTTCTACACAGCCTCCTTTGATCTTTACTTCGAATCTTTCACAAACACCTTTACACAAATTCATTGCAAACACACATTAATTTTCATGTCAATCAATTTACTACAATAATTCCATTTTTGATCAAGTACTGAATTCCTTGAACAAATGTTTCATCATCTAGTTGATCACTGGCCCACCATCCAGCATTGTTTTTAATCCAAGATGGAATTTCATTAGAATTTGATTCTTGAGTAGTAATAGAAAGAACTTGTAAA
Organism: Marine Group I thaumarchaeote SCGC AAA799-D11; assembly: GCA_000746765.1. Classification (GTDB taxonomy): domain Archaea; phylum Thermoproteota; class Nitrososphaeria; order Nitrososphaerales; family Nitrosopumilaceae; genus Nitrosopumilus. Next base: position 342 of record JOSY01000073.1, read on the forward strand.
ATGTTCTGTTTGATTAAAAATTGAATTCCTTGAACAAAGGTCTCATCATCAATAGAATTATTTGCCCACCATCCAGCATTGTTTTTAATCCAAATGGGAATCTCTTGAGATTCTAAGGATTTTGATTGCTGTGAATTAGCTTGAGGCTCAATTACTATGATAAAATTTCCTTTTGAAAGAGAATTTCCATCAATGTTTGAAAAGAAAATGTTTGCAGATCCTGAATGTTCTGGTGCAAATGTTATGCTATGAGAGTTTGGAGTATCAGAATTGATGTTTCCAGTCAGATGTTTTTTGTAAATCTCTTCATCATTTTGAATTACTGAAAGATCATATTCTGCCAATCTTTTTGTTTTAGCACTAAACAACTCATCAAAATCTACAAAAAAGGTTGTCTCTTCTCCTGCACGAATTGTTTCAGGTTCCCAAGACAAGAATACTTTGAATCTATAGTCAGGGGTCGCAAATTCTAGTGGGAACTTTACACTATCGCTAGTCTCTATACTAAAATCAATTTTAGAATCAGAAGTTTTGAGTGCTTCTTCTTTGATCTCTTTTATTAATTCACGATAAATTGTCATGTGTACTGTTCTATCATCAAAAGAGTAATCATCTATGGTTACAACTTCGTCAGGTAACAATACACCATTTGCATAAGAGTTGTATTTTGTGGACAAAAATTCCCCAAAGGTGTTTGGTACTCTTACTTCTTCATGAATGACACTGAGTTGCTCCAAGTCTTGATTCCAATCAAAAGGCATCGAGAAACTCATTTTGTTTGAATCAAAATCAAATTCGCTGATAGTATCAAAATAAGATATGACCTGAACATCATGAGATTGGTTTTTGTTATCTGTTACCTCAAAGGTTTTAACATCTGCAATACTGATTGCACCTTCTAATTCCACCCTCTGATCTAGAACATTATCATCAAAATCAACTGTTAGAACCTCTACCTTGTACTCATAAAGTCCCCCAGAAGTAAAAATTGGCCCTGTAAGAGTCAAAGTTCCATCGTTTCCTCTCATCCAACCTCCCAAAAGAGGCTCTTGAGTACCATCTACAGAAATTTTATCAGAATTATCAGAAATTACACGAAAATTCAGATTTCCAAGTTCATCATGAAACATGTATCTAAAAATTCGTTCCCCGTCTTTTTTGAGTTCCAAAATAAAAGTCACATGTTCTATGATTGCCTCTGTGTTAGAATCAAACAATCTCAAAGTTACAAAATTTTCAGGATTGTTAGGATCAAATGTAGATGGAGAGACATCAATGGAAAGTGTTGCATCTCTATCTCCTATTGTTGTTGGGGGAAGCATCTCACCACCTAATCCATGTCCAAAAGCAGAAGTAGAAAATCCCAAACAAATCATTAAAAAGATTATTGAAAATTGTAACTGTCTCAAAGTCAAATCACCTCAAATGACTCCATGATATATTGAAAGTCTTGTTTCTGTTCCAAACTAAGTGATTCTGGAGATGCTCCAGAATATAACAACATGTAAAGTCTATTATCTTTTACAACAAATAGTTGTTCTCCATATTGATCTTGATCAAGAGATGACATGGCAAAAATTGCCCAATCATCTTCAGAAGAAACTTGTTCAAATGGAATTTCAATATTCTGAGATTCTGTTGATTCAATTATATCATCTACATATTCATGTAAGGAAAAATTTTCCTTTTGTATGTCAAAGACCGTAATTATAAATCGCTTGTCATGGTTTTGTTCTACATATACTCCATCAAGAAACCCTTTTGCTTGCAATAATGCTAACTCATCTGAATTCATTTCATTTAACACAGAATGGATTTCCCAATTCCCGTTTGGTTTAGAAACTTGGTATCCTAAACTTGTATCTTGATAGATGTCTGTAGAAAACAGGGTTACTTGTTCAGGATTAAATAGCGTAATCTCTCCAAATCCAGAAAATAGAATTTCCGTGCCTAAAAGGGCATTATTTGAAGAATTAGGAGCATCAAAAGATAAAAAGACAACATATCCTACTCCAGAAATTATGGAAATGACAAGTGCTAATCTAACAACTTGTTGTTCTTTTTTTAAATCCATGTTCAGATAGGACTTGCTTTCCCTCCTCCTTGATTAATGAGTGTTTTAGGCCCCTTGTATTTCATGTAGATCATTATTGCAAGTAACATGATTGCTGGGACAGCAATTATTGCAACTGCAATCTCATAATAGAATTGAACTGTCTGTCGGGGTTGAACAATTTTATCCACAGTTTTTGTTTGTTCAGTATTTTCATAAACTACTGCACTAAAGTCTCCAAGTCGAGCTACTGAACTTCCAGAAAGATCAATTGTAGTTTCTGCAACTTTACCAAATGACCGAATATCTCTAAATTTTATCAGCACAGAACCTGGTTCTTCAAAAATCCATTGTCTATAATCTCCTCCTGCTTGAGATACAGCATTCTTATCACGATACAACTCAATTCCGTTTTGAATAATTGCAATGTCATATTCCAATTTTCTTAAAGGTTGATCAGTTTGAGCATCATAAAATCTATAGATGAAGTTTACTTTCTCATGTGTTTTGATTATTTTAGGTTCCCATGAAAAATTTATCTCAACAGAGTTATCAGGGGTGATCAACAGAATTGGAAATTCCACTTGTTTTCCTGTTGCATCATGAGGATAATCTGGAATAAACGGATCTACAAATACAATTCCTTCCATCCAAGGATGAATTACACAAAAATAATTGAATGACCCTTCTTCTTCAAATGTGTAGGACCAAGATTCGTCAGGCATGAATCGTCCACTATCAAAAATACCATCAGATTC
>JOSY01000074.1 GCA_000746765.1 Marine Group I thaumarchaeote SCGC AAA799-D11
AATTCTTGGAATTTCATGGAGATATGCTGTGTTTGCTATTTGTTAGATCAGGATGATCGTCAATTATTCACTAAATGATTAGTTTTGAGATGAGTTATTGATATTTCCTATTTCAACTACATTATAAATTTTGAAAAAATCTCAGAACAGATTTTACAATTGTAAAGTTAATTCTATTCTCAAAAGCAATTCTTTAATGAAGTTAAAGAAAACAGAATCCAGATGAAAAAAATATTGTTTTTATTAGTTCTAATAAGTTTCCCAATCTCAACTATTTTTGCAGAAGAAGATTCAGAAGGTTGGAAAAGGTTAGCAGACATGCCAGAAGTGAGATCAGAGATGGAATCATCTGCAATTGAGGAGAAAATCTATGTTGTTGGAGGAATAACCAATACAAATCGTATTTCAAATTCTGTATTTGTTTTTGATGTCAAAACTGAATCATGGAGTACAGGAACGCCTATGCCCTTAGAATTACACCATGCAGGAACTGCATCTTATGATGGAAAACTGTATGTTATTGGAGGATACATGAAAGGATGGAATCCATCAAACTCATTATTGATTTATGATGTACAAACAGATTCTTGGAGTCAAGGTGCCAACATGCCAACTGCACGTGGTGCATTAACTGCAGAGTTTGTAGATGGCAAACTATATGCAATTGGAGGATTCAATGAAAATTCTCGTACAGAAAACGAATCTTATGATCCTGAAACTAATTCATGGGAGAAAAAATCTCCATTGCCCACCCCTAGAGAACATTTAGCATCAGCAGTCCTAGATGAGCAGTTATACGTTATTGGAGGCAGGACAGGACAAGCAAATTCTGATGCAAATGAAAGATATGATCACATCACAGATACTTGGAAGGTGTTAGAGCCACTTCCTACAGCAAGAAGTGGATTGACTGCATCTGTTCTTAATGGCGCAATCTTTGTTTTTGGTGGAGAAAGTTCGTTAAAGACATTTGAAGAAAACGAAGCATACATTCCTCAAGAAGGGTGGATAGCACAACAACCAATGCCAATACCAAGACACGGTTTGGCATCATCAACTGTAGGAGACAGCATCTATCTTATTGGAGGAGGAGTAGTTCCAGGGTTTAGTTTTAGTGGAATCACTGAAAAATATCACAACACAGTCATTCCAGAGTTTGGGATTTTGGCAATTATGATTTTAGCAGCATCAATGATTGGAATAATTTTCTTTACAAGATCTAAATTCCAGTACAATATCCATTAAGAATTCAGTTCCATATTCTCTTTTTGAAATACAACAACCAAATTCCTGCAACTACACTCAATGCAATTCCTAACATCAAGTTCATCGAATATTCAAGGTGCTGTTTTTCTTCAAGTTGATTGTCTTGAAGATCTTGCATGTATGGTTTTTTTGTAGTTGCATAATTGCATCATCAACATGTTTTTTTGATATTTTTTTATTTTCAAGTCCTGCTAATTCTCCACTGGTTCTCAGTAAATCAATTGCACGTCTTGCATCACCATGTTCTAATGAACTAATTTCTGCACAATGAGTCAAAACATCATCATCAATCTTTTGTGAAAATGATTTGTTTGCCCTATTGCGAATTATTTTTAATACATCATTTTGAGAATAAGAATCAAAATAAATTTCGGATGTACCAATTCGAGATATAACTCGATCATCTAAATTAAATTCTGATAGTACTTTATTAGATATGGTAACAATGCAAAGATGTTTTTTTAGAGTACGTAGTTTTTCAACCAATACAAGAAGTTTGTAAACAAAATCAGAAGGTTTACCCCTTTTGTCATAAAATAATGTATCAAATTCATCAAGACACAATACAAATAAAGAGTTGCCAGATTTGTCAAGTGATTTTATAATTAATTCTTCTAATATTGTAAAAGCAGTGTTTATACCCTGAGCATTTTTTAGATTAGAATGACCCAATTCAGATAAGATCAGATTAATACATCCAAAAACAGTCTTTGCCTTTCTCAAATTTGCGTAACAAAAATCTACATCCAAGTTTTTGCAGACAAATTGTACAATAGTTGATTTTCCTGAACCACTTCTGCCATAAACCGAAATCAATGGAACAACTAACCCCTTTTCAAATGACAAGAGAAATTTCACTAGTTTTTTTGATTCAGGTTCTCTCCCAATGATAGATGTGGGAGTAGAAAGATTGTCAAGAAATGATTTGTCTGAAAATATGGAATTTTGTTTTCGTACATCGCCAACAATTTTCTTTAGTTCTTTTTTGTCCACTAAAGTTCCACTAGAAACTCATATATAATTAATGGAGATATTTTCATTCCTAGATTTAAAAAATTTTAGGAAAAATCACATCCTAATGAGAGAAAAAGTCTCATGTTTTCTACTAATAGTAATTATACCAATTAGTGAAACCACAAGAATCAACATTACAATAGTACCAAATTCAGGTGCAACCATTATTCCAAATTCAGTATCTTGTCCAGTGTTTCTAATATTTTCAAATTTTATTGTTGTAGGACCTGTTTGGTCTTCAGCAAATGTGAATTTTGTAAATTCACCACCAATTGTTGCTGTTCCAGATACACGGTGTAACTCATCTCCATTCTGAATGATTACAAATGAATAATCAGAGTTTCTAAGAGGTTCATTTGTTCTTCCATCCCTAATAGTAAAAATGAAAGTTGTTTCAACTCCTGGTTCAAGGTCTATAGGATCCCATGATAGATTCACTTTGAAATCTTCACTCTTTGTAAAGGCCTCTAATGGAAATGATATTTTTTCATTTGTAGTTAATGTAAAAACAATATTGTCTGGTAGTGGCTCATCAGATTTTTTCATCTCATTTTTTATGAATCTTAGATGGTCCTGCAACAAAACAAAGTGAACTATTCTTTCATCTTCTTCTGTGTAATCATCAATTGATACGGAAGCTTTGAACAGTTCAATTCCATTTGCATATCCTGAATAACTAGGACTCAAAAATTCAATGAAATGTTTTGGAAAATGTACTTCTTCGTGCACAACTGTAACGTGGGACATGCTGTCCTCGCTCCAATCAAAAGGCATCTCAAAAGTTACTTGTTTGGCCTTAGGGTCATATTGGAAATTCTGAATTTGATCAAAATAGGATTTCATTCTAAATTCAACATCATTTCCTTCAGCATCTTCTTGAGGATGCGAAGTGGTCTCAACAAGTGTCAAATCGGCACGATATACGCCTGAATCTTCTATGATGTTGGTGGGCTCATCAATGGTTCTGACTTCAATCTCAAAAGTGAATAATCCACCTTCATCAAAGACAGGACCTGCAATCTCTATTGGTGATGATTCAGTTGCATGATATGCTCCCAAAAGTGAGTCTTGCTCGCCATTAATTACAAAATTATCATACCCTTGCTGGGATAGTACAGTTATTGGCAAAACGCCATTTTCTGTGAAAAAGTAATTTCTAAAAATCATTTCATTGCTATGGAACAATCCAATGAGAAATGTGACATTTTTTGCAGGCTCGTCTGTCTCTTTGTCAGTTGCAGTAATTGTGATTTGTTCTCGCTCATTTTCAAAGTACATTGGCATCTCAACTGAAATTGAGATTTCTTTTCCAGCAACATCTACTGAAGATATTGTATCAATTCCTAGTCCATGACCATAAACGCTGCTAGCTGGAAATAGCAAACATGCTGCTAATGCCAATATTGAAAGTTTAGAAATCGACATCATCTCAAATCTTACCTAGGGCTATTTTACTGTGAGTAATTCTTCAACACTTTGAAGTAATTCATCCATTGTTGTAGCTTCTAGTATTGGTTGCAAGTCATTAGGATCTTTTGCACCAAGTGCTGAAAGCGAATAGATGTAATCAATTGTAGGAGTATCAGTTGTAAGATAGTACTGTTCTAAAACATGATGTAAAGAATGTGGTTCAACTACTTGTGGCAGTGCTTGTTTGATAATTTTCTTTTTCCATAATTCAACGAGATTTTGCCATGTATAAATAGAAATATCATCATCAATTTCAGGAATCATCTCAACTTCAGCTTGAATGTACATTTTTGCTTCAGTTCCAATTTTTTCATGTATCTCAGAGATTTGCTGATGACCTTCTACTGAAAGTGGATCATAGTTTTCAGGTTGAGGAATTGAAGGTGGAATAATTTTTTTGATTCTAAATGAATTTCTTCCCAGTGTTTCAATGTGGAGTTGCAGTCCATCCATTTCAACATCTGAGCATTTTGTAATTTTTGCAATGGTTCCTACCATCTTAGGAGAGTTCCAACCACTAACAGAATTTGTCTCATCAATTAGACATACACCAAACTGACCATCACCTAGCATACAATCATCAACTAGTTGCTTGTAGCGAGGCTCAAAAATTCTCAAAGGCAGTTCTTGTCTAGGAAATAATACTAAATCTAGAGGAAATATCGGAATGGTTTTTGTTTCTGTCAATGGATGTATTGAAACGTCTCTAGATATATGGAATACGGATTCTAGAATCCGTTCTCATTTAATGTCAATCCCAATAATGCAGCACGAGTGTGTTTTCCATATTCAGCCTGCTCAAAGTACTTTGCATTTTTGGTTTTATCAATATCAGTTGAGATTTCATCAATTCTTGGAAGAGGATGCAGAATTATGCTATCTTCTTTCATCTGTTTTAGCAAATCCAAACCCACAACATAACTCCCCTTTACTTTGAGATACTCTTCTTCATCAGGGAATCTCTCTTTTTGAATTCTTGTGACATAAAGTACATCTAACTCATCAATGTGTTCTTCAATGTTCGTAGATTCAGTATAATCTAATCTCTGTTTGATTTCATAAGTTGAATCAGATCTAATTCGTAGTGATTCAGGGGAAATTAAACGGACATCAACATCATAGTTTCCAAGTCCATATAACAAAGAATAAACTGTTCTGCCATACTTTAGATCACCGACAATTCCAATTTTCAGTCCATCAATCTTTTTCTTTTCTTTTTTAATTGTAAACAAGTCTTGAATTGCTTGGGTTGGATGTTCTTCAGTTCCGCTACCAGCATTAATTACAGGTTTGTTTGAGACTTCAGCTGCAAATCTACTAGAGCCATCCAATGTATGTCGTAAAACTAGGACATCAGAATAAATCGACATCATTCTAACAGTATCAGCCAAGCTCTCACCTTTCTGAGTAGATGAAGAATTTGTATCGGCAATTCCCAAAGAGTTTCCTCCAATAGATGCCATTGCAGAATCAAAACTTAGACGAGTTCTAGTACTTGGCTCATAGAACAAGTATGCCAAAGTCTTTCCCTTGCAGATTTCTCTTCTATCAGAGGGATCTAGTTGCATAATTTTATCAGTAGAAGTAAAGACTTTTTCGAGTTGTTCCTTGTTAAAGTCCTTAATTGAGATTGTGTCTTTTTGGTAGAACTCGTTCATTCTCTCAATGATATATACAGGTGGGTATACAAAGTATTCTGATGGAGCAGTCCGAACTTATGGTTCGACGAATCAAAGAAGGCACTGTAATTGACCATATTGATGAAGGCAAAGGTCTTCAAGTGCTCAATGCTTTGAGGATAGATGGTAAAGATGGCAGTCTAATTACCATAGCCCTGAATGTACCCAGCGGAAAATTCAAGAAAAAAGATATCATCAAAGTAGAAAACAAGTTCCTAAAAGACGATGATACCAACAAGATTGCAGTTATTGCACCAAAAGCAACTATCAACATGATAAAGGACTACAAATTAGTAGAGAAACGAAGAGTGTCACTACCAAATGAGATTGATAAGATATTTCGATGCTCAAATCCAGATTGTATTACAAACAGTTCTGAGCACATAGAATCCATTATGGATGTAATTGACAAAGAGGGAACTGTTCTCAAGTGCAGATATTGTGCAAGAATACTAGATGTCAATAGAATAGACTATAACTAAAAATTTTAAAAATTGAAAAATATGTTGTTTAGGACTATTGTCCTAAGATGATAAACATCATAACTATACCGTAGATTGCGATTGATTCGACCATACCTACGAAGATGAATACCTTAGATTGCATTGCGGGATTCTCACTAATGGCTGCGAGACCTGCTGCACCTACTTGACCAAGACCAATGCCTGCTCCACCTGCTGCAATACCAAAGGCCAAACCAGCACCAAGGAGTTTCATCGAGTCGCCACTAGATGCACCATCTTCTTGAGCAAATGCAACTCCAGTTGATCCTAGAATTGAAATTGCTGATGCTGCCAAAAGTAACATGACGATAGTTTTCATTTACGATGTGGCTCCATTGGGTCCATATTTAAATCATGTTGGGGAAATTTTCTCAAACTCGATCTAAAGTTTTCTTTTTGAAAGAACTCAAATCATCGTTTACAGACTTTACAAAATTATCATAATCTGCATCTAATGTTTTCTTTGAATTTTCAACTAGTTTTTTAATTTCTTCTTTTGTCATTTTACCTGCTCTCCATCTTAGCCTTGACTTTTTTTAACTTTGCGAATTCCTCTCTTTCTCTTTCCTCAAGAGTAGCAATGATGAATCTAACTTTTTGTTGATATTGAGGAATGATGACATTTTCAAGGGCATTAAGTAATTTCTGAGTCTTTTCTAATGCTTTTGCAAGACTAAAAATGGAATTTTCATATTCTGCAGCTTTGCAAATTTTTGGCAAGAGTTCTTTGATCTGTTTTGCTCCTCTATCAATTGAAGAATTTGTATCAGCAAAACCATATGGCATTGATTTTGTATCTTTTTCAGTAACAGATAGTGCTGGAATTTTTACATCAACTACTCTTCTAACATTAACATCTACTTCCATTACAGGAGGAGTGGATTCAGCAACAGAGTCAACAGTTGCAGTTCCTAATGCCAAATATGCTTCGTTTACAGAACTGTAAATGTCTTGGAGTGGTTCCCATATTCCACCTCTTGCTTTTGAGGCTTCTTCAATCATCTCTTCAATGTTTTTTAGAAGGACTTTACGCTTATCATCTAGAATTTTCTGCACCATTACGGCTACTTGACTAGATTTTTTGTATTTGAAAAGTTCAATCTTTGTGGCAGCAACATTTTGTCCAAACGACATTTTGCTACTCTTCCTTGTAATATTGTTCTACGTACTTATCTTTGATTTTTGTAATTTCGTTCTTTGGTAGTTTGGATACAATCTTCCATAAGATACCTAATGTCTCTTCAATGGTTCTATTCTCATCAGTTGCTTGTGAGAGGAATTCATTTTCAAAGACATCACCAACATCCATGTATTTCAAATCAATTTCAGTAAGTCCTGCTTTACCTACAATTCCTGCAAGTGCTCTGACTTCCTGTGCTCTAGAGTATGCATCATAAACTTGATTTGAAATTTCACCATGATCTGCTCTGGTACTTCCTTCACCAATACCGTCTTTCATCAGTCTTGAGAGACTCATCAAGATGTTGACAGGTGGATAAACTCCTTGTCTGAACAAATCTCTACCAAGTACAATTTGTCCTTCTGTAATGTAACCAGTAAGGTCAGGAATTGGGTGAGTAATATCATCAGAAGGCATTGACAAGATTGGAACTTGTGTAACACTTCCTTTCTTTCCGTTTAGTTTTCCTGCTCTTTCATAAATTGTTGAAAGGTCAGTGTAAAGATAACCAGGATAACCTTTTCTTCCAGGTACTTCTTCTCTTGCTGCACTAATCTCTCTGAGTGCTTCAGCATAGTTTGTCATATCTGTAAGAATTACAAGAACGTGCATTCCTAATTCAAATGCCAAATATTCAGCAACTGTCAATGCAACACGAGGAGTAATAATTCTCTCAATTGCAGGATCATCTGCTGTGTTTAAGAAAAGAACACTTCTTTTTAGAGCGCCAGATTCTTCAAGACTTCTTCTGAAATATTCTGCTTCGTTGTATTGCACACCAATTGCTGCAAATACTACAGCGAAATCATCTTGTGTACCAATTACACTTGCTTGTCTTGCGATTTGAGCTGCTAAGAGGTTGTGAGACATACCAGAACCTGAAAAGATTGGAAGTTTTTGTCCTCTAACTAGAGTAATCATTCCATCAATTACAGATACACCAGTTTGAATGAAGTCCTTTGGATATTCACGTTGTTCTGGGTTCATTGGTTCACCGTTAATGTCGATAAATCTATCAGCAATAGGATCTGGGAGTCCGTCTTTTGGTCTGCCTAAACCATCAAAGACTCTACCGAGTACTTCTCTGGAAACTGGCATTTCCATAACTTTGCCTACAAACTTTGCATTTGTTGCGGCAATTGATAATCCAGTAGTTCCCTCGAAAACTTGGACGATTGCTTTACCGTTTCCAACTTCGAGAACTTTACCTAATCTTCTTTCACCTTCTTTAGTTTCAACTTCTACTAATTCGTCAAATGCTGCATTCTCAACGTCATCTACAATAACTAAAGGACCTTTGATTTCTGCAATCTTACTGTATTGAACTCCGCCTTCTGCTGTCAATTTGATACTTTCACTCCTGTAATTGATTTGAATTCTTCTTGCATGTCTGCTTCTAATTGATCAAGTTTTGGCATCTCATCATCTTTGATATCCATTCTTGCTTTGAGAAGGGATGTAATACTTGACATAGCACGGATATCTGCAAGAGGAGTTCCTTCCTTGATTGCTTGTTGACCTTTCTTGTAAAAGTCAACTAGTAATTTCATTAGTTTGTATTGTTTCTCTGGACTACAATAAGTGTCGACATCATCAAATGAGTTTTGTTGTAATAGACCAATCTTTACCATTCTTGCAACTTCAAGAATTAATTTCTCCTCATCTGGAAGTGCTTCAGGTCCTAAGAGTCTAACAATTTCTTTTAGGGTATCTTCTCTTTGCAAGACACCATAAACTTCACTTCTAAGACTCAACCAATCTTCGTTGATGTTCTCACCCCACCACTTTGCAATGTCTGCAAGATAACCAGAATAGCTGTTCATCCAGTTAATTGATGGATAGTGTCTAGAGTATGCTAGCTTTGCATCCAAAGCCCAGAAAGTTTTGATAAATCTCATGGTGTGAGTTGTAACTGGTTCTGTAAAGTCACCACCAGATGGTGAAACAGCGCCAATCAAAGTTACAGAACCATCACGGTCTGGACTTCCTGCTGCTCTAACACGACCTGCTCTTTCATAAAATTCTGCTAATCTTGATGCAAGATATGATGGATAACCTTCTTCTGCTGGCATCTCTTCTAATCTACCACTCATTTCTCTGAGTGCTTCGGCCCATCTACTTGTAGAATCTGCTACAAGTACAACGTCTTTACCCATATCTCTGTAATATTCTGCAATTGTTACACCAGTGTAGATACTTGCTTCTCTTGCTGCTACTGGCATGTTACTAGTATTTGCAACAAGTACAGTTCTGTCCATGAGTGGTTTTCCACTACGTGGGTCTTTGAGATGTGGGAACTCTACAAGTACTTCTGTCATTTCGTTTCCTCTTTCACCACAACCGATGTAAACTACAACTTGGGAATCTGCCCATTTTGCAATTTGGTGTAATGTAACTGTCTTTCCTGTTCCAAATGCTCCTGGGATTGAACCGGTTCCTCCTTTTGCAATTGGGAAGAATGTGTCAATAACACGTTGTCCAGTAAGAAGTGGAACTGTTGGATCATATCTGTTCTTGTATGGACGTGGTTTTCTTACAGGCCATCTGTGATACATTTTGAGTTCGACATTTCCGCCTTCACCCTCAGTTGTTGCTAATACAGTTTCTAAATCATAATCTCCTTCTGATACAATGTTTGCAATTTTTCCACCTTTGTGGTCTGGCGGAACCATGATAGAGTGCTCAATAAGATCAGTTTCTTGAACAACTCCAATTACATTTCCTGCTGCGACTTCATCACCATTACTAACTGATGGGACAAAGTGATACTTTTTGGTCATGTCAACTGGAGTAGTTGTAATACCTCTTCCGATAAAGGAACCAGAAGCTTCTGATAATGCTCTTAGTGGTCTTTGAATTCCATCATAAAGTTGTCCAATAATTCCAGGACCTAACAAAACACTAAGTGGGTTTCCAGTACCAACTACAGGTTCACCTGGTTTTAATCCACTTGTTGATTCGTAAACTTGGATAAATGCTACATCTCCGGTTAATCTAATTACTTCACCGACTAATTTTGAATCTCCAACTGTTACAGTTTCGTACATCTTTGCTTCAGACATACCATCGGCCCTAACTGCAGGACCGCTTACCCAAACAATTCTACCTTGAGCTGCCATCTTATTCTCCTACCCCGAATTTGGATGCAATCTCTTTCCTTATTAAAGGCTTCAGACGTTCAATTCTTGCATCGATCGTATTATCAAATGTCATTGCGCCGTCTTTTGACTTTACAACAATTCCACCAAGACAATCAATTGTATCAGGAGACATTTCAGCTCCTGGGAATTGAGATAGTGTTGATTGAACTACGTCTTTGTCTTTTGCATTTGTAGTAACTGTAATTTCTGAAGTTCCCAAAATTTGAGTTGCTTCTTCAATCATTGTTTTAATTAAATTAGAATAATCACCACTACGATCAGCATTTGCAATTTGATCTAGTGCTTTTGAAAATACTTTATCGACTGCATCTTCTAATGCCATTAATTGCTTATTTCTAGCCTCAATATCGGCACTTCCCATGATCTGTTTTTCGATTTTTTCGGCTTCTTTTTTGCCATCTGAGAGAATTTTGTCATATTCAGCTTCTAATTTAGGAACAGAGTCATCAAGATTTTGTTGTGAATCATCAAGGGCTGTTTTGATATTTGAAAGGACATCATTTTCGGTATTTTTTAGAATTTTATCAATTGTAACTTCTAAAGAATTAGATGCCAATGGGTGCCGTTCATCCATAATAGATTTTAATGTTTGGGAAAAAATACCATCAGAAAGATATTAAACTCAATAAAAATACCCAAAATTTGTCTTGGGAACAGCCGATCTAAAACTTGGAAGCGTAATTTTACCAAGAAGTGAATCACCAAAAGCAATTTCGAGATTAACAGAGTTTGAATGGTACCACAAGGTAGATTCTGCAAATGATCTAGTAACCCCTGAAATAGACGATCTTTTGTTAAAAGCACAGCAAACATTCCAATCAATAGATGATGTAGTCAAAGGAATGGCAATTCCTCAAACAGTAGGAATAATGGAGATCATGTTCAAGGGAACTGTAATCAAGAAAAAAGACTATGAAATTAATGAAATCGAAGAGATGGTTGCAGACTTGGAAAAAGAAGCACCATCAATTATTGATGAACCAGCAAAATTACTTGAAGATGCTGCAAATACTAGAGCAGCAATTGATGAATACACCTCACTCAAAGAAACTCTAGAAATCATAAAGAAGTTAAACATGGATATTTCAGGATTTGGTTTAATGAAGTATTTTTTTACAAATCTCTTTGTTATTGATACTGTAAACTATGAAGAGATTACCCGCTCTCTTGAAGGAGTTACAATTAACAAATATGATTTAGGTAGCAAAGAAAAATCAGCAATTCTAGTAATTGCAGATAATAATGATTCTGATAAAGTTCTCAAAGTCCTAAGAAGTTTTAACTCAAATTCATTTAAAATTCCAGAAGGATTCCCACAAGTTCCTAGTGAAGCATATGCACTAGCCGAATCAAAAATCAAAGAATTAACTGAAAAACAAGCATCAATCAAAAAACAGTTGGCTGGATTAACAAAGAAGAGCAGACGCGATATTTTGGCTATTCATGAAAAAGCAATGGTTGCAAAAGATGTTCTTGAGACTTTGAGAAAGCCTGGTGGAACCAAAAATTTTGCAGTTATTCAGGGATTCATCCCAGCAAAGATGGAATCAAAGTTCAAAGATTCTACAAAACAATGGACATCAGTTGTTGAGGATATTGTTGATCCAAAATTAAAGGAGCAAATTCCAACATTATTAGATAATAAGAAATTCGTTAGAACCTTTGAAGTTATTACAAAAAGCCAAGGAATTCCAAAGGCTGGAGAACCAGACCCAACACCAATGATTGCCCTCATGTGGCCAATCTTTTATGGATTGATGTTTGCAGATATGGGTCACGGATTATTACTCATGGGAATGGGACTTTTATTCAAAGTAAAAGGACAAGGTGAGCTTTCCAGATGGGGAATGCTTATTGCAATATCTGGAGCTGCAGCAGCAATAGCTGGCGTTGGAGCAGGAGAGGCGTTTGGTTATCACCTTGATCATATGGGTCCATTTGAAGGATTGTTAGAGGAAGGTGGTGCGTTACATTCAGTTAGTTTTCTAGTAGGAATTTTGAGTGTTGCAGAATTAACATTTGAACAAGTAATTAACATTCTCAAAGTTTCATTGTTCTTAGGAATCGTACATCTCGTATGGGCAATGACTTTGCGAATTATCAGATTAATGAAAGAAGGACACAAGATGGTAGCATATACTGAAGCAATTCCAAACATCACACTTTATGGCGGAATTGTTGTCATTATGATGTGTGCAATCGGTTCACAATATGATGTAATGAACATGTATTCTAAAGTTCACACAGAATCAGTACCATGGGTTACAATATTCTTAGGAGAATGGGCTCAAGTTTGGATTATAACAAGAATTGCAGTGGTTACAGTAATTGCATCAGTAGTAATTATGATGATTGGAGGTATAATGCATGCAAAGAAGCATCCAGAAGATGGAGCAGATCCTGCAAGTGTCATCATGGAAGTATTCCTTGGAAAGACAGTAGAGTGTCTTGCGCATACGATTAGTTATGCTCGACTTGGAATTATGTTACTGGTGCACGCAGCACTGTTGTTAACTGTCAATAATGCATTTACTTCACTTGGAGGAGTAGAATCAGGTGGTGCAATGGCAATGATTATTGGAGGAAACTTGGGAATTATGATGATTGAGGGATTAATCGTGTATATCCAGTCGCTCAGATTGCATT
Source organism: Marine Group I thaumarchaeote SCGC AAA799-D11 (assembly GCA_000746765.1). Taxonomy (GTDB): domain Archaea; phylum Thermoproteota; class Nitrososphaeria; order Nitrososphaerales; family Nitrosopumilaceae; genus Nitrosopumilus. Next base: position 12,920 of record JOSY01000074.1, read on the forward strand.
TGTATGAATTCTTTACAAAGTGGTATACTGGTGGTTCTCAACCATTCAGACAAATTAGACCAGAGTTGATATACAATCAATTTGTTTGGAAAAGAAAATAAAATTTTAAAAAAAGAATTTAGTCACCTTTAGCTTTATCATGTCCTTTTTTGGCAGCACCTTTTGTTCCCTCATATCCTTTGGTTCCAAGTTCTGCGCCTTTCTCAACACCTTTCTTGCCAAGGTCGGTTCCTTTTTCAACACCTGCTTCAGCAGTGTCTTTGAGTTTCTTTAGAAATCCCATGAATTCTTTAGAGAGTTTCTTACATAAAAGATTGTCAGGAATTTCCTAGAAATGGATTATGTTTCTACTAGATTAACTGAGATTTTTGTCATCGGTCTTGATAATTCATCAGGAATCACAATTAGTAATCCACCATTTTTATCGACTCCACTACAGATCCCTGAGAATTTTTGGAAGTTGTTTGCAAAACATCCTTCATTTGAATAATGTTCAAAGTTTTTAGGATATAGGAAATAATACCATTGCTGAACATATGATGGTACAAAATACACATCAAATCCTATTGTATTATCATTAACAGATACAGTATACTCATAGGTTGTAGATTCTTTGGATGTACAAATTGGGACAAATTGCGCAAATCCATTTTGGAGTTTTTGTTTTTGAGAGTCATCTGAATAAGCAGAATTTGGGATAGTATTTTCTTCAAAGAAGTTTAAGTTGTATCCAATAAAATCAAGACCAGTCTTTGCATAATGGAACCACTGAGATTCACAATCTCTGTAATCATATTGTACAGCAACTACTGGTTTGCTGTTAACATACTGAAGACCATTTTGTCTTTGTTTTGCACCATGTTTTGTAATGTCAGATTGCTCCTCTTCTCCTGGAATGACTTCACGCTCCCATGTAGTTGTGACATCAACAATCAGATTCCTAGGATAACTCTTCCATTCTGGTTGGAAATGAACATAATTTGCATATTCATTTGTTTGACTGATTTTGACAGTATCCCTTGATTCTCTAAAAGTTCCAAAAGCATCATCAAATGCTACGTTAACAGATAACAGAATTGTTAGCCCCAACATCATAGAGATTATTACAATTTTCATTTTCTTACGTTCTCCAGATGCATCATACAAGACATTATTCTAATTAAAGTCATAGCAGATTTTCATAGGTGTACCAGCAAATATTTTGTATGGATATGTTTTAGTTTTCTACAGGAAGGTCTAATCGATTTCCCCATTCTCCCCATGAACCCAAATAGACTTTGACGTTTGAGAATCCGAGTTTTTTGAGAACCAAAAAAGAGTTGGCAGCTCTGTATGCTCCTTGGCAATAAGTTACAATTTCTGTATCTTTTGGATAATCATACATTTTTGATAATTCTTCATCATTCTTGAAGGTCCCATCTTCTCGAAGGTTCTGACTCCAATCAATATTGATGGCATTTGGGATGTGGCCTGATTGGGCGGCACGAATTGTGCTACCATCATATTCCCCAGGGGAGCGGGCATCAAGGATTTTCAGATTTTCAAGATTATCTTGAATATACTCAAATCCTGAAATTATCTCAGGGTTGGTTTTTCCTGAAAAATCAGATGGCTTGAATCCATTGGGGTTAGTCTCTATTGCAAGATTTTCTTTTTGCCATTTTGTGATTCCGCCATCAAGCATCATGGTATTTTGATGAGAGAAATACATCAGCATCCAAACACCTCTAGCTGCAAGCATTCCAGAAACTGAATCATAAAAGACAACTTTTTTTTCAGGAGTCACCCCAAGAAAAGATAGTAAAGATTTTGATTGATTGTTGAAGTTCTCAATTCCTTGTTTTGAAGTGTCAATCCAATGAAATGCAAACAAGTCTAAATGAACGGCTCCAGGAATATGACCTTCTGAATATTCTTTGAAAGAGCGAGTATCAGCTATAATGAGATTTGAATCATCTAAAATCGAATTCAGTTCAGATGTGGAAATTAGCATAAAATGATGTTTCAATAATCAAATTAATTTCTTTGACTTATGGCAGATTTAGGCGCAAAGTGCCTCTGTTTACTATGATGATTTTGGGAGATATTGGAATTCCAACCTTGGGTTTTTTTGTGGTTCTATGAGATTTTGTTCCCCTTTGGATTGTTAATTTCAGGCCTTCTTTTGAGAATCGTACCATATGATCACTTTTTGCAAATCGATTGCTATGAGATTTATCAGAACTAAATGATCTAGTTCCCCTACAACAATTCATCAAAACAAGACTCATTCAATCACTTCAACTCTATGTATTTATGTTTTTCATATAATATGAACTTATGTAATAATGAAAAATAAATTACAAATTTCTAATCATAGATTAGAGAGTGAATAATAAAAAGAAGAAAAGAAAAGGGTTTTTCCTATTCGTTAACGTATGCTCTTTCTCCGTGCTGAGCCAAATCGAGACCAATCTCCTCTTCTTTAGGAGTGACTCTGATTCCGCCAGGCCATACTGCGTCCATTACCTTTAGGATTACAATGGTTATACCAAATGCATATGCAATTGATACTGCAGCACCGATGATGCTGATTGCTTGCTGTTCCATTCCTTCTGCAGTGCCAGTCCATGCACCAATACCGTCTCCGGTATCCCATACGTGTGGACTTGCTAATGTACCAGTCAAAATTGCACCGGTAAGACCACCCATTCCATGTATTCCCCATACATCTAATGCGTCATCCCACTTTCTTGCATTCTTGAATGCTACACTTGCATAACAAACTGTACCAGCGGCAATTCCCATAATAATTGCAGCCATTGGACCTACCCAACCTGAAGCTGGAGTGATTGTTACCAATCCTGCTACTGCACCTGATGCAGCTCCAATAATACTTGGTTTTCCTGTATGTGCCCATGACATCAAGACCCAAGTAACTGCGGCCATACCAGTTGCGGTATTTGTAACAGTCCATGCGCTGACGGTAATGCCGTCTACCATTACTTCACTACCTGCGTTAAAGCCGAACCATCCGAACCAGAGAATACTTGCACCAAGTACTACCATTGGGATGTTGTGTGGCTCCATTGGAACTTTGCCATATCCGAGTCTTCTGCCAAGGACTAAGGCTCCAGCCAATGCTGCAAATCCTGAAGAAATGTGTACTACAGTACCACCAGCAAAGTCTAATGCAAACGTTGGCGATAAGTCTGGATCGAGGTCTAATCCACCTCCTCCTATGAAACCGCCTCCCCAGACCCAGTGTGCAATTGGGTCGTAAACGAAGGTACCCCATAAGAGTACGAATATGACTAACGCGCTGAATTTAATTCTGTCAATTAATCCACCAATGATAAGAACTGGTGTGATAATTGCAAAGGTTCCTTGGAACATTGCAAACATTTGGTGAGGAACAGTTCCTGGCCAAGATTGACTACAATATTCGCCGTCCTTAAATTCATTCATCTGATAAGCAGCTGACCATGTATCGCCACAATGACCTAGTTCACCAATTGGTGCCCAGGCTGAGACCATGTTAAATCCGGCATAATCTAGACTTCCCATGAACATGTTAGCGCCTTCATCCGCGTTTGGAGCAAATGCTAGTGAGTATCCCCATAGAATCCATTGTACTGACATGAGACCCATAACAATGAGAGTCATACCAAGAACATTGACGACATTCTTTGATCTGGCTAATCCGCCATAGAAGAAAGCGACACCTGGAGACATGAAGAGAACGAGTGATGTTGCGGTAAGCATCCATGCTGTATCACCGGTATCGATCATACAAGGTAGCATGCCACCTTCGCCATCATCAAACCAACATTCGTTAGGGTTACCAGTGTAAATTCCACTGGTTCCTTTTACATATCCGTCCATACCATCTTCAACACTTTGTGCATATGCCTGTGACATTGCACCTGCTGCTGTGATGGATACTGCGGCTACAAGTAATAGAGCATACTTGTAGTTCCTAGAATTCATTGAATTTATCGAAATTGGATTTTATTTAAGGGTTGGAGACTCAAGAGTGTCTAGAAAAGTAAATTATTATATTTTAGTATATTCTGATAGTAACATAAAATATGGAAATTATGTTAATGTGATCGCAAATGGGCAAATCAGAGACTAAACTAGCAATTTTTGATACCTTCAAGACAAAAGGAGAGGAGTTAACAGGGGAGGCACAACGACAAAGAGCAATCATTGGAATTCTTGCAAGTGATGCCAATCCTGCCGAAAGAACTAGAACAGGAATATCACAAAAAATGGCAAAGAAACAAGGAATTGCATGGAAGAATATCTATTCAGGAATTTTCAGAGATCTAGACGAAATACTACTTCCCATGGGAATTGCAGAAGAAGATGGCAGATTACCTCTACAGAGAGGTCCCAAAGCTCTTCAAGAAAAAGGGATTCCATATTATCATCTTACAAAAAAAGGGATTTTGATCGCCCTTTCAATTAATGATGTCAAAAATAGAGAAAATCTTCTAACGGAGTTTTTTTCAAAGTCAGAAGATAAAGAAAAAGAGTTTGAGAAGATACTATCTAGTCTCTTAGAGAAAAGCCCAAAATTTGCATATTCTATTTTTCAGAAATATGTCAAGGCATTTTGCGATAACAAGATCAAGGAATTACTCCCATTTGACCTCACAAAATTGAAGGATATCTCCGATGAGTCATTGGTAATCCAAAAGGAGATTTTGGTAGCTTTTGCGGATCTCTCAAAACAGGAAAAAGAGGATGCCATCAAATTCCTTGAAAAAATCACCTAGAATTTGTTCCTAAACCAGATCGCCAAACATTAAAATCAGTTACATATTGAGATTGATCGAAATGGGAGGTTCCAAGAATGTTTATGCTTCTGTTAAAGCCTACAGCAAAAAGGGCAAATTACTAACCAAAGCAGATTTTCAAACATTAGCAGAATCAAGAGACTTAGAAGAGTTGATGACGAGAATCAAGAATACCGTTTATGGAGAGGCAGTATCTGATGTCCAAAAACCATTTTCTTCTCAGAGTATCGAATCTGCACTAAGAAGTAAATTGGCAGATATCCATTATTCTATTGCAAAAACATCTGGAAATTCGGGTGTTCTTGATGCATATTACATGAAATTCATTATATCAAATCTCAAACTAATTCTCAAGGGCAAAGCACTAGGTAAAGCACAAGAAGATATTGAAACTCACGTAAATTTACATGCTGAAGAACTTATCAAACAAAGAGATGTCGTTGTCAAGGCTCTCGTTGCCAAAGATTTTGAAGAAGCAGTTGCAAGTTTAAGCTCTGTTCAGTTTGGAGAAGAAATTGCAAAAGCTGCTGCACTATACAATGAGAAAAAGAATGTACAAATTATTGACACATATTTTGATAAAATTCTATATCAGCATCTTGTTGGAGCTATGAAAAATTTTTCTGACAAAGAAGCAACAAAATTAGTTGCAATGGACATTGACTTTTACAATATTCTCAGCGTCATTAGAGGAAAGTTTTGGGGATTACAAGAAGATCAGATTCAAGATTTGATAATTCCTACTAGTCCACCAGCAAGAGAATTACTTGGAAGAATGATGGCAGCAGGAACTGTTAGAGACGCATTCAATGAACTATCAAGCACAAAATACAAAGAACTTGTGCCACAAGTTGAAAATGAATTAGATGCAATTGCTGAATTTGAAAGAGCATTTGAGATGATGATTTACAGAACATCACTTAGGTCATTTGCAAAGATGTTTAGTTTTGCAACAGTTGTTGGAATTACCAAATTAACAGCATTTGAGGTAAGAAATCTAGCAGCCATTGCTTTTGCAGTTGAGCAAAAAATTCCAACTGAGACAACAATGTCAAAATTAATCCTAGAAGAAGAATAGGAATTCTGAAATGATTAATTTTTCTAATAAAAAATCAAATATTTCATCTGAAGTTTTATTCAAAATGGTTTGGGTCAGTTCATTTTTGGCAATGATTTTTGTATTACCCCCATTAGGGTTATTTTTAGGAATCTACTTTTTAACAGGAGAATTGTTAATTGGGGCGGTAATTGGCTTTGGAGTACATTTTGTCATACTAGCCTTTTCTGGAAGAATCTCAAAATTTGTCACCAAATTAGTGAGCTAAACTATAAGAAGTGATACAGGAAAATGATGTTATTATGATGGGAGACAGAGATTTTCGAACTACTATTCAAAATGCTATAAAATCAATTGGAAATGAATTAGAAATTGACATAGATTCTAAGGACTTTGAAACTATCCATCTTCAAGAAGTCGTTAGATGTATGAGACGCTCATACTATGATAGAATAGATCCTCAAGAAATTGAAAGGAGGGGATTTAATGAGCTTCTTTCAGGATTATTGCGAAAATTGGAATATGGTAGCAACCCAAAGGATTTTGAAATTAACGAGATAAAGCTTCGCGGACAAGCAGATATGATTGTAGATGATGCAATTCTCCTATTCAGATCAGCTACTGAAGAATTAGAGAATCCTCATGCAAGTGATGTTTTGTATCTTAATGCATGTATGTGGATATACGACAAAGAAGATGGAATGATTGTCTATATTACAGGAGACAGGAAAGAATCAACATTTTCACTAACACGTAACAAAAAGATGTTTGAAGATACAATACGCAGAGTAAGAGTTCTAAACAATCTCCTCAAAGAACAAAAAACGCCAATCTTAGAACCATCTGGAGAATGTGCCGAATGTCAATATTATGAGAGATGTTTTACAAAAAAGAAAAATACCAAACAGACATCTCTTGCCGAAATGCTAGGACTTGGCAAACAAGACTAGTTAGATAAATGAAAAATATTGTAAAGGAATAATTCCTTTTTGTTTAATCTAGTGGTTCTGGGTGTCCTTTACCACGAAGAGCGAAACACACTACTGCTAGTGCAATTGCGACTCCTGCTGCTGCGCCATAAGCGGCCATTCCTGCTTCTGCCATTTGATAAAATCCCAATGAAATTGCTTTTATAACTTTGCCAATATTTTGTCTCTAAAAACAAACTATCATAATTTTATGATTTTGTGATACTATTGAGTAAATTCGAACATGAGTTCATTTTCCTGACCACTTGTCATAGAACTCAAATTGTAAAACACGACACCTGAAACTTTCCAAGTGTTTGTATTTGATTCAAAATTAGACCATAATTCAGGAGTATTACCAGTGTTCTTTAACACAATTTCATCTCGTAGTATGATAGAGTTTCCACCAAGTAGAGTATAGTAATTTGAACCAAATTCTACCATTCCTTCAGCTCTATGTCCAATTTGTCCCCCACCAAGTTGTTCAGAATGAGAATAACCTGTTTCATACAATTGATAATCCATAGTTGTAACAATCATAGAACGATCATTAGGATTTGTAATTTCAAATGCAACATCAATTGTAGCAGAACGTTCGGATATTTTTGAAACAACGATCTCTTCTAATTCAATTTGAATCGGTCTAACTTGTGGAATATCTGAACCATCAGAAGTTGGTCTTGGAGATTCAATATCAATTGAAGGTCCCATAATTAGAATTCCACCCAATACTGCAGCAAGCGCTGCAACTGCGATTCCAACAAAAATTTTAGGATTCATAATTTTTGCAAACTCCTTTGATTTCTTAAATGTTGAGATAGTTATTATACCATTGGGCAGGAGAAAAATTATGCAATATTTTCAAGCAGTACAGCAGGGCAAACAAAGAGCAGGAAAATCTCAAATGAAGATGTTTGAAGCAGCAGGATTTGGAATGCTAACTCTTACTACAAAAAAAGTAGATGGTAAATTTCAGCCTGTAGGAGAGGAAGACTTTACGGCAGTTATTAATTCAGAAGAAGGATATGTTGCAATAATAGTAGACAAGGATGGGTATACCAAGGCTCAATCAAAGGCACTTGACAAAGATGAAGCCTTGGAAATTTACAAAAAACTCAGAGAATCAGGAATGGACGAATATCCTGGAAAAGAGATCCTGATATGGACTGAAACTAGACCTACAATTCAAAATGAATCTTAAAACTATTTTTTTGGTAAAACTATCTCAGTTCCAAAATTGCCACCTTTGATGGCTTTTTCAATAATTTTTGGGCTTGCTTTGAGAATTCTTGTTTTGATCTTTGAGCGTTCGATAATTTTTAGGGCTACTATATCCATTAGATCATAGCCTCCTGCAACAGAATCCTCATGAACTAACATGTTCTTGAGATTTCTTAGTTCAATTCGTTTGAATTTTTTTGCTTTTTTGAATTTGTTTGGATCCATATCATAGACCCCATCAACATCAGTGGCATTAAGAAATTGTTCAGCTTTTACTTTTTCTGCAATCAAAGCTGCAGTTCCATTAGTGCTTTGACCAGGATGAAGACCTCCAGTAACAACAATTAGTCCATCATCTACTGCATGTCTAACTTCTTGTAGAGTAGTTGGAGGATGAGAATATGCTTTATTTTTTAGAGCATAAATCAACAGTTTTGCATTTAATCTAGAAATCTCAATTCCCAATTCATCAAGGGTTGACTCGTCAGCTCCTGAAGATCTTGCATGATTGATGTAGTGTCTTGCAATATTTCCACCACCAGCAATGATTATTGGCTGACAGACTTTGCTAATCTTTACCAGAAATTCTGCCCAATCCTTTAGGAGTTTTACATTATCCATAGCAAAAACTCTGCCAGATAGTTTGATTACAATTCTTTTTTTCACTCTAGTTCACCAATGATGGATTTTGCGGCAATTTCAACTTTTTTTCTATTCTTTTGGTGGGTATAGATTCTTAGTATATTCATAAAGCCTGAGATTGCAGAGACTACAGGAATTTCAGAAATGGGCATCTCTTTTGCTGAAGATTTGCCACCCTCATTTGTAATCAGAATTACTGATTTTGACTCGTTTTTAGAGGGTGCAAGTGGAATTGACGGAGTTACAGAACTATCAACAAAAATCTCATTTTCATCAACTTTGGATTTTTTGGAGATTGTAGAACGTAGTTCATTTGTTTTTATTTTCTTTAGATTTTTTCTACTTGTCAAAATGCTCTCAAACACACATTTGAGTAATTTCCTGTTTTGATAGTCTTGAGCAAATTTCCTTGCCCTTTTTAATTTGGAGGTTTTTGATGAGAGCAGACAAGATAGAACATATTCATCTGTTAGTTGGACAAACTCATCTAGGTTAAAGGTAGAGAATCCAAATTCATCATCAGAAGATCTCAAAGCTTCAAGTAACATTACTTCAGCTGCTCTTACCGTCTTGTGGAAATAAACTGCTTTGAACATCTGATATCTAGAATGCATCATTGATTCAAAAGAATACAATGCTGAGCGTTCTAAGGCAAGTTTCTTTTTATGAACATCAAGGGATTGTGTAATTCTCTTATGATCAATTTTTGCATGTTCTGCTCCTGTAAAATAACCATCTCTAAGCAAGTAATCCATCATATCTGCACTAAGAGCACCTGAAACAATTTCATTCATGTACTGAAATTTTGAATCGCCAAATGCAATTTTTGTTACAAGTTTTTTATCAAAACCATTTTTTGTTAAAATATCACCAAGTTCAGATTTTAAAATAATCTCTTTACCAAAGTCTTCATGAGAAATTTTCTTTTCTTGAATTATTTCTTCAAACAGATGTGAGAATGGCCCATGGCCAATATCATGTAGTAATCCTGCTAATCTAAGAATCTCAATATCATCAGACTTCAAAAATCCTTTTTCATTTAGGACATTTCCAGCCTGACTAGAGATATGCATGACTCCAAGGGAGTGCTCAAATCTGGTATGTTGTGCTGCAGGATACGTTAAATGCGCGCCAGACAATTGTCTAATTCTTCTTAATCTCTGAAAAATAGGATTATCAATTATCGATAATTCATGGTCATAAACTCTAATGAAATCATGAATCGGATCTATTATGTCTAGATAATTTTTTTTCATAGTCCTATTTTCTTTGAAAATGTTTTCATGATTTCTTCATGAACTTCTTGTTTAGATTTTGTAGCATCAATTATTTTCCAACGTTTTTTCTTTGCAGTGGTTTTGTAAATTTTAGAAATTTTTCTCAAAAATTCTTCATTCTTTTCAAATTTGTCTCGATTAGTTTTTTGTCTGTTAAAGGATTCTTTCTGACTCACATCAAGTAAAATTACAATATCTGCTTTTGGCAGTCCTGCATCCAAACTCTCAAGCCATTTTTCTTTCATTCCATTTGCCAAACCATAGACTAAGTTTGAGTGATAATATCTATTCATTATGAGAACAGAATTTTTTTCTTGAGCAGTTTTAATTTGTTCTAATTTTTCCCATCTATTTGCAGATAATAGACAGTGAATTACTTGTGGTGGAAACTTTCTTTTTCCATCAAGATATTTTCTAATCTCTTTTCCAATAGGAGTTTTGTAATCTGGAAAATGAAACAATTTAGTTTTGATTTTTCTTTTTTTGAGTGCTTTTTCTAGCATAGTTGATTGTGTTAATTTTCCTGCCTGATCTCCACCTTCAATTACAATTATCATAAGTTATCAAAACAGAGAAGTTAATTGATTAAAAATCTATCAAAGCAGATTCTTTAGAATTTACGAATTGTTTAATATCCTCTTAAAATATTCCAAGTTATGGCTGAAGAGTACTCATGTCCTTATTGTGAATCAATTTTTGAGAGTAAAGATGATCTTTCAAAGCATATTGATAGAATTCATGGAGATTCTGGAGTTTTAGAAGGCTCAAAATCATCCTAAACTTTTTTGTTTTTTCAAAAACTTCTCTCAAGGTTTATAACCAAAAATTTACCACATAACACGAAATGGGACTAGTAAAAGAAGTGATAAAAGAAATTGGAAACAAGTCACGAGAATTCTACGAATTTGTTTTACCACCAATTGACATGTATCGTAGTTCTGATAGTCTCAAAGTGATCATAGACATCCCAGGATTCTCAAAAAAAGATATCAAGCTCACATTATGCGGAGATATTCTATCAATTCAAGCATGCAAAGAAGTAGATGAGAAAGAATCTGAATCACTAATTTCAAAACAAAGACCAAATATCATTGATAAAAAAATCAGACTTCCAATTGATATCAAACAAGGAGAAGAAAAAATTGATTCAGCAAAATACGAAGATGGTGTATTAACACTAGTAATCCCTGTAACTAAAAAGGGAAAAGATATCTCAATTGAATAAAACTAGTAATTCCTAAAAATTGCAGAGCCTACCATTATCAGACCAGACGCAATCATTCCAGCAATTCCAATATTTTCATTTGTTTGATACAATAATACTGAGCCAAGAAAAACTGCAGATGCAAAAATACTTGCACTAAGAAATACTATTGGTTTTCTTTTCTGCATAGTAATTTTAGTTTCATCCATAAATCTCTCCATTTCAGGTCCCAATCTTAATGCAGAATCAATTGATTTTGCAAACTTGTCAAAAGAAATCTTTAGCTCTTCAACGTATGCCTTTGGAATCATGTTCTCTTCTTGCAAGATATTTCTTAGAACTTTAACAAATTTGAAATCAACATTGTGTGTTTTGTAAATTCCTTCAATAATTGATGCCATCCTCATGTAAAGAGCCAAATTCTTTGGTAAAACAAAGGGGAATTTACTCATTGTTTGATTTGCAAGCTCCATTAAACTTTGAACTTCCATCTCATCAGGTTTGTTTCCATGCATAGCACGAATCGATAACTCTATTCCTTTTTCGATTACTTGTCGGTTATATTCAGGAGTAAGCATTCCTAGTTCTGCCATTGCATTAACTACTCTAGGAGGATTTTTCTCAACTAATGCAAGATATAGTCTGATGAGTTTGTATCTTGTTTCGTTGTTTATTTTTCCTACCATTCCATAATCATAGAGAATTAGTTTTCCATCATCAGTTACTGAGATATTTCCAGGATGAGGGTCTGCATGGAAAAGGGAATGTTTGAGAAGCATGGTAAAAAATACCTTGTGTACATCAATTACTAGTTGTTTTCTGTCAACGCCTTTCTCATCAAGTTCTTGTACATTTGTAACCTTGATTCCTGGCAGATATTCCATAGTTAGTACATTTTTTGAAGAATAATCATCGTAAACTGAAGGAACTATGACTTTGTCATTGTTTTCCATATCATGTTTGATTTTTTTGAGATTTTCAGATTCATTTGTGTAATCCATCTCTTCTCTAATGGTTTCAATAAATTGAGAGAGCATGGCTTTTGCTGAATATCTAAGATTAGGATCAACAAATCTCAAAGCTAATGGCAAAATTTTCTTTAAGACCTTAAGATCTTCTCGTACAACGTTTTCAATACCTGGTCTTTTGACTTTGATGACAATTTGTTGCCCAGAGATTGTACCACGATATACTTGGCCTAAGGATGCCCCAGATATAGAATTTGTATCAATATCATCAAATTTCTCATTAATTGGTCCCAGATCTTTTTCAATGATGGGTTTTACCTGTTCAAATGGTGCAGATGGAACACGATCTTGTAATTTAGATAGTTCTTCAAGATATGGTTGAGGCAAAATATCTGCTCTTGATGACAACCATTGTCCTAGTTTGATATACACAGGCCCTAGAGAAACAAAAGTATCAAGTGCCTTTCTTGCATTTTTTCTAAACTGTTCAGAATCAATTGTGTTTTTTTCTTGTTGTGACCATTTTTTTCTGTCTTTACGTAGTGCCAAAATTGATGGCAAGAGTTTGATTAGTACATAGATTGTTCTTCCAGCAGACATGACTTACTCCAAATAATCTTTGACCTTTTTTGATGCAACATACCCAATGTATCCAGAAAGAACTGATGAAACCAATCCGGATGTTAAAGAAAGTTTTTTTGAATTACTATTAAAAACAGATTTTGCAATTTTAGAACCACCAAAAATTGCACAAGCTAAACCAATCAAAACTTCTGGTGCATCATAAACAAGATGACCAATAGGATCTTTTCTTGGATCAATTTTATCAGTATGTACTAGAAATTTATCATCATATTCTCTAATGTGTAAATTGCCATAACGATATTGTTTTAGCGCACCATTTTTTTGTCCCAAAACAGTTTCTTCAGCTCCATCAATCATGAATTCACGTAATTCTTTTGGAACTTCAATCTCATCAAATGGCATGATCGCAAGATCGAGTAATTGCTTATATTTTTAGTGTAAAGTAAAGAATTCTCAATTAATTTTTGAGCCTATCTTTTGTAAATATTACAAAACTAATTCCAAATACTATTAACATTCCAATTCCAGTTACATATGCATAATTGAATCCAACTCCAGGATGTTCTGTCTGATGATAATTGTTTATCAGAAATGTTGCAACTAACAAAATAGAACCAATTATTGTTAGTTTTCTATGAGTTTCCAATAATCATGATTTTGATAATTACTATATGAATTTAGAAAAAAATCACAGTAGTGGGGTCGTAATAAATCCCACAATGCTACCAGCTAGAAATAGAAATATTCCCTTTGCCATACCGATTCCCAATTTAATATCATACAATTATGATATAAGTTTTGAATTGATTTTCAGATCAGGGATTTGATTCCATTTTAGATAATCGTTGAATGACTTGTTCGAGTTCTTTCTTATTATCATTAATTACACGTTTTACTACTTCAATTTCTTCATTAAGTTGTTCTAATTGTTCATTATCAGAATTTTTGATTTGATTTTCCAAGTCTTCTAAAACTTGTTGATTGTATTGATTGATTTTCTCTAATTCATTTTTGTATTTCTCTAACTTTGTATACGGATCAGAAATTTCTGAAAGTTCAGGGATATCAGTCATTTCTTGATTTGTCATGAATCCAGAAATAGCAACAATGCCTCCAATTACTAATGCTGCAATGATTACAACAATACTTAGTCTCATTTTGAATCGACCTTAATTCTCCAGATAAATATTAAAAATTTAATCACTAGCCGTAATTGCAGTTTTTTTACGCCTACGCATTATGTAAATTCCCACACCAATGGCAATCACAATTGGAATTATAATCATTGAAGAGTCAGGTCCAGATTCTTCACCATTTGTTGGTTCATTTACAAAGACAGTAGTATCTTCAATTACAAATAGCTCATCTCTAACACCATCTTTGTATCTTACAGTAATTGTAATATCATGTTCGCCATATTCTGGATCACCATCAAATTCAATTGGAATGTTAAATGGCACAGGTGCATCTACTTCAATTTCGTCAATAAATTGAGTATTTGGTTTGATGTTTGAATCACCACGAGGCTCAACAGTGACAAATCCAAACAAACCATCTTCATTTCCTTCATTGATAATTTCGCCAACTATCATCTGAGTTCCAGATAATTCAATGACATCGACATTGAATATTGTAAGCTCTATCAATCCTTTAATGTAAAAGTCAACAATTTTTGAAATTACATGTTGATCACCATGTGCATTATAGTATGAAATGGACAAAGGAATTCTCAGAGTATCATCTTTTAGTCCTTCTGGAACATAGACTGTTGCAGTAAGATGTCTAGCAGATTTGGGATCAATGTTTCCAACATCCCAATTAGATTCTAAGATTACAACATTTTCAACATTAGTAGTAGAAGATGTAGTTGATGCACGTTCTGTTTGTGTGTTAGATGCAACAATATCAACACTAGATATTGGAGCTGTTCCATCATTTGCAATTTCAATTACTACACTGTTTGTTCTAAGAGATGTGAGAAATGGCTCTAATGCTCTTACATTTATCACACTATCACCAGTTACCTTAAACTGAAAGTCTTCAAATGCAGTTCTAACACCAGACTCTCTTAATCTAGAATAATCAACCTTAACTGTTCCAGGATATTGCTGAATACTGACATTCTTATCGATATTTACAAAGAATGTTAAATGGAAGTTTTCTCCTGCCAAAGAGTTTGAATCACTATCAGCTTTAATTATTGAACCAGGTCCATCAGAAGCTGAAAATCCAAAAGGCAATGATAGCTGTCCCTTGATTCCTGTAATGTCTTGAGTTCCAACATTTGCAAACACTACTGTAAATGGAACGTTACTATCTCCAGCTTCAACTTCGATTTTTTGATTTAATGTACCAAAGTATGCATCCAAAAATTTGACATCACCAAAATCTCTTTCAAATGGAGAATCTCCAAACCCACCAGATGTAATTTGTGCATATGAACTTCCTACAAACAGCGGTGCCAATAAGACTCCAAGTAACAAAAAGAATAGTTTTTGATTCATTATGCTACAACCTCCATCTCAGGTGGCATATCTCCTTCAAAGGCCTTACCATCTTTTATTGTGATTACTTTATCCACATCACCAAAATGTTGACGATCGTGTGTTACAATAACAAATGTTTGATTTAGTTTTTTTGCCATTGATTTCATTAGTTGAACTATCGTTTCAGATGTAACAGAGTCAAGGTTTCCTGTTGGTTCATCTGCTAAAACAATTGATGGTTTGTTGATTAATCCTCTTGCAATAGCTGCTCTTTGAGCTTGTCCCCCTGAAATTTTATTTGCACGTTTATACATTTGATCTCCTAATCCAACTGCTTTTAGCAAGTCCTTTGCATCTTTTTCGGCAGTGTCATTTGTACCTCCAATTTGACGTGGCAACAAGACATTTTCTAAAACCGTCAAATCAGTAAGTAAATTAGAGAATTGGAAGATGAATCCTAGTTTTTTATTTCTAAATGAAGAGATTTTGTCATCATCAAGTGTAGTAGTGTCAACGCCATCAATGAAGATCTTTCCCTTTGTAGGACGATCAAGCAGACCAATCATGTTAAGCAATGTAGATTTTCCTGAACCAGAACTTCCAACAATTAAGACAATTTCGCCTTGTTCAACTGAAAGAGTTGCGTTATCAAGAGCCTTGACTTTATTCTCACCTTCTCCATATATTTTGGTCAAATTGTTAATCTCTAATACCTTAGACAGTTCTCATCGCCTCCACTGGTAGTAGCTTTGTTGCCCTATACGACGGATAGAGTGATGCAATTATTGCCAAAACAAATGAAGTCAAAGCAGTTTGGATAATCTTCTCCCAATTGTAAGTAACTTCAAGAGGCAAACTGTTGTTAAATGACATTTTAGTTTCCTTTGCATAGAAAGTATATCCCAAGCCCGCAGCCGTGCCTACACCGGCACCAATTGCGCCTATAATCATTCCTTGGAAAATGAAGATAATCAGAATATCTTTTCTTTTAGCACCAATAGAACGCATTACACCAATCTCACGAGTCTTTCCGTTTACTAACATCATCTGAATTGTTACAATAGCAAAAGCTGAAGACATCATTCCAAAATAACCGATCATGTTAATCATTGCAATACCAGATCTAAAACCAGCTAGTTGTTCTTCAGCTGATTCTTCTATTGTTTCAGCTAAAAAGTCATCATTTGGAAATGAACGTAAGAAAAATTCCTTTACTTCAAATGCTTTTGTAGGATCATTTAGTTTAACCATAAAAGATCCCGTATCACCTTGTCTATTCATCATATCACGCAAAGTATCAATATGAATAACTGCAGTATAATCAAATCCTTGACCGCCAGGAGATTGTGCAATTCCTGAAACAGTAAATCTTCGAATTTGATCTTCTCCCCATCTATCAACTACTAGCACTTTTACACTGTCACCAACTTGAGCTCCTCCAAGATCTCTTGCAACATTAGAACCCAATACAATAGAGTTCCTCGAAAAAACATAACTTCCTTCTGAAACAGTTTCATGAACAGTTGATGCTCTAACATCTCTGAAAGGATCAATTCCAACTATGGGGATACGTGTTTCTTCAATTAGTTTTCCATTCTTTGTCATATTCATTTCGGCAGTTGATGAAAGCCGCGGTGTCGCCGCCTCTACATATGGAATTCTTTCAAACCAACTTACAATGGATAAGTCTGATTTGTCGATATAGTCTGCTTCATCAGTAACAAGAATGTCACCATTTCTGTAATCGCTGATATCTCTAACAATTGCATCAAACAACCCTTGGAAAATTACAAAATTTACATGAATTACTAAAATTCCAATTGTAACAGCTAAAACTGCACCAATCAAACTTCCTTTTTTGTTGAATAACATCCTTTTTGCTAATCTTAATCGATATTCCACGGGATCAGTGAAATAGTCTGATATTTAACGTCTATGGTATATAGTGCTAACATTATAGACAATTTTATATGATATTAGTTTTTTATGAATTGTAAAAGAGTGTTGGAGATGACAAAATGGACAATTTAGATATGAAAATTTTGAGCAGGTTGCTCAATAACTGTCGGGAATCAGACAGACAGATTGGAAAAGAACTGGGGATTTCAGGAGGAGCAGTTCGAGTTAGGATTAAGAAAATGCAAGAAAGCGGAGTTATTGAGAAATTTATCGTCAAAATCGAACCACCAACTTTGGGTCATGGTGTCTTGTACTTTGTAGTATCAGGAGAAAATATTCAAGAAATTTTAGAGCAGGTCAGTCTAGTAGGTGAACCATACATTGTAGTTCCATGTGTTGGCGGAGTAACAGTATGTGGCATTGCTATTCAAGAAAACTTGGAGCAGAAGATTGATCTTGCAAAAAAATTAATGAAAGATCTTAGAGTCTTATCAATTTTTGAAGCTGAGAATTCAGTTTTCAATTCCAATTTAACAAAAACAGATTTAGAAATTCTAGAAGAGTTAATCAAAGAACCAAGACAAAAAATTGAAAAAATTGCAAAGAATACAAACCTATCAACTAAAACAGTTACAAGATGCATTGAAAAATTACATGATAATGATGGTTTTCAATTTACATTAATTTATGATCCAACAAAAATTGAAGATTTTATTCCTCATGCAGTACTTACATGGATTGAGGGGGATTTGAAAGACACATTAGAAAACTTGAATAATACATTTTCAGAATCATATTTACAAATTCCTTTCATTGCAAAAAACCAAATTGTGTTATTTTTGTATAGTGACAGCATATTCAAAATGGATGAGCTAACACAAAAAGTTAGAACAAGTAAAAATGTAAAATCAGCAGATCTCTTTATTCCTAAAAAAATCTCATTTTATACAAATTGGATAAAAAAATCAATTGAAGAATCAAAAAAATCACCAAAATTACATCTTACATATCAAACCAATTAAATAATAATAATTTCATGAAATCACATGAAGAAAAAGAAGATCTATGAAGGAAAAATTTTAGGTCTTAGTGTTTATGATGGAAAAATTGAAGGAAGAAAAGTAAAACGAGAAATAATAGAGCACAGAGGAGCTGCAGCTATGCTTGCATTTGATGAAGATAAAAAAGTGATTTTGGTAAAACAGCATAGATTCCCACACGGGTATGTTCTAGAGATTCCTGCAGGAACATTGGAGAAAAGAGAACAGCCTATCAAGTGTGCATTTAGAGAATTAGAAGAAGAAACAGGATACAGAGCAAAGAAAATGACTCCACTTATCACATATTACCCATCAATTGGGTACAATTCAGAGATTATTCACTGCTTTGTAGCCTCAGGATTGAAGAAAATTGCAGAATTGAAACTCGATGATGATGAGATTCTCTCAGTTGTAAAAGTAGATATAAAAAAACTACTCAATATGATAAAATCTGGAAAAATCCAAGATTCAAAAACCATATGTGCAGTTTTAACGTATGCTGCAAAAAAGAAACTATACTAGCTACTCATTATAGATTGGCTGAACAAGATCTGCCACATCAGCCCAAGATTGAGCAATACGCTCAAACATAAACACCATATCAAGAAAATCTATTGGAATCTCTTTTTTATTACCTAATGAAGTTCTGAGTTTGCCAAGTTGTTCTTCAAATTTTTTATGTAAAGATATTGCTTCAATTGCCAATAGTCTATCAGGTTTTGTAAATGCATCAATTGATTTTTCTGCTAAGGCACTAAAATTTTTTACAACATCATGGATCTTTTTGTATTGTTCTTTTGACAACGAAGAATTATAGATAAAATCAGATAATTCCACAATAGAATCACCAGCGTTTTCAAGAAGATTTGCTGCAACTCTATAATCAAGAACATCAATATTTTCTAAATTAAATGCACTTGCTAATCTCTTATCAACAAGAGTACTACGAATTAATCGTACAAGTAAAAAGTATTGTCTATTTACTTCTGCATCACGTTTTGATAAGGTCTGTAAATTTGATTTATCATCTGCAATTAATCCATTTGATGCATCATCATACATTCCAAGTGCAATAGAACTCATACGTTTGAGAATTTTTTCAGGATTAAGTGTAGTTGAATCTAATAGAAATTGCATGTTGATGTGTGATGAATCTTCTTCGATTATTTCCATTCCAACAAGTCGTCTCATAGAATTACGAATTTTTTCTCTATCTTCTCCTGGAATTATAGAATCAGAAGCAATCTCAATGATGTCATATCCTAAAAGATAAGCACCAGTAATGTCAGCTACAATATTTTCTTCCTTTGGTAATGGATATGATATTACAAGTTCTTTTGTTGGACGTGTTTCTCTATTTGCAGAAATTGAAATACTGTCTTGTCCAGTTTCAAGTTCAACTTGACTGCTTTTGTCTAGTTTGTTTGCATCAACCCATTCTTTTGGTAGTGAAACTAGAATGCTACTTCCTATTCTTTGCAGGCGTCTAACAAATTTAGTCAATTTATACTAATTTAATTAATTTAAGCCATATTCTTATATTTTGTGTAAAATTTAAACTCAGATCAATGAAGGGAACGGCATTTTGTCCTGCGCACATAACAGGTTTCTTCAAGGCTCATTTGGATAATAATCAAAGTGATTTACAAAGTCTAGGCTCAATGGGAGCAGGTTTTTCAATCAAACAAGGTGTCACTACCAGAGTAAAGATTGATGAAAAAAACAATCAAGATTCAAACTTTAGAATTACAACAAAAGGATATCAATCTGATAAGACAGATGTTTCAGAATTTGTGTTAAATGAATTCCTAAAGATAGGGGACTTTGAAGGCAAGTTCTTTGATATTGAACATGAGATTTCAATTCCAGTAGGATACGGTTTAGGTTCTAGTAGTGCTGTTGCATTATCATTATCATTTGCATTAGATCAAGCACTTGAAACAAAATTAGACAAAAACACAATTGGACAAATTGCACATAATGCAGAAGTAAATTGTAAAACTGGTTTAGGGGACGTTTTAGCTTCATTTCATGGAGGGTTTGAAGTACGTGTAAAACCAGGAGCACCAGGAATTGGAACAGTTGAAAAAATTTCTACAGATAAAATTTCAGTAATCATGATTTGTTTCTCACCAATTTCGACTAACAAATTCATTAAAGAGAGACTTTCACAAATTAATGGACTTGGTGGAAAGATGGTTAACAGATTATTAGAATCAAAAGATTATGAACACTTTCAAGATATGTCACTAGAATTTGCAAAATATGTAGATGTAATGACACCACGAATGCAAAGAATTGTAGATAAGTTAACTCAAAATAATATTAAATGCGGTATTGCGCTTTTTGGAGAAACAATTTTCTCAATGGTTCCAAAAGAAGATGATCATAAGGTTTTAGAAATTTTAGAAAAATATTCTGATGGAGTAATAATAAATTCAGAATTAGATGATATCGGAGCAAGAGTTCTAAATAATTAATTGAAGGTAAATGCCATTAATACCAAAGTCACATCCAAGAGCAAAGTCACTTTTAATTCGTGAGAAACTTGTTAGTGGTTTTGACAAAGGACTAGTAGCAAAAGAGGGACTTTTGGCACAAGGACGAGGGGAAGCATTTGATTATTTACTTGGAGAGAAAACAAACCAGGCTGCAAAACGTGCCATAAAGGCAGCAGCTGCACAGTTACTCCAGGCTCAAAAACCAGTAATCTCAGTTAATGGAAACGTTGCAGCCTTGTGCCCAAAGGAGATTATCAAATTATCAAAGCAAATCAAAGCCAAACTTGAGGTAAATCTCTTCTATACAAATGAAAAGAGAAAACAGGCAATTATCAAGACTTTGAAAAAAAATGGAGCAAAAGAGATTCTGGGTACAAATTCAGCAAACTCAACTAGATTACCAGGAATTGATTCAGCACGAAGAATAGTAGATAAAAACGGAATTTTTGCAGCCGATGTAGTAGTTGTTCCATTAGAAGATGGTGATAGAACTATGGCATTAAGGAATGCAGGAAAAACAGTAATCACATTTGATCTAAATCCACTTTCACGAACTTCACAAACTGCCAACATTACAATTGTAGACAATGTAACTCGAGCAATAGAGTTACTAATTTCTGAATCTAAAAAATTAGCAAAGAGAAATGAAAAGAATCTTCAAAAAATAATTTTAGATTTTGATAACAAGAAAAACTTAACAGAAAATGTAATTCAGATTAAAAATAATCTAACAAGGAGGGCAAGAGTTGCATAAATCAGTACAAGATATCATAAATATGAAAAAAGAGAAGAAGAAAATCTCTGTAATTACAGGTTATGACTATACACTTGCATCATTATGTGACAAAGCAGGAATTGATGTGTTGTTAGTTGGAGACAGTGCTGGAATGGTAATGCTTGGTTATGAGAATACAATTCCTGTAACAATGGATCAAATGTGTATGTTTACTGAAGCAGTTAGTAGAGCACGAAATAATGCATTGTTAGTTGCAGATTTACCATTCATGTCATATCAACCAAGTATAGAGGATGCAATTAACAACTCAGGCAGACTAATCAAAGCAGGAGCCGATGCAGTTAAACTAGAAGGCGGTTCAATTATGGCTGAAACAATTAGTGCAATTGTTGAGGTTGGAATTCCTGTAATGGGACATATTGGATTACAACCACAAACAACAATGCTTTCACAAGGTTACAAAGTTCAAGGTAGAACAAAAGATTCTGCAATGCAATTAATCCAAGATGCAAAAGAACTCGAAGAATCGGGAGTATTTAGTATTGCATTAGAGATGGTAAGCCATGAAGTTGCACAAATAATTTCTGAAACTGTAAGTGTTCCTACAATTGGAATTGGCTCAGGAGTAAATTGCGATGGACAAGTATTGGTAGTACAGGATTTACTTGGAATGTATGACAAGATAAAGCCAAAATTTGCAAAAAGATACATGAATCTCTCTGAAGACATTGTAAAATCCCTTGAAGATTACAAAAATGATGTAGAATCAAGTACATTTCCTGCAGAGAAAAACTGGTTTTCAATGGATCCTGAAGAATTAAAGAAATTACGTGAGCAAATTGGCAGCTAAAAAGAAAGCAAATGATCATCCATCACTAGATATCGTTTCATCACATGGTGTAGAGTTAACAGGGAAAAAAATCGTATTATGTGTAGCTGGAAGTGTTGCAGCATACAAAGCAATAGAGCTTGCAAGATTACTCATGAGACATGGTGCAGATGTAACATGTGTAGCAAGTGGAGCAGCAACCAAACTAATTCAGCCTGATTATTTCAAATGGGCTACAGGAAATGAGGTAATTACAAAGCTTACAGGCAAACTTGAGCACATAAAACTAGCTGATTACAATCAATCTGATTTAGTTATTGTATATCCTGCAACTGCAAATACTCTAGGAAAACTAGCAAATGGAATTGACGATACTCCAATTTCAACGGTATTAACTGTAGGATTTGGCTCTAGAATTCCAATTTTGATGTGCTTGGCAATGCATGAATCAATGTATGATAATTCTGCTGTAAAAAAGAATATTGAATTTCTAAAAAATAAGATTCAGTTTCTTTCTCCACAAATGATTGAAGGAAAAGCTAAAGCGCCAGAACCTGAAGACGTTTTAGAATTTGTACTAAAGAAATTTGGTTTCTCATCTATACTACAAAATAAAAAAGTGCTAATGACTGCAGGGCCAACAATAGAATACATTGATCCAGTCAGAGTAATAACAAATCTTAGTTCAGGAAAAACAGGAGTCTTGTTAGCTTCAGAGTTAATTTCAGCTGGGGCCAAAGTTACTTTAATTTATGGTCCAGGAAACGAAGAACCGCCAAAAGGTGCCAAAATAATTAATGTTACAACAAACAAAGAGATGTTTGATGCAACAAAAAAAGAACTAAACAAAAAATACGATATTGTAATTATGGCAGCAGCTGCCTCAGACTATACTCCTGAAAATGCATCAAAATCTAAGATAAAGAGTAACAAAAAATCACTCACAATTAGGCTCAAAAAGACCTCAAAAATCATTGATCAGGTAAAAAAATCTCAAAAAAATACCATACTAGTAGGATTCAAAGCAGAAACGAATCTATCAAAATCTGCCCTAATCAAATCAGCTAAAACAAAATTAAAAGAATCTAATGCTGACCTTATCATTGCAAATGATATTGGAACAAAATATCAAAAGAATCCAAATAACAATCAAATCATAATTGTCGATGATAAAAACATCACAACATCAGGATGGAAGAAAAAAGAAAAGATTGTAAAAATAATTAGAAAAGAGATTGAAAAGAAAATAAAATGAAAAATTCTGAATTGAGAAAACTAGTTTCACAATACAAAGAAATTAAAGACAAACAAAAAAAGAAACATGTAGATAACTTCAAACTGGCTGAAAGGCTAAAAGAAATAGAACGTAGATATTTTCATGAAACAGGAAGAACATTAAAATCAGATCTAAAAGAGTTTAAAGAAAATTGAAAGTAAAACCATTTGATTATAAGAAACGAAATATGTCAGTTTGGAACGAAGTTGCACCAAGATATCATAAAAGATGGGCAACAGCTAAAAGAGGTCCATTTCAAAGTACAAAAAAACTAGTAGAATTAATTGATATTCAAAAAGGAGACCATATTCTTGATGTTGCAAGTGGAACGGGGGTTGTTACAAAATTATTAAATCGAAAAGTAGGAAAATCTGGATTTGTAGTTGGTGCAGATACATCAACTACTGCAATTAAAGTTGCAAAAACATGGAACAAAAAATCTTCAAATGTATTATTTGTAAATGCTGATGCTGAGAATTTTTCATTCAAAGAAAAATTTGATGTCATTACATGCCAATACGCATTGTTTTTCTTTCCAAATGCCCAAAAAGCTCTAAAAAATATGAAAAATAGCCTCAAAGATTCAGGTAAATTAGGAATATCTGTGCACGGACATCCAGATAGAGTACCATATTTTGATTGTATTTTCGAGGCTGTAACTCGATTTATCCCAAATTACATTCCACCTGGAACTCCTGATTTTGATAGATTTGGAACAAAAAAAGCACTCAAAGATGAGATAAAAAAAGCTGGTTTTAGAAAAATCACAGTAAAAGATTACAATTTTCCATACAGTCCAGGTACTTTTGAGCAATACTGGAGTAATTATCTCCGATATGTAGCAAAACCAATTAAAGAAAAACTAGACACGCTTGAAAGATCTCAAAGAAAAGAGCTCAAAGAAATGGTAAAAGAAAACACAAAACCATACACAAAAAAGAATGGAATGATTCAATTTCCTTGGGAAGTTTTAATTTTAACAGCAAAACATTAGGAAATTAGTAGAAAATGGCCAAAGACAAGAAAAAGAAAGAAGAAGAAAAACCAAAAAAGTCAGGTTTACAGGCATTTCTTAAAAAAAGAACACCATTTTATCTTGCAGCAGTTGCACTAATTGCAATTTCAGCTCAAAGTGTGTTATCAGAGAAAAATTTTGAGAACAGTCTACCAGAATTATCAGGAGAAGAACAAATGGTTGTAGACACTTTGTTAAACTATAATGCAGGAGTAGAATCAAAACTTACTGTAAAAGAAGTAATCAAGAATCAAATAGATGAAGAGTATCCAGATGAAAAAATTTATGGACACAAGAAAACTGTTCTTGATTTGTCAGTTACGAATGTAGATTCAGATGAGTATAATGTCATTTTGAATTTCAAATCATACAAGGGAGAGATGAATTTTGATTGGAATGTTAATGTAGAGTCTCAAGAAATTATATCAAACAATCCAGATTCAAAACATGTAATTGACGTAGTCACTTTTTCCTAGGCTCAAATTGTGACTAGATCTTTAGTAAATTTGTGCATAACAACTGGTTTTTTCTTAACAATCAATGAATCTTCAATTCTAATTCCAAATTTATTTTTAATATAAATTCCAGGTTCTACTGTAATTGCCATATTTTCTTTAAGTTTTGTATCACTTCTGTACGAAACTGTTGGAAGCTCATGTACTTCTAATCCAATTCCATGTCCAGTTGAATGAATAAAATATTTACCATAATTTTTTTCATTAATGTATTTTCTACATGCAAAATCAACATCTTTACAATTTGCATTTGGTTTTACAGCCTTTAGTCCATGTTTTTGAGATTCTTTAACAATCTCATATGCTTCTTTTGCTTGTGATGAAATATTTCCTATTGCAAATGTTCTAGTTGCATCAGAAACATATCCTTTGTATCTCAATGTAAGATCAGTTACAATAAGATCTCCTTTTTTGAATTTTCTATTTGTTACTTGGGCATGTGGTAAGGCACCATTAGGACCTCCAGCAATAATCAATGGATTAAGAGTAGATTTGTATCCAGTATCAAACATTTGCTGCTCCATTGCATATGTCATCAAAATTGTTTGTAATTCAGACTCTTTTTGTCCCACTTTAATCCTTTTTGAACAAATTTCGAACATTTCGTCAATGATTTTGGAAGCTTTTTTGAGTACTTTGATCTCGTTTTCGTCTTTAATTATACGAGAATTGTAAAATGGTTCTGTGGATGATTTTATTTTAGGAACAGATTTTTTCAAGGATGTCATTATAGAGTAATTTTGACAATCAGTACAAACGCGGTTTTTCTTTATTTTCTTTACAAGTGAAGATACAAGACCAGTACCACGTTCTGCAGTAATTACATCACAATCTTCAGATTCATCTTTTGCTCTTCCAACCTCAAGTTCCGGAGCAATAATGGTAGTTTTGCCATTTTTTTCTAACAGACCTATAGCTTCGCCCCAAAATCCAGTCATGTAAAAGAGGTTTTCAGGCTCAAAAGTAACTAGAGTATCGCAGCCGATCTTTTGTGCGTGTTTTAGTAGATTTTTCCTACGTAGTTTCACACACAAAAAACACTTGTTTCTCAATTTATGTATGATGCAAAGTTTGTATATGGAAATTCAGCCTAGATCGCTGTGACTGAAGAAAAAGAGAAGAAGAAAGTTGTTGCATTACTGTCTGGAGGTCTAGACAGTCAGCTTGCTGTCAGAATGATGCAAGAGCAAGGATTTGATGTCTCTGCAGTTGCAATAAAGACTCCATTTTGTGATTTTGATTGTGGGAGAGGTTGTGGATTTGAAATTAGAGAAAGAGCAGACGATCTTAATGTAAATTTGAAGACAGTATATCTTGGTGATGAGTATATCGAGATGTTAAAGAATCCAAAACACGGAATTGGTGCAGGATTTAATCCATGTATTGATTGCCGAGCCATGATGTTTGATGCTGCAAAAAAACACATGAAAGAGATCGGTGCAGAATTTATTGTATCAGGTGAAGTATTAGGTCAGCGTCCAATGAGTCAACATGGGCCTGCATTAAGAACTATTGAAAAAGAATCAGATCTTGTAGGAAAAATTGTAAGACCGTTGTCTGCTGCATTACTACCAGAAACAATTCCTGAAAAAGAAGGATTGATCAAGAGAGAAAATCTAGGAATGATAAGAGGTAGAACTAGAAGAAATCAATTAGACATGGCAAAAAAATATGGAATTGAAAATCCACCTAATGCTGGTGGAGGATGTCTATTAACAGAACCACAGTTTGGAATTAAAGCTAAAGATCTTTTCAGACATGTTGAAAATCCAACAATTAATGATATTGATTTGTTAAAAATTGGAAGACATTTCAGATTAGATGAAGAAACAAAATTAGTTGTTGGTAGAAACAAAGATGAAAATGAAATGATCAAAGCAATTGCATTACCAAATGATATTTTACTTGAAGCAAAAGATCACGTTGGCCCAACTTCAATTCTAAGAGGTAAGACGGCTAAAAACCATACAAACTTTGCATCATCTGTAACTTTAAGATATTCAGATGCTCCAAAAAATCAACAAGAAGTTGTGTTAGTAAAAAAAGGAGAAGTTAGTGAAGAAATTAGTGCTAAAAGCATAGAAGAAGAAGATTACATTAAATTCAGAATTTAGGCGTGAATTTTTTAAAAAATTAGTTAAAACTAAGGAAGAGTTTTTGAGGGAGTAGATCACATTTTCAAATAGAATGCAAAAACAAGAAAATACGACATTTCTAAAGGCTATTACCATTAGAGACATCAGTGATGTACATTCGATTAAAGAAGATATCAAAAAAGATATGATTTTGATTCTTAGAGTAACACCACTAGCTCAAAAAGATGTAGAACAGCTTAGAAAAGTTGTTGAAGAATTGTATTCTATTGCAAAAAGTGCCGGTGCAGATATTGCAAGATTAGGTGAAGAAAGAATTATTGTTGCTCCATCTAACATAAAGATCTGGAAACCAGAATATGATCTAAAATAATTTTATTCCTTCTTGAATTTGAGGATAATGAGCAGGAACTCTATGCATTCTTCTAATATTCATAGCAAGATTTTCTGATTTCTTTCTTTCGCCGTGATTGACTAGTACTCTTCGTAGTTTTGGTCTAAGTCTTTGTACAAATGACATTAGTTGATTATAATCACTATGTCCACTAAATCCATCTAGTTTTTCTACACCACAGTTGATCGTTACAACTTCAACTTTACCTTCTTTTCCTAACATTGTTGCTTGCTTTGATCCATCAAGAACTCTTCTTCCCAGAGTTCCATTTACTTGATAGGACACAAAGAGAACTTTGCTCTTTTTATCAGGAGCAATATTTTTGAAATATTCTAAAACGGGTCCACCTTCTAACATTCCAGATGTTGCTAAAATTATACAAGGAGAGTCTTCTCTCATAGGTTCTTCTCTAGCATCTGCATGCTCAATGTTTGTGAAATATTCAGAATCAAACGGATTATCATCAGTTTCTAGAATTTTTTGCTTTAATTCACGTGCAAGATATTCAGGATATGATTCATGGATTGCTGATGCCTCTGAAATCATTCCCTCAGTAAATACTGGAGCCTCAATCATTTCACCAGATTTCATATAATGATCAATTACCATCATGATTTCTTGTGCACGACCAACTGCAGGAATCGGAATGAGAACTTTACCACCATCTGCAAGAGTATTGTTTACTGCATTAATGAAAGCAGATTCAACTTCTTGTCTACTAGGTTGAATGTCTTCTTTAAGACCATACGTACTTTCGATAAGTAATGTCTCTACTCTTGGGAAATTCCAACTAGCAGCTTCAAACAAAATACTTTTTCCAAATTTAATATCACCAGAATAAACAAAATTATGATCACCGTTTCCAATATGAAAATGACATAATGCTGAACCTAGAATATGACCAGCATTTGCAAGAACTAATTTGATGTCAGGAGAAATATCAGTTACAGTTCCATATGGTAAAGTAATTGTTTGTCTCATAATTTGTTTTACATCACGTTCAGAATAGATAGGAGTTCTTCCTTGAGCTGCTGCAACTTTGATAGCATCTAATTGAATTAGATTCATCATAGGTAATGTTGGCTCAGTACAATAGATTGGTCCTTTGTATCCGTATTTACATAATGTAGGTAAGAATCCAGTATGATCCAAGTGTGCATGACCGATAACTACAGCATCAAGATCATCTAAGGTGATATTCAAAGAGTCTAATCTAGGAAATGCATCCATTGGAGAACGTGCTCCAGGATTTATTCCACAATCAATGAGTATCTTACTTTCAGGAGTTGATAACAATAATGAAGAACGTCCAACTTGACCAAATCCACCAAGAGTATAAAGTGAAACTTCGGTTCTCTGAGTTAGTCGGGGTCTGAAAATTTCATCACCGACTTGTTTTAGTTGCTTACTTCTTTCAGCAGAAGCTTGTTTGAGAGTTGCATTAATTGTTTGAATGGTACGAGATGGAACAGTAGTGGCCTTTCTTACACGTATTTTCCAGCCTGTTTTCTCAGTTACTTCAGCATGATTGAATTCTTTTGCATTTCTCTGTAGTAACCAAGGTCGTTTTGCTTCAATTGATACTTCGCCTGTTGCAGTATCAAATAGTGTATTTTGTAATTTAGCGTCATCTGGTACTAAACTTGCAATAATTTTTCTAGCATCATCTTCAGGTTTTCTAATTGATTCGTCAGTTCTAACAACAATTCGTTTTTTGATCACACTTACAAGATTAGAAATTGTTTGATTGTTTTCCATCAGATAACGAGGAGAGTTTGTGTAAAGTGCAATACGTGGTCCTTCATATTCAATTTTTGTAACATTAGCCTCTTTAGGTATACTTTGCAGTATGGTGGCCATTATATTCTGGCTGCTAGGAGGTAATTCTTTTTGTTGTTGTTTTCTTTGCATTAAATCACTAAAGTTCAATGACTGCTTTCTTTTGTTCTTCAGTCAAAAGACGGAATCCATCTTTATCCATTATTGCGATGTTAATTCCATCGCCGGTACCAATGTTTCTAACTATTGCTGCTTTTACAGCCCTTAAAGCAATTTTTTTTGCTTCTTCAACTGTAAGTTCTTCTCTATATTCTTCTTCAAGTAAACCATAAGCTACTGGTGAGCCGCTACCAGTTGTAACATATGCTTTCTTTTCAACTGAACCAAACATATCGATGTTAAACAGTGCAGGGCCTTCTGCATCATATCCTCCAACCAAAATATCAGCCATGAATGGATAGCCTCTGTTTTGATGGAAAATCAATGAGCAAAGTCTTGCAAGTGAATGAATGGATATTGGTTCATGTTTTTCAACTCTATGAAGATTAGAATGATAACGTAAAATATCAACAATGTTTTGTGCGTCTGCAACACCACCAGCAAGAGTCAATCCTGCATGGTCATCTATTTTTTGAATTTTCATTGTGTTGTTGTTTGCAATGAAATATCCAGCGCTTGCTCTCATATCTGCACATAAAACTACACCATCCTTTGCCTTGATACCTACAGTGGTCGTCCCGTGCAGAATTTTTTCTTCGACATTATTTGACAAAAAATACACCTATTAAGATAAAGTAAATGGCATTTCACCCTTTTAAATAACTTTTTGATCTCTGGAAATCATAAATAATGACAAAAAATCAAGATCGCATGAAATCACATACGATGGAATTACCTAGACAGATTGTTGTGGGTGAGAAGAACATAAATGAATTTGGAGAGTTTTTGCACAATTTAACAAAACCAAAAAAAATTTCTTTGATTTCTGGAATTCATGTAAAAAAAGTTCTTAGACAAAGAATTGAAAAATCATTGAAAACAAAAAAAATCAAGTTTGCATGGCATACGTCAAAAGATAATCAAATTAGCACTCTAAATAGAATTGAAAAAGAGGTAAAAAAAGATCACAGTGATATCATTGCAGGTATTGGGGGTGGACGTTCTGTTGATACTGCAAAATTAATTTCTTTTAATTTAGATATTCCATTTGTTAGTGTACCAACTGCAGCATCTCATGATGGTGTATCAAGTCCATTTGTTTCAGTAAAAAGTGATAAACCACATTCTATTGTAGCATCTGCCCCATTGGGGGTTTTTGTAGACATAGATATTATCAAAAAGGCACCAACAAGATTACTTGCTAGTGGTTGCGGTGATCTAATAGCAAATATCATTGCAGTCAAGGATTGGCAATTAGGTCATCAAAAAACTGGAGAATATTATGGAACTTACTCAGCAGAATTAGCTATGATGAGTGCCATGATGGTACTAGATAATTCAAGAAAATATGCAAAAAATGGATTAGACGCAAGAGTAATTGTTGAGGCTTTGATTAGTGCAGGAGTTGCTTCATGTATTGCAGGAAGTAGCAGACCATGTTCAGGTGCTGAACATCTATTTTCACATGCTTTAGATAAAATTGCACCAGGAAAGGGGCTACATGGAGAAAAATGTGGAATAGGTTCTATCATGATTGCAAAACTTCAAGGACAAGATTGGAAAAAAATTATTAAAACACTAAAAGATGTTGGTGCTCCAACAACTGCAAAACAAATTGGTTTAACTGAAGATCAGATTATTGATGCCTTAGTTATTGCACAGGATCTAAGACCTGAAAGATATACAATTCTAAAAGAGGTAGAGATGACTGAGAGAAAAGCAAAAAGTCTTGCAAAGAGTACTAAGGTAATTTAAGCAGCCTTTTGTTCAGGTGCTTTTTCTTTTGTTTCAGGTTTCTTTTCTTGGGTTTGTTTGTTGACATGGGTTTCAACAAAGTTTACTTTTTCTAAAGTAGGAACAAATTTGAAGATGTCTAATTGAATAAAGTGCTTCATAATTTGTAAGCCATCAGCACGAAGAATTTCTTCAGGAATAGTAATGCTTACTTCTTTATCTTTCAAGTCAAATGAAATTTTTGAGTCCTCTACTGGAAGTCTGTTTTTTAGAATTCCATCAACTTTATCATTTGCTGAATCAAGAGATTTGAGAACATTTACATCAAAAAGAATTGTTTTTCCTGCATATTTGTGATTATAATCAATTTGAACTCTTCCTGAACCAATAAAACGAATTATTCCACGTTTATTATCAACTTCAATTGTATCTCCAACTGAAACTTTCTCTGCATCTTCACCTAGTTTTCTAATTGGAATCATTCTAACTTTACCAGAATCTCTTTCACCAAATCCTTTGTCAGGTGTAACTTCAACTGTAAGTTTGTCACCTACAGCTGTTTTTGCAAGAGCCTCATCAAGTCCTTTGAGAACGGGATATGAGACTTCACCAATTGAAACTAATTTTGGTTGATACTTGACATTTTGTTCATGAATAGAATATTTTTTTGCATCCTCTTCTAAAGTTGTGTCAAATACTTCTTCACTATCTTTTACCTTAGCTGTATAATCAACTAGGATTAGTGAACCTTTATCGAAAGTCAATGTGATCGGTCTCGAATTTCCTTATATTAAGTTAACAGGGTTTTAGAGAGACTTTAGTTTTTCTTCAGCAGTTTTTAGTCCTGCTTGAGCATCTACTTCATATCCCATCATTGCTAATGTTGATGAGATTGCTGAAATTGTTCTCATTACATGATATGAACTAACTTCACCCATACATCCAACTCTGAACACTTTACCTTTAAGATTTCCAAATCCTCCTGCAACAAGAACTTTGAATTTGTTTGCAAGTGTATTTCTAAATGTCTTGTCTTCAAGACCATCAAGATAGTTTAATGCAACAATAGAAATTGAACGATCTTCTTCTTTTGCAAATGGAGATAATCCCATTGCACTGAGTCCAGAATACAATGCATCTGAACATACTTTGTGTCTATTGAATACATTTTGCAGTCCTTCTTCAAGCAGGATTGCTAATGCTTCTCTGTATGCATAAAGTAAAGGTAATGCTGGTGTGAAAGGAGTGTGTTTTTCCTCATCATAATATTTGAAGTATCTTGCTAGATTGAAATACATTGTAGGTGGTGGGTTTTCTTGCATGTATTTTTTAGCTCTAGGACTAACAGAGATTGGTGAAATTCCTGGAGGTGCTGCAATTGCTTTTTGTGCTCCAGTCATACATACATCAACACCCCATTTATCAACTGGAAGTGGTGCTCCACCTAAGAGAGACACAGAATCTACTACATAGAATGCATCGTTTCTAGAAGTTAAATCAGATATTCTGTCAAGATAATTGACCATAGTTCCTGTCGAAGTTTCATTGTGAACAACATAGAATGCTTTAACATCTTTGTTATTGTCAAATGCTTCTTTGACTTGATCAAAAGTTGCGTTTTGTCCTGGTGGAGTTTCAAGTTTAACTACGTTTGCTCCTTGACCTTCAATTAATTGAGATAATCTATTACTAAATTCACCGTTAACTGGAATGATAACTTTGTCACCTTTCTTAACTAAATTAACAACTCCTGCTTCAACGGCACCAGTTCCAGATGCAGATAATGCTACAATATCATTTTTAGTTTCAAAGACTTGTTGAGTTTTGTCAACTACATCTGTGTATAATTCAACAAAATCATCACTTCTATGGTTGATGATTGGTGCCAACATTGCCCTCATAACTCGATTAGGTACGTTTGTTGGTCCTGGAAGCATTGAAAGATATTCCATATGTTATCTACCAGTCAGTACTATACGGGGTTTATTTATAATTAGAGATTTTTTAGACGTTCTTTGGCATTATTATTTATCAAAAAATTTTCTGTTCCTTTGGGTACTAAGACATTCCAATTCTGATCGCTAATAATCAAATCTCTTACATTTGTTCCAGATAATTCGTTTCGTTTCAAAAAAGGAATAGAAACGACTTGAACATCTCGTTTTGAATACAAATGGTTAGTCAGTTCATCATTTGAGAAGACGATATCAAATTCTGGAACTATAGTATCGATTTTTTCAATCCATTTTACATGATTATCTAAATCGGGGATATAGTAGATTGAAATTTTTTCTTTCATTGAATCATCAATTGAAGATAGAATCATTTCTTTGCGCTCTTCAGCTGTGAAGGGGTTATTCTTTTCAGGAGATTTGTTAGAGCTTCCTAAACCTAGCCATAATTTATCAACTTTTGATAAAGCAAATCGTAATGCTTCAAGATGACCTAAATGGAAAGGTTGGAATCTTCCTATTAACAGACCATTCATACAAAATGATAGATAATTTCTTTTTAAAAAACTATCATAAAGAGTGCTAAGAAGAAAAAATTATGAATTTTCTTAAAATTAATGGAGCATTTGGGGAAGGGGGAGGACAAATAATTCGTTCTGCAATTACTCTCTCATGTATTACTAAACAACCAATACATATCGAAAATATCAGAAAGAACAGAAAAGTTCCAGGGTTAAAGCCGCAACATCTAACTGCAATTAAAATTTTAAAAAAAATTTCAGATTCTAAAATTATTGGAGATAAGATTGGTTCTACAGAATTAAAATTCATTCCAGGAGAAATTAAAAGTTCAAAATTAGTTGAAGACGTAGGAACTGCAGGAAGTATTTCATTAATTTTACAAGTTTTAATTCCAATAGTATCCATCTCACAAAACAAACTTGAACTCATTATCAAAGGAGGTACAGATGTACAATGGAGTCCTACAATGTTTTACACGCAATATGTTTTAAGAGAAGCATATTCAAGGATGGGAATCAAGTTTTCATGTGATATAAAAAAAAGAGGATATTATCCAAAAGGAAGTGGGGAAATTAGTTTAGAGATTAATCCATCAAATGTCAAAGCTATTTCATTATCAAAAAGAAAAACAAATCAAGCAAAAATTGTATGTACATTTTCAAAAATACCAATCGAAAAAATTAAAGATGAAATTAAGTTGATAGAAGAAAAGTTAACCAATAAAAAATTTGTAGTTAAAGTAGAAATCAACGAACAAGAAGCGCTAGATTCAGGGGCATCTTTACTAGTTTACAGCATAGATAAGAATTCAATTATTGGGATTGACGCATTATTTGATAATAAAACACAGAGATTTGATATAGATCTTGATGAATTTTTAGTAGATCAATTGGCAGTAGATGAAAACCTGGCAGATATGCTTGTAGTTCCAGCAAGTTTGGCTAAAGGGAAAACCACTTTTCAAGTAAAAAAAATTACAAAACATTTGGAAACTAACTTGTTTGTGACATCAAAAATTACAGGTTGTAGATACGGTATAGGAAAATTACCAAATGGTTTTGAGGTAATTATTGAAGGAATATCACACGCCAGCATCAAGTAATGCTGCAAAAAACAATATTGCTACAGATAAAACCACAGTAATTTCTCCAAGAATAATGATTTTTTTTCTTAATGTTTGGATTTGGTGTTCAGGCATTTGATTTGACATTATTTTATCTTCAACATCTTTTCTAATTACTCTAACATGTACAATGTACGTAATAATTAATGCAATCACAAGAAGTATTTTGATTATAAGAAAAGTTCCATAACTTGTTGCAACAAGAAGATCAGGTTTACTTAGTAAAACATGTGAGCTATACAATCCTGTTGCCATTAAAACAATCAATGAAGGAACAGCCACTTTGTTAAATCGTCTTCCAACACGAATCATTATCTGCATTCTTTCTTCGATAGAATTTGTCATAGTTTTGAGCAGTGGTGAAAAAACTATTCCAATAAACAATGAACCTCCTACCCATATTGCAGCTGCAACAAGATGAATCCAAGTAAGAATTGCTTGTTCTAATGCTGCCATAGTTAATCATATTTTGAATGAAATATTATGTATTTGGATCTTGACAACCTTTTTTAGTTGTACGTAATTTGATACATTGAAATGGCACTACAGAGCAGAATGACAGTTTATGTTGCAATAGCAGGAGTTTTTGCCTTAATGGGAGGAATTGTTTTCTATGCTAGTTTAGATAATGCTAAGTTAGAACAAGCAGAAATCGAATTGTTCAGTGTTGAATTGATAGATGTGGATAATGTGAAAAATGAAGCAAAGTTTGATGTTACATTTCTTGTAAAAAATCCAAGTGACAAAGCATTTACAGTTGGAGTTATTGATTATCAACTTTTTACTGATGGAGTTGAATTAGGTTCAGGTCAATATTCTGCAATGGATGTTGCATTACCAGGAAGGGCAGTATTTTCTTCAGGTGATCAAATACCTTTGAACAGCATATTTGTTCTAACAAAATCTGAAATTAATCCTGAAATCTACGAAGACATGATAAATGAAAGAATCAATAGTTTTTCTGCTGAAGGAATTCTTACTACTCAGACTTCATGGAGTACTATTGATAAAGAATTCAGTACTGGTTTTTAATTAAAAAGTGGGCCGAGAGAGATTCGAACTCACGATCACCGCCGTGTCGAGGCGGTATCCTAACCAGCTAGACTACCGGCCCATTGAAATACAAAACTAAATGGTGGCATTATTAACGTTTAACAAAAGAAAGGATGAATAAAAAGAAGAAAGGCGTGAATTAGTTGAAAGATAATTTTACTGAAGAAGAAAAAAGAGGATTCTACAAGGCAATTTATTCAAGGAGGGATGTAAGATCTCATTTTACATCAAGACCCATAGAAGATGAAGTACTCTCGAAAATTCTTCATGCAGCACATCATGCACCATCAGTAGGATTTTCCCAGCCATGGAATTTCATTTTGATAAAAGATATTGAGACAAAAAAGAAAATCAAAGCATCATTTGAGGAAGAGAAAAATCGCTCATCACAATTAGTAGAAGAGCCAAAAAGATCAAAGTATCTTTCATTCAAACTAGAAGGAATCTTAGAATCTCCAGTGAATTTATGCGTAACATATGATCCATCAAAATTTGGTCCATTTGTGATTGGTAGATCAAGTATACCTGAAGCAGGATTATACAGTGTATGTTGTGCAATTCAAAATTTGTGGTTATCAGCAAGAACAGAAGGAATTGGTCTTGGATGGGTAAGCATTCTATCAAATGAAACATTAAAAGAAAATCTAGAATTGCCAGAACATGTTGTTCCTGTAGCGTATTTGTGTTTAGGGTATGTAGATGATTTTGCTGAAAAACCAGATCTTGAAACTGCTGGTTGGTTACCAAGACTTGATCTAAAAGATGTTGTATATTTTGAAAAATGGAATGATCAAGAAAATGAAAGTTGGGAAAGTATTCAAAAAATGATCAAAGAAAATCTTGACTATGCTTAAATAATTAAGAATGTTTTTTTTTGCTGGGCTTGTGGCGCAGAGTCAATTTGACGCGAAACATGGATAGCGTGGTAGCCTCCTAAGTTACAGGTCGAGGGATCGAAGCCCTCCAAGCCCGCTTTCACTGTGTGTCCGAAACATGTCTTTGGACGATAACTTTTCCGTTTGGCAGAGTACCGATGTAACGCCAACCCCTAATGATACACTGCTCTGCTTCATCTGATGTGACGACTCGTTGCTCGATTTTGTTTTCCCGTTGTCAAGTACACTTAACAACTCTTGGACTTGAGCAAGTTGTTGGGCCGTCATTGTCTCAATTTTTTCCTTAACTTCTTCTTTTTTTGCTTCTATTGGGTCTTCTTGAATTATTTCAAGATCAAGTAATTCTTCACTTCTTTTGAAGGCATCACGCATTTCTGTTATCAGCGATTGAGGAAGTATTCCTTTGTTTGTTGTATAGACTGCTTCAATTGAGCCTTTGTGTCCCATGAAGAACACTCTAAAGTCATGTGCAATCTTACCTCTTGATTCTGCAATGAGTAATTGCGTATCAAAGAATCGTCTTAGCACGTACGGTCTCCAATTGAATCGAGGTCTCATTGTGTTTCTTACTTCTCTTCTTATCACACCAGTAACTAGGAATTTTTTCTCAGTATTGTTTCCACGTCCATACTTGTATCTATGGTTAGGTGCAATCACGGCATCGTCTGGGCCAAGTGATTTTCCTGACATTATCCTTTCGTTAAGATATGCAAGAAGTTTCTTACTACCTTCGTTTGTGATGAAGGTAAAGTATTCGTTATCTTTCTTTGATAGTTCACTTCTTACTACAATCCTTGCTGGTTTGTGTGTGAATATAGCAAGTCCTTGAACAATAGCCAAGTCAGGCAAGTCTCTTATACTCAGTCCGTCGGAAGCATCAACGTTTCCTAAAACCTCTGGCCTTAGACCTGCTTTACCAATCAAAGCCATTATTGCCCCTGCTCTTGTATCTGCCCTGTTGAATAGTTCTGCTAACTCTTGTGGCTCAGGAATTTTTTCATCTTTTAATGTTGGTGTAGATGTAGGATTTCGTATTTTCAGTTTTCGTAATATTTTTACATCAAAATGATTTAACCAAGACTTGACAGCAGTGATTGTTACACTGATGTAACTTGGTGCGTGGTTTTCGTTCTGGATGACGGATATATTCTGTCTCCTCACGAAAAATATCTTTGTCTTCTACAGGTAGAACATCTTTATCATCTTCATCTGTCAAATCTAATCTTGATTTAAAATACCAGATGAAAAGATTATCGTTTTGTTTTCTTAGTTTTTCCTTTTTTGGCTTTATCCCTTTTTACTTCAGCATCAATTTCTTTATGTATATCTTCAGTTTTCCATCGAAAAATATCTCTGTCTCTTGTGTCTTTTGGAGGCAAAATATTTGGATTATTTTCTTTTTCATGTT
Organism: Marine Group I thaumarchaeote SCGC AAA799-D11; assembly: GCA_000746765.1. GTDB lineage: Archaea > Thermoproteota > Nitrososphaeria > Nitrososphaerales > Nitrosopumilaceae > Nitrosopumilus. Next base: position 51,036 of record JOSY01000074.1, read on the forward strand.
CATACTTTTCAAGTTCAGAAAAATACTCAACATGACTTCTATATGCTGAAACAAAATTTTCATCTACAAATGTAGCAAATTTTTTATGCTGATATACATCATCTTTTTCTTTACAAATAGATGACATTTTGTTATAATGCGCACGTTTTTCTTCATCAATATATTCAGAGGTTGATGGGTCATTGGCAAGAAAATCGTAGGTACTAGCAGCAGTATTATAGCAATCTATTGCATGAATTTCCTTACCTTTCTTTTCATACTCTTGTGCTTCAGAAAAGAAATATTTTCCACCTTCTTCTACTGATTTAATCGATTCTTGTTGTTGTCTTTTCAATACTCGCCTTCTATCTTTAGTATCATCTCCCATAACACACCTCTCTAGTAATTACTTTGTAGTGAGAACTTAAATAGAGAAAACCGTTTGGTGTTAAAATTAACATTTTGTTAAAAAATAGGTGGTGTGTTTCGTACACCCAGACCGTACGGACTCCTCCAAGCCCGTTTAATTTTTGGTTCTAGAAATTTAAATAGAAAAACAATTGGTTGTAGATATGAAAGTTGTAGTAATTTCTGGAAGTCCAAGAAAAAATGCAAACACACAGATCATTATGAAATATGTGTACGAATACACAAAATCAAAAAATCAAGATACAAAATTTATCAATTTATCAGATGGGCAAATTGAATGCTACAGAGGACCTGATGAGGAATACAATCAGGCAACAAAGAACGCTGCACAAGATATCACAGATGCAGATGTATGGCTAATAGGCTCACCAATTTACAATTCATTTTTCAGTGCCGCACTCAAAAATTTGTTTGAATATGTCAATTACAAAGAAACTGCTGGAAAAGTTGCAGGAATGGCAATCTTGGCTGCAGGAAACATAGGATTTATTGATGTTCAGACGTTAATTACGCAATTATTATCATATTTCAAAGTAATTACAAATCCAAAGGCTGTTTTTTTAACAACAGAATCAATAACTGAAAATAACATTTCTGAAGATGGACAAACTAGACTAAAAGAAATGGTAGATGAAACTTTGGAACTAGCAAAAAAGCTAGAAAATTAATTGAGTTTATTTTTTGATAATACACAACATACAAAAATAATTTCTCAAAATTTTCTTCTCATCTAGTAATTTTGAAAATAATAGATTCATTTTGAGAAACTAGGATGATTGTTTACATGTTTTAAGAATCAAGAATAAACAATTTTGGAATAATTAATTTTAGATATATAAATTCTCTACTAGAAGTTTATAAAAATCACAGTAAAACTGCAAAAGTCAAATACTAACAATATGTAGAAAATATGCAAATGAGTAACAAAAAAGATCCTACAGAATTATGTTCATGTAAATGTCATTATGGTGGTGCTGAAAGTTGTCCAGGTTGCAAAAGCAATCACGGAATTGTATGTTCTCATTGTAAAGATTAAGTTTTGAGTTTATTTTTTCTTGGATGCTAACATTTTCAAGTTAGCTAATTCAGTTTTTAATGATTCAATCTGAACAAGAGTTTGGAGATTAGAAATTTCTTGGTTTAGTCTTTCAATTTCACTGTCTTTTAGTTTTACAGTTTCTTTTAGATTGTTTAGTTCAGAAGATAATTCAGATTGAACTTGTTTAATTTCTGAAAGACTTACTTGTGTACCTGTTGTTGTAGTTTGAACTGTTTGTGTATTACTCAAGCTTTTTTTTTCGCTGTGATGGGCATGTGCATACATGTAATCTGTACTTTTTTGGGATATCCAGCAAGTGAATACAAGAAACCAAGTAATTGGAACTGCCATAATGAATACGAAATTCAATATTGGTGCAAAGTCTACAAAGTATGGCCACAGTCCAGTTAATACTGCTGCAAAGACGCCAGTTGAGATTGTTGCCAAATGGTTTCCCAAATATCCCATAAATCATTTGAAAAATTCATTGTTTATAATAGTAATGGTAAAATTCAGAGAATAATAATAATTAAAAAGAAAAAAGAGTCGAATTTACTCGTCTTCTTCAGATGCAACTGTTGCTTTAGGCATATCAGATTGTAGGATTTGGATTTTTTGTAATAATTCAGTTCTTAGATCCCTTGCAACTCTTCTGACAGTTGGTCTTGGAACACCAAGTTCATCAACTACTTTGGTATAGATGTCTTGTTTGTCAGTTACCCCTTTGTCAAGATAAGAATTAATTGCTTCTTTAATGATCGTACTCTGGTTTGTGCGATTCAACGAATTCTAAATTTTAATTGTTCTATATAAGACTATAACTTTTGAAATTTCAAAATTTTAATTTATGAGAAATTCATACTTTTCACTACAGAAAAATTCTAAGTCTTCAAAAATTTTATGTGTCAACGAAAAACGTACTGATAGTTGTAGATTTTTCAAAATAGATATGCAATCTATAAGAATTATCAAATGTATTTTCGCAAAAGACTCTTATGATAATAGTATAGAGTATTTTTGATGACTACAGCAAATATTGAAACAAATTTTGGAAAGATTTCATTTAAACTTCTACCTGATTTGGCTCCTGAAACAGTAAGAAACTTTGAGAAATTAGCTAAAGATGGATTCTATGATGGAACTCTTTTCCACAGAGTAATTCCAGGATTTATGATTCAAGGTGGAGACCCCAATACAAAAACAGATAACAAAAGTTCATGGGGTATGGGTGGTCCAGGATATAATGTAAAAGCAGAATTTAATTCCAGATCTCACCTACGCGGAATAGTTTCAATGGCTAGAGCACAAGATCCAGATAGCGCAGGCTCACAATTCTTCATAGTAACAACGGATAGCACATTTCTAGACAGACAATACACTGTGTTTGGAGAGGTTGTTGAAGGTATGGATGTAGCTGATAAAATTGTAAATCTTGAAAGAGATGGCAATGATTGTCCTTTAGAAAAGGCACAGATGACTCGTGTAACTGTGGAATAAATGGATTCAAAGATTTTTGCAATTTTAGTTATCATTTCTCTTGTGACTGTTATACCAACAGCTTATGCACAAGTAACAATTGCAGACAAAGCTAACCAAAAATTAGTTGAAGTTAGAATTGATTCAGAAGGAAATGTTCATGTGATACATGTTATTGATAATGCAAACACTCCAAAACAAGTTGATTTGATTCCTGGAACGGTTTCAAATATTTTAGTCACTGATGAACAAGGCGATGAAAAACAACTCTCAATAATTGGAGACAACAATGCAGTACTAATAATGCCATCTAATGAAGATTCTATTTTACAATACGAACTTGATAATGTTATTACAGAAATAGACAGTATATGGACATGGGATTTTTTATATCTTGAATCAACTACATTCGTTTTACCTGAAGAAGTTGATCTGTTATTTGCAAATGAACGACCAGTTTTTCTAGATGACAAAAAAGGAATTGCATGTCATGGATGTCAAATGCTTTTAGAATATTCCATAAATGAATCAAGAAGCTATGAAAATGTAAAGTGGGAAGATAAAGAGTTTCAAGTAGAGATAAGAAATCAGAAAGGTATTGATAAATTTATTTTTGATCAACCATCAAAGAGTATTGCATTTGAGATTTTTGGAGAAGATAGATTTGTTACAACTATAATTCCTTTAGAATTATTGTGGGAACCTTACATAGTATTTCTAGATGATGAAAAAATTCAATCTCACCAATACATCAATAATGGAACGCATGTTTGGGTAAATATCAAGCCAGATGCATCAGGACAAGTCAGTATTATTGGAACAACTGTGGTGCCTGAATTTTCAATAATGGCACCGTTAATCATAGGATTTTTGGTAATTCTTGCCGTACCATTTATGAAAAAAATTAATCTCCACTAGAGCCACACGAACAAAATCCATACTCATCTATTCTAACATCACAAACAGGGCATTTTTCACCATAATCTACTTCCCAAGGTTCTTTCCCAAATAATCTGAAATGATCATCAATCTCAATTGGAATTTCTCGTTTCTTTTCCAATAATTTGTATAGGTGCTGCAACTATACATACATTATTGGAGAAAAATAATGAAAATTGAATGTGGATGTCATTGTATTAAATGCAAGAGCACTAATTTAGAATCTAACAGAATTGGAGAGATAGAAAAAGATGGATATTTTGACATGCATCATACATGCAATGACTGTAATGTACACTTTGATCATTTAGATGGAGAAATTTTTTCTAATTGTGAAAAATGTAGTTTTTCTAGTTAGCTACTAGAGCTTCTTCAACAAAGTAATGAGTTCTATTCTCACTAGAGTTTTTCAAAATTTCTTTGTTTGATGCCATTTTTGCTAATGCCTTTGATACATCTAAAGGACTTGCAGCCCAACCATACTCACGTAATTGTTCAACAGTTTCTGTAACTGTTCTAGGAGAATCAAAGAATCTACTAGTTTCTAAAATACGTAATTTTGATTTTACTTCATTTGGTGCAATGTGTGTGGGTTCGTTAAATTCTGGTTCAAATATTTCTGCATCCTCAAGGGATTCCAGTCCAGATTGAGTATGGGTTTCAGCAGGTGCTGCAACAGGTTCAGTTTCATAAACAACTTTTGCATGATTTTCAGGTAAATGATTTGTCATATTTTGAATAATTTCCCCTAACGTTTGATTATCAACATAGAAATCTCTAGAATCAACCTCAATTTCATTCTCTCCTAACTTGAGTTTTATTCTAGCCATCAACAAATAATCATGTAATTTTGATTTATTTTACTAGCTCTAAGGAGCTTAAAGAGTAGATCAAATCTTTTACACAATTTATTGGGATTTTTTCCCTTTTAGGTTAAAATGTAGTTTTCTTAAAATTAATCATGAATTCATCAAAGAAGGGAGGATTGGTTATTCTCTTCATTCTAGGAATGAGTATTTTTGGATATTCGCAATATGCTTCAGCATCACAAATAGGAGTAAGCATAACTCAGAGTGAGTTATTGAGTGAGAATGAAAAAGGTGCAGAATATAATATTGAATTACAGTTTGAAAATCCATCACTGTTAATCCTAACTTCAGGCACAACTGAGTTTTTTGTTATTGCAGATGAACAGATGGTAGGCAAAGGTCAGTTAGAACCATTTACACTACAACCTCTAGATAGTAGTTATGTGAAGGGAACTTTTCATACAGACTCAGATAATGATGAAGCTCAATCAGTAAAAATTACAGGTGTGACAAAATATGATGCAATCTTTACATCAATTGAGATTCCATTTGTATACTATCCAACAGAAGAACAAGCAAGAGAATTTATACATCAAGGATAATTTCTTCACAAATGCTTACTGTTTTTGGTTCAACAGCACTAGATACAATTAGAACCCCAAAAAAAACGTTAAAGAATGTTTTAGGAGGTGCTGCAACTTTTGCTGCAATTTCTGCAAGCAACTTTGTTGATACAGGATTAATTGCAGTTGTAGGAAAAGATTTTCCAAAACAACACCACAAAACTCTATCAAAATATCTTGATTTAGAAGGACTATCTGTTGAAAATGGAAAAACATTTCGTTATGATGGGAAATATGATAATACGTTAAGCACTAGATCAACTCTCAAGACAGAGTTAAATGTTCTAGCAGATTTCAAACCTACAGTTCCTGAAGCATATAGAAAATCTCAATTTGTTTATCTTGCAAATAATGATCCTGAACAAAATACTGAATTAATAAAAGAATTTGATAAAGTAAAATTTTCTATGTGCGATACAATTGATTTTTGGATCTCTACAAAAAGAGATGCTGTAATAAAGATGATAAAATCTGTAGATGCAGTTGTAATCAATGATGAAGAAGCAAAACTTCTCACAAAAGAATTCAATTTGATAAAATGTGCAAAAAAAATGATGCAGTGGGGCGCAAAGTATGTAATTATTAAAAAAGGCGAGCATGGTTCACTAATGTTTTATGATGACGTAATCTTTCCAACAGCTGGTTTTTCATTAGAAGATGTGGTAGATCCAACAGGAGCAGGGGATTCGTTTGCAGGTGCCATGATAGGTTACCTAGCAAGTAAAAAATCGACCAGTCTTTCTGAGATTAAAAAAGCAGTAGTTTATGGTAATGTTTTAGGTTCATTTGCAGTTGAAAAATATGGATTGGACGGATTGTTAAAGATCAAAAATGGAGACATTACAAAAAGAGTCAAGATGTATGAAAAAATGATCAGATTCTAAAAAGACTTAAGTTCAATAATTTCTCAAATTAATTTATCATTGTCACAAGAAGTAACTGAGGACAGATTAGATACTATTTTCCAACTTCAAAAAGGACTATCAAAGATGATGAAGCTTGACAGATATCCAAAAGATTCTGAAGGCAGAGTGTCTGCATTATGTACTGCAATCATGCATGAGGCAGTAGAGTTACAGAGAACCACCAATTGGAAATGGTGGAAAACACCAACAAAGTTCAATGAAGCTGAAGCAAGAGAAGAATTAATCGATATTTGGCACTTTGTAGTTCAAGCATCACTTGAATTAGATCTCACACCAGATGATATTGTAGCTGAATACAAAAAGAAAAATGAGATCAACAGAGAGAGACAAAAAAACAGTTATTAAGAAATTTTAACTTTTTTAGAAATTGTTTCAAGATTAGTTTTACCAATCAAATCTATTATCGTGATATTTTTTTGAAAATATTCTATCATGTCTTTTGAAACTGTAAGATATGGATCTGGACTAACTGAATTAATTATTCTATAATTCTCATCAATTCCATTTTTGTGTAATTGTAATAATGAATGGCCAGATTTATGACCCCAAACTTCTTTTCCACAAAGGATTATTTTTTTTATATTCCTGTTTTCATAAACATATTGTATCATACTATCAATTCCCTTATTTTCTGAAAATAGTCTACCAATGATTGCAACATTAGACAGTATTCCAGAATCCTTCAAATCATCAAGCAATGATATGCTTGCAAGTGTGCATATTGCAATTTGTGAATTAGGGTTACCAGGGTAAAATTCCTGCTTTATAGGCAGGACCACTTTACAGATTTCTCCAATTATATTTCCAATGCTATTCATTTACCAAATCACGCACAGATTTTGCGATATACTCAATATTTTTGACAGATACTTTTGGATGAACAGGCAAAGACAACACATGTTTTGATGCCCAATCAGTATTTGCTAATTTTGATTTTATTTTGTAAATAGGAATTTTATGAACAGGTGTTGGATAATAAACTGCAGCTCCAATTCCTTTTGAATTTAATTTCTTTAAAATTGAGTCTCTATTTTTTGTTGCAATAGTGTATAGACTCCAATTGAACTTTTCATTTTTTCCTTCAAAAGGAATTTTTATTTTTGTATCAGACAATAGTTCTGATAATAATTTTGCGTTACGTCTTCTTGATTGAATAAATTTTGGTAATTTTTTAATTTGAATTTTAGCTATTGCTGCATTAATTTCAGGAAGCCTTAGATTTAGTCCAAATATTTTAGAATCATATCCTTTAACCATTCCATGATTTCTAATCATCTGTAATTTGTCATAAAGTTTTTTGTTATTAGTAACTATCACCCCACCTTCTCCAGAAGTCATTACTTTTCCTGGATAGAGACTATAACATCCAAGTTCAAAAAATGTTCCAGTTTGTTTTCCTTTCAAAGTAGAACCAAGAGATTGTGCAGCGTCTTCAACTACTGAAAGATTATGTTTTTTTGCAATTTCCTTAATTTTGCCAATTGAGGATATGTGGCCATACAAATGTACAGGCATTATTGCTTTAGTTTTTCTAGTAATTTTTTTTGCAATTGATTCAGGATCAATTGTAAAATTTTCTTTTAAGATATCTGCAAAAACAGGTTTTGCGCCAGTAGATGCAATAGCGTTTGCACTAGCAACAAATGTAAAAGAAGGCACTATAACTTCATCTCCTTTTTTGATATCAAGTGCATATAATGCTGCTTGTAGTGCCGCAGTACCAGAATTTACTGAAACAGCATATTTGGATTTTGTAAAAGTTCTGACTGACTTTTCAAATTCCTGCACATTCTTTCCACCGTCCTTTGAGGCCGAAGTGAGTCCGCCTGATTTTACAACTGAGACTACTGCTGAAAGTTCTTCTTTACCTAGAACAGGCGTGTTAATTGGAATTTTCACAAATTTTGTCCTTAGTACTACTGTATAAAGACAATCACTACGCATGAATTTTTATATTTCAAAATTTGGCAATCGGCATAATGAAATCACGTCATCTAGAAAAAACAGACAAAGGGTACAAAGTTTTTCTGTATATTTTCTATGTTTGTGGATTCATCATGGCATCATCATTAATCTTTGGAGTGTATGTTACTATGATTGAGTGGATAGAAAATGGCACATATGTAATGGGAGAAGCCATACACAATACAACCATTCCATTTGAAAATTTTGCCAGAGTGTCAACTTGGATATTTTTTTCTACAATAGTTGGATGGTATTGTGTATCTAGAATAGGTTGGAGAAGAACCGCAGGAAATAAAATTGTTGGAACACGTATGGCATTACTACAGTTAATGTTGTTAGGATTTTCAATTATCACTTTGTTTGAAGTAATGTATAACTTTTCAGTATTAACAGCTCAGATTTCTGCAGGAATTGTTGATGGAATACTTCCAGATATAGACAGATTATCAATTGCATATCCAGATCCAGATCGGCCTTGGAATACAATTTTTGCAATCAAAATGTTTCTAGCGGCATTTATCATCAGCACTCATGCATTTTATCTAAGTACAAAACCTAGAAAACCATTAGATGAGCCAGAAGTTTAGATTTTAAGGAATTTATGTTAAAACTTTTGTTCCAGTATATTCATATTATATCATGGGGTTATTTGGTGGAAATAAAAATGAGTTAAAATGCAAAAAGTGTGGAACGGTACTTTCAGATTCAGAGAGATTAAAAAAACATCAAGAAGTAGCCCATAATAAGAAAAAAGAAAAATGCAGAGCTTGTGGAACAGAATTCAATACTCAAGAAGATTTGAGAAAACACAAAAAAAATTGTAAATAGGTTTGATTATTCAGATAAACCTGATTCATATTTTGGAGGTCGTTTAAGGGCTTTTTCTATGGATTCTAAATTTTTTATTTCATTTTTAGAATTCATAGTCAAGGTTTTGACCATTTCTGTGCCTAATTGGACAGATTGTTCAGGTAATGTTTCTAAGAATTTTTCAAGACCTTTCTTGTAATTTTCAATTAATTCCAATCCTTCTTCAAGAGTCATAACTATAATTGGTGCATCTTCTATTCAAAGGTTCTAATTTTTCAAATATTCTTTGAATAACTTTATACGTTTACCACTCAAAAGTTGATTTGATTTGGATATAACTGAAAAAGTTGATTTGGTTGAAAGAGCACCAACTGAAGAAGTTGTTACACGTGACGAATTAATTGAATTATTCAAAACAAATTCATCTCCAAAACATTACATTGGTTTAGAGATTTCAGGTTTTTTACATCTTGGTAGTCTAATCAGTACAGGGTTTAAAATTAATGATTTTGCAAAAGCTGGTGTAAAGTGTACAGTATTTCTTGCAGATTGGCACACATTAATCAATGACAAATTAGGAGGGGATTGGGAAACAATTTCTAAAGTTTCAAAATATTATCAAGATGCTTTCAAACTAGTTTGCCCTGATGCTGAAATTGTTTTGGGTTCAAAACTTTATGAAGAAAAAACAGAGTATTGGTCAGAGCTTGTAAAATTTACAAAACATATGTCATTAGCTAGAACAATGAGAACTCTAACAATTATGGGGCGTTCTGAAAACGAAGAGAAGATAGACGTAGCTAAACTATTGTACCCAGCAATGCAAGCAGTTGATATTCATTCATTGGATGTAGATATAGCTCATGCAGGGATGGATCAAAGAAAAATCCACATGTTAGTTCGAGAAATATTTCCTAAAATGAAATGGAAGGTACCAGTAGCTGTTCATCACAAACTATTACCAGGACTCTCCAAGCCTGCAGATACTAGTGACTCACAAGTTCTAGGAAAAATGAGTAAATCTGATCCAAATTCAGGCGTTTTTATTCACAATACAGATGATGAAATTAAGAAAAAAATGAACAAAGCTTGGTGCGAAGAGGCTAACATAGAGAACAATCCACTGTTAGAAATTGCAAAAACTGTGATTTTCCATGAATTTGACGAGATGAATGTAGAGAGACCTGAAAAATTTGGAGGAAATGTATCATATCAGAATTATAATCAACTTGAAACAGATTTTGCTCAAAAGAAACTACATCCAGGAGATTTAAAGCAAACAGTTGGAAATTATTTGGTAAAAATAATATCCCCAATAAGAGATAAGCTTAATCTTACTGAAGAATTACACGAGGCAATTAAGAAAAGTTATTGAACTTTAAGATCTGGATTAGTTTGTTCTTCTAAATTGTATTTTGATTTGTATCCTCTTGGATTTATCATCAAGTCTTTGTAGGAATAAGTAGATGAATTTCCCACAATAACAGTACTAGTCATTCCTAATTTGTCTGAATGATTTGGTAAGTTTTCTAAATCAGTAATAACTATTGACTCAGATTCTCTATATGCACTTACAATAATTGCAACAGGTGTGGAAGGTTTTCTGTATTTTAATAAAATTTTTCTAGTATCTTGTAATTGATGAACTCTTTTTTTACTAGCAGGATTGTAAATTACAATTACAAAATCACCTTTTGCTGCAGACTCTACTCTGTTTTCAATAACTTCCCATGGAACTAACAAATCACTCATACTCACAACTGCAAAATCAGACATTAATGGTGAACCAACAATAGAGGCACAAGAATTGAGTGCAGATACGCCTGGAACAACCTCAACTTGAAGTCCATCTTTTGGATCCCAACCACTTTCAGCTAAAGTTTCATAAATTAATCCAGCCATACCATAAATTCCAGGATCACCACTTGATACAAGAGATACAACTTTTCCTGATTTTGCAAGATCAATGCATTGATGAGCTCTTTCAACTTCCTGAGTCATTGCATAACGATGAACTGTTTTTCCTTCAATAAGATCTGAAACTAAATTGACATATGTTTCATAACCAATAATGATATCACTTTCACTAATTACTTCTTTTGCTCTAAAAGTCATATGATCATTGTTACCAGGACCGACACCAACAATGTTCAATTTTCCAGTCAATTTTACAACAGATCATCTTTGAAGTAATTTATCCCTTTAGTGAATTATTGAAAGGGATCTACAAATGGACAATTTACTATGTGATCATTATTAGTTGGTCGTGCTATACTAACAGTAATCAGATCATCTGCCCTGAACGCATCAATGTCAGATTTTGTTTCAAGAATTTTTGCATTTTCTGAATTATTCCATTCAATTAGATAAATTCTCCACATTGGACTATAGTTCTCATCACCTAACGCAGCAGCTGCAATTCCAGGTTGAAATCCTAAAGGTCCTGTACCTTTAATTCCATTTTTAAATTGGAAAAGATCAACTGCTCCTGAATGTGCAATTAGATTTGCAGAAGTTGGAGATGAAGACACTCCCATCATCTCAGCTGGGCCAGATGGAGTGGCATCAGTTACAATATAGTAGATTGTTCTTCCATCAGGTCCCCATCCTCTATGTGCAACAAATGTGACAGTCATTTCTTCTTCATTAATTTCAGTGATTTGTCCTCCTCCATAGGGCATATCATCAGTAATTTCTTTATCGGAACGTACTTGCATCTGTCCATCAGGCCAAACAATGTGAGGAGTGTTTAGTACAATTCCTGTTTCATTAAATTCAATTCTTCCACCTTCTTCAGCTGCAATCACATCATTAGCAGATTCAAAGACAATTTCTTTTTGGCCTGTCTTCCATGTTACTTCAATTACAGAGGATAACGCACTGTATTCGGATTCTTGTTGTGGAGTACTAGAGAATACTTCATCTTGGAATCCATATATCCCATCTCCTTTAACTCCATTTTTAAAAACAAATATTTTTTGAAGAACATCTTCTGGAACATCAGCTAGTACAGGTGCAAGCTCTACATTCCATTCTTGTTTTTCTGATAGAGTTTTTGCATACTCTTCATCACTTCCATCAGTAATAATGTACAAGATTTTTTCTCCATCATAGATTCCTTTATGCATTGGAATTGTAGCTGGAACATTTGCTCTTGAAAGTAATGATGATGGTTCTTCTTTTTCTAATTCAATTTTTTGTATAATAACTTCAGTTGGCTGTCCACGAATCCATCCATCAACACTTACAGTTGATGTAAATGATTTTGAGTTTGGAGAATGTAATCCAAGTGCAGCTCCTGTAAATTCAAAAGAGCCAGATTTTTCTTGCAAATCAATCAAAGATAATCCATAAACAGTTTCTCCATCAATGTTCCAGGTGGGTTGGCCTTTTGCATCATTTAGGTTAATTTCATGTAAAACAACAATCTGAACAGGCTCACTAGAGGTAAATGTCATTGAACCATCATAGATTGTGCCCTCATTAGGCGACAAAATTAGTGATAGTTGATGATTTTCATGTCCTTGACCGGGATCTTGTGATGAGGAGAAAGTTTGTGTAAAGTGAATTTTTTTTCTAGATCCTGCATCGGCAAATTGATCTGACAATGAAGAAATTGTAATGATGCTTGTTGCAAAAATTCCAATAATCAATACGGCAAGTAATTTTCTCAACAAAGTTCATTGAGGTTATTCCCTTAAATGATTTTGTCTTAATTGATCTTGTCTAATGCAAATGCATTATGCAATGCACGAACAGCTGCATTTGTATCAGAATTTTTAACGACAAATGCCAGATTTAGTTCAGATGAACCTTGAGTAATCATTGAAACATTCACTTTATTTTTCTCAACAGCACCAAAAACTTTGGAAGCAACACCTACAGTTCCACGCATTCCTGAACCAATAAGTGCAATAATTGCTACATTTGTTGTTACTTCTAATTTTTTGATAATTTTTCCTAAAAGTTCCATTTCAAGAGAACTTACAGCTTTATCAAGATCAGTGTTCTTTACCACTATTGTTATACTAGATTCAGATGGATTTTGAGATATCATCATTACATTGATTCCAGCTTTTGCTAATGTTGCAAATATTTTCGCAGCAGTGCCAGGGGTTCCAACCATGCTTCCACCTTGAATGTCAATTAATCCATTGTTTCTGATATTACTAACACATTTTACAGTATTTTTTACAGAAGATGAAGGAGATGCCGTAACTAGAGTTCCTTCATTTTTTATATTAAATGAACTTCTAATCTTCATTGGGATTTTCTTTGATAACAGAGGCTCAAATGTGCGCGGATGTATCTGTTTTGCGCCAAATAACGCCATCTCAATTGCTTCGATGTATGAGACTTCTTTGAGCAATTTTGCGTTCTTGACAATTTTTGGATCTGCAGTCATTAGACCATCTACATCACTCATCAACCAGATTTCATCTGCTTTGATGCAAGTACCGATAATTGTTGCAGAGTAATCTGATCCACCTCTTCCAAAAGTGGTGATGTGACCATGTTGATCTGCACCGACAAATCCACCTACAACAGGTATTGTTTTCTTTGAGAAAAGATTTTCCACAGTTTTTGATACTCTTAATCTAGTTGTGTCAATTAGCGGTTTAGATTCACCAAAATTAGAATCAGTAACTATTCCTACTTCTTTTCCAGTCAGAGGTACTGATTTCTTACCTGAATCACTAATTGCCATTGAAACTAGTTTTATTGATAATCGCTCACCAAATGAGAAAAGATAATCCATTGTTCTTGGAGTAACTTCTCCCAGTAACACCATTCCATCAATTAATGCAACAAGTTCTGCAAAATCATCATCAAAATTTTTTAATAATTTTTTACGTAAATCAGTTTTTTTGATTGTTTGTTTTGCTAATTGCTTATGTCGATTAGTTATTTTTGATGCAAGTTGTTCAGCTTTGGATTTGTTTTCTTTTTTTATTGATTCAGATATTTCTATAAGATCATCTGTTGTTCCACTAGTTGCAGAACATACAACTATAATTTGATTTTTCTTTGATAATGAATTTAGATGGTTAGCTACTGCTCGAATATCTTTTGCAGAGGAAATTGATGTTCCACCGTATTTTATTACAAGTCTCAATTCAAAATACCTGAATTAGTTAATCTTTAAATGCTTTAACTTTCCACGCGTGGAGCTAAGTAAAAGTGAATTCTACCAATATTTGCTACTTTGAATTCAATTCTGAGTGGTTTTGCGCTTGAAAATTCACATGTAATAAAGCCTGCAGTGGTTCCTACTGCTTTTACTACAGGATTTAGATATTCTAAACTGTAGGTTCCAACACTGTCTTCTTTAGAAGAAATCTCTTCAATATCTTCATCATCTTTATCTAAATCAATTACAACCTCTCCAGAATCTCCTTTTCCTGAAAAATCACCTTTAGAATCAGATGTATGTATTGTCAAATAGTCAGATACAACTTGAACATCACCTAAGATTTTATCAAATTTTGATGAAGACAGTATGATTTTAGAATCATATGGTATCTTTGGTAATGGCGTATCTGTTGCAGAACTTTCAATCAGACGCATTTTGTATTTTTTATTCTTACCAACTGTAACAAGTAACATGTTTTGTTCAGAGATACTAATCTCAATGCTGTCTTTTTTGTCTGCTCTTTTAATCAGTTTTGAGAATTCATCTATTCTTACTCCAAATTTTATATCACTATCACATTCGTATTTTTCAAATGCAGAGTTAGGCCAGGAAATATCAATAAGAGCAACATGGGACGGATCCATTCCTCTAAAAGAAATTCCTTCTGCGGTTGCAACAAATGTTGCCTCTTCAACAAGTGTTGAAATTGCAGATATGATTGCCTTTAGATCATCAGAACCACTTGTTTTTGCTCCAAAAGTCAAATCAACTTTGTTGACTTTATGTTCCAGTTAAACGTTATGCGTAATTACGCCAAGTATTCTTACATTTTGTACAGCGATAGAATTGTGTGGTTGGTTCATCTGCACTTCTTGTTTGAAGCATCCACCAAATTGCTTCATCATGTCCACATTTCTCACATTCTATTTTGATAGTTGGATGAGATTCTTCTCCCTCATCTCCTTCAAAAGCTAAAATGGATTCTTCGTGTTCTTCGTTTTCAATAATTTTTTTGGTCTGTTTTTCTTCTTCTCCTTCAGTATAACCACATTTTGAGCATTGAAGGCCAGAAGTACCTTTTTTTAATTTGACCTCACATTTGGGGCAAAATTTCAATTCTAATTTACCTTAAGTTTTGAATTAAATAGTTGTTTGAACTCATCTGCCATTTTTATTGCTGAATCTGTAGCTTTCTTTATTTCACCTAGTGGTTTTGAACTAGAATTAATTCTCATCCAACACTCGTTAGTTAATGGATGTTTTACAATAACACCTGCAAAATCAATATTTGATTCTTTTAGAAGCTCATGTTGAATTAAGTACAAAATCCCAACATCGGTTTCAGTGATTGAAAGGTTGATTTCTTTGGCTTCTGAACTGATCACTTGTGCGTTCATGTATTCAGAAAAAGCACTTATTGCGGATATAAATCATTATGAGCAGTAGAAATGGGAGAAAGTAGGATTTCAGACATAGAATTGGTAAAATCCAAGGATGAATACGCATCAGATGAGAATGTTGAGATAAATGTTCGATTTTCAGTCGAAGGGGACCTTAGAGACGCATTCAACGAGGCAAACTGGACAAACGCATACAACAAAAATGATGTCTCATTCAAAATGAAATGTGGTGTAAAACTTACTTCAGGAGGGTTTAGGAAAAAAGAACTAGGCAGGACAATTGACACCTACAGAAAGGCATCCATATTTTGGACAAGAAATCCTAAACTTGTCAATCCTATGAAAGATAGAAGAATTTGGGTACAAGTTGCCAAAAATTTTGAACCATTTATCAGACTTACAGAAGAAGAAGTTAGACAGGAATTATTTGATTTTGATGAGAAATTTGTTTTCAAAGCAGAAGATTTAGGAAAAGGCACACACAAAATTAGTGCTGAAGCATTTGCATCATGGCAAAAACATGAGTTTACAGAGCCAGGAAACGTCAAGAACAACTCTAGAGAAATTGAAGTAAAAATCAATTAGGGATATAAGGAACTTTTTGATGGAATCATTATGGCAAAATACGATGGTCTATTAGGACAACCAATTCTAGAAGTTGAGGATCCTGATAAAGAAGGAGGAATTACCTTTATCTTTAAAGACAACAGATTCTTGTTCATCAAAGCAAATGATGGAAAAATCGAGACCGTATCAATCCCAGAATAGGTGATATGAATGGAAAAATATGATGCAATCAAAATGTTAGAACTTGTAAAGATAGAAGATCCTGATTCAGATGGGGGACTCACCATGATTTTTCAGGAAAACAAAACCTTGAAAATCAAAATTGTTGATGGAAAATTAGTTGCAGAGTTTGTCTAAACTAATTTTTTACATGTTTTTCATAAAAACCAATAGCTAGCTCTTGTACTTCAGATTGAATAGAACCTGGTCTTTCTTCACGGATCATTTCAATTGCTTTTTCTGCTGAAAATTTTTGGTACTTTACAAAGTAACATGCAAGTATTGTTCCAGCTCTTCCCATTCCAGCTGCACAATGAACCATTACTGCTTGATCATTTGTAATTTGTTCATGGATAAAATCAACTGCATAATCAATTTTTTCCATATCAGGTGCAGTTAGATCAGGGGTTGGAACATGAAGATAACCAATATCTTTTGTCCAATTTTCAGGTAGAGCATTTTCAGTCATAGTTACAATTGATTTTACGCCTTGGTTTACTATCCAATCAAATTCATCAAAACTTGTAGGCATACCAGAACCTGCTAATTTTTCTTCAATCAGCCAAGAAAAGTTTGTTGGTTTTTTTGTAATTTTGCCATGAACCTTTCTCCATAGATTACCAGGCTTACTCATATAGAATATCTACATCTACTATATTTTTAGCATTACGAAATGTTTAGAGTGCCACTGCCCTTACAGGCGAACCTGTTGCATCTTTTAATTTTAGTGGAAGAATTGTAAAATTAAATTCCTTTGATTTTATTTTATTTAAGTTTGCCAAATTTTCTACTATCAAAATATTATTTTTTGATAAAACATGATGAACACTAAATGATTCATCTTTTCCAAGATCTATGCTAGGTGAATCTATTCCAACAAGATTTGTCTTTTTTTGTACAAGATACGTAGCAGCAGTTAATGCTAATCCTGGATTTTCTGTAAAATAATTATCTTTTTTGAGATTTTTTTGCCAATCTGTAAAAAAGAAAACTGATGATTTGTTAGGAATGATTCCATTTTTTTTCTCAAATTGAATAATGTCTGATTTTGTAATTGGGGAATTTTTTGCTTTTTTTATCTTGATTAGAATGGCTTTGCCAATTAATCTAGAAAGTGGGATTTGATCAATTTTGATACCAGTCTTGACAAAGTGAAAAGGTGCATCAAGATGGGTTCCAGTATGAGAACTAAGGAACAAAAGTTCAAGATTATACCCGTCTTCTTTGAGATTTGACCAAGAAATGAACTGTGGTTTTGGTGAGCCAGGGAAACTTGGGATAGATTTTGATATTGAAAGTGTTAGATCTATAGGTTTCACATCAATAAGACAAAATGCTGATTAATCAATTTTTGAATTATGAAAAGTTAAATACTCTTTGAGTAAAAATTTCGTGTGCCTACTGCGTATGTACTACTAAATTCTGATTTAGGGTCAGATGAATCAATAATCAATGAAGTAAAACAAATCCTTTCAGATGAGAATGTAACCTATGAGGTTCAAGGAGTTTATGGAGTGTATGATATTGTGTTGAAACTATCTTCAGATGATGCTGAAAAACTTCGTTCAATCATTACCAATAAAATTAGAAAAATTATCAAAGTACAGTCTACTTTGACCATGATGGTTATAGAAGAGCAAGAGAATCTATAGTCTCTTTATTGTATCAATTACTGACATAATTTCTGATTCTGTATTAAAAAAATGAGGCGAAGCTCGTACAATCTTTGTTTCCATAATTTCTCTTAAAGCCAAAATTATGTTTTGTTTTTCAAGTCTATCAACAACTTCTTGGGAATCCATTCCATCTATGTTAAAAGAAACAATGCTAGTTCGAGAATTAGGATCTTCAGGACCATACAAAATAATTTTTGGTATTTTAGATAGTTCTTCTCTTAGAAGATTTGACAAATACTGATTTTTTTCACGAATGTTTTTGAGACCAAAGTTAAGCAAATAATTTGCAGAAGATTCTAGTCCAACAATTCCAACGTAGTTTCGAAATCCGGTTTGGAATTTATCAGGAAGTTCTTTGAATGCTAAATTTGTATCATCATAAATAATTGCAGACTCACCACCAATAGTTCTTGGTTCTAACAATCCACTTGATTTTCTATTACAATAAAACAAACCAGTCCCCATTGGTCCACAGAGCCATTTTGATCCATTAAAGGACATAAAATTACAATTAATTTTTGAAACATCAACATCAATACATCCTACAGTTTGTGCACTATCAACAAAAAGAGGTACGTTATTGAGAATTTTTGCAATTTTCTCCAAAGGTAAGATAGAGCCAGTATTGTAAAGAGCATGGCTTAGAGCGACTAATTTTGTGTTATCATCAATTAATGATTCTAAATCTTCAAGTTTGAAAAATCCGTCTTTGTCAATTGGAAGATTTTTCATAGAGATTTTTTCTCGTAGTTTTAACCATGGGTAAAAATTAGAATGATGTTCATGAGTCATTCCACGAATGATTATGTTTGATTTTTCATCAAATGTGAGGCCATTTGCTACAATGTTAATTCCATCAGTCGTACTTTGAGTAAGAACAATCTCATCAGGTTGACATGAGATAATTTTTGCTATGGTTTTCCTTACGTCTCTTAATTTTTCAGTTACAAATGGCTCTGATTCTTTTGAATCAGGACCAATAGAGTTGTAAGATATTAGAAAGTCCTTCATTGCTTCAATGCTTTGGTTAGGCATTAAAGAGACTGATGCATTGTTTAGATAGATTTTATCTGAGCTTGGAAAATCATCTGAAATGTCCTTTGATACTAAATTCATTATTATATCTGTAAAATGCTAAATGGGTGTTGGATAAAAGTCCTGACCAGATTTTAGATAGCAATCTAGTTCATATTCAAAATGAGTTAAAAGAGAAACTACCTAACATAGTACTTTGTTCAGAACCATTTCACAAAGCAGAGTTTCTCAATAAATTAATCAACTCTGTAGAAACCCCAATAATTTTTGTAGACATGGATTTACTTTATACAGGATACATCGAGTCAGGTATAATTCCAAAGAAAGACAACCTAACAGTATTTCATCCTACAAAAGAAAATTGGAAAGAGGAATTCACAAAAATAATCACAAAAATCTCGAAAGAAAAGTTTCTTGTAATTATTGATTCGTTTAATGGAGTATACAATATGTTTGAAGATTTAGAGTCTGCCATATTCATTAATTCATGCATTATGTTACTTGCATCTTTAGGAAAAGATGTAGATTCTTCTATCATCATAACTGCAATGGCTAGAAAAAAAGAAAATGAAGGATGGATTCTTACACCAGGAGGAAAACAAATCATAAAATCTGCAAAAACAGGAGTTTACCTTCTAAAGAAAATAGAGAATAACTTGATTTTCCGCTCCATAAATGAAGATTCTAAAGTTTTCAAGATCTAATCAAATCTAACTGAAAATGCGATCAGAAATCCAAACGCCGTTATAAAATTTCAAACGCCGTTATAACACGAGATTTTTAGGCAAATTATATTAGTAAAACCAGTTGAAGGCTGGAAGAGAGGTAAAGCATTTGTCTTTTACCCAGAAAGATGTATTTCTGATGGTGCATGCATCGGTGTATGCCCAACAAAAGCAATCTTTTGGATGAGACCAATGGACTTTACTGTTGGACAACCAGTTCCACTCCACAAAGATTCAGTCTTCGTAAAAGGTTGGACCGAATTAATCGATTAGATTAGTTCAACTTTTAATTTCTTTTTATTATTTTAGACTTTAACAGCCCCAGGCTTTGTTTTTGATGTATCTGGTTTTCTTTTTAGCCAAAGCAGTGCAACAATAAACATTATTGCTGGAACAAGAATTATGAAAATCATCAGCTCGTAATAAGTTGTCAATCGTTGTGCAGGTTTGATATGATATTCTTCATGAGATATTTTTTCAGGATTAGCATAAACTGCAGCAGTAAAATCAACTGATCTTTGTTCCTTACTTTGTACATCTCCAAATACGGTAACACTTTCTTCAGCTAAAAGTGATGGGGTTTGAATTCCTTCAATTCTAACAATAATTGAACCAGAATCTGAAAATACAAAATTTCGATAGTCACCGCCAATTTGACTTAGTCCTTTATCTCGAAAAATTTCTTGTCCGTTTTGGAAAATTACAAAGTCATACTTCATCTCTGCAAGATTAGAGTTTGTTTGTGGATCATAGAATTGATACACAAATTGAATTTTCTCATGAGTTTTAATGACAGGAGGATCCCATGCTAAATTAACTTCAATGGCTCTATCAGGAGTGTATTGCAAAAGAGGAAATTGAATTTGTTTTCCTGTTGCATCATGTGGATAATCTGGAATTGCTTCTTCAACAATTACCATTCCATCCATCCATGGATGAATTGTACAAAAATATGAAAACCTACCTGATTCCTCAAATTGATATGACCAAGATTCTCCAGGTAAAAATCTACCACTATCAAAAATCCCATCTGGTGTTCCAAAATCCTTGTTATCCATCCAACCAAAACGTCCTGGTCCATCACCGCTAGTTACAGTATGAGCTTCGCGGTCATCATTGTACCAAGTTATGGTATCTCCAACAACCACATTAATCAGAGGAGGATCATACCAAACCTCAGCAGGCGTGTTTAGTTCAGGATTATATGCACCAAATGGAATGTCAATTATGTATTCTTCAGCAAAAGCAAAAGGAATTGAGCCTAGAATAAGAATTAATGAAAATAAAAAGAAATTTTGCATAAAGTAAAAACGCTAAATTTTATAATAAATCTATCAGTTTATTTTCAAAATCGAAAGTAATTATCAAGTTGAAGAATTACGGCTGTGTAGAAACCATCAATTTTCACAACATGATTAATCAAATTCCATAAGCAGATCTAAAGCTAAATTCCCAGATCACTGTTCCATGAAATCATCAA
>JOSY01000075.1 GCA_000746765.1 Marine Group I thaumarchaeote SCGC AAA799-D11
GCCACACAAAATAGGGAATTATTTTATCGTGTGATTGCGTATAATTCGTACAGAATTACTCAAAATAAATCGTTAATTTGGGATGGTTTCTACACAGCCAAGAATTACTAGAGATATAATATACTTGGAAATACTAGAAGCCTTGATATTTACACAAAAATAACAAAGAACAAAATTGGCAGTCTCAATAAATCTTGGTAAAAAACTTGTTTTGCTTGTAATGCTTGTGACAATGACTGCTTTAGCAATTACATCTTACATGAGCATAGATTATTCCAGTGAGACTCTCAAAGAAAGAGGAGGCGAGTTATTGCATGGTGAATCTAACATCAGAGGGGAATCTCTAAGATTACTTTTTGAGACAAGAATAGAACAAAACAAAATTCTTGCAAATGATCCTATGATTCAATTTTTGGTTTCAGAGATGGATGGGGTTTCAGGTCTAGAATTAAAATCTCTGAAAGAAGAAAAACGTAGAGATTATCTTATCCAAGTCCAAGCATTTCAGGAATTGATTGGATTCTCAATTGGATTTGAAGATACAAAAATAATTGGCAATAACGGAAATGTTTTCTTTTCACTTGTAGGAATATCTGATGAAGACTATTCTCAAAATGAGTACTTTCAAAGAGGGTTAAAGGAGTCTTTTGTTGATTTTGAACCATCAGGTACAGGCAAAAAAATGATTGTTGTATCTCCTGTCTATGCTGCAGATAGTAAAATTGGGGATGAAGCAATTGGAGTTATCATTTCTAGAATGAGGACTGCTGCAATTGATAATATTTTGATTAACAGAAGTGGATTAGGTGAAACAGGTGAAGTCTATATTGTTAATAGTGACTTTGTAATGTTATCTGAATCTAGATTTTTTGAAAATGCAGTGTTTGAACAAAGAGTAGATACAGTCGGTGTTCAAGAATGTTTTACTAATAACATGGAATATGTTGGGATTTATCCAGATTATAGAGGAATTTCGATATATGGATCATCTTACTGTATGCCAGAATATGGAATTGTTCTACTTGCAGAAATGGATGAAAAAGAATTGATTGAACCAATCAATATTCTACAAACTAGAATTATCCTTACTAGTTTACTCATAACGCTGGCGATGGGATTAGTTGCATTTTTTGCTGCAGAGTCATTATCACATCCATTACGTGCACTAAAAAAAGCTGCAAATAAAATTGCAGATGGGAATTTTGATGTTAGAACTAATATCAAAACTAGAGATGAGATTGCAGATTTATCCAATGCATTTGATTCAATGGCACAAAAATTACAAGAATCATTAATCGAGATCAAGCAAAAAGACGAAGTCATCAAACAACTTGAAGGTGATATGTTGTTAAAGTTCTCACAACATGAGGAAAATGATTGTGTAGGGGTAATTGACATGGCAGATTCTACTAGAATATCATCAAAATTATCTGATCAAGATATTTCTAAACTGTATGAAATATTTTTGAATTTTATGGCAAAGATTGTTCTACAGCACAAAGGAGAAGTCATAAAAAATATTGGAGATGCATTGATGTTTAGATTTGCAAATGTAGATACCAAAAATGATGAAGAGATTAAAAATATTCTAGAATGTTGTTTGTGCATGGTTGAATCACATGGAAAACTACAAGAAGAACTCAAAAAAGAAGACATGCCAAAATTAGATTATAAAATTAGTTTAACATATGGTCCTGTCAAAGTAGCTGAAAGTACTACTTCAAAAATCAGTGATGTTTTTGGTCCTACTGTTAATCGATGTTTCAAAATTAATTCACTTTGTCCAAAAAATAGCCTAGTTGTAGGTGAGAATGTAGAAACAATGTTTAAGAAATTTCCAGAATACGAATTTTCAGAATTATGCATAATTGAGTTGAAGCAAAAATATGGTTACAATATTTTTGAAGTCAGGAGAAAAGATCTGGATGGTTTTGGAGAAAAATCTGATTAACTTCTAGAAAAACCAAACTTTGATGCCCAACCTGATTTTTGCTTTTTTGTTGGTTTTTTTGAAAGGTTGTTCAACATTTCATAGGTAATAGTAAACCCATGACCAACCATTGTTGCATCATTTGAATAATTTTCTTTGTTAGGTACAAATTCATCAGCCAAATCTTTGATTTTTTTTGTTTTGAGATCAAATAATCTAATTTTCTTTCCATTTTCTAACTCAATTTTAGCATCACCACTCAATCCTTGAATGGAAAAATTTTCAAAAAATCGAATTAAACCACCTTCTTTTAGTTTGATTGTAGAATCATAGGTGAATTTTCCTCCATAAAACAAAACTTCACGTGCAGAAATTATTACATCATCTTCTACATTTAGAACAATAACTGTATCAGCGTCTAATGACACAGTATTAACTACATTCTCGGCAATAATTTTTCCATTTGGGGCAGATACTTGTGTTCTATGTTCTAGAATTTTATAGACACCAACTTTGCCATCAGGATCTTCAACTCTGAATTTTCTTCCAAAAATATTTCCTACTACAACATTTCCTTTATCTACAGTAATTTTAGCTCCATTTTCAATTTTATACTTGTTTTCGATTGGATCAAAAAATTTGAAATCTCCTTTTGTTAGATGAATATTTGTTTGAAATTCTTGAGTCCATGATGGACTAGATATACTCCCTTGCATGGTAATTGGTCCATCATAAGTCAAATTTCCTGCCATGAAATTTCCTTTGATAGACAAAGCACCGTTAGCTTTTCTTTCAAATTCCATTTCACCGAGAGTTTTTGAACCAAATAGTCTTGATCCAGTTGAATTTGCTCTGTTATGTGCTGCTGCCCATTCTTCAGCTGTTTTCATTTCTTTAGATAGTTGTTGTCCAAGAATCTGATTTTTTCTTCTTACATCAGATTCAGATTCATCAGAATAAACTCTTGAATTTTTTATTTTTTCAATGTCTGTTTCAGGATATTTTTTCCCAATTTTTAGATCTTCATAAGCTTGTTTGATTTTTATGAATTGTTCATTTTCTCCACCACGATCAGAGTGGTATTGAAGAGCTAATCTTCTAAATGCATCACGAATTTCTTTTTCGGTAGTTCCTTCAACTATTCCTAAAATATCATAATTACTTTCAACCATTTCAGATCCCGTATTTTTCTTGAATTTACTATACTTGTAGTTTATTACATTTATAGAATATCAGAGATTTGAAATAAAAATAAAAATTGTAAAAGATGTCTATTTTACAACTAGTACTGGAATCTTGGTTTTGTGCATAACATAATTGGATGTACTTCCAAGAAATGCTTCTTTTGCACCGCCCATACCTCTTGCACCAATTACAATCATGTCAAATTTGCCTTTTTTTGCATATTTGACAATCTCAGAACCAGTATGACCACCACTTGTTTGATACTTGAATTTTGCACCAGCATTTTGTGCTTTCTTCATTGCAGGGCCAATAGCTTTTACAGCCTTTTTCTGGGCATCATCTTTCATTTTTTGTGTATATTTTATTCCTGCTGCAATAGGTAAGTGAAATACGTAAAAGCCAGTAATTTCAGCACCACTACCTTTTGCAATTTCAATTGCCCTATCCAAACCACGTGTAGCATTTGTAGAACCATCAAGTGGAACAAGAATTTTTGAGAATTTTGCCATAGAACAATCTTTTATCAATTTAATATAAAGAGGAATACTAATTTTCAAAGTTGAAATTCTAAAAGTACAATCAGAGTTGAAAATTATATCTTCTATTTTTATACAAAAAATATAATTTTTTAAGAATTGTCAATAATTGAATTTTCAAACAAACCAATTTCTATTATTAAAAATTCTACAATTTCTGATGCTATCAAAATGCTTCTCAATACAAAGATTAGTAGACTAATTGTAAATGATGGAGGAAAACATGTAGGCATAATTACTGAAAAAGATATAGGACTTTTTTTGTTCTCAGAGACTACAAAGAGAGGATTAGAAGAAATACCTGTTACAGAAATTATGAGGCCTATTGAATTTGTTGATCAAGATGTAACTCCCAAAAATGCTGCAAAGATTATGATCGAAAAAGGAATTAGTTCATTATCTATAGGGGAGGAACAAGAAGTAAAGGCAATTGTTACAAAAAGTGATCTTGTAAAATATTTTGCAAGAAGACTATCAGATAAAAACAAAGTCGCTGATGTTATGACTCATGATTATGAATCCACACATACAGCAGCGCCATTGTATAAAGTTGTAAGAAAGATGCTAGAGAAGAAAATTTCAAGAATAATTGTAAAAAATCAACAAGAAGAACCTGTAGGAATAATTTCATTTAGAGATCTGTTTAGAATATCAATTGAA
The DNA here is from genome assembly GCA_000746765.1 of Marine Group I thaumarchaeote SCGC AAA799-D11. GTDB lineage: Archaea > Thermoproteota > Nitrososphaeria > Nitrososphaerales > Nitrosopumilaceae > Nitrosopumilus. The sequence continues at coordinate 4,312 of JOSY01000075.1, forward strand.
CTTGGTAGTGAAGATGATTTTTCAGGAACAAATTTTGATAATGTCAGGAGTGGATTTCTTTCAGAAGAGGGATTTGGTGACATTTCATTGGCTAGAGATGTAATGACTAAAGGATTAATCACCATCAAATTCAATGAAGATTTGGCCAAAGCTTGTAATGTTATGCTAGAGAATAATGTTAGTGGGTTAGTTGTCCTTGATGGAAATAATACCCAACTCATCCTAAAACCCTACAATACATCAAAAATGATGCAATGTTGATTAATGATTCATAATTTTCTGATATTCTCTCATATCTTATTGCCATCTTT
>JOSY01000076.1 GCA_000746765.1 Marine Group I thaumarchaeote SCGC AAA799-D11
ATTTCTTGATATTTCATGGAATGGTATCAATTGAGATAATTCTTAGATCAAGATGATCGTAATTATTTTACAAAATGATCGGTTTTAGGATGACTTGACCATTGCAGGAATAATTAGTAAGAGTGATGTAACAAAAGCATTAACAACATTATAACATGAAGTGGCATTTTGATGATTTTATTTATGGTTCCATAGACGGAGCTGTAACTACATTTGCAATAGTTGCAGGAGTAGTAGGAGCTGGATTATCTCCTGGAACCATATTGATTCTAGGATTTGCTAATCTATTTGCAGATGGCTTTTCAATGGCTGCGGCAAATTTTCAAGCATCAAAAGCAAGAAATGAGTTTATTCAGATGAAAAGAAAACAAGAAGAATGGGAAATTGATAATTTGGAAGATCAAGAAAAAGAGGAAATTAGAGACATTTATCGAAAAAAGGGTTTCAAAGATGAATTGTTAGAAGAGATTGTTCGAATAATCACTTCTAGAAGAAAGGTTTGGGTGGATACTATGATGAAAGAAGAATTAGGATTAATTGAGGATGAAAAGAAACCGGTTGATAGTTCTGTTAGTACATTTGTAGGTTTTAATGTAATTGGAGTTATTCCTCTAATTCCTTTTATCATGTTTTTTTCATTTGATTTGAATTTAGGTTCAGACGCATTTCTTTATTCAACAATTTCAGTGGCAATTGCATTTTTCGTTGTTGGGATGATTAAAGCAAAAATTGTAAAAAAATCAAAAATACGTTCAGGAATCTATACTCTGATCATCGGGGGAATTGCAGCAACTGTCGCCTATATGGTAGGATATGGATTAAATTTTCTAGTGTGAAAGGAAAACAGAAGTGTCCGAACTCCATCGTCACATGGGACTTTTTCACCTCACCATGTACGGGGTAGGATTAATTCTTGGTGCAGGAATCTACGTCTTAATTGGTGAAGCTGCAGGATTTGCTGGAAATTCAATGTGGATTTCTTTTTTGCTAGGTGCAATTGTTGCAATTTTTGCAGGATTAAGTTATGCAGAGTTATCAGCTTTGTTTCCAAAAGCAGCTGCAGAATATACTTTTGTAAAAAATGCTTTCAAGAATAATTTTTTTGGTTTTATAATAGGATGGTTAACTGCAATTACATCAATCATAGTTGCTGCTACTGTTTCGTTAGGATTTGGAGGATATCTAACTCAGTTTATTGATTTACCAATTACAATTGGAGCGGTTTTTCTAATCATAGTTTTATCGATTGTTAATTTTATTGGAATAAAAGAATCTGCATGGGCAAATACTATTTTTGCATTAGTTACTGCTGGAGGGCTTGTTCTAATTATTTTTCTTGGTTTTTCAATAGAACCAGTTGAAACAATTGATTACTTTGAAGCACCAAATGGTATTACAGGCATAATTCTAGCATTTGTATTGATTTTCTTTGCATTTATTGGATTTGAGGATATGGCAAATGTTGCTGAAGAAGTTAGAAAACCTAAGAAAACAATTCCAAGAGCAATAATTTTATCAATAGTCATTACTGCTATAATCTACATTTTAGTTTCTTTAGCATCCATTAGAATTCTAAATTGGGAAGATTTAGCTGCATCATCAGCTCCTCTAGCAGATGTTGCACATTCAGCAATAGGCATGAATGGGAGTGTCACACTTTCACTAATTGCACTTTTTGCTACTGCAAGTACTGTTTTGATTACACTAGTTGCAGGGGCTAGAATTCTATATGGAATGGCAAAAAGCAAGTCTCTTCCTGAATTTTTAGGCAGGGTCCATGCTAAAACAAAGACACCGTGGATTGCAGTAATTGCAATTTTAGTTACTTCAATAGGATTTGCTTTTGTTGGAGATATTGTAATTATTGCAAATATTGTAGTTTTTGCAGTTGTCATTACTTTTGCTGCAATTAATCTAGCAGTGATTGTTCTTCGATATACAGAACCAGTTTTAGAAAGACCATTTAGAGTTCCGGTAAATATTGGGAAATTCCCAATCTTACCATTATTTGGATTTGGAACAACTGTTTACATGGCATTACAATTTGAAGTTGAAGTAGTTTTGGTAGGATTAGCAATAATTGGAATCGGATCTGTTCTGTATATCATTTTGAAAAGAAGAAAAGATTTTATGATTTCTGATTAATTCTTTTTAGATTTTGCAAGTGCAACTACTGCAATTGCAATTCCAACAATCCCCATACCTATTCCAATATATCCAATATCCATTTGTTGTTCAGTTTCTTCTAAGTTATTTACAGAGTCTTTCAGTTCACCAATATCCTCAATTAATGCAGTATGTCCATCAATCATTTGTTGGATGGTAATATCAGAGGGTTCTGGAAATTCAATGTATGAGCGTTCTGCAACTTTTGGAGGATGCATAGATAAGCTAATTGGAGTCTCATTAATTGATCCCAAAATGTTTGCTTGGTAAAATCCTGATACAGTAGGATTAACAAATGCATAATATTTTCCAGGAATGTCATGATCAGGCGATAATGGAAGAAATATACTTTCATCTTTGTAAACTAACTGCATTTTTACTGTTTTTTTCAAACCTTCTATCCCATTATGAAATTCTTGAGATTCTGCACATTTCGTTGGTTCTAAAATTTCTGGGCAAGGTGTTAATGGATTAACATAGAATTCAATTGCATTAGTTTCACCAGAAACAACAGGCTCATTCATCCAGCCAATTTCGACTCTATATTCTTCAACTGCATCTATAGTATGTCCATAAGCCACACCAAACGAGCCAGGAATTAATAATAAAAGAAATAGAATTTTGAATTCCATGCTAAAAAAACCGTATCTGATTTTAAAAATGTTCTATGTTTTTTAGGAGAGGTTTGATAAGTTTGATATTTGTACCAATCATGCATCAGCATACATTGAAACTTCCCATGCTGTAGGAGTTTGGGCAAATGCAACATATTCTTTGTATTTTAATTCAGAATAAACATCAAGGAAATCTTTTGTGAAAACTTCTTCAAGGAATTTTGAATCAGATGATAAAGAGTCAAGAGCGCCTTTTAGTGATACAGGTAATGAACCAATCTTGTATTCCCTTTTCTTTTCTGCAGAAAGTTTGTAGACGTTTTCTTCAATTGGATCACCAGGATCAATTTTGTTTTTAATTCCATCTAAACCTGCCAGTAATAATGCAGCTTCTAGCAGATAGATATTTGCAGTAGGATCAGGAACTCTATATTCAAGCCTCTTACTTTTCTCTCGATTTCTATTATACATTGGAACTCTAATTGCAGCAGATCTATTTGCCAATCCCCAACAAACATTGACAGGTGCTTCGAATCCTGGAACAAGACGTTTGTAGGAGTTTGTGGTTGGATTTGAAATTGCACATAAAGCTGATGCATGATTTAAAATTCCTCCAATATAGTATCTTCCAGTTTGACTCATTTGTGCAAGTTCATCATTTTCATCATACATTACATTTGAATCTCCATTCCACAAGCTTTGGTGAGTATGCATTGCTGATGCGTTATCGCCAAAAATTGGTTTTGGCATAAATGTTGCAACTTTGTTTTTTCGTTTAGCTTTTACTTTTACTAAATTTTTTACTCCGATTACATGATCTGCCATTTGGATCATTTCATCATATACAAGATTGATTTCACATTGACCAGAAGTTGCCACTTCATGATGTTCAGCCTCTATTTTAATTCCAAAATAATTGTACAAATCATCACATACATCTTTCCTGAATCCTTCTAGCGTATCTTTGGGTTGAGATGGATAGTATCCCTCTTTGATATCTATAGCAGTACTTACATTTCCTTTAGCCCAAGGAGATTCTTTTGATTCTATAGAATAGCCAGAACCACCATACGAATGTGTTGCAGCATATGGAGATGGATAAACATTGATGGTATCAAATACAAAAAATTCTATTTCAGGCCCCCAATTTGTATGAGTAAATCCAAACTCTCCAAGTTTCTTTGATGCTTTGTGTGCAATGCCTCTTGAATCTCTGTTGTATCTTGAGCTTTCAGCTGTACTACCGTCATACAAATCACAGAATATTCTAGCATTTCTTCTATTACCAGGATCATAATCAGATGGAAGAATCTTAAATGAATTAGGATCAGGCATTAAGATCATATCAGATTTATTTACAGATTTGAATCCAACAATTGAACTTGCATCTAATTTTTCAAGACCGTTAACGAAGCTGTCTTTATCAATTGCATAGCTTGGCATCCCAACATTATGTAATTCGCCGAAAATATCGACAAACCAAAAATCAATAAATGAAATTTTTTCATTTTGGATAGTTTGTAGCACTTGTTCTGCGTTCAATTGATATTTTTAGAAAATCAATTTACTAATGTTATCAAGTAAGATAGATTTGTCAAGATGGTCAGGTAAATTAAAAAAATTATCGAAATTAGCTGCTTTTTGATGCTTTTAGGGCATTTACAAGTCATCCTAAAACCGATCATTTTGTAAAATAATTACGATCATCTTGATCTAAGAATTATCTCAATTGATACCATTCCATGAAATATCAAGAAAT
>JOSY01000077.1 GCA_000746765.1 Marine Group I thaumarchaeote SCGC AAA799-D11
AAAGATGGCAATAAGATATGAGAGAATATCAGAAAATTATGAATCATTAATCAACATTGCATCATTTTTGATGTATTGTAGGGTTTTAGGATGAGTTGTTAATTCATCTTCAAAAAAGAATTTGTCACCAAATGCGGGTTTTAGATCATCTAACCAAATTGCATTTTCGTCATATTTTGCAAAAAATGGTTCTTTAACCCAATCTGGGTTTCGTCCTTGCAAAAATCTTAACACTAGTAATTTTTCACCATCAAATTCAGTAGTTCCAACAACTTGGACCTTTCCAGGTGTTGCAGACATACTTGGTCCACGCACAGTTCTTCCTAATCCACTAACAGAAGAATATGCTTGACTAAAAATTTCATATGCTCTAACCAGAGGCACACCAAAGTAATGTTGAGCACCTGTATCTCTTACAACAAACATGTAGTATGGAATACAACCAAGTTGAACTTGTTTTGTCCACATTTTTGCCCACATTTCTGCATCATCATTGATATGAGCTAAAAGTGGTGATTGGGTTCTAATTTGAGCGCCAGTTTTTCTAACTTCTTTAATTGCTGATTTGACAGCATCAGTTGACAATTCGTTTAGGTGATTAAAATGAGCCATAAATGCTAGATGTATACCGTTATCAGTTATCTTTTTGAAAACTTCTAACATTTCTTGAGAATCAGAATCAGTCAAAAATTTGTATGGCCAATAAGATAGAGCTTTTGTTCCAATTCTAATAGTTTTAAGATTTGGTAATTTTGCTTCAATTAATGCATCAACATATTTTGAAAACATTTTTGCTTTCATTATCATTGGATCACCACCGGTAAAAAGAACATCAGAAATTTCAGGATGTTCTGAAACATATTGAACAAGTTGTTCTCCTTCTTGCATTGCAAATTTCATTTCATCCATTCCGACAAACTGTGGCCATCTAAAACAAAAACTACAATATGCATGACAGGTTTGACTTTGACTTGGGAAGAACAAGCAAGTTTCTTTGTATTTATGTTGCATCCCATACAACTTTGTTCCATCTTTTAGTGTTGGAACATTTAGTTCCATTTGTCCTGCTGGATGAGGATTGAGTTGTAAACGGATCTCATTTGCAACATTTGCAATTTCTTTTTTATCAGAAGTATTTTTGAGGGTATTTTCCATTTTTGAATAATGTTCTGGTTTTAGCATTCCTCTTTGAGGAAATGTTAGAACATACATTGGATCAGTAGGAATGTTATTCCAATCAATTAATTGTTCTACAACATAGTTGTTTGCTTTAAATGGTAAGACATTTCCTACAACTTCCATTTCAAATTGTTTTTCTTCAGAAAGATTCTGAATATGTGGAAGATCACGAAAATTTGAGAGTGTGTATGATTTTAGTGAAGGAGAATCATCCCAGACTGATTCTTGATATGTCATTTTAAAGAGTAGCCGTTTACCCTTGTTAAAGGTTACAGGCTCGCTACGCACAAAATTTTTTTATAAATAATGACAAAATGCCTTAACGTTTGTATTCTAGGACACAAATTGGAGTAAGATAGTGATTAATTATGGCTGAAGAAGATTTAACGCAAATTTCTGCTGGAGAGTTTGAAACTGTCTCTCAACTTTTGGCATCTTCTGAATCATTACAAATAGCATTTACCATAATGGTTTTAGGAATTATTGGAATTGCTGTAGGATATAGAAAATTTTCATTCTGGATATCTTCTCAAAAAATCTATTATAATAGACCACATTTGTCTAGATTTTTACGCCGAGCTGTTCTTCCAGTTTTTGCCATAGCGTTAATTACTGCAATCAACATTCATGTACAAACTGGTGTTTTGTTAGGAGAAGATTTTACAACTACAGAAGAAGGCAAAATATCTCCTCAAGAAATATTTGCAAAAATTCTTAACACTTTCAATATTCTTGTTATTGGGTACACCATTTCACATCTCATTCCAATTGCCCTTACTAAACATGATAGAACTGTTTTAGAAAAAGAAGATTTTGATGCTTGGTTTGAGATGAGGGGCTTTATTGATGACAAAGGTGATTTATTCCACAAACTCTACAAATGGCTTCCACCAAAAATGACTCCTGAAGATTTGACAGAAGAGGAATTTCAAGATATGTTAAAGTCAGAAGAAGGAATGAAAAAATTAGAGGAATTTAGAACTGTAAAAGGCAATCCAATTGGAGGATATGAAAAATTAGTTGATAGTCCATTTGAAGAATGGAAAAAATCAGAACGAGAAAAATATCAAAAGTATTATCAAAATTGTATTTCTGGTCATAATCAATCAGGAAGAAAATTAAAACCAGGTACAAAACCTGAAGAAATATTTCCAATTGACATATGGAGAGAAGAGAAGAGAACTCATGGATATGAACCAATCATTCCAAGTAATCGTCCTCCAGGATATGCAAAAAAGAAAAGAGAAGGCATTCCAAAATCTGCAAAACAAATTTTGCCAATTGGAATTTTTATTGCAACAATTTTAGGAGTTGTTGCTTGGTGGGGAGTGGATTTAATTGTGTTAGCTACTGCTACAGGAGGATTAGCAATTGGTCTAGGTTTAGCATTACAAGAAACAATGCAAAATTATTTTGCATATATTTTAATTCGAAAAGACAAGATATTCGTTGAAGGCGAGCGTGTACAGCTTGATACGGGGTATAATGGATATGTGCATAAAATTACACCCAGAGTAACCTACGTCAGAGATGCATTAAATGAATCAATGGCAATAATCCCTACAAGACAATTAGTCAATGCTCAAATCGTAAACTACACTCAAGGAGTAAAGATGGTACCTGCAATTGTTGATGTAGGTGTTTCTTATCTAAATGATCCAAAACAAGTTTCAGCTATTCTTGTAAAAGTTGGAAAGCGTGCAATGAAAGAAGTAGTTGATGCTAAAGGAAAACATCTGATCAGACAAAGACGTTGTCCATATTTAGATGAAAATAAACCAAGTTGTGGTTGTGACAAGGATATTCATGTAGACATTAACCAACCAGTAGTTAGATTTAATCAGTTTAATGATTCATCGTTGGATTTTTCATTATGGGTATATGTTAGAGATTATGGTGCACAATTCAAAACAAAAACAGACATGAGAATTATCATGTATGAAGAATTCAAGAGATATGATATTAGAATTCCATGGCCAATTAGAACAGTTTACCAAGGAGATGAGAAACGCGAACAAGAAGAGATTGACAGACTCAAAGAACAAAGAAAGAAGGTCATTAATGAATTTGGTACGGGTGATATTGGTCGTGGAAGTGGCGAAGATGAGTAATTTTCTCAAAACTTAAGAATCCCATTAATTCACATTTTCTTGTTGAGTAAACTATCAGTAATTTGCGGTAAAGCCTCTGAAGATTTAGGAAGAAAATTATCTAGAAAGATTAAAGGAAATTTGGTAAAATCAGATGTAAGAATTTTTCCAGATGGAGAAAGTAAAATCACACTAAAAGGAATCATATCTAAAAGAAAGTCAGTTGTTGTTCAATCAATTTATCCACCTGTTGATACAAATCTTGTTCAAGCATTATCATTGATATCAAAAGCAAAAGAAACATCATCTGAAGTGATTGCTGTAATTCCTTACATGGGATATGCTAGACAAGACAGAGAATTTTTGCCAGGAGAGATCGTCACTATGAAAGTTTTAGCAAAATTATTCAAAGGTGCAGGTGCGTCAAAATTAGTTGCTGTTGATATTCACAGTTTAATCGGGCTCAAACACTTTACTATAAAATCAAAAAATGTGTCAGCTGTACCAGATTTGGCTGCATATTTTAAAAAATTGAGCCTAAAAGATCCGTTAATTGTTTCTCCTGATCAAGGAGGAAAAGAAAGAGCAAAAGAGTTTGCAAAGGAGATGGGAATAGAATACATTGCATTACAAAAGAAAAGAGATAGGAAAACAGGAAAAGTTCAGATAAAAACAAAAAAAGCAGATGTTACTGGACGTGATCTAATTTTAGTTGATGATATGATCAGTACTGGCGGAAGTATAGTTAATGCAACAAAATTTCTTAAAAAAGAAAAATGCAAGAGAGTTTTTGTTGCATGTACACATGCCCTTTTGATGAATGATGCAGAAAATAAGATAAAAAAATCTGGAGTCACAAAAATTGTAAGTGCAAATACCATTCCAGGTAAAACATCAATAGTTGATGTATCAAATACAATTGCAAAGGCAATAGTATAATGCCAGAAAGCTTTTTTGTACTATCTAAAGAGCAGTTAGAAATAGCAATAGACGAAATTAGTGCAATTGCTAAAACCTTTGATAGATTTTCAAAAATTAAAGTTATTTCAAATTTAGTAATTGTTCAATCAAAAACTAATTGGTACGAAATTTCAAAGAAAGCGTCATTCGTTAAGACATCAGGTCAAATATTACGAAAAATGTCTGGATTATTTTTGGATGAAGGAAATTTTGAAATATTAAAAAACGCAAAAACATTTGTTTGTAGAATTATCAATCTATCTTCAAATCAGTTTGACATACCTGAATTGGAAAACTCCATGGGAGATATGATTTCAAAATTCTCGAATGCAAAAGTTAAACTTGAAAATCCCGATATCACAGTATATCTAATTTTTACAAATAAAGAAAATTTTTTCGGATTTTCCAAAATGATAAAGGAGAAAAAGAGACCAAAAAAGGCAGTATCTCAACCACATGAATTAGATTGGAAATTAACAAGAGCAATGATTAATCTAATTGGATTAAAAAAAGGAGATACAGTATGTGACCCATTTTGTGGTACAGGTACAACGCTTTTAGAGGCAGAATCAATGGGAATCCACGGAATTGGCTTAGATTTTGATGAAAAAATGGTAGAAATCACAAAAAAGAATCTTAAAGAAAATGGATACAAATCAAAAGTGTTCCATTCAGATTTTCAAGAAATTAAGAACATATCTAACAAGTTTGACGGAGTTGTAACAGACTTTCCATATGGAAAAAATACAAAGACATCAGAAAATTCTGAGGAAATTATAAAGAGATTTGTAACTATAATGCCAAAAAGAAAGAAAATGGCCATAATGTACAAAAAAGAATTTGGAGATAATCTAAAACTAAAAGGACTCAAAAAATACCAGATCTATAGGCATAAAAGCTTGACAAGGACAATTTTGATAAAATGAAACTTGTATTTCTAGGAACTTCAGCTGCACAACCAACTGAAAACAGAGGATTATCATGTATTTGTTTAGAAAGAGAAGGAGAGATTCTCATGTTTGATGCAGGGGAAGCTGCACAAATTTCCTATATGAAATCAGGGCTAGGTTGGAATAAAAAAATGAAAATTTTTGTAACACATCTTCACGGAGATCATTGTGTAGGGATTTTAGGATTATTACAAACAATGTCTATGCAAAATAGAACTGAAACTTTAGAAATTTTTGGTCCCAGTGGAATTGAAGAATTTATTGCTGCAAACATTAAAGTTTTGAATTTTGGATTATCATTTCCAGTCATAATCAATACAATAAAAGATGAACAAATTTTTGAAAATGAAAAATTTTCAATACGAACATGTAAAGCAAATCATTCAATTGTTGCTTTTTCATATTTGTTTGAAGAAAAGGATAAACCAGGAAGATTTAATGTTGAGAAAGCTAAGGAATTAAGAATACCTGAAGGAGAATTATGGAATAAACTTCAAAATGGAAATGAAATTAAAATTAATGATAAAATTATAAGACCAGAAGACGTGTTAGGAGAAAAACGTCCGGGTAAAAAAATAGGTATTTCAGGAGATACGATGCCTACAAAAGAATTAGAAGAATTTTTTGAAGAGTGTGATTACCTTGTATTTGATTCTACATTCCTGGAAGATGAAAAACAAAAGGCTCAAGATACATGTCATTCTACTGCAAAACAAGCAGCTACATTAGGAAAAAATGCTAGAGTAAAGAATCTAATCTTAACACATTTTTCAGCCAGATACAAAGATGAAGTTGAACATTTGAAAGAGGCAAAAGAAATTCATGATTCAGTAATTACTGCAAGAGATCTTTTAGAAATAGAGATTAAATGATGTTTGAATCACTTAAAGATCAAATAAAGAATTTTCAAAAAATTGTTTTTGTTACAGGTGCAGGGATTTCTCAAGAAAGTGGAATTCCTACGTTTAGAGGCAAGGATGGTCTATGGCGGAATTATGATGCTATGAAATTGGCTACAATTGATGCATTTTATGATAATCCCAGACTTGTCTGGGAGTGGTATAATGAAAGAAGAAGTAATATTTTTTCAGCAAGTCCAAATGACGGACACAAAGCAATTGCAGAACTTGAGAAATTTGCAGATGTTGTAGTTTTAACACAGAATATTGATGGATTGCATCAAAAAGCAGGGAGTACTAATGTGTTAGAATTACATGGAAGTATTGTAAAAATAAAATGCACAGTTTGTGATTTTCATAATGAAATTATGACAGAGTTTTCTGAAAATCCTCCATTATGTAAATGTGGAAATATTTTAAGACCAGATGTTGTTTGGTTTGGAGAATCTCTCCCACAAGATGTATGGGAAAAAGCAATAATTCATGCAAATCAATCAGATTTAATGATAATTGCAGGAACATCACTTGTAGTATCTCCTGCAAACACTTTACCAATATATGCAAAACAAAATAATGCAATGTTAATAGAGGTTAATCCAGAAAAGACTGAAATGTCATCAGAAATGGATGTAACAATAAGAAATACTAGTGCAAAAGCATTACCAGAATTTGTTTCATTGTTTAAAACAAATTAAAAAATTTTTAGAATAAATTTAAATTTGCAAAAGCATTTTGAATTGATTCCAATGGATTAAAATTTGTAATTACTTGTTGTGATGATTCTTTTACATCAGAAATTTCATTTTGAATGGCTTTTTGTGATGATTCTTTTACATCAGAAATTTCATTTTGAATTTTTTCTCCAACTTCGTTTATTTCATTTGTAATCGCATTACTTGTTTTTTCAGTGATCTTATCAACTGAATCATCAATTCTTTGTTCTACAGAATTTGCGGCATTAGCACTAAGATTTGATACATCATTCTTTAATGAATCAGATACAGTGGCAGATGTTGATGGAAATATAGTGCTTATCTCATTTGAGAAGACCATTCCTCCAAGAATAATTATTCCTGCAATTATGCCTAATTTTATGAACATTTGTTAATACTCCAAAAAAATGGATTTTAGATTCATACTAAAAAAAATAGTCAAAAATGATTGAATTTTCTTAGCTAATTCTCATCGCCATAAACAAACCAATCAATAATTTCATCAATTTTTGATGAAGTAAGAATGACTTTGATTGGTCCTAATGGAGACTCCCCAGATTCTTCACAAATAGCAATTTTTTCTACAAAAGCTGCTTGTTTGTTTAGATAAAACCAAGTTGAATCATCTCTTAGATTTTTTTGCATATTTCTTCGATAGGTTTTTTGAGATTGTTTTGAATGAACTATCTCGTATACCTTTTCTAAAGAATTAAGATCTTTTGATTCAGCATAAACTGAAGAATTTTCAGCTTTAATTTCAGAGTATGGAAAAATATTTGATATGGCTTTTTGAGTTTTTTCAGAGTCTTCTGACGGGTTTATTGCACAAAACATTTCAATCTTACAATTAAAATTTGGAGTTTTCATTCTGCCCAACTTTGGATAATCTCATATGCGGATTCTATTAATTCATCTTTTGTTAATCCAATGTTTGATAGTGCATAATCAGATAACGCAATAGAATTACTAATTCCAACACCTAATTCTCGATTATCTCTTTCCTCAAAATGTTCTTTAGTTTGAGGATCATCTGATCTGCCTCTCTTTTGGAGAAAATCAAATCTGGTATCGGTTGATGCATGAATAGCTAGTAATTTTACATTTCCAAACTTTCTAAGAACTTCAATCTCACCATTTGAACGAACACCATCAATTAAGATTACATTAGAGGTTGATGACTCAATTTGTGGTTTAACTAATTCAGCAACTGCACCTGGCCCATTTTTTTCTCTTAGTTCAAGCATCAATTTTCCAAGATTTGATCTTGATGGTTCTAGATTTCTTTTTTTAGCTTCTTCTCTTACGGCATTTCCCATATTGATAATATCATATCCTCTTGGTTTTAGTCCTTCAGCAATAGTTGATTTTCCAGCACCAGGCATGCCTGTCAAGCACACAATTAGTTTTGTCATTGCATTTCAAAAACTAGACTCGTCTATGAAGCTACCGGAAATTATTATAAAGATACATCAAAGAAAGTTGTAATGCGAACTTTTGTAGCAATTGAAATTTCAAATGATGATGTAAAAAATGCGATAAAGAATTTTCAAAAAAATTTGAAAATTGATGCAAAATCAATTGATGTAGAACAATTACACTTTACATTACAATTTTTGGGGGAAATTTCAGAAGAATTAGCACAAAAAGTTATGGAGTCACTGCAGACAATCAAGTTTTCTGAATTTACTATAAACTTGAAAGGTGTAGGAGCATTTCCTAAACCTAGATTTCCACGAGTGGTTTGGATTGGAACAGATAAGGAAGGAGGAGAAAATCTAATTGAATTGGCAAAAAAAGTACAAAATGTACTAAAACCATTAGGGTTAATTTCAGACAAACCATTCAAACCTCACATTACAGTGTTTAGGATTAAAAAGAAGATTGGAGATATAACAAAAGAATTGAACAAACAGAGACTAGCAGATTTTGGAATACAGAAAATTTCCAGTATAAAATTGAAAAAAAGTGAACTTACATCTAATGGGCCAATTTATTCTGATATAGAGGAGGTAGCTGCAGTAAAATGAAGAAAATAATTTCTAATGTCATGAAGAATGTTATTCCTACAAAAACAATAGAGAAATCAAAAAAAGAAATTGCAGAAGCAGCATTAGGGTTAGTTGAGAAAGAAATTACAAAGTTTCCTGAAATTATCGGATTAGAGTTTGGAGGTTCATTTGCTAAAGGTACATGGCTATCAAAAGATGCAGATGTTGATATTTTTGTAAGATTCAAAAAATCAACATCAGAAGAAAAATTTGAAAGAATTTCAAAAAAAATTGGTTTTGATTCATTGAAAAAATTTTCCCCATACGTAAGATATTCTGAACACCCATATGTTGAGGCTAAAATGAAAGGTACTAAAATTAACGTAGTTCCATTTTATGATGTTAAAATTGGAGAATGGAAAAGTGCTGCAGATAGATCACCATTTCATACAAAATTCATGTCAAAATCATTAACACCAAAAATGAGAGATGAAGTTAGAATTTTGAAAACATTTCTAAAAGCAAATCAAATTTATGGTGCAGAGATTGCAAAACAAGGATTTAGTGGATATATTTCAGAAGTTTTAATTTTACATTTTGGAAGTTTTGAGAACACTATAAAATCAATTTCTAAAATTGAAGAAAATCAAGTTATCGGAAAAACTTCAAAAAAATTCGATACATCTTTAGTAGTAATTGATCCAATAGATAGTAACAGAAACTTAGCTGCAGCAATTTCTGATGAAAATATTGGAAAATTTATTCTTGTTTGTAGAGCATTTAAGGAAAATCCAAAAATAGAATTTTTTAAGAATAAGAAATCAAAAACTTCAACCAAATATTGGGAGAATTTGTTATCAATAAAATTCAGTTTTAAAACTAGGAGCCCAGATATAATTTGGGGGCAGGTTAAAAGAGCTACTTCATCATTGAGTACACAATTAGAGTTAGCTGGCTTTACAGTATTAAGAAGTAAAGCTTACGCAGACCAAAAAGATGCACATCTCTTTTTCTTTTTAGAATCAACAAAAATTTCTAATATTCATGTAAAAAATGGGCCAGAGTTTTTCAGAGAAGGTAGTTCTAGAAGTTTTATTTCTAAAAATCTTTCAGAAGCAGAATTGATCTGGGTTGGTAAAAATAAAAAAATTATCTCTCTAGAGAAGAGACAATACACAGATGCAGGTAAATTTATGAGTAAATTTTTGAAAAATAATCTTCAAACAGGCATACCAAAAGGCCTTCAAGCTGACTTTAAACGAGGTTTCAAAATTCATGTTGGAAATAAAGGATTAAGCAAATCAATTAAAGAGGTTGCAAGTGAATTGATCTCAACAGATGGCACATTCCTTTATTTCAATTAAGAAATTTGTAGATGAGCCATATTCAGAAATTCTTGGATACCCAAAAGCAACAACACGTCAAATAAAATCTCGAATTAATGAATTAGAAAAATTAAAAATTAAATCAATTTCCTTAACTGGCCCAATGACATTAGGGAAATTGAAGATTCTTGGAAAAGGATACGTGGGTGTAGTTGTTCTCGCCAAAAAAGGAAGTAAAGAAGTTGCATTAAAAATTAGAAGAACAGATTCGCAAAGAAAAGAAATGAAAAGTGAGGCGAATTTATTAAAATTTGTAAATTCTGTTAATGTTGGACCAAAAATGCTTGATGTAAGCAAAAATTTTTTGATGATGGAATACATAGAAGGAGAGAAAATTATTGATTGGGTAAATTCGTTAAAAGGAATAGGCAGTGCAAAAAAATTAAAATCAACAATAAAAAAAATTCTTGAAGATTGTTATAATTTGGATCAGATAGGTTTTGATCATGGTGAATTAAGTAATATCTCAAAACATGTCATTGTTGGAAAAACAAAATCTACTCTAATTGATTTTGAGAGTTCTAGTGTTAAAAGAAGACCATCAAATGTTACGTCAGTTACTCAAGCAATTTTTATTGGTTCAGGAATTGCAAAAAAAGTACAAAAAATTTACAAAAACCCACCCAAAGAAAAGATTATTGGCGCTCTAAAACAGTATAAGCAAGAAAAATCTCTTGAAAATTTTGAAAATCTCTTGAAAATTTTGAAATTGTAATGGGACCGGCAGGATTTGAACCTGCGACCACTAGTCCCCCAGACTAGTATCATACCAAGCTAGACGACGATCCCTTGTCACAGAGGCACAAGATGAAATTATTAAATCGTCGTATTAACAAACAGAAATTATGAAAATTTGTGGTATTTGTCATAAGATCTCAGCAACGGGAGAAGATCATACAGATTGTATTCAAAAAAGAAGTATAGAGTTAGAAGCTCAAGATTTTAAAAATAGCATTCCTGAAAAATTGAATCTTTCTAAAGATGATAAAGAGTTAGGTGTTGAAATGAGAGCGGTTCTAGAGCACTTGGCAAGAGAAAAAGATACTTCTGATTGATTAAAGCCATTTCGATAATCTTTCTTTTTCAAATTCAAATTTGCTTGAAAGGTTTTCAGAAGTTTGTTCAGAAATACTAGTGGAGGGTTTTGGTTGTGAAAACATATCAACTTCAATAACTGAAGCTGTATCTCTACCTGATTCAATAAAGCAACCCCCTTTTCCATCAAACAATTCAGATTCTTCTTTTGATTGAAGTTTTGAGACAATATTTTTTGCAACAACAGTACCCTCTCCTTCTGCAAAAACTCCTGCTTTTGGTACTGCCATATTTTCTGCAACAACTAAACTAGTGACATCACCTATAGCAAACACATTTTCAAAAGGAGTTTTACAATCTCTATTTATTGGGATAAACCCAGGTTCTTTAGCTAATCCAGAATCATAGATTATTTTTGGAGCAACATGAGGGGGAACTGCTAACAATAAATCAAATTCAGATTCGCCATTTTCAAAAATCAATTTGTTTGATTCAACGGATTTTATTTTAGATGAATTATGAAAAACAATTTTTTCAGAATTTACTAATTGAAGGATTTTTTTACTAACTTCTGGACCGGCTGCAGGTAATGTAATTGGAGCTGGGCTGTAAAAATCAATTTGGACATCATCACGTACTCCACGCTTTCTAAGCATAGAATCTATCAATAAACTAGCCTCAAATGGTGCTGGGGGACATTTGTATGGCATTCCCATTATAGAAATAGCAATTTTCCCAGAATCAATTTTTTCAAGTTTGTTATGAATCTCTGATAGTTGTTCATGATCATACAAATTGAATCCATTATCTGTTAATCCGGGAATCTTTTCTGGAGCTAAAACTGCACCTAATGATATCACAAGAAAATCATAAGATATGTTTTGTTGTTTTGTTTTAACATTTTTGTTTTGTAGATCAATTGATAATATTTCGTCTTTTAAAAAATTGATTGCTTTTTTTTCTAATTCATTCAAATGGCCAATGGAGTTTTCAAAGGTTCGAGTTCCATTAATTATCCATAATTTAGCAAATCCTACCATAAACCAGTCTTTTTTATCAATTATTGTGATCTTTACTTGGGATGAAGATAATGAGTTTCTTATCTCATTTGCAGTGGATAGTCCACCAAAACCCCCACCTAGAATAACAACATGTGGAATATCTGTCAAGTTAACGTTCTTGTGTTGTAGGTCTTATTAGAATTTCATTAACATTGACGTATGATGGGGAATCTACTGCAAATAAAATTGCATTTGCAATGTCTTCAGATTGTAAGGCTTCCATCTTTTTGGCATTCTCTACAAAACCCTTCAAAGATTCATCTGTAATTGTATTATTGAGCTCTGTATCTACAACTCCAGGTTCAATACTTGTTACCCTAATGTTTGAACGAACACTAAATTCTTGTCTTAATCCTTCACTAAATGCTGCTACTGCGTGTTTTGTTGCACAATAAACACTACCAGCAGGAAATACTATCCTTCCTGCTACAGATGACAAGTTAACAATATGGCCGGATTTCTTTTCTTTCATATGAGTGATAACGGCTGCAGTAGAATACAATATGCCTTTGATATTTACATCAACCATCCTATTCCACTCATCTACTTTGAGATTCTTGAAGAAGCTCAAAGGCATGAGTCCTGCGTTATTTACTAAAATATCAATAGAATTCCATTTTTCTAAAACAGCTTTTGCAAAATCATCACATTCTGATTTTTTTGTAACATCTAGTTTTTGATAAAAAACTTCTCCGCCGTTTTCAGTTATTTTTTTTGCAAGTTCTTCTAATCTATCAACTCTTCTTGCACCAATAGCAACTTTAGCACCTGCTTTTGATAATGCTAATGCAGTAGCAAACCCAATACCACTACTAGCTCCAGTAATTATTGCTACTTTATCTTTAATCAATTAATCACACTGAATTTTGACATCGTAAAAATGTTTAGACGAGAAAAACGATTATCAAGAAAATACTGGCAACTTTATTAAAAGAAAAATAGTAAATGAAATTGTGAAGTCTGAAAAATGTGCATATTGTGGAGATTTAACGGATCTGCCATTTCAGTGTAATTACTGTAAAGATCCGTTTTGTTCAGAACATAGACTTCCTGAAGAACATAGATGTGTTAAACTAAGCCAAATTCGAGCAAAAAGATTTGGTGAAAAAAAAGTTATCAGAGATGGAGGAAGAGACAGGCCAAATATTTTCAGAAGGATTTTTGGGCGTTTTTAGTAAGGGCTTTTTTCAGGAGAAATTTTTGCACGTCTTCCTTGATAGATTAATGCAACAGCAAGTGCAAACATCACCAATGCAGTCAATGGGAAGTTTTGAGGTGCAGGTAAAATGAACCAGTAGTATACTCCAAATCCAATTGAAACTGCAGCTTGTGTCCACAGTTTTATCCATTTAGGAGCTTTTACAACTCTGCTAATTCCCTCAACAAGAAAAATTCCAATTACAGGATAAATTGTATAAAATAGAAAATCAATTACATCAACACCTGTATGAGACATTTAATTAGAAATGAATTAGGTATAATTTCTATCTAATCTTCCAAACGGACTTTTGTTGCAGCGTTTTTAGCAATTAATGCCTGCGCATTTTCATAAGGGATAGTAGCAATATCCTCAGTTTTGAATGGCCCATATTTTTCAAGATCGGCACCTACGATTTCATCTACTTCTTGCAAAAACCTTACTGCAATTCTCTTTGTTTTGTGATTTTGAGATAAAGATTCAAGAAATTTTGATTTTCCATTAATTGTTGCTGAAAGAATCATTTCTTTTCTATCTTTTTGTTCTTCTTGAGAATCTAGAATGAATTTTTCTTCATCGAGAAGAAAACTAATTTCAAGATCTTTTGATTTTGAGATTTTTTCTAATCTGACATTTATCAGCAAAGATGTTAGTTCTGTGGCAATTTCTATCATGGTATCTTTGATTTCACTTTCAACACCATCAAATTCCTGTTTTTTCAAATTTCCTATAAAGTCAGATAAATTTCTGTAAAAGTTAGGATCAATTTCTAATAGAGATTCATCTTCGATTTCTCGCAATACAATATGATGCAGGTAGTTGATATCAATCTGATTTGTTTCGGACATTTCTTACCTAATCCTTAAATGCTGGATGTATTTGTGTTTGATTGAAGTATAAGTTGCCCTATAAAGTCAGTCACGGAAAAGCAATTCAAGTATCGTATTCACCTGACGAAGTTTTCTCAAGAATTCAACATGAAGGAATTCAATTCATTGATCTTCAATTTACTGGCCTAACTGGTCATTTTCACCACACCACAATTTCTGCAGACACATTTACCCCTGAACAAATGAGAGATGGTCTACCAAAATTAGACGGTTCATCTATTGTAGGTTTTACTAGTATTGATGATTCAGACTTGCTTCTCAAGCCTGATCCTAACACATTTGCCATAATCCCCTGGATGACAGAAAACAAAACAGCTAGATTACTTTGTGATGTTTACTGGGGAGAAAACAGAGGTAGATTATCAAGAGATCCCAGAGGAATCTCACAAAAAGCTGAAGAATACATCAAGACTCAAGGATTTGACTTTAGTACATGGGGTCCAGAAGTAGAGTTTTTTGTTTTTGATAAAGTACATTGGGATGTTCTAACACCATACAAAGGACAGTCTTATTCAATTGAATCTAAAGAAGCACCATGGAGTCAAGAAGGTGATGGATATCCAATGGGACTGCAAGAAGGATACTATCCTAGCACTCCCTCAGATACTCTTACTCCATACAGAAATGAATGTGTAAATATTCTCAAGAATAATTTCGGAATTTTATGTGATAATCATCACCACGAAGTTGCAACAGCTGGTCAATGTGAAATTGACATCAAATATGATCACATGACAAACGCAGCTGATGCAGCACAATCGTACAAGTATGTGATTAGAAATGTCGCTCAAAAGTATGGCAAAGTTGCAACAATGATGCCAAAACCAATTGCAATGGATTCAGGTTCAGGTATGCATGTTAATGTCAGTTTATGGAAAGGAAAGGAGAATACTTTCTTTGATCCAGATGATGAAGATGAGTTAAGTCAAACTGCAAGATACTTTTGTGGAGGAATAATTAATCATGCAAAAGCATTATCAGCAATTTGTAATCCAACTACAAACTCCTATCATAGACTAGTTCCAGGTTATGAGGCTCCAGCATACATTGCATGGAGTTCTGGAAACCGTTCAGCTATTGTCAGAGTTCCTAAGCACCTCAAAGGAAAAGAGTATTCCAATCTAAAGAGATTAGAGTTTAGAGCACCTGACCCTTCATCAAATCCATACTTGGTGTTTGCAGCAGTTACTGCAGCTGGTATGGATGGACTCAAAAAGAAGATGGATCCTGGTGATCAAGTTCGTGATGATATTTTCAAGATGACAAGATCAGATAGATCAAAGAGGGGAATTGGTGTTCTTCCAAAGAGTCTTGGTGAGGCATTAGATGAGTTAGAAAGTGACAGAAAGTTCCTAAGCCCAATTTACACAAATGATGTAATTGACAAAATCATCGAGTTAGAAAGAAGAGATCAACGTGAGATTGCCATTAGACCACACCCACACGAATTTTATCTATACTTTGATGTTTAGACTCTACCACTAAGTTGGAAAATATAGTATAACGAAATTGCCATAAGAGCAAAACCTGCTCCAAGAAATATTCCTCGTCTTTTCTCTGATGTTGCAGCCTTGTACAACAAAACTCCACCTGCAAGGCCTACAAACAAGACCAAAACACCCACAACAACACTATCAAAACTGGTGTTGGTGATTAATGGATGAAAGAATCCTGACAGTAATGCAAAAAATGCAACCAAGTAGACATACTTGAAACCAGCAAGAGTTTTTGACGAAGTTTTATTCAATGTTGTTCGTAAAGTTGGTTATCAAATAAACTTTTGAAAAGAATTCCAAAATAATTTACATCATACCGCCCATATCAGGCATTCCACCCATACCGCCCATTCCAGGCATTCCAGGTGGCATTCCTCCCATTCCAGGTGGCATTCCGCCTTCTCCACCACCAGGTGGACCACCAGCAGATTTCTGAGTTGCAATTACGTCATCAATTCTAAGAATCATACATGCAGCTTCAGCAGATGCTGAAACAATCTGTAGTTTTACTGCAAGAGGTTCAATAATATCACTGGATTTCATGTTGGCAATCTTTCCTTTCATGACATCAATGCCAGTCCATTTCTCACCTTTCTGTTGTTTTGAACGCAATAAAGTAAGAGTATCAATTGGATCCATTCCAGCATTTTCTGCAAGTGTTAATGGAATTGATTCTAAAGCATCAGCAAATTTTTCTGCAGCTAATTGCTCTCGTCCTTCAAGAGATTTAGCCCAGTTTCTGAGTTTTGTAGCAGCATATGTTTCAGGAGCTCCTCCACCTGCCACAATTTCTGGCTTTTCAATTACATCTTTTACAACCATTAATGCATCATGAACAGAACGTTCTACTTCATCAACGACTCTTTGTGAACCACCACGAAGTAGTAATGTTACAGATTTTGGATGTTTACAACCTTCAACAAATACCCATTTGTCTTCCTCAATCTTTCTTTCCTCAACAAGGTCAGCACTACCAAGGTCTTTCTCAAAGAGATCATCAAGGTTTGTAACTATTCTTGCACCTGTTGCTTTTGCTAGTTTTGTCAAGTCGCTTTCTTTAATTCTTCTAACTGCAATGATTCCTGCTTTTGCCAGATAATGTTGTGCCATATCATCAATTCCTTTCTGACACAAGACTACATTTGCACCAGAACCGATAACTTTGTCAACCATTGTTTTTAGCATTCTGTTTTCTTCATCTAGGAATGATTTCAATTGTTGTGGATTTGAAATGTTAATTTTAGCATCAGTTTCAGTTTTACTGATTTCTAATGCTGTGTTAATTAAAGCGATTTTAGCCTCATTGATTTTTCTTGGCATGCCTCCATGAACAATTTCTTTATCCAGAACAATGCCTTGGACAATCATTGAATCTTTTATTGAGCCACCAGCTTTCTTTTCAACTTTAATGTCATCAATATCAACATCATAGCTTTCAGAATCCTTTTCAGCAACAGCAAGAACGGATTTAACTATAATATCGGCAAGTTGATCTGAATCTTTTCTAACAAGTTTAGTTTGCATAGAAGTTTTTGCGATTTTATTGAGCATGTTCTTATCATTTGAAGAAATTGTGTCCGATATACTCTCAAGGAACTGTTTGGCTTTTCTTGCAGCCTTTCTGTATCCATCAACAATGATTGTTGGATGAACATCTTGATCAATTAATGATTCAGCATTTTCAAGTAATGCTCCTGCCAAAACTACGGCAGAGGTTGTTCCGTCTCCAACTTCATTGTCAGTTGTTTTAGAAATTTCAACAAGCATTTTTGCTGCTGGATGTTGGACATCAATTTCTTTGAGAATTGTTGCCCCATCATTAGTAATAGTAACATCTCCTAGTGAATCCACTAGCATCTTATCCATGCCTCTAGGACCTAAACTGGTATGAACAATTTCGGCAACTATCTTTGATGCAGCAATGTTGTTCTTTTGTGCATCTTTGCCTTTAGTTTCTGAACCTCCTTCCTTTAGCAATACGACTGGCATATTTCCTTTGGAAGTAGCTTGCATACCCATTGATGCAAAAACTCCGGATTCCCCTTTTATACCTTCCAGATCAAGATCGGGGGATTCGATAGTCTATCGGTGTTTTTAAATTGGGAAAATCAAGCTGCAAAATATGGCAAAATCACAAAACAAAGAATCTTACAATAAAATTTTTACAAAATTAAAGGAACATCACAAGTGGTTTGAAAATTCAATTCCATTAATTGCCAGCGAAAATATTCCAAGCCCAGCAGTTAGAGAAGCCGTAATTTCAGATTTTGGTAACAGGTATGCTGAAGGTTGGCCTGGAGAAAGAGTCTATGCAGGTTGTATCTACATTGATGAGGTAGAGTTTGAATGTATGAAATTAGCTAAAAAACTCTACAAAGCAAAGTTTGCAGATGTAAGACCAATCTCTGGAGTGGTAGCAAATCTTGCCGTATATTCTGCTTATTCGAATCCAGGCGATGTTATGTTAGCCCCATCTATTCCAGCTGGAGGTCATATCTCACATGGTAAAAAAGAACACTCTGGAACTGCCGGATTGGTTCATGGTTTAGAAATTGAATTTTATCCATTTGATGCTGAAGAGATGACTATTGATGTTGACAAGACAAAACAGAAAGTAAAAGAGTTAAAGAAAAACAAACGACTGCCAAAAATTGCAATGTTTGGTGGATCATTATTCTTGTTCCCACATCCAGTCAAAGAACTCTCAGATTTTCTAAAGAGTTATGATATGCACATCAACTATGATGCAGCTCATGTTGCAGGATTAATTGCAGGAGGTAAGTTCCAAGATCCACTTAGAGAAGGAGCAGACACCATGACAATGAGTACTCACAAGACTTTGTTTGGGCCTCAAGGAGGATTGGTTTTGGGTTCTGAAAAACACGAGGAACCAATCAAAAAAGCAACATTCCCAGGGCTCACAAGTAGTCATCACATTAACAACATGGCAGGAAAAGCAGTTGCGTTTGCTGAGGCATTAGAGTTTGGAAAAGATTATGCTTCTCAAGTCATAAAGAATGCAAAGTCATTTGCTGATGCATTAAATGATGCAGGATTTAAGGTTCTAGGTGAAAGTAGGGGGTTTACACAATCACATCAAATTGCTGTAAATGTCTTAGATTATTCTGATGGCGGAAAAGTTGAGGCTGATTTGGAGAAAGCCAACATAATTGTAAACAGACAATTGATTCCAGGAGATATCAAGGCTGGAAGAAATTATTTCCATCCAGGTGGAATTAGATTAGGAGTTTCAGAGATTACTAGACTTGGAATGAAGAAAAACGAAATGCAAGAAATTGCTTCATTCATCAAACAAGTGGTTATAGAAAAGAAGGATCCTAAGAAATTGCTTTCCAAAGTAAAGTCATTTAGAAAGAACTACCAGAAAGTAAAATTTTGTTTTGATAACAAATTAGGTGCATACGAATACGTCAAATTAAGATAATCAGGCATAATCAGTAAGAAGTGATTGGTCGCCTGGACTTTTTCCAAATACTAGTTCAATCTCATCAGAAAGTGCATGGATTCTTCCTCTCTGATATTCACTAACATCATATTTGTCAACTAGTCTTTTTGCAAGTTTTAGATATTTTTCTACAGAGCCACGAGTTATTGTAGGAATTAGTTTATGGCCACATACACAAGTTTGAATTAATGGCATACGGCGATATGATTTACCGCAACCAGTACATCTAAAATTTTGTCTGGCATATGCCCTCAAATTTCCCATAATGTCAGGTACAAGATGAGTTGAAATGACATCTGAAACAATTTCTGATGTATTTACAGCATCAATCAATTCAGCATTTCTAACTTGCATGTCAAATTTGTCAAGCATTGAGCCAAGAGTGGAATATGCACTACGGGATTTAGAAGTTGTAAGAGACGATGTAGCATGTGTAAAATAATAATCATAGAATTGTCTTTCCGTTTCTAATCGAGATTTGATTATCTCAACAGATGATATGTCAGGTGCTTTGATTTGTTGCAGTGTTGATTCAAAGAATTCCAACGGAAGTGACTTTGTAACCTCAAGGTTGTGTGCTTGTGGTTGAGATTCGTGTGGCAGAACAAGAGGTTGGACTAGTAATGGGGCATCCATCAATCCACCTATTGCGTCTGAAAGAAATTGTCTGGAGAAATTCAAAAGACTATCCATCAACAACATTATCGAGTCAGCATCCCCGTCAGCATCTCTTCTTTTTGCAGAATGCCAATTTGGAGTTGCAAAACATACATGGGTTTCAGAATATCCAATAATTCTACCCACAATCCCAACTGATGTATGAGGAGCAAGGCCAATGATTAGATGTCCAATTAATTCCTCAGAATTGCTGACATTATAAAATGCAGTTTTTCCATAGAATTTTTCTAAAAGTGTATCAATGTATTTGCAAATCGAAACTAGATACTTGCCACTCTCACATGGAATTACTACATCCTGCATACGAAGTTCTACTGTCTGTTCAGGGTTTTCAAGTGGGTTGCCATCAATATCATGAGAATATCCCAACTCTTTGAGTTTCTCAATAGATGTTCCAATCCAAGATGGTTTGAATTGTGTTAAAGGAGAATTTGTTGCATCAAATCGAACAGTTCCATCTTTGAATACTGTTAATCCAAAGTTTTGTCGAACCAGTCCTTTCTCTAGAGGTTCAGCAATCTTGTCTTGACTAATTAGTTCCTTGACTCCTTTGAATGGCTCTTGTGCACGTAAACGAATTTTTTCTTGGGCTTCAAGAAGTTTTGATTTTAATGGAAATTCTTTGTGCGAATATGCCAAAGCATCTCGCTTGCATTTTTCACAGAATGGCTCTTCAAGAGTATCTCTACAGCGGGGGCATCTGTAGGTAATAGTAGTCTTTGTTCCACATTTTGAGCATTTAATCCCAATTGATGGAAGATTACATTGAGTACAATGTCTATTGTAAATACTAGTGAAAAAGTGCTCATTTCTAGATGCTTTTAGAAGATCTCGTGTTGGTCCTCCTTTGTCGCTGATAGGAAACAACACATGTGTTGGAGGCTTCATCTGTCTAGGGGCAGCTTTCTCTGGCCTTCCAATCCTCACACCAATGGATGTAGAAAATTTATTTTTGATTTTAATTCCAGAAGATTTTGAAATTATCTGAGGAACAGACAAGTCATCAATTTTTGGTTGTTCTCTAAACAATAGATTAAAGAAAATTTTAGCTTCAGTATTTTCAAGAATAATATTATCATCTCCAAGAATATGTGGCACTCCTAGGTTTTCAAGAATTTTCTTTACTTGAATAGAATATTCAATTGATGTTTCATTGATTTTTTTAGGTTCTAAAAGGGCCTCTAGATCTTTGGCAGATATCTTATCCCAAAAATAGAGATAATGAGGGTGAAGAGCCATATCAAAATCAAGTGAGATCTTTAATGCTTCATCTATTGTTGGGATTTTGTTAAGAAATTGAGTTAGATATTGGTCCTCAGGCTCGTATTTCTCAATTTTTTGTTTTAATTCCTCAATCCAATATTCTTCAACATATCCAGATGGAACAAGTTGTGCATTATTTTCAAGAAAATCACCAAAAGATATCAGAATGTCTCCGAGATGAAGTATTTTTTCAATATCATTCTTTATTTCAATTCCATGTTTAACATCCCTAATCTTTACAACATTTCCATTCTTCAAACGGACCACAGGAGTTTCAATTGAATCAACAAATGCTACAGTTGATCCTTTTCCTGGGATGTCAATTTTGATTTGAGTTCCAACTGCAATTGTATGATCAAGTATCTCAGCAATCACAGGATGGATTCCAACTGCAGCAAAGCCAGTATTACATGCCCTTCCATATCTTAGTCGAAATCCTCCCAGTTTGTTAGGCATGGATAGAACTGATCTGCCTGTAATTACTTCATGCATCCTTTTTGTGGCAGCGTCTTCTTGCTTTTCGCCTGTCTGAACAGCACCTTTTAGGTCATTGAGCCACTCCCAACCATCCAGGTTGTACATTTCAATTCTTTTGAGCAGTTTTTTGGATCTTCCAATAAGACCGTCATTTAGAACACGTAAAGCGCCTCCTCTTACTCTGTCAGTTTTGATTCGCGCCATTGATTTGTGATTGACAACCTCATAAGGATCTGTGTCTACACCGTCTAACTCTACTGGAAGGTTAGAGATAACATGTTCAATATCTTCATCTAAAATATGGAATTGAAAACTACTAGCTTCTCTTTCATAGATTCTTAATTCCTCAACAAATCTGCCTGTTTCATCATCAAATGAATTGGCTTGAAATTTTGATAATCCTGCAGTCTTTCTGACATGATCTGCTATTAGCATAGTTACAGCAGATTCTGTTCCTCCAGCTGAACGCATAGGTCCTGCAATGGAAACAGAGAGGTATTCAGAACCATCTTTGTTTTTCTTTATCTTTACCTCACTTATTCCTTGTAAAGGCGCAATGGTGACTCCTTCTGTGACTATTGCCAGTCCAACACGAACTGCCAGATCAAGTTTTTCTTCCAAAGTAGAGTCAGGTAGAGAGTATTTGCCTTGAGCAATCTCTTTTGATAAAATTAATGCAGAAAGTTCCTTTCCATTGGTCTTTAGAAGTTCCCGAAGTGGTTCAGCGATGTCAATTTCGTGCATTTTTGCCACACGATCTGCTAGATCAAATGCGATTTTCGGCTCAATTATGCCTGAGGAGTCTACCAAACTTGATTTTGCCGAAGCCGCATTTTCAAAAATTGAATATGTTTCTGTAGATAGTTTAGAGTAATAATCAAGATAGTAATCAGGCATTTTGATGCCACTAATACGAGAAATTGCGTCGTTTTCAGACATAATAGAGTACTATCACTTGCTTCTTTGAATTGCTTTTGTTATTTCTTGGAGTTTTTTGAGACTTCCACCTTTCTCAAGGAAAGTGCCTATTACCAGGGCATCAGCTCCTGCTTTAACCAAGTTTTGAGCAGTTTTGACATCCTTTATCCCACCACCTACAATCAAGAATCCATTAAACATATGCCTTACAGTCTTGACCATCTCAGGAGTGACACTGGATTTTGCTCCAGAACCTGCTTCCAGATACACAAATCTCATTCCAAGAAATTGAGCTGCAAGAGCATAAGCTGCTGCAATCTTGGGTTTTTCAAACGGAATTCCTCTGGCAGAACCAACAAACCATGCAGTCGTTCCATCTCCTATAACCAAATATGCTGTAGGTAGAGGTTCTAGACCGAATTTTAACACACTTGGTGCACCCAAAGCCTGTGCTTGCGTGATAAAGTATGGGTTTTCTGAGTTCATCAAAGAACTAAACAAAATAGCATCAGCGTCAGGCACAACTCCTGTAACGTTACCAGGAAACAAGATTATTGGGATTTTGATGACTTTTTTGATGCCTTTTACCACCTGCGCCATCTCTATTTGATCTGTAGCAGATGAGCCTCCAACTAGTATTGCTGATGCCCCTATCTTTTCAACATCTTTAGCAAGTTTAGCAGATGCTTCTAGATTTGATACCTCTGAATCGATTAGAACAAACAATAATGCATTTTTCTTTTTTAATTCTGATTTTAGGAATGTTTCAACTTTATTTCCAGCCATAGAAATGATTCGCATGTGGCTCTTTAAAGTTTAATTGGAATGCTATTATACAGATTTGTATAGCTATGTCGGAGTTTGAAGGATCTAATTTTAACAATATTATTAGGAAAATTATCAAAAAATCATTGTTTACAGAGCGACAAATTGAAATTATTTTAAATCAGAAGAATCTTCTTGAATCAGAGTTTTCAATTTCAAAAGGTGCGTATTACAGGCAAGTAGGACAGTCTAGAGAGAAATTAGTCTCATTATTCTATTCAATCATTCTTTTACGCGGTTTAGGCATAATTCTACCTGATGATATTGATGTGATATCCAAGCTTTCTGAGCAGATTAGTGTGATAAATCAGAGTGATATATTCCCAGAAAGAGAAGATGAAGTCATTAGTGTGATAGATAGGCTCGTAAGACAGGCATGTAGTATGTGATGTTGTGATAGTTGTTTGGTTTAACCAATTGATTTTGTTGTGACAGTATGTGTGAGTTTGTTAATCTAAAGTGTGAAATAATGTTGTTCTATCACGATAAATCACAATATAGGCATAAAATTTGTGATGTTAGTTGAAATTCCTGACCCAGAAGTGATATTGAGTGTGATATTAGCCTTCATTGTAGGTTTAGGAGGTTTGTATGGATACTTTAAGATTCGTCCATTCATAAAATCTAAGAGTGATATAGTTGATGCATCACAATCAGAGCGCTTAGAGTACTATGAAAGGCAGTTAATAGATATGAAAATACGCCTAGATGCCTTAGAAATACAAGGAATTGAGCAAAAAACAGAGGATCCAAACTTGGAGTTAAAACAATTCTTAGAAAAGTTAGCAAAAAACGAAGTCAAAGAAAAGGAAGTCACAACATCACAAGAGCCACAAAAAGAGATTGAAAAACCAGTTTCCACGCCTAAAATTCCCAGTATTGAGCACACAAATCCAACAAATTACGTGTTGCATCTAATCACAAACAAGTCTATGACATCACGTGACATACAAATCACATTAAAGAAGAGTAGAGAGCACACTTCTAGGTTAATGAAGAAGTTGTTTGAAGAGGGACTTGTTCAAAGAAATACAGAAACAAAACCATACACCTATTCTATTACTGAAAAAGGAATGGCAAAAGTTGAGGAAGTTGAAACAAGCCCAACTGTTGCTTAAGATAGTTTTTCAAGTTTTCCCAAAGTCGTTTTGTATAATTTTAGGCAGAAAAGATAGATTTTCATTATTAATTATAATATAGATATTATATTAAATTATATATATTATTAATTTATAGTCATAATATGTCCATACAAGAGAATGAAGTTTTGGTAAAAATTACCTCTGCTGGAACTATCTCCATTCCAAAGCAATTTCGAAAGTATATGGACATTCAAAAAGGTGAATATGTGAAATTAATTCTAGGAAAAGACCGTTTAATTGTTAGAAAAATCACTATTTCTTGATTGGTTTAGTGTTGTTTTTGACCGATTTTTATGGTTTGATAGGTCCATTCTCTACCATTTCTTATTCTATCCACCCTACCTTTTGATGAAAATCTAGACAAGTATGTGGAGATTACACTAAGTTTGATTGGTTCGTTGAATTCATCTTCATATTTTTCAAGAATATTTGTTGATGTGAATTTGCCCATAGGGAAGAATTTGTCTACTATATGCCAAATTTTAGAGCCCACTGAATCAATATTAGTTATTTCTTGTTCTTCCTCAATATTCATCAAATCCATCATCTCAAAGATTTTCAAGACTTTGTCTCGGGTCACATTACCCTCTAATTTAATATCATAACGTGCACCGTCAGAGTCCTCCATATCAATACGAATACGTTTTTTGGCCATGTAGGATCTATTCGACTTAATGTTAACAGTTGAAATGATCCGCGAAACTTTGTTAACTAAATGGTTTGTTAACGTTGACTGCGTAAGCCACGCCTAGATATTATTTTGTTATTAACAATCAACCATACCCAAACCCATTAAATTAAGAAATTATCATGCCTGGAGTGGAAATAAAGGGGTTAGATATGAGATATTCACAATGTTAACATCAATCTTAACGCCTGGAATGGAAATTAAGGGGTTAAAATAGGGTTTTTGAGACTTTTCTTAACACCAAATTAACATGGTTGTTAACTATTTGGAAAACCCACACACCAATATTTCCACTCTTCTTTTTTTTATTTTTTTTTTTTTGAAAAAATCTAACTAAAAATAATTAATTACAAACTAAACTAGAATTACTATTCTATTCTATACTCTCTTAATTGAGATATGGATAAGATGAAATTGATAGGAAACAAAGGTGTGTGAGTATGTCTGATCCGATTGATAGGTTATTAGATGCAGCTGAATCTGGCAAATCAATTATCAAAAACAGGGAAATCCTACATTTTACCTATATTCCAAAAATTATTCAATATAGAAATACTGAACAAGAACAAGTTACCCAATCATTATTACCTATTCTAAAACAAGCAAGACCATCAAATCTTTTAGTTTATGGCAAACCTGGTACTGGTAAAACACTTGTCGTCAAAAAAGTCATTTTAAAAATCCAAGAACGGGTAGAGAAATCAAATTTTCCAATAAAAATAATCTATTCTAATGCAAAAAAAGAGACTACACTTTACGGCTTATTGGTCAGTTTTGGGCGTCAATTAGGCCTAAAAGACAAGGAACTACCTTCAACTGGCCTAGCTATTAGTGAGGTATTCAAACGAATCCTAAACAATATTGATCAAGAAAAAATCAATGTGGTCTTTGTAATTGATGAGATTGATTACCTAGCAGAACTAGTCTCAAAGACTGGAAAAGACATCCTTTACCAACTAACCAGAGCCAATGAAAGCCTTAACACCGGCTCGTTGACTTTGATTGGAATCTCAAATGACCTGACCTTCAAAGAAAAACTAGATCCTAGGGTAATTAGCAGCCTGGGAGAAGAGGAGATTGTCTTTACAAATTACAATGTTGAACAAATAAAGAAAATTCTAGAGGAGAGAATCTCTGAGGCATTTGAGGCTGATTCTGTAGATGAATCTGCTCTAAATCTATGTGCTGCTCTGGCAGGGGGGGAACATGGTGACGCAAGACGAGCAATCGATTTGATTAGGGTTGCAGGAGAACTGGCTGAAAGACAACAAGCAAACAAAGTCACCGAAAACCATGTACGAGCAGCATCTCAAAAAATTGAAGAAAACAAAGAGGAGACATCCCTCAAATCATACCCTCTACATGAAAAACTTATCATACTTGCCATAATGAAGGCCAATGGCTCATCTACTGGGGAAATCTACTCATCATACAAAAATCTCTGTAAGGTAGTAGGACGGGACGAACTCACACAGAGAAGAATCACACAAATGCTAAGTGAGATTGAACTTTCTGGAATAATCACTGGAAGGTTAGTCCATCAAGGAATTCATGGCAGGACAAAAAAATACAAACTAACAGTATCTTCTGAAATGGTAAAAAAGACATTCAAAGACGATCTAACTTTGCAAGATATTGTCTAGATTAGAATTATAATTTTGGTGGAAAACCTGAAAGGTCTTCAAATTAACTAACAATGCGATTCCGGGATTTGGAGTCATTCCAACACTTGCCTGAAACGGTGTCTGTTTTTGCCAAGAGCCTGAATTAACCAACAAAATACCCTTGTACATATCCAATTGAGCTTTGTGGACGTGGCCTACATGGAAGATATCTGGGATATCCTCAATTACCATCAAATCCTGCATCTCAGGAGCAATTGGAGTCTGGCTACCATAAATTGGACTTAGATGTCTGGCCCTAAGCAGATGCTTCATTACGTTTGTCGGCTTGTCATAACTAAGGCCTGGTGTGGTCTTTACAATATCATCAATACTTTGTCCATGAAACATCATCACTTTAACACCATTCAATGAGACCACAGCTGGGTTTCCAACCATGACCACATTTTCCCTACCCCATAACCCAGAATTGTATTTTTTTGGTATTGCCGGTTGAGGAAGTGCCCTTCTACCAGGATCGTGATTTCCAGGCATTATGATTATCTTGATATTTTTTGGAATCTGATCAATCAAACTTTCAACTTTTTTGAGTTGCTCCTCTATGGTTTGACAAACTAATTCCTTATTCTGATTTGGATATATTCCAACCCCGTCAACTACGTCTCCACCAATCAAAATAAATCGGATTTTTTTTGCAGTAGGGTCAGGACTAGATATCCAAGAAATGAATTCTGTCAATTCTTCCTCCATGAAGTATTTACTTCCAATATGCAAATCAGATAGAAATACAGCATATGCTTCTGATTCAGACTTGTTTGTGGCCTGATCAGGAATATCAGGCATGATCAAATCCTTTATAATAAAACCAGAATTTTTCCCCACACTGACTCTTGCCATAACAAACTGATCTACTAGAAGAGCGTCAGCTGTCTTTTGTAATTCATTGTCAAAAATAATTCCCTCAAATGAGCCTGATGGATCCTCTAAAACCAACTTTGTTACATTTCTCTCACTATTTCTTGCAGTCACTAGACCGCAAACATACATGTCATCCTCAGATCTTTCATTTTTAACAAAAATCAGAGACTTTAACATTCGAGCTTCTGGTCTGTCTGAAATAATTCGTTTTAGTTTGTTAAATCGGCTAGAAAATAATGCATTATACCCCTTTACTCCTTCACCAGTGGTTATCTTGTCTGTGGGATCTAGTAAGACCTTAACTTCATTTTCTAATGATGGGTCATCTTTGATTCCAAGATATGTCTCTAAATCATCTTGATTAATCTGAAATAACTTTTGTTTTGTTTTTTCTCTAACAATTTCTTTGATTATTTTTTCTAGTTTTTTCACATCAACATTTTCTAAAATTTTAAAAGCATCTGGATGAATCTGGAATCCTTTGTTTAACGCATAGTTTAACGCAAAGGATAGTTCCTTTTTCATATCAAAAAATATGATGTGGTTTAATTAAATCTGCGCCTACGAACCCTCAAATATTGTTCTAATTGTATTGTATTGTGAATAAACTTAGAATTTCATTATTTTTCATATTCATGGGAATCTTTGCAGGAACATATCAAATAGGTTCAATGTCTACAGTAAGTCAAGAAGAAGCCGACACCTTCATGTCCGAATTTGAAGAATTAGTAATGGATATTGATGGATTTGGTATATTTGCTCATAATACAACAATAGCACTTCCTATGTTTATTCCAGGATTTGGTGTTGCATGGGGACTGTTTTCAGCTTGGTCTACTGGATTTGCATTTGCAGCAATAACTACAACGGCTCCAATTTTAGAGCAAGTTCCTCCACTGGCAATTCTATTTTTATCCCCATTTGGGTTGATGGAGCTTACTGCGTATTCTTTAGGAATTTCTAGGAGTTTTATTCTGATTAGGGCAATTACTAAAAAAATTGATCTTAGAACCTTCATCAAACCTACATCAATTGAGATTGGTGTTGTAGTGGGATTACTATTGGTAGGAGGGTATCTGGAAATTTACATGATTGAACTTGCCCAAGAACAAGGATTTGAAATGCCTGGGCTTGATATCTAATCCTTTAGTATTTGCCTATTGAGTCTAAAATAATCTATATAATGTATATACCATATACAAAATATATACATTTAAATAATTGATCTTTTTACTTTACTCCATATGCAAGTACTTCAATCAAAACAAGAAATTGAGCAAGAATTCTATGATTCTCTTTACACCGTATCTCATAGCTTCAAAACTGTTCAGACCTACAAAACCGCCATTAACAAACTACGAAAATTCCTATCTGATAATTACCAATTTGATGAATTTGAACTAAAATCAAAGATTGATCAAGGTGAGATTGATATCTGTCAGTTTTTGAGAAAATTTGTTCTTACAATGGACAAGGATGGAGTCAAGGCAAAGGCTGTAAGAACATATCTTAGTGGAATCAAAGGTTACCTTAGACATTTGGGGATAAAGATTGATTCAGATGATTTCAAACAACTAGTTAGACTTCCCAAAGTAATCAAAACAAGAGAGATTCCATTAGATAAAGAAACTATAGGTAGAGTTCTCCGACATGTTTCCCCCAAACTACAAACTGCTATACTAATTGCAGCCTCTAGTGGATTAAGAGTAGGTGAAATCTGTAGATTACGAATCTCTGATGTAGATTTTACCTCAACTCCAACCAAAATTCATGTCAGAGCAGATGCTACTAAAACACGACAGGCTCGAGAGACTTTTATCTCATCTGAGGCTACTCATTCACTCAAAGATTATCTTAGAAGTAATTTTGACTGGACTGAATCAAATTCAGGACAAATCTTAGAACAATTCATCTTTGGAAAAACTACCACTAAAGGAAAAAAACCAACAAAATCTGGTCATAATCCTGAAGCTGCAAAACTGACTCTTCAATCATCTTTACTCTATTACATGAAAAAGAACCCTGAACTACTAACAAAAAACGAAAATGGATACCATTCAATTCACTTTCATGGATTTAGGAAGTTTTTCAGAACTAATGTTGGAAATGTTTGTGGTAGAGATTATGCTGAGGCCTTAATGGGTCATGGATTCTACATGGATACATACTATCAACTTCCAGATGATAAGAAAACCCAAATGTATCTTGATGCAGAACAACACCTAACAATTTCAGATGCTCAATCAATTGAAGGTAATCTTAGAGATTTAAGTTCAAAATATCAAACTCTCGAGGCTAAGATGAATGGAATAATGTCTTATTTGGAAAGAAACTCAATACCTATCCCCAATATTCATTGAGATAATATCCATTCCAGGAAAATGTTTCTAAAACATATGCACACCCTCTACACATTTGATACTCAACCCAATTTTTACATCTAGATGTATTTTTGTGAGTTGAATCACACATTCTACACCTCATGATCTTCTCCTCTATCATCATGATGTCTATGTCTGAAACGATGCATGTGTCTACGTGGATCAGATTGCTTTCGAAGATCATCTAATGCAGTTTGTGCCTCCATAATCTTTTTTTCAAAAAGACGGGTTTGTGATTGATGATATGATAAATCAACTTCCATATGGGATATTACTCGCTCAAGATCTAAAATCTCCATAGTCTCATCCATTGGAACTGAATTGGTTCTTTCCATTATTGAACTCCTCCAAATTGTTCTAACCACTCAGGAGTTGGTCTTTCTGCAAAAACCCTTCCCGAACACTTCAAAATTGCAGCAGTCTGCATTTTTACTCCAAAAAGAAGTAAAATCTTTTGAATTGTAGAAGGCGAAAACTTCATCTCCTGATGTAGGTATGCTATTGCCTGGGACTTTACAGGACTTTTGAGATGTCTCTTCTTACAATGAACAATTGTCTTAATTGCTTGTAAGATATTTCCATAATCTTGCTTTTCCATTCCATTGTAGAACTTTGAAGAGTTCCACATAACCTTGGAATAATGCTCATCTATTGTAGCATTCTTGAAGACAATATTTTCTTCCAAATCTGAGAAGACAAAATTGTCGTATGATACAGGAATTTCTCCTGTGACGTTATGGCCGTCACCCATTTGGTATGAAATATGTTGTTTCATACCTACTATACCAGGCACTGTCCTGTAGTGTTTATATTGTATAATACAAAAATTATTTGTATTAAATGATACAAATAGCCACGTTAGGAGACGTCCAGGTAGTAGTTGAGGAGGGATTGAGGAAAAATCCACCTGAAAAATTATACATTTTACATACTGAAAATGAAAGAACTAAAACAAAATTTGATGAAGATTTGGAAAAAGCCAAAGGTAAAGACAAAGACAGAATAAAAACACAACAATACAAAGACAATGCCGAAAAATTAAAGAAAAAAATTGTAAATGACTTTGATATTCCAGTCCATTTAGTTCAAGTTGATAAATATGGAACATATGATGTAATTCGAGAAATTCAAAACATTATCAGTAAAGAAAAGAAATATGATACAAAACTAAATGGAAAAGATTTTGCAATAAACATTACAGGTGGAACAAAAGCCATGGTTGCAGGTGCAGCATGCTCAGCTTATCTTGCTCAAACCAAAATGTACTATGTTTTACAATATAATGAAGCAAAAGGAAAAGAAGAATTAGTTAAAGAATTACCTGTTCCACCAAGAGTAAAAAGCAAAAACACCATTTCTGGATCTACTGAAAGCACAACATCAAGAATTCTTCAAAGAATTTGGGAATCTGAACTTCCTATTGGGCGTGCAAAATTACTTGAGAGTTTTTCTGAAGGAATGCCTACAGAAGTTATGAAAGCAGAAAAGAAAAAAGACAAAAAAACTGGAAAGTACAAGAAAACTGGAAAATATAACAAAAAAACTGAATTCAAAACTATTACATCATCTTTATTGAATTTCCATTTAGACAAATTAGAAGATGCTGGACTAATTATTAGAACAACTGGTAAAGAGACTCTATCTACAGGTAAAGTTGACAGAAAAAGCAAGTTTATCGATTTAACAGAATTTGGTCAACTTCATGCTGCCTACCCTGAGACTATTGGGGATTTAATTTAGTTCAAATTATTTTTGGATTATACAAATCAGTTTTGATATAACCGAACCAACATCTATTACATATGGAAAAAACAAAAAACAATCAATTCATGCAGGTAGAAATTCCTGATGGAATAACCTCATTTCTTGAGAAGAAATCAGGAATTTTTAGAAATGAGAAAACTCCATCATATGGAGTAACTGAGATTGTAAGGTGTCTTAGAAAGTCATTTTATGAAAGAACAAAGAAAAAAAGAAAATCAAAAAAATCACTGGATAATTTGTGGCCAACAGTTAGAGGTGATTTGTTACATCAAATGACTACCGCATACAATTGGAATGAACTTGATATGGATTTCCAAATCCCATTAGGAAATGACAATTCTGGAACAATTTCAGGTAGATTAGACATGTATGATTGGAAAACAAAGACAATCATTGATCTAAAGACTACAAAAGATGTCTATACACAAGCAGAAGAGGGAACTATTCCCAAAAAAGAGGATATTTTACAAATTCAGTGCTATGGAACTATTTTTTCAAATATTATCCCCATTCAGGAACTAGTTCTAGTTTATGCAGATTTGAATGATATGTTGGCATTTCGTATTGCAAATGAGGACAAAACCTGGTGGTTAAAAGAAAGAATTCTAGAATTAGAACAGGGAATTAGTGATAAAAAACCACCAAAAAGGGAAATTTCAAAACTATGTTATTTTTGTAGATTTTTCAATGAATGCAATCCGAATGAAAGTAATATTATCATACCTGAAAAATCAGGATCCGAATTAAATACTCAAAAAGGTGTAAAATAAAAATGGCAACTAAAACATTCAATCCCCTATTAGCAACAAAAGACATTCAAGAAAGTTATGTCAATTTTTACAAAACTAATTTTACTTTGGGAAATGATACATTATCTAATCAACTATCCAAATTATCTGAAAACAATAGACTTTGGAGAGAACCATTTATTTCAATTAGCCAAAATTACATTCCAGGCAAAACACTAGAACAATTAAGTTCAGAAGTGCAATTGGACAATGAACTTCTTACTTCTTTGCCTATACAAAATTTATTCCAACACCAAGAAAATGCAATAAAAAATATTGTAAAACTTGAAAGAGATACAATTGTTTCATCAGGAACTGGTTCAGGAAAAACTGAATCATTTCTTATTCCAGTCTTAAATGAATGTGCGAAATCTGAAGTAACTGGAATCAAAGCAATTCTAATTTATCCTATGAATGCATTAGCAAATGATCAGGTTGATAGATTACGTGATATTTTATTTACACTCAATAAAAAACGAGTAAATGTAGGAAAACGAGAAATAACATTTGGAATATACACTGGACCAACTGCACGAACCATATTTCAAAAATCTGGAGAATTACACAAAGATTTAATCTACTTATCATATAGATGTCCTTCTTGTAATCGAAATGATGCACTAAAATGTGATCAAGAAAATGGAAAAGTAATTTTAACTTGTAGACATGAACAAGATGTCAAAATTAAATTTCAAATATTTACAAGAGAAGAATTACAAAACAATCCTCCTGATATTTTAATCACAAATTACTCTATGCTTCAAAGAATTATGGTAAATCAAAAAGATAAACCACTTTTTGAAAAAAATAAAATTAAAT
The DNA here is from genome assembly GCA_000746765.1 of Marine Group I thaumarchaeote SCGC AAA799-D11. GTDB lineage: Archaea > Thermoproteota > Nitrososphaeria > Nitrososphaerales > Nitrosopumilaceae > Nitrosopumilus. The sequence goes on from JOSY01000077.1 coordinate 33,594, forward strand.
TTTTGGTTCTTGATGAAATTCATGCATATGGTGGAGCAAAAGGTGTAGATGTTGCATTATTGTTAAGACGTTTCAAAAGAAGATTATTGAAAAACTCGTTTGAAAAACAAAACATAATTTGTGTAGGAACAAGTGCAACAATGTCAAAATCCTCTGATACTCAGATACGAAAAGCAAAGATAGGCGAATTTGGTTCTCGTTTATTTGGAGCCAAATTTACAAATGATGATGTTTTTGAAGGTGAAAAAAAGCCTTGGGAATTACCTACAACTAAACAAGTAGAAAAATTTGAAATTTTAGATATTCCAAAATCACTTGAAGAAGTTGAAAAAGAGAAATTTGAAGCCGTTTGTAAGCAAATATCACCTGAAAATGTGCCTGATTTAGAGACATTAAAGGAAAAATCAGAATTTCTTGGAAAAATTTTGTTGAGCAACCCATTCTTTCAAGAAATAATAAAAAATTTATCAGAACCTAAATCTCTTAGCGAATTAAAATCATCTATTTTAGATAATGAATTACTAAAAGAAAAATTACAATCATCATTTAATGATAAAACATTAGATGAGTTAATTTGGTCATATCTTAAAGCTGGAAGTTTAGCAATAACTTCTACTCAAAAAAATGATGAGCCATTACTAAAAGTAGGAATTCATAATTTCTTTAGAATACTTCCTAAAGTTTTCATGTGTACAAATCCTGATTGTAGAGAAATGTATTTCACACCTAAAGAAGATTGTGAAAAATGTCAAAAGAAAATTGAAGAACTAGCTATTTGTAGAAACTGTTCTGCAGAATTTCATGTTTCACAAGTATCTTCTGAAGAAATTCAGAATGAAGGAACACAAAAATTTGAAAAACAAAGATTAGCAAAGAAACTACTTGCTGCCAAGAAAAAACAAAATCCAAACTCAAAAAAAATAGAAGAACTTGAACAAAAAACCAAAGAATATGAAAACAAACCAATAAAAAGATATTCTTCAAACGATGTAAATGAAAATCCTGAAGAATTATGGTATAAACATGTAGATGCAATACCAACTCAATCCTCTGAAGAAGAACATCCAAGAGTTTTTTATAAAAAATGCATGGATTGTGGTTCTTTTAATTTAATAGATAAACAAGAATGTGAAATGGAAAAAGAAGATGGAAATATTTGTAATTCTAAAAAATTAATTTTAATTGAAACTTTTATCCCAAAATCTAACTCAACAAGAAAAACTTGGCGTCCTACTGATTGTCCAGAATGTGGATTTGCATATGGTGGCGCAGGTTATGCAGTGACAAAATTTGAAATGGCTCCAAAACAAGCTAGTACAAATCTTTTCAATATTGCTTTTGAAAAAGTTGATAATCACAAATTACTAGTTTTTACAGATAGTAGACAAGATGCAGCAGAACTTGCACGTTGGTTAGATTTCGCACATGAAGATACTGCTATTAAACAACTAATCATGCAACAATTGAAAAAATTATCTGATGATGGTCGTACAGATATCGGTTTTAGAGAATTAGTTAATGATGAATTAATGCCAATAATTGTTAATGAGTGGTATAATTTCAATTTAAAAGATTTTGATCGTACTCCTGAAGAATTAGAGAAAAAAATACTTCTTGCAGTCACAGATAAGAAACGTTTAGCCATCGAAAGATTGGGTCTAATCGAATGTAACTATCGAGGCTTGCAAAAACTTGAGGAATTTGAACAAAGTTGGAAATCAGCTTTAAACAATTGGAAATTTGAAAGACCACCAAAGTCTGAAATTTTAGATATTTTGAATCTAAAGACCATTTCAGCAGAAATCATGAGTGATTATGTTACCACTGTACTGAATATGATGCGTAGACGTGAAGCAGTTTCAGGATTAGAAAAAAGGGATTGGAATGAAAAATTTGAAGCAGAAGGTTTTGATTGGGATATTCAAAATGCAAAAATTCCATCTCCAAAGGGAACAGTAATTTTTAATCTAGCAAAAAAATCTCGTAATCCATTTCTAAAATATACATTAAAGGTATTTGAACTCGGTGAAGAAACACCAGAATCAAAAAACGATGCTTCTAATATTTTAGAGGCTGTTTGGAATTTTATCAAAACAAGAGGTTTTGTTATTAGAGTTAATTTAGAAAAATTTAGACAACCACAACCAACACTTGCATATGTTGTATCTACAAGTAATCTTAGATTATCACTCCCAAATGAAATTCAATCTTGTGAAGAATGTTTAGAAGTAAATACAAATCTACCTAAAAATAATTGTCAAACAAGCATTCGTTCAAAATTATGTGAAGGGAAAACAAAGACCATTCCTTATGCAGAATTTTTATCATCAAAAATAAACGATCATTTTTTCATGATTTTTAAAGATGAAAAACCTACTCGAATGGCTACAAAAGAACACACGGGAGCATTATCTGAAGAAGAGAAAAAAACTACACAAGATTCATTTTCATCTGAAAATCCCAATGAACGTAAAGTAGATGTCATTATCGCTACTCCAACTTTAGAATTAGGCGTAGATATTGGAGATCTTACTTCTGTGGGCTTATACAAATCGCCTCCATCGGCTAGTAGTTACACTCAGAGAGTTGGAAGAGCAGGTAGACGAGATGGAATTTCATTTGTTAATACATTCTTTTTCAACAGTCCTATTGATGAATTTTATTACAGAAATCCTCAAGAATTGATTAAAGGCGATTTTTACCCACCTTACATAAATTTCGAAAATGAAGAATTAATTAAAAGAAATTTCAATTCTATTATTTTAGAAGAAGTTGCGTTATCTGAGCTTGGAAAATTGCTTAACACACCTGTTGATGAATTTTTGAAAAATAAAAATGAAAACATAAAAATGATTTTAAAATTTATTGATGATAAAAAAGAATCATTTGCAGAATCATTTAGATTTGTCTTTGATGATATTCCTGAATACAAAGAGAAATTTAATCTGAGTGAAAAAATTTCTAAATTTACTGAAGAGTTCAAAGAAAATTTTGATAATGCTTTAGACATTTATGTAGATGAAGTAAATTCTGCTCAACAATCAATTAATGAATATCAGGCAATTCAAGGAAGACTAGTAGCTGAAGATTACTGGAAATTAAAAGAATTAGAACGTAGACAGATAGAATTAAAGACTAAAACGTTGGTTACTCATCTCTTTGATGTAAACTTTTTACCTAGATTTGCATTTTATGGAAAATTAGTTCAAATTGAAACTACTAAAGGTTCCATGTATCAAGGTGGACGTCCACGAAATATTGCTTTATCAGAATTTGCACCAAACTGTGAAATCACTTGGAAAAAGAAATCTTACAAATCTATTGGAATAGATCCTGATAAAGCACCCGAATTTTTCAACATATGTAATAATTGTAAGAAGTTTTTTAGCTCAGAACCAATTGCCGAAACAGAATGCCCTTATTGTAAAGAAATAATCCAACCAGGTGTTTCACCAATTCGTTCTATTTCTCCAAATAGAATATTCATAAAAGAAAAAACTAAGACCATTACTGAGTCTGCTAACTATAATGAGCCAAAATTAGATATTTTCATGCCTAAACCTAAATTTGATCCAATCTCTAAAACAATTCCTTTAGATTCATTTGAAATAGAATTAACAAAATTTGGTAATACTAACATGCTTTTGATGGTCAATGAAGTATTTACTGACTTTGATGATCCTGATGATAATACAGAAAGAGAAAGTTCAGAAGTAAAATTATGTGATAAATGTGGTAAAGTAAAGGAGCATGCACTTGAAAATGTCCATAGACCAATAAACAAAAAATTCACATCCAAATGTCCTGGTAATTTTGTAAATGCTGCATTACATCATAAAATGCCAACAAACGTAATCTCAATAAAAATTAAAAAAGATAACGAAACAATACAGGAAAAAAAATTCCTTACTACTTTAAAAAATGCCATTATCAATTCAGGTCAAACTATAGCTGAGGCAATGGAAGGAGAACTTGAGGGAGTGATCAAAGAAGACGAATTATTGTTATTTGATAATGTTGATGGTGGTGCAGGTTATGTTGACATTATCTTTGAACGATTTAATGAAGTACTAAAAAGAGCATATGATATTATCAGTAAAGAAGAAGAACATTACAAAGAAGTATGTGACAAAGGATGTTTGCATTGTTTATGGTCATACAGACGTAAACGAGATATTCCTTTTATTGATAAACATCTGGTCTATCCATTATTACAAGAAAGCACAAATTTACCAATTGAAACTTCTGAAGAAATTAAAAAAAAACAACAAATTTTTGAATTTGAAAAATTAATTTCAGATCCAAAATCTTTGGATGGTGCAACATTCATCAAAAAATCATTTCAAAATGCAAAAAAAGAAATCAAAATTTTTACATCTATAATTGATGATAAAAAAATTGACTGGGAAGATGATAGAGCAAAAAGTTGGATTGAAGTCCTAGGTTCTCTTAGAATGGGTACAGACAACATAGCAATCTCGATTTTCTTAAAGAATCGTTCATTTCAAGATGAAAACAATTTGAAACGGTTGCTATCTTTTGGTATAGATATTTTTGAAATTAATGATGAATATTTTGAAGAATCTACCTTGAATTCTAATGATTCTCTAGTTTTGATTGACCAATTTACTGAACAGAGAAACTGTATGATAGTCTCTAATAGCCTTACTGAACAAATTACCAAAAATCATACTGTTATCCAACATAGTGTTAAAGAAGAATCAATTGAAGAAGTCAAAAAGAATTTAGAAAATATTTCCCTGCTTTCCAAAAAAATTAACAATAATGATCTAACATCACTTGATAACATTACAAAATCATATGTCAAAGGAAATGATAATGAATCACTTTCAAAAGCTATTTCTGAATTTAATAATTTTATTTCTACAACACAAAAAACAATAAAACTGATAGATCCTTATTTACATGGTCATCCAAGTCGTGGAATAGAAAATAATTTACGATTTTACATTAGTTATTTAACAAAATTTCTAAAAAAAGGAATTACTATACAAATCATTACAACTGATCAGGAAAAAAGTACTTTATCAAATTTGAAAATTTATTTCAAAGATTTAGGTTATGATATAGACATTATTTCTTATGATTTACATGGTCTCCATCAAAATACTAGAGTTATTCATGGTAGATATTTCATAATTGATGATACAAAATTTGTCGAATTAGAAAAAGGACTATCAATGATTTTTGAACATGAAGCAAAAGGATTTTTGAATAATGGGATAAAAAATGTGTATAATTCAAACATAACTGATACGCAAGAAACTTTGAAAGAATTTTTTGATCCTTTATGGAATTATCAAAATTCTTCAAATGAAAAAATTCGTAATGGATCAAAAATTGATACGAGGATGTTGAAATGAGTTTTAATGAAATTGCAAATTTACTTGTAAAAGATTTAGTAAAAGAAGAAATTTCTTTTGAAAAATTAGAGAAAATCTTAGAGGATATAGACCAAGGACATTCTTTCTTTAAACATTGGATCAAAGATAGACAAAATTTTCAAAAATTAAAAGCAAATTCTGATTTTCATGGCCACATCACTGATAGTAATTGGGGGTGGTTGGAAAACCATACATTTCCTATAACCTTGGAGATTCTAAACAAAGTTTTGACGCCTGGAGGAGAGGTTGCAATCCGTAGTTTTGGTGGAGAAAAACGAGATTTGCTTGTTTATCATGCAATATGTCCTGAGTTAGAGAATTTTGTCTCATTGATTGTTTGGGTTGATACTAAAAGCTCAATGAATGCTTGGATGCAAATATCAGATTTAGTTGCAAAAAAAGATGATCAAAGAGTTTTACAATTTTCTCATAAATGTGGAATATTGTTACCTAATAGAATCCACCCAAGTCATGATCAAGAATCGACATTAGTTTCAAAGGAATTTTATAAATCTCTATATGATTGGAGATTTACACCTTATCTTTTTGATGATGCTAAAACAATTGTTTCTCATAACTCTCCCCTAAATTTTAGAAGAATTGTATTAAATGAATGGGATGAAAATACATCATTAGCAGAAATTAGAACAACAATTGGAAGATTGATTCAAATCAAAAAAAATTCTATTGAAGTATTAATTCCATCTCTTGTAGGTAAACCACTCAATAGAATTTTTCTTATTGATGAAAAATTAAAAGAAAAATTAAAAGAAAAATTACAAGAAAATTCTTTGTATTACTTCCAAATTTTTAAAGTTGCAGGTTCAGAAAATATGGAAACACATGTTAGAAATATTTCTGATGCATCATCAGTAGATATTGTTGGAATGTTTTTAGCATATTCGACATATCTGTTACATTTAGGAAATAAAAGATTGAAAGTTTTGACTGCAGGAAAATTTGAAAAATTATTTAAATTATTTTATAATCAATCTGCAAGATTTTGTGAACGAAATAATAGTGAATTAGATGCTATGAATCATCTTGATTGGAAAACAATCCAATTTGGATTTACTGATTCATTTACAAAATGGATCGGAACTGATCTTTATGTTGTACCAGCACTATTGAGACGATTTTTATCAAAATTTGAATCAGAAACAGAAGATACTATAATACAAAAATTCGATGAGTCATTATCAAGTGAAAATCATGCCTGTTTTACAGATATTCCATATAATTCTCAAGATAATAGGATGTTTTCTAGGCTGGAAAAAGGCAAAATCAACAAAATGTATGATTACATCAATTTTCTAATAAATGAAAAGAGATTCATTTTAAAAATTGGACAAAATTTTCGTCCCCATCAAAGAGATGAACATTTTTTCTGGTTACAAAAACAATAACTTCTAATTAGATTTTACTTTCTTAAAGGTCATTACAAAATCAAAACGCAGTCCACCCTCTTTGTGTTCTTGAACTACAGATTTACGAGAATAGTCTAGTGTAGAAACATCATCAATCTTTAATCCAATATTTTTTGAAAATTCCAAGATTTCTCTCCATGTCTTTTCACTATGAGAGTTAAACATCAAAGTAAGATAATGATTAGGTTTGAGTACTCGGGTCATCTCTTTCATAGTAGCTTCAAATAATTTCAAATAATTTGCAACATCTTTTTTTCTCTCAGTAGCGCCGCTAACAATTATCTCATTTTTGTAATCCACCTTATTTCCAAGCCAACTATTCCACATTTGGCTTAATTCAAGATATGGGATTCTATCTCCATGAGGTGGGTCTGTAATGATATAATCAATGGAGTTCTTTGGTATTTTCTTAAGACCCTTTAGGGCAGGTGTATTTGTAAGCAAAACATCACCTTTTTTTAATTCAGAGAAATTCTTCACAAATTTTACAGGTTTGAAATTCTCTATTTGTATTGTCTTTGCTGCAAGTATTTTCTTGTACCTTCTAACAAAACTATTCCAAACATTTACCTCAAAATGCTCTTTTGGAACCCAATAACCAATCACCCAACTTCCAATTTTACGATATTTCAGCTTCACTTTCCCATTTTTTGTCATAGTATTGTTTATGACAAAAACCATCTTGCTTGTCTGACCTAGCATTGATGAAAAACATAATCTGAATAGTTCTCGAATCTCTTTATCACGAATTTTGTTGATTCTATCCAAAAGTATGGCTAGAGCAGTCGTATTTCTAGGCGTGAATAAGTCACAAACTCTGACTTTAGAGTCAGCATTGATTCTTGGATTATGAAAGAACTTGTCTTTTGGATAGAACTTTTTAATTTTTGAATAAGTAAATGAATTTGCTAGTTTGATATCTGATCTTTCTGGTTTGAATGATTTTGCACCTCTCCATTTCTGAAGTTTTATCTCATCAAGTTTCCCATTGACCCAAATAAAGTGACTTCCAACCTCTGTCTTGTCTTTTCTTTTAATAAGATAAAATGAATTTATTTTATCTTTACACTCTTCTTCTATTTTTTGAAATTCCTCTTCTACTTTTGATATATCTTGAGAACTCATTACAGTTTTTGCAAGTGATGTGGCAATTGGATTAATATCAAAACCAACTGCTTTTCTTCCAAGATTTTTTGATTCAATTAAGGCAATTCCTGAACCCGAAAATGGATCTAAAACAATATCATTTTTCTTTGTGTGATTCTGAATTATCTGATTAATTACATTATAGGGCTTTTTTGCCCAATATTTGTGAATGCCATAGATAGTATCATATGTTTTAGGTTCAATGATTGAAGTTTTCTTAGAAGATTTCATTTTGAAATTAAACTAATACAAAATCATATTACTTACATATGTGTATTATGCTTAATGGCATACCCTCCTGAATCTCAAGTTAGATTACCACTACTAAGATTTGCAAAAGATGGGAAATTAAAATCGGTTTTAGATGCAGAAAAATATCTATCTAAACGATTCAAGCTTACAAATGCTGAGATCAATAGAACTAAAAAATCTGGAAATGAACGATTATTTTTACATAGAGTTAGATGGTCTAGGACTATTCTAAAATATTCAGGATTAGTTAGTGATCCAAAAACTGGATTTTTCAAAATCACTCCTGGAGGATTAAAAATTCTAAAAAACCCTCCCCCAGTACTTAATGACAAGTTTTTGAGTCAGTTTCCAGAATTTAAGAAGTGGCGTAGGCGTAAAAAGTAGATATTATTCAAATTATTTTTGTATAATTCAATAAACTACCTACAATCGATTATCTCCCACATTATTCATGAAACAACAAATTTCAAAACAAATGGGTGACGGCCATATCGTCGAACAATTTGCTGAAAACACAAATCCACTAAATCTAGTTCAAGCATTTCTTTATGCTTCCTTTGGGGGATTTTCAGTAAAAGAAATTCTAGAGGTGCAAAACAGATGAGTACAATCCCCCTAGAAAAAATAGAAAGTGTATCTGAAGAGATTGATACTCCTGAAGGAATTGTAAATTTCTTACAAAAAAGAAATGGATTATACTCTAAAGACTATACTTCGAGATATTCAGTTACTGAACTTGTTGGGTGTCAAAGAAAATCCTTTTACAAACAACTAGGAATTTCTCAAGAAGAATTACTTTCTGATACAACTCTTGAAGGAATGTGGGCAACAGTCCGTGGTGATTTTCTACACAATATGACATATGCTTACAAATGGCGGGAGATGGACATTGAGCATTATGTTCCATTAAAAGATGGAAGAGTTGCAACTTTAGCTGGAAGATTAGACATGTATGATTGGAAGACTAAAACAATCATTGATCTAAAAACCACAAAATTTGTTAGATGGCAAATAAAACAAGGTTTCTTACCAAAACCTGAGCATATCTTACAACTACAATGTTACAATACAATGTTTTCAGAATACATGCCAGTTGAGAATCTCAACATAGTCTATGCAGACATGTCTGATATTGTTACCTACAAAGTGCAAAAACGTGACTTGACTGACTGGATAAAGACTAGAATTCAAGAAATTGAGAGTTCAAAAACTACCCAAAATACTCCAACTGGGGAAGTGTCTGGATTATGCAAGTATTGCAGATACCAAACTAGATGCTCAGAAGATGGAAATGGTCTTACTGAAAAGCCTCTATCCACGCCTAAATCAACGGAGAGTGAGCAGGAATAATGATGTCTGAAAAACAGATCAAAATCCTCCTTGAAGATCTATTATCTCAATACCTGGTTGGATATTTTTCAGATGACCTAGATTATGAGGCAGAAAAGTGGGGGCAAATCCAGATTTTAGAATGGATTCTCTCAAAATGACTGTAAAATCTATTCTTGGAGTAGTGACATTTTTCATGTTTGTTTTAGGGATTTTTCTTATGATTATTGCCGAAGGTGTTGATATTGTCTTTGGTGTTGGATTACTCCTTTTCATAATTGGGATAATTATAGTAATTTTCTACATTACATGGATGATTGCAGTAGGTGCAGATGACTTTGTGAGGAGACATTGGTAGTTGAAATTAATTATAATTCTCTCTATAATGATACTATTCTTAATTCCTACAGGAATCTGGATTTTTGCGGGAGTATTTTGTGTATTGCTCTACTACACATATAGAAAACAAATCCATAAGAAATTCAAACAAAATGAATATGATGAATCAACAATAGAAGAAATGAGATAGTTTAGGCATCAAAGAATTATATGAATTTTAAAGCTAAGATTTTACTAATTTCATTTCTCAAAAATACTCCTTTTTATGCCTAATTCGGGGAGTTCACATGAAAAAACAAAATCTACTATAGAAAAAATAACTTAGGAATAACCATGCAAATTTCCACGAGCATATGAAACTGATAACTATTAACCAAATCTACATATGGGAAATTAAAAATTTCTTGTAAAATGAATTATAATTCTTCATTCTGTTTCTTGCATGCCATTTCTATTCATACCATCTTTATACATAACAATTTGTTCTCCACAGTGTAATTCTTTTGTAAGTTTTCCATATCCCGAAGTCATTTTTTCCAAATATCTTTCAGTTGTTACAGGTGATAGATCTATGTATTCTGCTCCTGAATACTTTAGATCTTTCCATCTTAGTTTTTTTTGTTCATCTAGGTGATCATAAACAAAATTGTAGAATTTTGCTTGTCTTTCTCTACTAATTGAAATAGCTGTTTCTTTCTCTGTTTTCACACACAGGTCATTATGTTCATTTGACTTGTTTTTGAAATTGACACATGACCTACAAAGTAATTGTAAGTTTTCTATTGCAGTATTCTTGTTATTGTTATCTTTACGATTAAGAACTAGAGTAGCTTTGTCAGGTAATACACCACAACATTGACAATATTCTCCATATTTTGTTATTAACATTTGACGTTTTTTTCTTGTAGTATATCCGTTCATAACTCACACTTTAGCTCCCGACCTTATGACCTGACTCTGAAGACATAATCTACCTTGATCATCAATTATAATTCTAAAAACTGGTAATCCGCCAAAAAGATTGATCCATTCTTTATCCAATGAGACTATCAAAAAATCATTAAACAGATTTGCTTGAACACTTCCTAACTCTTTCACGTTCTATCACTCCAAAATTGATCACATATGTCTGAATGTTTTAACAGAGAAGAAATTACTGAATCAAAAGAATCCCCGATGTTGCCTAACTTTTGCAGTTGAAGTTTTGTCTTTTTGCTGACAACAATTGTTGTTTTTTGGGAATTTTTCATCTCATATGTACCGATACTACATCAATTATTTAATTGTTTACAATTTTTACAAGATTTATAATTCTTTTTTGTAATTTTTTATGTAAAATAAGAGATTTATAATACTTTTTACAAGATTTATAATTCTTTTAGGTATAGAAAATTGTGCATATAATTTGGGTTATGTCAAAAATTGAAAAAATCTACTTTTTCTTTTTGTATGTCTTGACTAGATGTTCAATTACATCATCCATACTAGTAAACTCCCCAGATTTTGCTTGGATTTCTCCTTGAATCTTTAGCATTTCTTTGTGGGATTCATCTGAGATTCTTAGTGTCTTTACCATGATGTGTATAATGTATACGTTGTATATAGGTCTAAATTATGTAAAAATCATATCAGATAATGTTTTAAAATACAATAAAAATGACAAATTAGTTGATTACGATATTAAGAAGATATTACAAATGCAATTTCTTAGATCCTAATACATTTGAAGTAGAGCTTGAGATAACCGTTAGAATTACTGATAGTCCAAAATACATACTACTTCCATCTGGTAGTTATAGAGGAGATCTTGAAGTTACAGATTCTTCAGGAAGAAAACTTGTAATCATGTCTGACAAGGGATATGAGCAACTTGAATCATTTTCTATGAAGCAAATCAATGAAAAATACATAGAAAAATTAGGTGACAATCTACTGATTAAACAAAAAAATGAGTTACTAAAAAATCACAGAGTAATTGCAATAATGTTGCCTAGGACAGAGGAAGAATACTATGATACAATCAAGATGAAATGGGTGACAGAACTTGAAAATAAAAAATACCACTTTTTAAATGAATATATGGAAATCCCACTATATTTCCACAGATACGGTGTACTTGATACAAATCTAGCATCAATTTATCTTTCAATAAAAACTACTGAAAAATACGTAATAAGACAAAATCTTGATTTTTTTGACATTATTTCAAAAACCAAAAAATCGCATAAAGTAATCCTGAATGAAGATAATCATAAAATATACAGATTAGATGAAACAGAGAAGGTAGAACTCATCAAAACTGCTGTTCAGATAACTATACCTGAAACTAAGGAAACATGGGCTAGAACTGCATTTGTTTCATCTTTACTGGTTTCCTCATTTTTAGTAGTTTTAGCATATTTCAATGGCAAATTCCCAGTTTATTCTTTTGAAATCCTGTCCGCTTTGATTGCATTCATTATTGGTCAGAAAATCTTCCTCTTTCAGGATCTTCATTTGATGGGTAGGTGGAATACTGCATTAATGGGTGCTGGTGCTTGGTGTGCCCTTCTGATCCTGACTGTAGTGATTCTGCAAAAACCAGCCTAATCCTAATGGTAAAACTTAAAGATCTTCATATTGTAATACAACCATGGCTCAAAAAGAAAGAACAATAGATGATATTTTCAATGAATCCTTGCCTAGCGAATCACTTTTTGCTACCGCAAATAAGGATTACAAGCCTGAAGAAAACTAACTCCTTTTTTTGAGTTTAGATATACTATATTCTATATCTAAAATAATTTAGTAGCAAATTATAAACCAAATTAGAGAACAAATCTATTGTGAAGTTAGCAATATTATTACTAACATTATTTGTGATTTCCTCAGGATATCTATTTCATGAATCATTTGCAGAAGTTTCTGAAAATCAAGCATTTCTTTTAGAAGGTTCTGGCTTTGCTGTAACTGAGGAACAAATCAAATTTACAGAAATTGATCTTGGTTTGTCCTCTCAAAACCAACGTGGTAGTACCATTAACTTTGTAATAGAAGACGGATTTGTTACATTAGATGATGAGGAATTTATTATTTCAGAATTAGAAGGAAAATTTTTGCGCGAGGGTCGCTATATTAGAATTAATGGAAATATAGAAAGTTCTAGTGGAGTTGATACAACAATTAGCTTCTTTGGAAGACTAGTTGCAGAAAGTAAAGATGCAGCAGTGTATGGTTTTACTGGTAGAATCACAACACCAGATAATACTTACAAAATTATCTACACAACAAAATTATCTACACTATCAAAAATTGATACTATGTTAACAACAGAAGAACCGAAAGATCTCACAATCCGTATTCTTAAAGGTGCTTCTTTACAAGGAGGCGCTGAAACCTATATTGGATTATCTACTAGCGGTTCAGACTCAACAAGATTAGGGTATTTTTCCAAGGATAGGATCTCAATTGAACCAGGCACATCTATTACAATTGTAAATAATGATTTAGTTTCTCATAGTATTCTTAGTGGAAAAGAAAACTATGGTGACAGACATGATCCATTTGACCCTGATGGAAGAATTTCAACTGGAGATATTACCCCTGGTGATTCTACTAACATAACTTTTGATGAAGCAGGATTTTACAGATTGTATGATCCTGATTACCCATGGATGAAAATTATAGCATATGTATTCCCTAGTTCTGATACTCTAGTTCTTGGGCAAGGACAAAATCTAGGAAACTAGTTCTCCCATTGCCATCTATAATTCATGTAAGAGTCTAGACTTGTTTGGTTAAACACCATAACAGATAAATCTGAAAATTCTTTTCCTTCCAAATCTTTTACAGTTCCTTCAAAATTTGTTTCATTTTCAGTGGTTATGGCTTCAAAGACATGCACTTTAATTTTTTCAGTGCTAAAACCGTTTTTACGAAGGTAAATTGCAATTTCTGATGGCATAAAATGCTTGTCTGGCTGTTTTGGCCACGGTCTTGGAACTAGAACAACACTAAACCCATCAATCAATGCCTTTTGTAATTCTAGTTTTTTGTCTTCAATTGGAGTTGTTACATGCATTGTAATTACCTTGGATTTGTCAAGTGGTACTTGTGCTCTTGATGCTGCAACTTGTATTGAACTAATCCCTGGAACAATTTCTACCTCACCAAAAATTTCTATTAATCTGTCAACAACTTCTGATTCTGAAAAATTCACATCTCCAGTAAATGGAATTACTAGAGTTTTATCCCCTAATCTTGGTAGAACCTCTTGATAAGATTCCTCTTGGTTATTCATAGTAATTTCATGAATTTCTTTTCCTTCAAGAAGACGTTCAATTGTTTTTAGAGTGTATTTGTAACCAATTACAATATCGCAATTTTGAACTATCTCTCTAACAATTTCTGTTACATATTTTGGTGAACCTGGACCTACACCTACAGCGAAAACTTTTCCCAATTTTACTTTGTAAATTTCTGTCTGTCTTTAATATATTGCACAAATGGCGCCCAATCCACTTTCATGTATTTTGTAGGCTCTTTAGCTGGATATTTTACCCAATCTTGAGCAATAGAATACTGAAATTTCTCTTTTTTCCCATCTTTTTCATATTCTAATTGCAAAACACTTCCCCAAGTCTTTTCCTCAAAACCAATCTCGGAAATATCATCAAATGACAATTCTGTATTTCTCTTGTCTTCTACATCATTCATTAAATCTTCTTCATCATACCCATCATGACGTATCATGGTATTTTTTTGATCTGATAAAATTAATTACCTGTCTCTGAGTAATTGCTTTCCACCATTTCATTTTAGCCTCAGTCTTATGAATAAACATCAAATGTTTGTCAGTTAAAACCAACATTCCTTCTTTTCCTCCTATTGAAAGAAATTTTTTTGATTCTCTCCATATTGAAACAATATGTGCCTGAATCTTTTCATCAGGTTGCATATCGATAATCTATCTGACTTTGTTAAAAACTAATACAATTGGCTTTTAAGTGAGATTTATTGCAGAAAAATATTGAAGACAATATTTCTTGCAATCATATTTTCATTATTGTTTATAGGAATTGTGAATCAAGCAACTGCTCAAACTGTTGAATTCAATCCAGTTAAGGTAATGGAACCTGTAGTGATTTTTGAAACTAATTTAGGAAATATTGCAATTGGTTTTTTCCCTAACGATGCACCAGAACATGTTGAAAATTTCCTGAAATTATCAACTTCAGGATTTTATGAAGGAACATTATTTCATAGAATAATTCCTGGATTTATGATTCAAGGCGGTGATCCAAATACCATAGATGGTGATCCAAATACATGGGGTACTGGGGGTCCTGATGGAAGATTAGAAGCAGAATTTAACGACATCAAACATAATCGTGGGATTGTCTCAATGGCAAGATCGGCTGACCCAAACAGTGCTGGTTCTCAATTCTTTATTGT
Source organism: Marine Group I thaumarchaeote SCGC AAA799-D11 (assembly GCA_000746765.1). GTDB lineage: Archaea > Thermoproteota > Nitrososphaeria > Nitrososphaerales > Nitrosopumilaceae > Nitrosopumilus. The sequence continues at coordinate 48,925 of JOSY01000077.1, forward strand.
GCATCAAGATTCCAATTTCCTTGATGAGCAATATACAGTATTTGGAAGATTAGTAACTGAAGAAAGTTTTGAAACACTTGATAAAATTGCATCAGTATCTACTGGAAGTAGAGACGAACCCCTAAAACCTGAACAAGTTAGAATTACAAAAATTACAATCATAAGTGAATCTGAAATTCCTGATTTGCTTGAGTTACACGAACCTGAGAGAATTCAAACAAATGTAGAACCCCCTACTGGAAACCAATTGTTTGAAAGTGATGAACTTGATATTGCATTTAGTGTACCTGCGGGTTGGCTCTTACAACAACCTGAGAAAGTCCAAGAAAATTCTCCTGATGTTGTAGCAGTTGGACCAAAGGTTGGCGTAATGAATCCTGTCATTTCACTTACCATACATCCAACAAATGGAAAAACTATTGATGATATAATTTCTGAAAAATCTGAAGAACTAAAACAAGTGATAGAATCAGGACAATTGAATATAATTTCTCAAGAACAAATCACTATCAATGGAAGAGACGCCTATGTTACTAATGCACATGGGCTTTTTTTGGCTAATGGTCAAGATTATAATGTACAATTCAAAGACGTGGTAATTCACAGTGAAGATAATTATTACAATTTTTCATATAGTAATGGAGTAGATAATTTTGATTCTCAATTAGAAAGATTTGATGAAACACTTGGTTCTTTTAAAAAATTATCTGAAGACTCTACTACTGAGGAAACCGGTGGGTGTTTAATTGCAACTGCAACATTTGGTTCTGAACTTGCACCTCAAGTGCAACAACTAAGAGAATTAAGAGATAACACCATTCTTACAACAGAGTCTGGAACTGCATTTATGAGTGGATTCAACCAATTGTACTATTCATTCTCTCCAACCATAGCTGATTTAGAACGTGAATCTCCATTATTCAAAGAAATTGTTAAACTGACAATTACTCCAATGTTGTCTACACTTTCAATTCTAAATTATGCTGAAATCAATTCTGAGCAAGAAATGATTACTTATGGAGTTGGAATTATTCTAATGAATGTTGGAATGTATTTTGCAGCACCAGCCATTATCATCTATAAAATTAGAAAACTAAACTAGTTACCAAACATCATCGACTTCATCAAGAACTTTGTATTCTTTTTCTGGCTCACGTCTCATGAATTTGAGTCTTGAAATATCTCTATCAAAAATTGCATCAGCTGTCCAATCAAGAAATACTCTAAATCGTTTATCCCATGTTGGAATTTTTGAGAGGTAAATATTCCTCCAAAGAAACCATGCAAAAATTCCATGAATATTCATTCCTAAAAATGATGCAATGCCAGTTCTTTTTCCAATAATCGCCATCTGGCCTTTTGATTCGTATGTAAATTCAGTTTTTTCTTCATTTCTAATCAAGGCGTGAAGGTTTTTTGCAGCAATTTTTGCCTGAGCTTCTGCAATTTGTGCAGTTGGTGCAAATGGTCTTTGAGTATTAGGATCCATAAACAACGCACAATCTCCAATTGCAAAAACACCTGGAAAGTCGTTTACTTCTAAATTTTTATCTACAATGATTTTTCCTTTGTCTGTTTTGAATAGTGATCTTTTGATTGTATTGACTGGTGTGACACCTGCAGTCCAAATTACGGTCTTTGTTTGAATTGAACTTACTATAGACTCATCTATTGCATCTTTATCTACATCTAATCTCTTTATCATAACTTCATCTCCATCAAAACTAGTTACAGCTGTCTGAAGTTTGATTTCAATTCCATGTTCTGTTAGTTTTTCTTGTGCAAATTTTGCAAGACTCTCAGAAAAACCTGGTAAGATATTTGGTAATGCTTCTAGTACTACAACTCGAATGTCTTCTTTTTTGATATTTGGATAATACTTTCTAACATCCAATAAGAGATCCATTATCTCTCCTGCAGTCTCAATTCCTGCAAATCCGCCTCCTACAACAACAAAAGTTAGAAGACTATGTTTTAGAATTGGATTTGTTTCATTTTCTGCCTGCTCTAACATGTCTATCATTCTATTTCTGACCATAACTGCATCATTGAGCGTCTTCATCTGATACGCATTTTTCTCAAGATCACTCATTCCAAAAAAGTTAGTTTCACTTCCTAGTGCTACTACAAGAAAATCATAATGAAGTGAAATACCTCTCTTGTTTCCACTTCCCCACAAATTTACAATCTTTCCATATGGATCAATGTTTTTGACTCTGCCTTCATAGAAAGTCGCTTTTTTTGTAATTGTTCTAATTGGCATAACAATATGTCTAGTCTCAATCATTCCTGATGCAACCTGAGGTAACATTGGTGTGAATAGAAGAAAATTATCCTCACTTACTAAAACAATCTCAATTTCTGAATCGTTTTTGAAATATTGCTCTAATTGCCTAGTGCACTCTAATCCTGCAAATCCGCCTCCTAAAACGACAATTTTCTTCTTATTTCGAGCCATTGTTTACCCCAGAAAAAGACGGAATATATCCCTATGAGTTTATTTTCGTAAATTATGCGTATGTGCCTATTTTTAGGCTCTCATGATATCTGAGTGTAAAATCTCATATGCTCTTGATGCATCTTTTTCATTTAGAATGATTATGATGCTGTCTTGACTGAAAAAGGCATTCACAAGCTCGATGCCATTTGCATGCAATACCTCTGCAACATAGGAAACTGTGTCTGATTGATTTTGAGAGTTGGGTATTGTGATTTTGATTTTTGCAAGACCAGTACTAAAAACATCATCTCTATCTGAAACATTTCCAAAAATTTGTCTAATGTCTTCCATGTCTTCTGTAAGAAATCTAAAAGAATCAGACATTCTGAAAAATTCATAGTTATTTGTAATTTTTGAGAATTTATCTAAAATTACCATAGGATCAATTTGGTTAGAATCTTTGATTGAAAATTTAATATCCATAATCCCATCAGTCAAAGCCAGTCTTGCATTCTTCAAAACTGGTTCTTCCTTTACATCTTCTTTAATCTCAAATGAATCAGCATATCTCTTGATTGCTACAACTATGGTATTGAGATTGACACTGTTTCCAAGAATTCTTTCAATTTCTGGTTGAATCTTTACTGCTAACGCTGTGTAATTTATCAAATCCATCTTCATACAGTCATAAATTGAACGATTTCTTGTGATTATCTCCCTGACAACTTCAGGCACAGACATGCTTGCTATTCTCATCAAGATTATTATATTATGTCAGTTATAATAGGATTATGTAAGAAATCAAAGAAATCTCAATAATCTTTATATAATGTCATATATATTACATATTATAGGTGAATATGACAATGTTCTTTGATAGTGAAATTGATAGAATCTTCAAGAGAATGTCTAGATCTTTTTTTGAAACAGATGACATTTTTGAGGGATTCAAGGGAAATGGTTCTGAATCTGGCCCATTTTATTATGGTTATACAATGACCGTGGGTCCTGATGGAAAACCTGTTGTAAAAGAATATGGAAACGCTAAACCAGGCCAACTTCCAACTTCTGATACACGAGAACCAATAGTTGATACAATTGTTGATGAAAAGGAAAAAGTTGTAAAACTCATAGCTGAGATGCCAGGAGTTGAAAAGACTGATGTCAAAATTGTTGTTGACAACAAAGTTGTAGATTTGTCTGCAGAACATGGAGACAAAAAATACCATGTCAAAGTTCCAGTACAACACAAAGTTGATGAGAACTCTGCAAAGGCTTCATACAAAAATGGAATTTTACAACTTGTCTTCAAATTAGTTGAAGAAAAACCAACTGGCAAAAGGGTGGAGGTTGAATAAACCCCCCTTGATTTTTGAGGTAAAAAAATGAGTGAAATTATTTTAAAAGTTGATGAAATCCCACAACAACACGTTGGACGTGGAAGAGCTATTGTTGATCCAAAAATTATTGAGGATCAAAAATGGAATACTGGCCAAATCTTAGAATTAACATATAACAAAAAAACACATGTAAAACTTTGGCCAGGAAACCCTGAAGAATATGGAACAGGAGTTATCAAAATTGATGGAATGACAAGACAAAACATTGGAGCAGGAATTGGTGATAAGATTTCTTTAAAATCAGTTGAAGCTTCTAATGCAGAACAAATTGTTTTATCCCCAACTGAGAAAATTGCTGCTGAAGGATTACAAGAGTACATGACTTACAACTATCTTAACCATGTATTTACAACTGGAGATACATTATCTCTTAATACACAGATGGGTGGACGAGTTCAATTCATTGTAACTAGTACCAAACCATCAAAACCAGTAATTGTTACTGAAAACACAATTTTCAAGCTTGGCACAATGACAAAATCAGTTGATGCATCTGTTCCAAGGATAACCTATGATGAGTTAGGCGGTCTCAAAAACGAGGTCCAAAAAATTCGAGAGATGGTTGAATTGCCAATGAGACATCCAGAATTATTTGATAAGATAGGCGTAGAAGCTCCAAAAGGAGTCTTGTTATACGGTCCTCCAGGCACAGGAAAGACCCTTCTTGCAAAGGCAGTGGCCGGTGAGACTAATGCTCACTTTATCTCACTTAGTGGTCCTGAAATTATGGGTAAATACTATGGTGAAAGTGAAGAGAAAATTCGAGAAATCTTCAATCAAGCCGAAGAAAATTCTCCAAGTATAATCTTCATTGATGAGATAGATTCCATTGCTCCAAAAAGAGACGAAGTTTCAGGCGAAGTTGAAAAGAGAATAGTTTCTCAACTTTTGACTTTGATGGATGGAATGAAATCTAGAGGTAAAGTTGTAGTCATTGCAGCTACAAACAGACCAGACTCGATTGATCCTGCACTTAGACGACCTGGAAGATTTGACAGAGAAATTGAAATTGGAATTCCTGATGATGAAGGAAGATTTGAAATTCTTTCAATTCATACACGTGGAATGCCAATAGATGAAAAAGTAGATCTTAAACAAATCTCAAAGACAACACATGGATTTGTTGGAGCTGACTTGGAAGTATTATCAAAAGAAGCTGCAATGAGATCACTTCGCAGAATTCTGCCTGAGATTGATCTTGATGAAGATAAAATATCATCAGAAATTCTTCAAAAGATTGAAATTTCAAGTGAAGACTTTAGAGATGCACTAAAAGAAGTCAGACCAAGTGCATTACGTGAAGTTCAAGTACAGATTCCTAATGTAAGTTGGGATGATGTTGGTGGTCTTGATGAACTAAAAGAAGAACTACGAGAAGCAGTTGAATGGCCAATTAAACACAAAGAAGCATTTGATTATGTTGATGTTGAAACTCCAAAAGGAATTCTACTTCATGGTCCACCTGGAACTGGTAAAACATTGATTGCAAAAGCACTTGCAAAAATGACAGAGTCTAACTTTATCAGCATAAAGGGACCAGAACTACTCTCAAAATGGGTAGGCGAATCTGAAAAAGGAGTCAGAGAAATCTTCAGAAAAGCACGACAAGCAGCACCATGTATAATCTTCTTAGATGAAGTAGATGCACTTGTGCCACGAAGAGGCAGTGGTGGCTCGGAATCACATGTTACAGAAAGTGTGGTGTCTCAAATTCTAACTGAGATTGATGGATTAGAAGAACTACACAATGTGTTGATAGTTGGTGCAACAAATCGATTAGACATTGTTGATGAAGCGCTACTTAGACCTGGAAGATTTGATAGAATCATTGAAGTTCCAAATCCTGATGCAAAAGGAAGACAAAACATCTTTGAGATTCATACCAAAAAGAAACCACTTGCAAGTGATGTAGATATTGCAAAACTTGTAGAGTTAACTGATGGATTTAGTGGAGCAGAAATTGCAGCTGTTACAAACAGAGCAGCAATTGCAGCTCTCAAAAAATATGTTGGTGGCAAAGCACAAAATGTCAAAGACATCAAGATATCTCAACAAGAACTCATTGACGCAATTGACAAGGTAAAGCCTCAAAAAAAAGAGGCGCCACTTGCTCAATCCATAAAATAGTCTAAATACTAAGGAAAATGAGACAAAACATGAAACTGTATCTTGACTTTGACCCCTGCCAAGAATGCAACACAATGATGGCAGAGCTTAGCAGTCCTGAGATGTTATTTGCTGATGCGAAAACTAGAGCAGATGAATCTGCAAAGTTTCTCAGACACTTGACGTACAATCACAACGAAGTAGTTCAAGCTGTTATGGATGATCTACCAAAACAAAAAAGAGATCAAGAACCTGATTTCTACAAATAATCTTCTTTTTCATTCTTAACAATCAGTAATCATATTCATATACAAAATTGTCCTAAACTTTGTGGTATAAAATGAAAATTACTTTTCTGCTTGGATTAGTTGGTTTTGCTATTTTGTTTAGCTTACCTACTTCATTTGCGGCTGAGACTGAACAAGAACCTGAACCTCCAGAACTTCCAGAGCCTTCGCCAGAACCAGAACCAATCCCGTTACCAGAACCAGAACCTGTACCTGATCCCTTTCCGGGAGAAACTGAATCAGAAAAAATTCAAAGATTAACTGAAGAAAATGAAAAACTAAAACAACAAAACAAAAATCTTCAAGGTCAAATATCTACTCTAAAAAATGAAAAATCAGGACTGCAATCTCAGATATCACAACTACATGAAAGAATCAAGGATTTAGAACAAATTACAATGGAACAAATTCGTGTAATTATGGACTTGGTAAATAGACTAAAAGATGTATTTTATGAAAAAATAATTTCTCCTACAATTAACATGTAGGATTTTTTTGGATTTTTCACTCATCAAGCTTTAACATTTTCTTAATCAAGGCAGTTCTGTTTCTAATTGTTACATCACTAACTTCTGCTTCTACTGAGAATTTCTTTTGACTAACTTTTTCTCCATTAAGTATACATGAAATGTATAATGAAGCAGCAGCTTGTGCTACTGGGTGTTTTCCAGCAGTAATTCCTTCATCTTCACAGCGCTTTAGTATCTCAAATGCTCCACGTTTTGTTTTTTCTTTCAAATCCATGTTGTTTGAGATTTTTGATATAAACGAGGAAGTATCATACTGATTAAGATTCAATTCAAGCTTTTTGATTATGGTTCTCAAATCTCGGGAAAGTATTCTTCTCTCTACATTACCTGCATTTGCAATATCATCCAATGTTCTTGGAATGTTATTTTCTCTACATGCTGCATACAATGAGGCTGAAATCAATGATGCCATTGTTCTTCCTCGTGTTAATTTTGCACTAACAACTTTTCTGTAAATATAGGCAGCATTTTCTACCACATTATCTGGTACGCTTAATTTTGTCTTCATTGAATGAAGCAAAGTAAAGGCTTTGCTCAGAGTAGCAGTTTTTCTTGATTTGCTTCTCTGATCCCATGTTCTAAGTCTATTGAATTCGTATTTTGTTTTACTTGATAATGCATTTCCTGAAGAATCTTTATTGTTTCCAATAACAGTTGATAATCCTTTGTCAAACATCGTTAGTGATGTTGCAGGACCTGTTCTTGCTTGTTTCATAAAGTCTTCCTGAGTGTAACCGTTGTTTTCATATGATGTATCAGCTAAGTTTTGCACTAGAATAAGACCGCAACCCCCACAAACAATTTCTCCTCGTTCAGAATCTGTTATTGCAGGGTAGGTTTTGCAAGCGTCTAGTTTACACTTGACATCATAATCGTTTGAATAATTTTCTACCACTATTAACTACTATTAGTAAACATAAAATAAAAATAAATTGTTAGAGGAAATTTTGTAATCAAAACTATACTTTACAAACAAAAAATTCCTAATCTTTTTAGAAAAATCTACTTCTAAAAACTAATACAACATACATTGTATTAAATGTTAAAAATGAAAAAGAAATTATTTTAAAAATTATTTTTTAATTGATTCTAAAGAGTGTCCACGGTTTTGAATCATTTGTGTAACTGCTTCAACAGTATAATCAATTCCATGTTCATCTTCAAAATGATTTCTTAATTTCTCAATTGTACCGATAGATTTCTCCTCATCAATTTCATATTGACATTCAAAACCATAGTCTTCGCATCTTAGTTTGAGAGTCATCTAGTCTGGAAAAAATATCAAACCTATAAAAACCATAGACTTGATTTCCCATAAAAAACGAAATTAGGTGTTTTGAACCTAAAATGTCTCAAATAGCACTAATAATGTCTGATACTGTGAACAAAATATGAAAGGACTAGAGTTTGTTTTTCTTGCAGCTGGCTCTGTTTTTGGAGCATTTCTAAGATACAAAATTACAGAATCTCCTTTGCTTTTTAACACATTACCGCTAAACGTCTTGATAGTAAATGTAATTGGAGCATTTATTCTTGGTGTGTTTATTGTTCTATCAGAACAATGGAATCTTGATGGAAGATATTCTCTTTTTGTAGCAATAGGATTTTGTGGTTCACTTACAACAATGTCTTCATTTGCCCTTGATTCTAATAATTTACTGGAAAACAATCACTATGGAACACTTGCAGCTAACATTTTTGCCAATGTTGGGTTATCTATTGGGGCACTAATAGGAGGCAAATCCTTAATGAGCATAATAATATCTAATTGATCAGAAATGGTTTACTCGTATCAAGTTGTAAAATTCCAATCGATCTCATTTGTACAGGGAACTCATTGGTCGCAGTCTGTGGGTGATAAAGGAATATTATACAAATCACTTAAAGATCCATTCTCAAAGTTAATCGTTCAAACAAATGATGCAAAAAAACTATTTCGTGTTCCAAAAGATAGGACTGTAATTGTAACAAATGATACTGTTCATTTTCTAGGTGAGCTGGCCTAAGTTATTTGAAGAATTGATCAACTTGATCTCTATACTTTAATGCAATCTTTCCAAAATCTGAAAAATCTTCTACAGTTGGATTTTTCATTCTCATTGCATATTGATTTACAAATACAGATAGAGCACTACCTATGATTAGATTGTATACACCATCAGCTACATTCTTTGAGTATGGGAATGCAACTTTGATAAAAGGCAGGTATGACTCTGTTTGGGATATCATTAACTTGATATGTTTTTCAACAAAATCTTCTACATCCGGTGGTATTGCCATAATTTTACTAGTATTGATTTCTTATAAGTAGATCTGAATCTAATTTTCAAGATTGATAATCATCCTGACAATTTAACAAAAAAAAATCTGCATGGCCATTTATGGCAGCAAAAAAATCTGCAAAGAAGAGTTCTGCTCTATCTCCATTTCAAACATCAAATTGGTTTGATATTGACAAATCAATTGATAATTTAAGAAAGGAGATGGAAAAAGCATTTTCTTCATTTCCAACAATGACAATGCCAAAAATGTCTCATACATCTTGTGATGTTATTGATGAAGGAAAACAATTCCGAGTAAAGATGGATGTTCCTGGAATAAAGAAAAACGAGATAAAACTCAATGTAACTGAAAATTCTCTTGAAATCTCAGGAGAACATAAGGAAGAATCTGAAGAAAAGAAGAAAAATTACCTTACAAAAGAGCGTAGTCACGTTTCTTACTATAGGACTCTACCTCTATCTGAAAACGTGGTTACATCTAAGGTAAAAGCAAAACTCAGTGATGGGGTTTTAGATATAACATTACCAAAATCTAAACCTACAAAAACTCAAAAGAAACAATCTGTCTCAGTTCAATAATTGTTTTTTAACAACAATTTGAGATAGATACTTTTCTTTTCCTTTTCTGCTTCTAGGCAAGCATCTTAGCTGTCTATTACAACATGGACAAGTCAATCCGTCATATTCTACAAATACTTCACAATAGTTGCATCGTTTTTGCCCTGCTGCATATCTACCAATTTGTGATGGTTTTAGTGCCTTGTACTCTTTGCATTTACCGATACAATAAGTCATCATTGAAGCCAGAAGCTCTTCAAAGATAAAAGATTTGATTGCACTGCAACGCACATTTTGAGATTTATCCAAATTGAATTTATAACACTAGTCTCCATTTTTGGCTGTTGCATTATTTAGATGAAAAAGTCTTTGGAAATATTACTACCAAAGAAATCATTGGCGCAGAACCACCAGTAATTCCTGATACCCAAGATATCTTAGAAAATGAACTTGCAACTTTAATTTCAAAACTAGAATCTCAATCAAAAGAAGAACTTGAAAAACTCTTAGAGCAACAACAAGCTGCAGAAGCTCATGTTAATAGCAGACCAGGAGCTATGGCATTGTCTCAACCAAAAATCCAACTATTTACAGAATATAGTCAAAAATACATTCAAAGTATTAAAGAAAAACTAGAATCCTAAGTTTTCTTCTTTCTGTTGCGCTTTTTTGGAGATGTCTTTCTTCTTATCAATAATGATATGATTGTACCAGCTGGAATTCCTATAATTGTTCCAAGGCTAACATAAGGTGCAATAAAGAAATCCCCAATCCATATTCCACCATCAGTTGTCAATTCCATAAACGTTCTTGGTCGCAACACTACTGAAACAGTTTGTGAGTCTTCTTTTTCTTCTCCAACATCATCTGTATATTGTACGATAATTTCAAATGGTAACTTGTATTCTGTATTTACTTCATTAGTAGGAGTGATAATCCGTGATGTGATTCCTACAGGAGTATTTTTTTCTATTTTAGAAAATGAATGCATTGTCTCTCCTCGAAATTCAATATCTTTAGGTGGAATAATTTTGATTTTAACATCTGTAATGTCTATATCTTCAGATATCACTTCAACTTCGATTGGAAATTCTGCATTTGCAAAAATTGATTCGGGAGTCTTTGTGTATATTGTAACATTTGGATCTTCTTTTATTGTAATTGGAATCGCAATGTCGTGATAAAATGGCTCTTGTGGTGTTTCATTATTTGAAACTAACACTTGAGAATATTTTATATTCAAAAAACGAATTCCAGGATTTGCATCATTTGTGATGTACAGATTGATATTTTCTCCATATGATCCCCCTTTAGCTAATTTCTTAATTGTTACATTGTTTGGCTCTACAATTAATCCGGGAATTTCAGATAACGAAAACTCAAATGAAATATCTTGCTTTTCTTCCCACCCGTTATTTTTTACCAAAATTGAAATGACTCCTTCTCTGCCAACTACAATCTCATCAGGATGAGTAATTTCAATGTCCATTCCTCCCTCTAGATTTTGAACTAGAGTTTCAGCATGAATACTTGGAATTAGAAAGAATAATCCTACTAGAAAGGGTGCAATCCAGAACCAATTCATGTTTTTTATTATCACAACTGCATTATGACTATTCTGGGCTATTGTAGGCTCAAAAATTACAAAAAATAACTTGTTGATTCATAAATACCACCAATCCTAGGATTCCAGAATCAATTATGGTAAGTAAAACAAAAGAACTCTGTCCTAGATGTGCACAGGGAAAATTAGTTACTGATAATGAATCTGGAGAAATGTTTTGTTCCAAATGTGGATTTGTTATTACTGAGAAATTACAAGAAGCAGGTCCTGAATGGCGTTCTTTTACACAAGATGAACACGGAGATAGAGCAAGAGCAGGAGCTCCTACATCACTAACAATGCATGACATGGGTCTTGCAACAATTATCAACCCAGTAAACAAAGATGCTTCTGGAAGACCATTAACAGCTTCTATGAAAAGCACTATTGAGAGATTAAGAACTTGGGATAGTAGAAGTCAAGTTCATGAGCCAGTTGATAGAAACTTTAGACAAGCATTTAGTGAATTAAACAGACTCAAAGATAAACTAGCAATTTCAGATGCAGTAATTGAAAAAGCAGCTTATATTTACAGAAAAGCACTTGACAAAGGACTAGTCAGAGGTCGTTCCATTTCAGCATTGATGGCATCAGCACTTTATGCTGCATGTCGTGATACAGAAACTCCAAGAAACCTAAAAGATGTTGAGCAAGCAGCAAACATCAAAAGAAAAGATATTGCAAGATGTTACAGATTACTAGTCAAAGAGCTTGACTTGAAGATGCCAGTTACTGATTCAATTCAATGTGTTGCAAGAATTGCAAGTAGAATTGGAATTGCAGAGAAAACAAAAAGATACGCAGTCAAAGTACTCAAAAAAGCTCAAGAAAACGAAGTTTCAGCAGGAAAAGATCCAATGGGATTAGCTGCTGCAGCACTATACCTATCTTGTGTCAAAAATGGTGAGGATAAGACTCAGAGAGACATTGCAGAGGCTGCAAATGTGACTGAAGTTACCATCAGAAATAGGTACAAAGGACTCAAAGAGTCACTTGAACTATAATATTCATTCTTGAGAATTTACTTTTTTTACAAATCCACCTTCTTTTGATTCATCAATAAGATCTTCGATATTTTCTGATTCATCTTTAGATTTGTCATCAGGATCTTCAGGTGGTTTTACAAATCCACCTTTTACTGGATCAGGTGGTGGAATATTTTTTGATCTTCCCATTCCAATTGTTGTAATTATCACTGATGCTAAAATGATGAAGAATATTATTTGTGGATAAGCTTCTGCATTTGGTAGGCCCATAGTTATAGGATATGTTGCAAGTACTGCAGCAGCTAATCCTCTAGGAATCATAGAGTATGTAACAGCTTTATCTAATTTGGAAAATCTTTTTGTTAATGTAACTTTGGTAACAATTCCTCTTCCAAAGAAAACTGCAATTGTTATCAAAATTCCAAATATCATGTATTCTATTTGTCCAAAACTTGCCATCAATCCAACAAACACAAAGAAGAATGCTCTTACCAAAAATGTGAGTTGGTTGTGAGTTGGATCGTCCATCTCAATTTTTGGTAGTTTAAATCTAAGAATCCGTGCAAGATGATTCTTGTTTCCTAACATCAAACCAAATACTAGTGCAGTCAAAGCACCTGACTCTCCAAATGAATTTGCCAAGAAGAATAGTACAAACAAAATTCCTAATGTGAGCATGTATGCGTGTTGGGCATTTCCAAGCTTTGTTGATACATACATCCAAGGAATTCCTACTCCGAATCCAAGAATTAGACCTACAATAACTGCTCTTCCAATGGTTTCTTGCAATATTTGTAAATCAAATGTTCCTGCAAGTACTGCCTCAAATAGAATGAATGCTACTATTGTAGCTAAAATATCAGTTAATGCTGATTCAAAACTTAGCATTGATTTTGTTTCTTCTGAAATTTTGACATTTCTGACTAATCCAAATACGATTGCAGAGCTACTTCCTCCAACAATAGAACCTAGCAGTATGCTCTCTAACCAAAGCCATCCTAACGCATAATGAGCTGCAATTGAAATCATTGCAACTGATAAAATAAAACCAAGGATGGCTAATGTTGATGAAAAATGTGCAGTCCTTACCACATGTTTGATATCTAGATTCAATCCACCATCAAACATGATTATTATCAATGCAAGAGCTGCAAAGTATGGCACTACTTGTAATACAGCTTCTGGTTGGATCAAACCAAGTACTGGACCTAAAATGACTCCTAAAACCATCAAAAACGCAACATCAGGGATTCCTGTTCTTTTGAAAAATGCCTCGCCTGCAACTCCAAGGAAGATTACTACTCCTGCTGCAAGTAAAATTACATGAGCTGGAGCAATGAAACCATCCTGTGTAGATAAAGTGCCAATTGAATTTTGCAGATCTGTTAATTTTTCAAAAATAAAACTTGAATCAAAATTAGCTAATGGGGTTTCTCCAAACTGCCCTCGAATTAAATTTAAGATAGATAATACTGTGGGATTCAATTCTGATTGCATCTCAATATGTCGGGATAAAAATTAAACTGGATTAGGTTGATCATTTTAGGCTTGTAGTGATTTTAGATACACATTAAATCAACCTAAACAATCTTTCCATAAATGAGTGCTACAAATGAACTCCGAGCAGATCATGTACAAGTACGACGTCTTGAAAAAATTGTTTTCAAATGTGCTGAAGAATTAAAAAATGGAACAGATGTTCCACTCTCTGATCTTACCAAGATTACTATCATAATATCTGAATTTATAGACACAATACATCACTCTAGAGAAGAGGACTCTTATTTTCCATGTGTTGCAAGCTATGATTCTCTAAAAGATGAAATTCATAAATTTCTAGTTGAACATGAGTTTGGAAGAAATGTTGCAAGAAAAATTCACCATCATCTAAAACGATGGAAAGCAGGAGAAGATGCAAGAGAACCTGTTTCTAGATATCTTAAAACATATGCAATATTTCTAAATGATCATTTAAATAAAGAAAATAAATTTTTTGATGATGCAGAAGCTACAGTGCTATCAAAAGAAGAAGAAGCAGACATGTATGAGCAATACAGATCAATATTTGCAGTTGTCAAGAAGGTTGAGCAAATGATTAAAGAAATTGATTTTTTGGAGAATCAACCTTGGTTCAAAAATTAACGTAAGCTCTTTATGGGCAAATTAGAAATTTTTTCCATGAAACCTTTTGTTCTTTGGATGACTGGTCTTCCATGTTCAGGAAAGACTACCATCGTAAAAGACTTGCAAAAAGACATTCCAAATCTGGCAATGCTTGATGGAGATGAACTAAGAGAATGGTTTTCTCCAAAAGATTTCTCAAAAGCAGGACGTGACGAACACAACAAAAAAGTTGCTCACTTGGCAAAACTATTGTTAAAACACGGTGTTCCAAGTGCAGTGTCTCTAGTTTCACCCTATCTTGAGAATCGAGAAAATGCTAGAAAGATTGTTGATGCAGGTGATCAGTTTGCAGAATGCTATGTCAAATGTTCACTAGAAGAATGTGAGAAAAGAGATGTCAAAGGCATGTATGCCAAAGCAAGAAAAGGAGAAATCAAGGGATTTACAGGAATTGATGATCCTTATGAAGCTCCTGAAAAAGCAGACCTCATAGTTGATACAGAAAATGAATCACTTGATGATAGTGCAAACAAAGTAAAGGAATTTCTTAAATCAAGAAACCTACTCTAATTTTTTAAATTCATCAACTATTGTTTGATGAATAATCCCATTTGTTACTAGAATCCCATTTTTGTGATGAACTTCTTTGTTATTGTACGAAATCTCATTTCCAAACATATCTGTCATTTTTCCTCCAGCTTCAGAAATTATACAATATGATGCTGCCGAATCCCATTCTTTCATCTTGTTTGTAGTTGTGATGTATGCATCGGCTTCACCTGATGCAATCTTTCCAACTTTTAATGAACTTCCTATACTTGTAAAATCCTTAATTCCTAATTTTTTGATAAAGGCTTTTTCTTTATCTGATAGATGATGCCTTGAACCAACAGTTCTACACTTTGAAAGTTCTCCTGTTGTAGTTACTGTGATTTTTTTCCATTCTTCATTTGAATACCTAAATGCACCCTTTCCTTCTTGTGCAACAAATAATGTTTTTTCAGTTGGCCAACCTATAACACCAAGAATTGGTTTTTTGTTTTTTACAAGTGCTATCATAACAGTAAACTCTCCTGTCTTATCAATAAAATCAGAAGTGCCATCTAATGGATCCACTATCCAAATTGTTTTCTCAGATAATCTACTTTGGTCATCATTATCCTCTTCAGATAAAACCTTGTGCTTTGTTTGAGATAAAATATCTTTGATTATCTCATTACTTTTTAGATCTGCTTCAGTTATTGGTGAATCATCTTTTTTTGTAAATTCTTCAAATTCTCCTTTGTATATCTCTAAAATTGCATCTCCAGCATCTTGTGCTGCCTTGATAGCAATATCTAATCCAGGAATTTTTTCTAAAATTGGTATGTCTTTCAAAATGTATTCCTAAGTTGTGAGTTCTGGTTTTAATGTCCATACCACTCCAAGTGCAATAAATGGAATGGAAATAATTCCAATAATACCTAAAATTGTGAAAAATTGAGATTCTGAAACTAGTGGATTGTTAATGATCCAAGGAAGTGGTAATGATACAATTATCCAAATAACTCCTAATAATATAATCAACTTTGCTTTTGCTTTTCTATCTTTCATCATAATTCACTTTCTCCAGGTGCTATTAAATTCATGTGAATTTATTTTGTAGACTCTCCTCCATCTACTGCTAAAATTGCTCCTGTAGTCCATGATGCATCATCAGATGCAAAATATAGTACAGCCTTTGCAATTTCTTCAGGCTTGCCCATTCTTCCTAGTGGGTGTTCTGCATCCATGAAATCTCTATCTTTTTGTGTTTTTACAAATGGCTTTGTCATATCTGTATCTACTACTCCTGGACAAATACAATTGACTCTGATTTTATCTTTAGAATATTCAAGTGCCCAGCATTTTGTTAGTACAATTAATGCTGCCTTTGTTGCAGAATATGCATCAGCATTAAATCCTTGATATGCTTTTAATCCTGCATCTGATGAAATGTTAATTATTGAACCAGATGTTTTTTGTAAATGAGGAATTGCCTCTTTTGTAACTCTAAATTGTCCTGTCAAATTCACATCCAAAACTTCATTCCATTCTTCTTCTTCAATTTCATGTAATTTTTTAATTCTTGGAAAAATCCCTGCATTATTTACAAGAATATCTAGTCTGCCAAATTTTCCAATAGTTTTTTTTATCGCATTTTTTACATCGTCCGTTTTTCTAACATCAGCTACTATTGCAAATGAATTAGAGATTTCAGAAGATGCTTTTTCTAATCTTTCTTGATCTTTTCCTGTTATTGCTACATTGGCTCCATTTTCTGACAAAATTTTTGCTGCAGCAAACCCAATCCCTCTGCTTCCCCCAGTTACTAGCGCAACTTTACCTGATAAACTCAATAGTTTTTACATGAAAATTCGTAATTTATAGATCGATTTTTAAGAAACAGGAATAAAATATTTCAATTATTATCAAATTATTTGTAATTTATTATATTAACTATTAAATAGTTGAAGTTCCTATAGTAAATAATGCCGAAGGATATAATTCCTATCGACTAAAATTGCGTAACCCCGCAGAACGATAAAGGCAATCAAGCGCTAAGGTCGTTTGACAACGAGAGGGAATCTCTCAAAGTTCTGCAACAAAGGGGATTACGCCTCTTTTAATTTTGTAAAATATCTACAGATACTGAACCCATTACATTTCCATTTGGATCAATGTTGATGGATACTTGCTGATCTTCTAAAATTATAATTTGGTTTTCTCCAAGATATTCCCATGTGTAATATTCGGAAATTCCCGTTTCATGTAGAGTGTTTTTCAATTGGAAATCCTCAGTAAATTCTATACTATCTCCATTTAATGAAATTGATAAAACCTCAGGACTACTTCCATTTGGGACAAATCTGAAATAATATTCACCTTTTTTAATTTCAAAAGTTTCTGCATAAACTCCATTTTCATACAATTGTGGATCTGCTAATGTAACATGAAAAGCAACATCATTATTTTTCTCAGGTGAATCCAAAGACATTACTACAAAAATTCCCATAATCGCTAAAATAGGAATTATAATTATTATCTTATTCACAAAAACAATTTGGAAATTCCATTATAAAAATAAATTTCTATTTTTCTCTAATCTCTTTTGTTAGCACTTCTAATTTTTCAAGTTGTTCTAAAATCCATGAATCGTTTATCAAATCCATAATTTCATCCATCTTGAATAATTTTGGAGTAGTCATGCCTTCCTCAAAATCATATAATTTGATAACTCTGTTTTTAACATTTTCTTCTTCTATCTTTTTGTTATGTGCAAAATTATGTGCAAAGTCATTTCTAATCTCTCTAATCTCATTTAGCTTTTGTTGAATCTTTATTCTTGTTTTCTCATCAATTGATTTTTTAAAGTCTTGATGATTTTTCATTATTCTTGATATCCACACTATTTTTGTTCCAAATGACGCAGTTCTATCTTCATCAAATACAGTTTTTGCCCATAATGGAAAGTCATTTTTGTCTCGCAAAAACAAATCTGAAATTATCACAGTAAGTGTTGAATCTAGAACTGAGACATAGCTGAGAAAATTTCCTCTAATTCGATTCACCAGATTGACATATTCTTTATCAGTTAGTTCTTTGGAACTATCTGGCAAATCAAAACCAAAGGACTCGCTCATGAGTTATGCCTAGGAAAATGGTAAATAGATTTTTTGATTGAATTTTAGCCTTTGTTAGTGAAGTTACACATGCTGTGAATCATTCTTTACACCCGAAATTAAGTACATTTTCCTAAATCAAAACCATGACTAATTTGAGTAACAAGTGGACTAAACCCCCTACTCCTAGTATTGGCGAAAAGATTGGTGATGTCGTCAAGCCTAAAGGTGCCCTAAAACCACGAGTTCAAGAAGGAGTCAAAAAATTACGATTACAGATTCAAAAATTAGATAAAATGTTGTCTGGATTGCAAGAGCGCGACGGACAACTATTTTCAAGAATTGTAGAGGCAACTCAGAAACATGATACTCAAACTGCCAAAGTTCTAGGAAATGAACTAGCAGAAATCAGAAAAGTTATCAAAATTATGAGTGGTGCAAGAATTGCTCTAGAACAAATCGAATTACGATTAACAACATTTAGTGATCTAGGTGATACTGTGGTAGCAATTATGCCAACAATGGGATTAATGAAGAATCTCAAATCATCCCTTGGAAAAGTAATGCCTGGAGCTGAAGCTGAAATTGGCCAAATGGCTGAAATGCTAGGCGGATTTATGACTGAGAGTTTCTCTGGCGATGCGGCATTTGGAACAGACGAAACCACAAACGCTGAATCTGAAGCAATTCTCAAAGAAGCAGCTGCTGTTGCAGAAAGTTCTGCAGGACAAATGTTCCCATCAGTTCCTACTGAATCATCAACATCAACTGCAACTACATCAAAATTCTATTAGAAAAAACAAACTACATTTTCTAAAATCTTTTCTTATAACCATTACTCACCTTTGATACTGAGCTTTTCTACTTGTAGGTTAAATGCTATTTTGAGATTTTCCAATAATGCAAAAGCTTTCAGGAATATTCTTGCTGACAGTATTATTTTCAGGTGCTTTATTCTCTAGTTTTGCATTTGCACAAGAAGGTCCAATTGCAGAAGATGATTTTTACACAGTTGATGAAGATTCTCTTCTAATTGTTGATCCAATTGGAGTACTACAAAATGATACTAACATCACAAACAATCCACTAAATGCAATTCTTCTTAACGATGTTAATTTTGGAACTCTAACATTCAATCAGAATGGTAATTTTACTTATTTGCCCAACGAAAATTCTGTTGTTACTGATTCATTTACCTATGTTGCCAATAATGGCACCCATAACAGTAATGATGCAACTGTAATAATTTTTGTAAATCCAATAAATGATGCGCCTGTTGCCCAAAATGATTTTGTTGAAACTCAGCAAAATGTTCCTATCAGTATAGATGTTCTTGAAAATGACTCTGATGTAGATAATGACCCATTGAATATCTTCTTGGAAATTGATCCATCAGAAACTAGAGGATTTGTTGAAATCCAAGAATCTCAAGTCTTGTTTACTCCATTAGCAGGATTTGTGGGAAATGCCACATTTTCTTATGCGGCTTCTGATGGAGAAAAAACTAGCAATTCTGCAAATGTCACAATATCTGTAATCGAGGTTGATGAAGAACCAAATGACTCTCTATTTGAACAAATTTTTGAACAAATCCAATTAATCTTTGATAAAGTTCTAGTTTTAGAAGATGAAGTAACTCAACTCAAAGAAGAAAATGCTTTACTTGAAGAAAGAATTTCTGTACTTGAAGCATTTCATAGAACTGACACATCAGGACATAACGAAAAAGTAACTATTTGTCATAAAGGTAAAAACACTATAACAATTTCTACAAATGCATTACCTGCACATCTTAATCATGGTGATACAAAAGGTAAATGCTCAGATATTGTTTCCTCCAATTCGTTTTCAACATTAACAACATCCGTTACACCACAAACTACATTCTCAAATGAAAGAGTAGATATTTGCCACAATGGAAAAGTAATCCTATCTCTTCCTGGAAATGCTGCAAGACATCACTTGGAGCACCATGATGATGATTATCTGGGTCAGTGTACTGATAGTTCTACAGCCAACTTAAAGGCTGAAAGAGAGTCTGAAAGATTATCTAAACAAGAAGCCAAAAAACAACAACTAGAGGCTCAAAAAATACAACGCGAAAATGAGAAAGCTCAGAAAGAAGCTGAACGCCAAGCAAAACTTGAAGCAAAGAGACAACAACTTGATGCAGAAAAGGCTCAACGTGAGGCAGATAGACTAGCTAAACAACAAGCTGAACAACAACAAAGAGAAGCTGAAAAAGCTCAGAAAGAAGCTGAGCGACTAGCTAAACTAGAATCAAAGGAAAAAGGATCAAAATCCAAATAATAAATCCAAACTTTTAAAATCTTAAATCACTCTGTAGATTCTCGAGATTCTTTTATCTTTCTAACTCGACTACCCTCATCATCAATAATTCTATCAACACCTGATAATTTCTCTCGTAAATTATTGATTATGGTACCTACCTCATCAGCTTCAGATTCTACTTGCTTTCTCTTTTCAGCAAGTTCTGAAATTCCTCTGTTTTCCTCCTCAATGTACTCGTTGACCTTTTGGAGTTTCTCTTTGAGATTCTTGATATCAACTGATTCTTCTTCAATATCTTTTTCAAGCAAAGTTCTCTTATCTTTGAGATTTTTAATCATTAAACCGACATAATCAATTGCTTCTTCAAGCTGGGCACGTTTTCCCATTAATTCTCCAATTCCAATTTGACTTGGAGTCTCTGAAACAGTAGGCTCTGAAGCCTCTTCAGCAATATTTTCTTCAGGTCTCTCTTCTACCATTTCTCCGCCCTCTTCTTTCTTGAATTTATCAAACATTTTATGATTTACTTTCCAAAATGGGAATAAAAAGTTACTATGAATCCCAAAACTGACAAGGTGAATGATTTTTACTCAAAAAAAGGAAAAATTTGGTGAATTATCTCACCGAAATTGAATTTTTGAACTCTTGGTTAGAATCAACTGATTTTTCAAAACTGGTAGCTCCAATCTGAAGAAATTTGATATTTTGACCCATCTCAGGATTTACTGCAGAATTAAAGAAAACTTCAAAGACATTCTCATTTTCTGTAATTTTGCCAGAAAATACAACTTTGTAACTGAGATCCTCATCTGAGGCAGTTCCATGCAGTTCTACATGGGAACCATTGGACTTTCCACTTAATTCTAGGTCAAACTCTTTTTCTTCAAGACTAAGGACTCCATTAGTTGAAATCTCCCACGAGTCTTGCCCGACCTTTATTGCTTTTCCATCAAAGAGAGTAATTCCAGCATTATATGCCTTGTAATTCATTATTGCCCATCCTGATATCTCTGAAGATAACATTCTCTGCATGTCTTCTTTTGAAGTATCAGATGGCAAGGCATAACGTTGGACTTTGAGCTTTCCATCAACCATTTTTTCGGTTAGAATTACTCCTAGTCTCTCATTTTTGGAACTTCCTTTTGGCTCGTACACTCCTGTATTGTCTGCAAACGAGTATGTTACAGTGATTGGAGATGCAGCAAGCATCAAAAGTACAGCAATAACACCAATAGTTCTGTTTTGGGGTTTTACCATGAATGGTACACATCAAAATCCTAGATTAGGAACGGACAGGAAACATTCTGTTCTTTATATAGCAAATTCCAGCAAAATCGGCCAAATTGAACAATTTTTCTTCAAATTTTCAAAAAACCTGTTTTTTGTAAGAAAATGACAATTTTTCAAACAAAAAACTACGCATAAAATTTCTAGGAATTTTCTTCCCCGCAACGTTTTTGCCAAAAATTCCTCATTTTTTCCATCTAAAATGGCGTTCCGCTTTGCGTTCCGCTATGGCGTTTCAAAACATTCCTCAATAACTAATTGATTCTATACTATACCATGTCAAAACAACAATACAGGTCCGAAATGGGCATCATGGGTGATATCCTAAACGTTACTGCTGATGGCGGTCGTGAAGGAATCATTGTATCTGCAATATCTCGCAAAGCCAACCTATCTCACTATGCAGTATTAGACAAATGTGAGAAATTGGTAGAAGCAGGCTTAGTCGAGTCTGTCAAAAACGACAGAAATAGAGTCTTTCAAATCACTGAAAAAGGACTTCAATTTTTCCAAGAATTCAAGAGATTTCAGGGACTCGTGGAGAGCATGAACCTAAGGTATTAGCCAATGAACCCACAAATCGTACCAATTCATAGGATAGAGTCTCGAGAAGATGGAATGCTTTTTGTAAGGACTGATGGTATCATCGATACAATGGTTAATGCGCCTCTAATAGTTGCAGGATTGCTGGTTGTAGCACTAACGATGCCTTTACAGACCTCATTTGCCACAACTCGAACTCTTGATCTAATCATCAATACTGATGGTTCGACACATATCTCATCACAAATTGATGTGGATTCTTCAAACTTTGAACTCAGTCTCTTTGGTCCATCAATTGACAACTTTGTTGCAATTGGAGAAGATGGTACTACACTACCTGGAGAAGTTATTGAAGACAAAGCAATGATTCAGACAAGTGATTATTCTTCCATTACCGTAAACTATGATATTCATGATCTAATCTCCAAAGAAGGTAGAGTTTGGACATTTTCATTTGATTCTCCAACAAACTATTCATTACTAATGCCAGAAAATTCTGTTATTGTGGGAATGGATGTCTTGCCTGAAAATATGGAGCAGTTAGATTCTCAAATTAAACTAGAAATCCCTACTGGCCCTGCCAAAATTGATTACATCTTTAGTACTCCTGTTGAAATACCTACAACTCCATCTGAATTCTCATTTGATTCTTTAACTATTGGTCTAATAGTTGGCCCAATTGCAGCAGCAGCCATTGCTTCAGTAATTGTAGCAAAAAAGAGACAATCAAAACCTCAATTGCAAACCGAAGTAATTCAAACTACTCCAAAACCAACTACAGACTCACTAACTCCTGATGCAATTTTCAATCTAAGACCAGATATGAGAGAAGATGACAAGAAGATTGTTAGATTCATCTCTGAAAATGGCGGAGAAGTCTTTGAAAGTGAACTAAGAAAGAAATTCCTTCAGCCAAGAACTACCATGTGGAGAGCAGTCAAAAGATTAGAAAGACTAGGTGTAGTTGAAATTTATAAAAAAGATCTTCTAAATATGGTCAAATTACGAAACGATTTGGAGGAAGAGAATTGAAGAGTCTAGCATTTCTAGCATTATTTGTATTGGCAATAGGTGTTATTTCTACAAATCAAGTATTTGCCGAACCATTAGATACTGTTAGAACATCTGTATCAAACTATAATGGTGATTCAGCAACTGTAAAGATTACCTGGAATAATGACAGTTCAGCTAAAAACTACAAAGTTGGTTGTGTTAGTTGTACTCCAAATGTTGTAGAATTTACAACTGGTAATAGTATAACAATCCATAACGTTACACCATTCCCTAATGGCTCATACGCATTACTTTATGTGATCAGCTATGATTCCCAAAACAACATCATAACTGCAAAACAACTCATAGTAAATCTCAACCAATAATTTTCAAATCTTTGAAAAATTATCATAAACTTATTATACATTTTCCAAACAGGATTGAGCATGGCCTCTAAAGCAATTACAGTTGGAGTAGGAATTCCAATGATTGTAGTTGGTGCTTTGATGGCATGGCTATGGGCTCCAATGGAAGGGGATTTTCAAAATCAAGTAGAACTAATTGGAAGCACAATTGGAATTTTAGGCATAGTATTCTTTATCTCTGGATTATTCTACACAAAAGAACCAGTGATGCATTAGAAACTCATTGAATAAATAGTGAAAAAAATTATCATTATTACTTGAAAGTCAGACTATTTGAGATATTTACATCCGTAGAAGGTGAGGGAATTCTTTATGGAACAAAGACACTTTTTGTAAGACTTGCAGGTTGTCCCTTTACTTGTTTTTATTGTGATACAAAGGAATCTCTTCCACTTGATTCTGGAACAGAATATTCCATTGAGGAGGCAAATCAACTAATTGATTCTAATCTGCAAAACCAAACATACAAAGTAAATTTTACCGGAGGCGATCCACTCATTCAACATCAAGCAGTTGCATTACTTGCAAAGCACATTCAGGACAAAAAAATTCCAACATATCTTGAATCATCTTGTTTTGATATTGATAGGTTCAATCATGTTTTACCATTCATTGATATTGTAAAAATTGAATTCAAGACAAAGGATTCAGACTTTGTTGACTCTCAACATTATGAAAAATTGATTGGCCATACCATGAAATGTTTAGAATCTTCTGTTAATGCAAAGAAGACAACTTACATCAAAGTAGTTGTTAGCTCAAAAACAAAACCTGATGATTTTAAAGAATTGATGAATCAAATCTTTGATATTGTGTCAAAAGATGACGTTGATGGATTTATCATTCAACCAACGTATGGTATAGCAGAACCTTCACTTGATTTGCTGTTGAGTTTGTATGATATTGTTTTTCCATACTATAATGAAGTGAAAGTTGTTCCTCAATTACACAAATTCATTGATGCACCATAGTTATCACCAGCCTAAAAATCAGATTACGTTCAAATACTAGAAAAATCGTCTCAAATCATCAAAATGGATGAAGAGCGTGTAAAGAAACTTGTAAGAGAGTTAATCATTGAAGTTGGCGAAGATCCTACTCGTGAAGGCTTGCGTGAAACCCCTGAAAGGATTGCAAATATGTATAAAGAAATCTTTTCTGGATATGATTCTGATTCTGAATTAGCGGTCCAATTTTCCGAGGATTCTGATGTAGTTGTAGCACGAGATATTCAATTCTATTCAATGTGTGAGCATCATATGCTTCCATTCTTTGGCAAAATCCACATTGCATATTCTCCAAATGGTAGAGTTTTTGGAATCTCAAAACTTGTAAGATTGGTAGAAAAGTACTCAAAACGACTTCAAATTCAAGAACGACTAACAAAAAACATTGCAGATGAACTATACTCTCAAGGCGTTAAAGGAGTTGTAGTTTTGGCAGATGCAGAGCATCTTTGTATGAAAATGCGTGGTGTTAGAAACGATGCAACACTTTCCTCATCAGCATTTAGAGGAATTTATGAAAATAAAGAGGAAAAAGAGGGTATTATGACCTTAATTAGAAAACGTGCTTCTGATTCCTCCTTTTAACATATGAATAATTAAATACGGATTCTATTTCAAAAAATCATGGATGATGGAAGAAAAATTGCTCATGTTCCAAAAGAATCATGGCCTAGTTTTACTTGGTATGCAATAGAGTTTGCAATAGTTCTTGCAATCTGTATGTTGATTGCAAGAGAAGTTGTTGGAACTCTTACAGAACTTTCTCCTGAAATTCAGAACTATGTCTGGTGGGGAATTACTGGATTGATCTTCTTAGCATGGTATATTGGAATAAGAGGATTTGTTCTAAAAAAGAAAATTCTAAGAAATAGATATTAGAATTATTTTAGATATTTTGTTTTATCTAAGATTCCTGCTTTCTCAAATGCAATCTTTCTATTATTGCAGGACTCACAAACACCACAATGAAGTTTTTTGTTTGAATAACAACTCCACGTTTTGAAGATAGAATCTCCTAACACTGTTTTACCTTTCTTTAACAAATCACTCTTTGATAATCCCTCTCTATATGGAGACCAAATCTCTATCTCCTTTCTTAATTTTGAATTAATTCCATCAATTTCACCTTGGTTAAATGCAGATTCTAGTTTTTTTGCAAAAGCAGGTCTACAATCAGGATAATGTTTATCTCCTGTATGTGCACCATATACAACTAGAGAGGCATTTAGAGTATAAGCCCATGCAGATGCAATTGAAAGAAAAACCGCATTTCTAATTGGAACTACTATTGAATACTCAAATTTACTAGGAATTTTTCTTTTGGAACTAGTCAAAACATTAGAATCTCCGTACAACTCTTTCATAAAACCAATATCGATAATCTTGTGTTGTTTTAGTCCTAGTTTTTTTGCAAAAGACTTTGCAGCAGAAATTTCCATATTTGCTTTTTGTCCATATGAAAATGTAATTCCATACAATTCATACTTTGATTTTAGAAATGATACTGCACAAACAGAATCTACTCCACCACTAAATACAACTACAGCTTTTTTCATAATTCATCAAATTATTTTCTCTTGTCTGCTGCACCTTTACTTGGTTTGCAGATAACCGTCTGACATTTTGTGTTTGCTGATGCAAATCCTCTTGACATTGCTGAGCTGATTTTCTTTAAATCTGCAGAACTTTTTGAGAATGCAATTACTGAGGGTCCTGCACCACTGATTGTCACGCCTAGTGCACCTGCTTTTAGAGCATTTTGTTTGACTTTGGTAAATCCTGGAATCATGTGCTGTCTTGCAGGTTCTACAATTACATCTTTAATTGAATTTCCAATTAATTCTGGGTCTTTTTTCATAAATCCTGCCACTATAGTTGTTGCATTTGATAAATTCAAAATACTGTCTGTTAATTTTATCTTCTTTGGAATTACTCCTCTTGAAACTTTGGTCTTCTTTTTTGGGACATCAAGCTTTGGAACAGCTATACACATTCTAAGATTTGTTGGAGGATCAATTCTAGTTACTTGTAATGGATTTGTTTTAACAATTACAAATCCTCCCAAAACAGATGCTGCAACATTATCGTAATGAACTGAACCTGCACTAGCTTTTTCACCATATCCTGCATACTCTACCAAAGAATTTCCATCCAACTTTAATCCAAATAATTTATCAAATGCTACTGCAGTAGCGGCTGCAGATGCTGCACTGCTTCCCATTCCAAATCCTGCAGGAACTCCTTTTTTGATTTTAATCTCAATTCCATTTTTTATCTTGAATTTTTCTTTCATATTTTTTACAACTAATCCTGCAGTATTGTTTTCAGGATTTGTTGGGATGTTGTCTTCAGTTACAATTGTTATTCTACTTTTAGTTTTAGTCAGGGTTATTTCATCATAAAACGCATCTACTGCCAAGCCAAACACATCAAATCCTGGACCTAAATTTGCTGTAGAAGAAGGTGCTTTTACTGTAATCTTTGATGCCACTAGTCTTCTACCTCCTCACCCAAATTAAGAATTCTGCTAAGGGCTCCTTCTAGATTCACAAATCCATCCCCAGTTACATTTGAAATTGGAATTAATCCTTGCGCAAATCCACTGAGATTCAATCCTCTCAAAATATTTGTAGTTAAAGTATATGTATCACCATCAGCATCTTTTGCAATAGCATTTTCCAAGGTGCTTAAACTAGTTGACCATTGTAGAATATTTTTGAGATTTGCACCAATAAGATCAGTTTTTGTTAGCACGTTAACTGTAGGTAAATTCAATCGTAATCTAATAGATGTTGCAAGAAGTGCAATTGAAACAAAATTTACTGGCGTTGTAATTAATGCTCCATCAAAAAGAAAGATGTTTGTTTTCTCCTCAGATGTAATGTTATCGATAAGAAAACGTCCGCTAGAACGATATGCAAATAATTCAATTTGTCCTGGAGTATCAACTATTAGATAATCTGGATTTACTCTATTTACCTCATTTTGAATCTCATCAATCTTTGATGCAATTAGATCAGCTGCCATAACTAGTGCACCATTAGGACCAAGATCATACTGTTGCATGATTGATACGATATCTACAAAATCTCTAACATCAATATCACAACTGTATGGTAAATTTTCTACTCCTGGATCTAAATTCAAAATGGATGTAAATGCTCCATTTTTTGTGTAGTAATCATATAATTTTGATGAAAGTAATGATTTCCCTGAACCTGCAGTTCCAGAAACAAAAATAGTTTTCAATCCTGTCTGATTCATAATTTGCTCATATTTCAAACTAGCTTGATTTTCTAATTTGTGAAATACCAATTTGGTACTAAAAATCACAAGAAAATTCCATCTGATCTTTAACTAACAAAATCGTACATTAATTATGATTCAAAATGTCCTTGAAAAGGAAGCACGTCTCAAAGAATTGGTCATAAAATTACTAGAAGAAAAAAATCTTTCAGACTTTGAATTATTGGATTCGTTATTTGATGAAATTAAAGAAGAACTTCAAAACCATCAAAAAAGCCGCAATTAAGTACAAATTCATGCCTAACTGTAGGCGTGGAAACTCAATTGAACTGATTTTGTCAACTTTCATATTTGATCTTTCAAGGAAATTATCAAATGAACTGGAGAATTGCAACTATCCCTGCTACCTTAATTCCAATTTTCATTATAGCTATTCAATTTGATATTAAACCAGAGGATGTTCTTGCAACCGGTTTCTTTCCATTCGTTGGTGCTGTTGTCGCAATGATGATTAAACTAGGTCTTCAGGGAGTCAAGTTTGCATATATTGCAAGAAAATATCTCGGTAATTTTGATTCTGTTTTGAAATTAACTGGAGTTCGTGTAGGTAGTGAATTTATAAAATTTACAACTCCGATGTTCATAGGCGCAGAATTTATTGTAATCTATTATTTGCACAAAAAAGGAGTGAAACCCTCAAACTCAACATGGATTGCAATTATGGATATTGTAACTGAGGTCTTTGCAGCTGGATTATTATCTATAATGGCAGGAATAATTGCACTGCTAAATGGTGCATATGTTGTTGCAGCAGTAGTTTTGGGAACCAGTATCACTGTAACTACATTATGGATGGTACTCTTCTTCTTGTCTTCTAAACGTACATTCCAGGTTCCTAAAGTTCTAGGAAAAATTGCAAAAAGATTTGGAAAAGAAAAAGGTGCAAAGTATATCGAACAAACAAACTCTTGGATGGAAGAAGTATGTACTATGAGTAGAGAAAATCTTAAAACTTCTGAATCAAAAAAAGTTTTCACAATATCATTTCTGTTTTCAATAGTGTCCTGGTCGTTTTATGGAATTTCATTTATGATCATTGCAATGGGAACTGGATATGTTATCAACGCATTTGATTCTATTATGGCTGTCATGGGTGCAAATGCAATTGGAAATCTTCCAATAACTATAGGAGGTTCTGGCCTTGCTGAGTTTGGAATTGTAGCATATCTTAACAATCTAAATCCATTTGATTTTGATGCTTCTCAAGGTGGTTTGGCATGGGATGCAGTAATAGGCTGGAGAATTGCCACATACTATGTACCAATTGTAATTACTTGGTTATTATTAGTAAAACTGGCCTTGAGTAGAATTTCAAAACCTCAAGCCACATAGAAACCGCTTTATCTTAAAACGATTTTTTTGATTTGTGGATTTTAAAAATAAATCAGTCTTAATTACTGGTGCTTCATCTGGAATTGGAAAACAAAGTGCAATAGAATTTGCAAAACTAGATGCTGATCTAATCCTAGTTGCAAGAAGAAAAGAAAAACTTGATGAGCTTGCAAGCGAATTAGAAAAATTCAATGCAACTGTTCTTGTTTGTCAATGTGATGTGTCAAATAAAGAACAAGTAAAAGAAATGTCAAAAACTGTTTTAGAAAAATTTGACTCTATTGACATACTAGTGAACAATGCAGGTTTTGCAATATATGGTTCTGTTAAAGATCTAACCATTGATGAAATAGAATCTCAGATGGAAACAAATTACTTTGGAATGATGTATTGCATCAAAAGTTTTCTTCCATCTATGTTGGAGAAGAAATCTGGTCATATAGTTAATGTAGCTTCAGTTGCTGCAAGTTTTGGTCTTCCAGGCATTGCATCTTACTGTGCATCAAAATTTGCCATGTTAGGGTTCTCTGAGGGTCTTAAACATGAACTACATAACACTGGAGTGGGAATTACGGTTGTTAGTCCAATAATGATCAGAACAGACTTTTTTGATCATCCTTCTTTTGAGAAAATGCCAAAATATTCTCCAACATCGCTTAGTTCTAAAACTGTTGCAAAAGCAATTCTAAAAGCTGCGAATTCTTCTAGATTAGAAATTATTGTTCCTTCTGTTGTGAGAAGTGCTGTTTGGTTAAAGCATACGTTTCCTTTTTTCATAAACCCCATCATAGGAAAGTCTTTCAAAAAGCAATTAGATTCTATAAAGTAATTCTGAATTACTCTTCAGCATCATTTTCGGCTTCACTAGAGCCCACATCTAATAATTCAAGTGATTTTAATTCGAATTGGTAAATTGCGTTCATCTCTATCTCTTTTTCTTTTTCTAAATATTCTGAGACTTTTTTGCTAAGTGGTGCTTTATGTTGATCAAAAACAAATTCGTAAACCTCTCCTTTTAACAAATCATCCATTTTGATACTTTTTGGAACATCCATAGTTACAATATGTCTGCCATCTTCTACAGCATCATACAATTGAACATCAATTTTGTTGTCTTCATAATAAAACTCGAGAATGTATCCTGATTTCTTTAACTCTTCAGGTTTTTTGAATTTAGCATTTTGAATTTCATCAGTAACCCATTCAGGAATTTCGTCTTCTTTTTTCTTTTTTACCATAATTAATCACGCTAGTTTTCAGCTTTTTCTTTTTTGCTTTTTGACCACCATTCTAAATAGTCATCATGTTTATCATCACGTGTTCTTTCTTTTTGATTGAGTTTGTATCTAATGTCTGAAACTTGTTCTCTAGTAGCATAAAGACCACATCGCTTACATACAAAATTTCTTCTATTTTTCTCATCCATTTTCATTGGAATGTCAATTTCATCGTATAGTTTGAAAAGATCTTCTCTGCTTCTTTCTTCTTCAGGAACTTCGGATTCGTATTTTTCTTGAATCTTTTTCTTCTCTCTGTGTGTACATTCTGGACAGTTAGGCACTGATGATTTGGCTTAATTTTTTCCATAAAAGCGTTCCCACATGAAAATTGATCGATAAACATCTGACACGCGGATTTTTTCATCATCCCTTTCGGTCCGTTCGCCCATCGAAATCCCGCGTGCCAGATGAGCGAAATTCTAAAAATAATGTATTATCTCTTTTCTTCTAAGGTTTGGGCAGCAATCTTTGCTGAATTTTCAGCCCCATTTGGTACAAAATTCTTTGAAAATTCATCCAAATTTTCTTCAAATCTTTCGTAATTCTCTCTAATTTTTGATATTCCTTCAATTACCTGCTTTGCTTTTGTGGCTAATATTCCCAAATTCTTCTCTTCGGCCCACTTGATGTTGTTTGTATGCTCATCATAAATTGGAATTCCGATGATTGGCTTTGCCTTTCCGCCCATAATTTCACCCATTACGGTATGTGAGCCGTTTACTACAGCATACTTGCATGAATCCAACACCGTATTTTTTTCTTGTTCTGAAAGAAATCCAACATCAATCTGGATCCAATCTATTTTTTTTTCTAATGCATCAGAGATAGAATATTTTTTTCCATCTTTTCCTAAAACCGAATCAATTTTTGGATCGTTTCTAGCGTGAGAAACTATTCTTTTTTCGGTTTTCATCTCATCTTTACAGAATACTTCTTCATATCTTTGACCAGTACCATCATTCGTTGATTTGTTTCCGGTTCTCATCCAGTAACCAAACTCATTATTTTCAATTAGTTTTTCAAGATCAGAACTTTCTGTTTTGTTGATTTTTTTATTGTTTGTAAAATGTCCAACATAAGTTACTTTATCTTCAGCTTCTTTAATGAAATTAAGATTGTATTCACACATTGTATAAGGAGGTGGGGAATCAGCAACAAGAATCTTTGATGCTTTTTGAATTTGCTTTGCAACAAATATCAATGATGGATATAGATATGATCTAGAACTGTATAATTTTGGTCTGAATTGATTTGTTATGAATAAACTTGGTATGTTTCTATTTTTTGCTAAAATATTTGATCCCATGTCTCCGTCATTGATTACCAAATCAAATTTTTCTTTGTTGTATAGTTTCCTTTCTTCTCTGAGATAATTTGCAATTTGTCTAACAAGGGGAGGATTTTTTGAAATTGGTAATAACAAATTCATTAATGACATTGTAACACTTGGACCAAACTTTCCGTCAATTGGAGTTGGCATTAAAATTTCATGAATCTTTTCTTTTTCATCTGGAAATTTTTTCAGTAATTTCTCATATACGTGATCTTTGCTTGAAAAATGAACCTCAAATTCTTCTTTAATGTAGTCACCAAGTACTTCGTTTAGCCTCATCATTCTAGAATAGTGGCCACTTCCCCATGGATAGATGAATTCTCCTATTTTGAGCACAATATTGAAACTAAAATGCCGTTTAAATTCTCAATGATTCTCTTCTAGAGAATCTAAAATATCATGTACGTTATTTGGTCCTGCCTGAATGGAGATGACTTTTTTTGTTTTCAGGGCATTTTCTACCTCTTTTTTTGCAAAAGATGGAATTTCATCTGAATTCATGCTCGCAATTTTTTCTAACTTGTTGATGTTTCTCTCCAATCCAATCTCTTTTGCTTCATCAAACAGACTTGTATCTACGCCAGATAATGGAATGAGAGGGATTTTCTTTTTTGAAAATACATGTTTTAGCGAATTATCTATAAAATCAGATGAAAAAATCTGTGGTGATAAAGCCAATGAAACTCGTTTGTTTGAGAATTGCAATAATATTTCCAAAATTGAATTTACATATATCAAATAATTTTTGATTCCATTAGAATTTATTTTTAGATTAAAGAATTCCAACTCTATTTTATCTTGTACTAATCTTGGAATTATCTGGTTTAGCATTTTAGCTAGATTCATCAACTCTGATTTTTGTCGATAACAAACTATCACCTTTGTGTCATATCCTTGCTTTATGGTTTCATAACAAGAGACTGCTGATAATTCATCATACACTGCACAAATTGTTTTTTCATTTTGTGATTGATATGGAATTCCTCCTTTTCCTTTATCTGAAAAAATACAGATGTATGCATTATTTTTTGTCAAATACGTATACAGCAACTTATCATAATCTTGTTCAGTGCCTGGATGAGCGCCCAATTTTGATTTTTTTTCAATAATGTTTGATGTAGCTGCAATCTCTACATCTTTAGCAAGAAATCCTTTTGATATTCCTTCTACTCTGACTAGAAATTTTTCACCTTTTAAGAGTAAATTACCTCCCACAGAAGTAATTTCAGAAACAACATCTTGGAAATCATTTTTTATTTGTCTTGCAATTGCAATCTCTTTTATCCCAAATAGCATGTTGATTGCAGATGATGCAAAAACCGGATCATTTGCTTCTACTAGAATAACTTCTCCGTCCCGCTTTACTAATTTGAATTGCTGATTTTTTATTTTTAGAATTTTTTTAATATTCGAAATTAATTGTGGTATCTTATTTTTTGAAAATATAGTTGGAAAAACTATAACATATGATATCTCATCCATATTTTCTATTTGAAAATCTACTTGTTTATAATTTAGGACAAAACTTCGGGTAATCAATATAAAACAAATACTTCAAGTGAATGTGTGACCAGATTTACGCAAGAACAAGTAGATGATCTTAACTCAAAGATAAAGACAGCTGAAGAAGCTCTCCAATGGGCATCAGACAATTTACATCCTAAAATTGCAAAGGCTTCAAGCTTTGGTGCTGAAGATGCAGTCGTAATGGATATGATGTTAAAAATCAATCCAGAATTTAGATTCTTTACTTTAGATACTGGTAGATTGCCTCAAGAGACATATGATATCATGGATGTCTTGAGAAAAAAATACAATATTACAATTGAAGTATTATTCCCTGATACCAAAGAAGTTGAAGATATGGTAAAAGAAAAGGGTCTGAATTTATTCTATGAAAGTGTTGAAAACAGAAAACTCTGTTGTGAAATACGTAAAGTGCATCCAATGAATAAAATGTTGAATACTCTTGATGGATGGATTACTGGATTAAGACGAGAACAAACAAAAATCAGAGAAGACGTAACAATGTTTCAGATTGACCATGGACATGGTGATATCCTAAAGATTAACCCAATCATTGATTGGACATGGGATCAAATTCAGGAATACATCAAAAAACATGACTTACCATACAATAGCCTTCTTGACAAAGGCTACCCTAGTATTGGATGTGAGCCTTGTACGAGACCAATAAAACCTGGTGAAGACATTCGTGCAGGAAGATGGTGGTGGGAACAAGGCGAACACAAAGAGTGTGGCCTTCATATAGAGCGTAAAAACGAGGATTAGCATGTCAGAAAACGATTCTATCAAACCACATGGTGGAGTACTAGTAAACAGAATTACAAATATTGATCCTACCGGATTATTCTCAGTTACAATTTCAGAAGACTTGGCAAATGATGTAGAAAACATTGCCGATGGTATCTTTAGTCCTTTAGAGGGATTTTTAGGCCAACAAGATTTTGAGAGCGTTGTATCAAGAGGAAGATTGGCAAATGATTTGGCATGGACTATTCCTATTGTACTAGATGTTGATGAACAAACAGGCTCTAAAATGAAAGAGTCTGGCAAAGTTCTATTACAAAATCCTCAAGGTGTAGGCGTTGCAGTGTTAAATGTTGAAGAGGTCTATACCTTTGATAAAGAAAAAACATCACAAGGAATCTATGGAACAACTGACTCTTCTCATCCCGGCGTTGCAAAGACAATGTCGATGAAAGACTATCTTGTTTCAGGAAAGATTGACTATATTCAAAGACCTGATGATACTGAGATTAGAAAATACAGACTAACTCCAAAACAAACAAGACAAGCATTTGCACAAGCCGGTTGGAAGACTATTTGTGCATTTCAAACAAGAAATCCTCCACATGTAGCACATGAAATGCTACAAAAGACATCAATTACAACAAGAGATGGTGTTTTTGTAAATCCAATTATTGGAAAGAAAAAGTCTGGTGACTTTGTTGATGAAGTTATTGTAAAATGTTATGAAACCATGATTGAGAAATACTATCCAGAAAATAGATGTCGTCTTGGAACTCTACATACTGAGATGAAATATGCTGGACCAAAAGAAGCAATTCATCACGCAATCATGAGACAAAACTATGGTTGCACTCACATAATTATTGGTAGAGATCATGCTGGTGTCGGAAAATTTTATGAACCATTTGCGGCACAAGAGATATTTTCAGACTATCCTGAACTAGAAATTGCTCCAGTATTCTTCCCACCATTCTTCTATTGTAGAAAATGTCTTACATATACAACTCCAAAGGCATGTCCACATGACAATGATGACAAAGAGCAGATCAGTGGAACTGCATTAAGAGAGATGATTCAAAACGGACAAGCACCTTCTGAGTTTATCCTAAGACCAGAGGTTGCACAAGTAATATTGAATCATCCAAAGCCTTTTGTTGATTAGATATTTATTCAATCAAACTTGCACTAGCTCAATGAGATATCTATTTGCAATAATTTTGCTTTCTGGAATTTTTATTACTCCTGCATTTGCTCAGGAGATAAATCCGTCATTAATGATTGACTCTATAGAGATTCCTGCTGAAGAATTTAACAGAGTTTTGCGTGATGCACCTATTGTTCCACTAGATGATGTTCATGCAGTCAGCTGGCAAGTAACAATTGATAACAATCTTCTTTATGCAAATCCTGATGGAAATGCCGTCTTTAGGCTGTATGATGCAAATTCTGAAGATCAATTCATTGAAGTTGGAATGGGTGCAATTCCTGATAACAAGTTCTGGGTTGCAGTTCAAACTCCAAAGGAAGGATATGTTGTAGTTCATAGTGACTTGGAAAGAGGTTGGTATCCACAAGCAAAATCAATTGTGTCGTATACTGATAGAGCTGGAATGACCGTAAATAATGGAGCAAGAATTGTAGTTACGAATCTGAATATTGGTGAATTTGCAATTGGTTCTTACTCTGTGTATGGAATGGAAGGCTCTACTGATCCTCCTGCAGTCAATTCAGGAAGTCTACTCTTAGAATTTCTTTCAGGTGACCCTTCAAAGAATGCATTTGCAATGTTTCCATTTTATGTTGCAGCAGGAATTGGTGTTATAGTTGGAGTGCTGTTTCTAACTAAGAAGCGTTCTTAGATTTGTAAAACTTACAACTTCGTTTTATCTTACATACATCACACATTGGAGATATTGGTTTGCAGATATTTTGACCATACATTACAAATGTATCATTAATGTCAATCCAAAATTTCTTGTCAACTTTTTTCATTAATTCTTGTTCTGTCTCTTCAGGATTTTTTGTTTCAACAAGTCCTAGTCTGTTTGAAATTCGATGAACATGAATATCAACTGGAATTGCAGGTTTTTCAAATGCATAAACTAGTACACAGTTTGCAGTCTTTCTTCCCACACCTGGCAATTCTACTAATGTATCAAGATCTTCAGGCACTTTACCCTTGTATTTTGAATCAATAATCTTTGCAACTTCGATAATTCTTTTGGATTTTACATGATAGAAGCCAATTGGCTTGATTATTTTTTCAACATCTTTTAGTTTTGCATTTGCAAGTTGTTTTGGATTTTTGTATTTTGAGAATAATATTTTGACTACCTTGGTTGTACTCTCATCTTTTGTTCTGGCAGAAAGTATTGTTCCAATTAAAATGCTAAATGGGCCAGTCTCAGCATCATGAAGATCTCTTAGTGCAGTTATTCGTGGAGTCTTTACGGAATTCATAGTATCCATCATTTTGCTTAGAATTTTTTCCATTTTCATATGAAAAACTACGTACAAGTATTATAACTGTAAATCCAAATCAATCTCATTGGAATTAACTAGGGAAGAAGAATCTGCACTAAAAGGCGAACAAGGCGAAATTATGCAGATGGCATACAGAATTCTTGTTGCAACTGGTGAGGCAACAGATGCAGAAAAACTGGTTCCAATTGAATGGACTCATCTCTCAGGTGTAAATTATAATACAATAGGTGATGCAGGAGAGGAATTTCTTTCTAGTATTAGCAAAGATGCACGAGTCAAGGTAAAGACTACTCTTAATCCTATGGGTTTTGACATTGATAATGTATCAAACTATGGACTAGATGAGAACTTTATTGCAAAACAACTCTCTATTAGAAACTCATATGAAACAATGGGTGTTATTCCATCTTTTTCATGTATTCCTTACGAAATTTTTGATATTCCAAAAGATGGAACTCAAGTTGCATTTGCAGAAAGCAATGCTGCAATTCATGCAAATTCCTATGATAATTTGAAAACAAACAAGGAAAGTGCATTTAGTGCATTAGCTAGTGCGTTAACTGGAAAAAGTCCATACTCTTCATTGCGAAAAGAAGATTCACCAAACATAACAATTAGAATGAAAGTAGACAATCCAAATGAACTAACATATGGAATGTTGGGATTCTTTGCAGGCAAAGTTGGAGATATCTCTGTAAATATTTCTGGTTTAGGTGAGATGGATAATCGTCAGTGCAAGGCAATGTGTGGGGGGATGGGAACCTCTGGAACGTGTGCAAAATTTATTTTTGGAGATGGGGATTCAGATTCTGAAAAAATTGATTTTGATGAAAAAGCAATGCAAAATGTTCATGATGAACTAAATACATCTGAGAAAGGTGATATCATTACTCTCGGTAGTCCTCAACTTGGCTTGGAAGAAATTTCAGAACTTGCTGGAAAACTAAAGGGACGAACATTTGAAAAGAGGTGCATGATATTTACTCCTAGAACCGTAAAGGAACAAGCAAGAAAAATCGGTTACACAAATGAACTCAAACGTGCCGGATGTGAAATTCTTTCTGACTGTTGTACTTGTCTTACTCCATTAATCAACAAGGACAATGTTGATGCAGTTACCACTAATAGTATCAAGGGTGCATTTTACTTGAAAAACTCTAATGGTGTTGGTGTAAATCTAAAACCATTATCACAAATAATAGAAGATGAGACAAAATGAAGATTCTAGTTTCAGGAAAAGTTGAAGGTACTGTTCTAAAATCAAAGGATGCAATTAATTTTTTAGGTACAGTTGACAAAAAAACTGGAATCATCAGTGACAAAAATCATGAGCTATATGAAAAATCAATTAAAGACACAATTCTAGTTTTTCCTTCTGGTGTTGGAAGTAGTGTTGGTGCATACACAATTTACTCTATAAAATCAAACGGAACTGCACCACTTGCAATGATCTGCCAAAAAGCTGATCTTACAGTAGCTACTGGATGTGCTCTTGCAAATATTCCCCTAGTGATTTTATCTGATGAAGAATTTTCTTCAATAAATAATGGAATGAAACTATCACTTGATACTGATTCTAGTAATCCTCTTCAGTATCAATGAATTTCTGAACATCTGCTTCTCCTCGGTTTACATCCTTTACTTGACTTTTTCCAGCAGGCATCACACGAACAAATTCATCAATACTAATCTTTTTGGTGATTTCTTCGTGAATCTTTGAGAATTCTAGCCTAATTTTCTTTGCGGCATCAACCATCTCTATTCCCTGAGGCTCAATTATTGCATAGCATATAGAATTTTTCTTGATTGTTTCAGGAGGACCACATGTTAATGCATAACCATCTTCTTGTGGAATTATCCCAACAGCTAGTTTGAGATTGCCACTTTTGATGAAATTTCTTTGCCCTTCAATTGTAAACGATCCCTTTGGAAGAAATTCTCCACTAGGAGCTGATTTTTTCACCTGATCAGGATTAACCCAATATGCACTAACACCATACATTCCTTCTCTCCATGCACGACTAAAACAAACTGTTGCATGTGCAACTTCATTCATACTAGTATCAGGTGCATTTTGTGCATCTTTGATAATAAAAAATGGAGAACCAAAAATATCTCCGTGGAAAATTTTGTCATTCTTATCTAGATGTTTTCTAACAACAGCTGAGTTTGAAGCAGCATCTCTACCACCAATTACTAAAAATCCATCAGATGTGTAAAACCATCTGTATCTTTCATACCAATTTTTCTTTCTAATTTCTGAAACTAGGATTGAATCTTTTTCAAACTCTGTCTTGTTTTGCAGTTTTTCTAATTTCTTCAAAGTTTTAGCTTTGATTTCCTCAATTGAACTAATTGCAGCTGATTGTTTCTTTGCCTCATTGAATAATGTAGACGCAATTGACTGCAAAGATGCCTTTGTGTCTATCTTTATTTTTTCATCTTGAATTACAATTAATGGAATTCCTTTTTCCATGATTAGTTTTGCATTTTTTTCTGCCAAAATTTCTTGTGCAGATGAATCTTCAATTGACATAATTCCTTTTGAAATCATCACAAATAGAGAATTTGCAACATTTGTGATGTTTTTTGATCTCTCTTTTACTGTTTGAATGGCCTTTTCCTGCTCAGAAATCTGGGTTTCAAGTTCCTTTATCTTTTTATTTGAACCACTTGTTTGAATTGATTTTCCTTTCTCTACAATGTTTTGTGTAAAAACAGTATCAAGTCCTTCTATGAAGCTGTTTACTTTGGTGATTTCTCCCTCAATTTTTCCTAATTGGATTGGAAGAACTTCTGTTTTCTCATTTCTTACAATTACGGGATCGTGATTTTCTGAAACAACATCTGAAACAATTTTCTTTGTTGTCTCAAAAATTCTCTTAATTTCTTCATCAGTTAGAAGATTTCCAATTTTTTTTGGATCAACACTTGCAATTTCAAAAATACCTTCTACATATTTTTTTGGCAATCCCAAAGTACGTCCAAACCATTTTGCAGCAACCAATTCTGTTGTTTTGATATCTTCAAAGTCTGTTTCAGATAAATTAAAAATATCTAACCCACTTTGTGGTGGTTGAGTATATTCTAATCCTACACTCAGCTTTCTATGTCTTACATCAATTGAATGTTGTAATGCAAGAATTTTCATCTCATTATTGCAAAGCAAAATGTTTCCATCTCCAAAAAACTCTCCAACTAGAACAAACTCTTTTCCAAATCCTTCAAAGAAGAAATATGCAATTCTTTCAGCACCAATTTGTTCTATCTTTTTTAATTTCAGTCTAAGAAGATCACTTCGTAATCGTTTGAGTAACTTGTTTGGTTCAACTTGATCAATCTTTACTTCAGTTAACCAAACTCCTGAAGTAGAGATCATCATAAATAGATCACTTTTTTCAGTATGGTGCAGTTTGAATAGTATGCTGTCTTTTGTTATTCCATAGATATTACTAACATAGTAATCTTCAACTTGTTTTGAAATTTTATCAACTAAATATCGTAATTCAATTCCTGATAATGCCATGCCTATCATATTTTACATCTAAAATTATACCCTTGCTATGACGTGCTCAAT
Source organism: Marine Group I thaumarchaeote SCGC AAA799-D11 (assembly GCA_000746765.1). Classification (GTDB taxonomy): domain Archaea; phylum Thermoproteota; class Nitrososphaeria; order Nitrososphaerales; family Nitrosopumilaceae; genus Nitrosopumilus. Next base: position 89,015 of record JOSY01000077.1, read on the forward strand.
TTTTGACCAAAGATATTAAACATGGTTTGCTTGAGACACGCTAGAAATTTAATTGGCCAAATTCAAAAAGAAAAAATCCAAACCTACACCCGAGCCTGAGGACTCTAAGGAGAAAACACCTCAAGAAGAGCCAGTTGATATTCCTGAAACAGAAAAAACTGAACCATCTCCTGAACCATCAAAAGAACCTCAAATGAGCGATGCTGAGAAAAGTGAGAAAGATAAAAAATTAAACAAATTATTCTGGTTACGTGTTGCTCTTGCAGTTATTGCAGGTACTGCTGCTACTTTTATCTTTGAAGATATTGAAGGTGAAGATAGAAGATGGGCATCTATTGGATTTATGATTATAGTGTTCTTTGCAACAATTATTGTAGCAAAAGGAATGAAGATGCAATTACCATCATCAGATAGAAAGAAGATTGTTACACAAGCAATTGGTAGCTATATTTTCTTGTACTTGTTTACCTGGATTGTAACTTATACTCTAGTTCATTCTGCAAATGTTTCTACTGGAATTAACATCTAGAATATTCAGAGTGATAATTTAATGTGGGATTATAAAACTCCTGGAATTCCAGATGAAGAATTTGAAAGAACAGAAAAAGTTCCTATTACAAAAGAAGAAGTTAGAACTGTCCAAATTAGCAAAGCTAGACTAAAACCAGGACAAATTGTCTATGATGTTGGTTGTGGTAGTGGTTCTATTTCTGTGGAGGCAGCATTACAAGTTGAATCTTCTGGGAAAGTACTTGCAATTGATTATGATCAAAATGCTGTAGACTTGACAAAAAGAAATCTACAAAAATTTGAACTTTCAAATGTTTCAGTAATACTTGGTAATGCTAAAGAAAAGATCTCAGAACTTGAAGAAGCTGATGCAGTATTTGTTGGTGGTACTGGTGGTGACACAAAAGAAATTGTAGAGTTGTCTGAAAAAAAACTAAAGACTGGTGGCCGTATTGTTATTGGAATTATTCTCATTGAAACATTATACTCTGTGCTTCAAGCTATGGATACGTTACAATTCAAAGAAGTAGACATCACTCAAGTAACCATATCTAAGAGCAGAAAAACTACTACTGGTACCATGATGCTGGCAAGAAACCCAGTAACTATAATCTCTGCAACTAAAGCCTAATCTAGCTTTTAATTGGGAGAAAAATTAGTCATTTTATGCCTGGATTGATAGGAATTGGTGTTGGTCCTGGAGATCCTGAACTTCTTACAGTCAAGGCTGTAAAGGCAATCCAAAATGCCGATATTATCATGTGTCCTGCCTCAAAAGAAGACAGACCCAGTATTGCGTTATCTGTAGTTGATTCACTTATTGACAAATCAAAGAATCAAGAGATCATAAAACTAATTTTTCCTATGACTAAAGACCAAGATGTCCTTAAAGAAACTTGGAAAAAAAATGCAAAAATTATGGCAGAAACTGTATTATCAGGAAAAAATGTTGTCTATCTAACAGTAGGTGATCCATTTTTGTACAGTACCTGGATATACATGCACAAAGATCTTACTGAAAAATATCCAGAAATGAACATTAGTGTTATTCCTGGTATTGTTTCAATGTTTACATTTGCATCAAAGGTTGGTGTAAGTATTGCAGAAGGTGCAGAAAAAGTTGCAATAATTCCTTCATGTTATGATTTGAGTAGTGTTAAGGAGATTGCAAAAAATTCTGAATCTATGATTTTTCTCAAAGATGGTAGATATTTTGATCAGGTTATTGATGTTCTAAAAGAATCTGGATTTCCTGATGATTCTATCTTTGCAATTGGGCAAGATTTGGGAACAGAAAATGAAATTATTCGAAAGATGACTTTGGGTGAAGTAAATGATGATACATTAACTACAAAATATTTTTCTATTCTGGTGGTAAAACGTGTCTGATGTATTCTTTGTTGGTTGTGGACCAGGTGATCCTGAACTAATTACAATAAAAGCAAAAAAGCTAATTCAAAAAGCAGATGTTGTAGTTTATTCTGGTTCATTAATTCCCAAACCTATTTTGAAATTATGTAAAAAAGGAAAACTATATGATGCAGCTGGAATGGTAAGAGAAGAAATTTTTGATGTATTGTACAAAAATGCAAAAAAAGACAAACTAGTTGTAAGACTACATGATGGTGATCCATCAATCTATGGAGCAATTAAAGAGCAAATTGATAATCTTACAAAAAAAGGAATAAAATCTACAGTTGTGCCTGGAGTTACCGCATTTTTAGCCTCAGCAGCTGCTTTAGGAACCCAATTGACTCTTCCAGGAGTTACTCAAACAATTATTGTAACTAGGGCCGAATCTAGAACCAAGGTTCCAAAAAGAGAAAAAATTTCAGAACTTGCAAAACACAAATCAACTCTGATCTTTTATCTTAGCGTTCATTTAATTTCTGATTTAATTAAAGAAGCAATTGCAGGAGGATACAAAAAGAAAACTCCAGTTGCAGTAGTATATAGAGCAAGCTGGAAAGATCAAAAAATTATCAAAGGAACACTTGGTGACATTGCAAAAAAACTCAAAGAAGAAAAAATTACCAGAACAGCAATTGTAATAATTAGTGATGTAATTGATCCTGAAACATACGAGTATTCAAAACTATATGATAAAAAATTCAGTCATGGTTACAGAAAAGCTAAAAAGACAAAAAATTAACTTTATTTTTAATTCCAATTTTTAATAACTTATTTTGAAATTCTTTTGTGTTTCCAGAGGTAAAAATTTTTAGAGAATTTCTTTTTGATTGTTTGTTTTTTATTTTGGAATAAATTTTTTGAGCTACAATGTTTCCTGGATCAATAAATTGTATGTTTGGAAATTCTTTTTGTAGATATTTTTTTAAAAATGGCAGATGTGTACTGGATAATGTAACAACATCAATCTGATTTTCATGTAATACTTGTAATTCTTTTTTAATAATTTTTATACAATATTTTTTTTCTGTAACGAATTTTCCTGACTCAACTAAATCAACAAGTTTTGAAGCATTGATTTTAAAAATTTGAAAAGATTTTGGAATATTTTTTTGAATGTATTTTGATAATCTTTTACTCTTTGTAGCAGATTCTGTTGCAAGAATTCCAATTTGTTTTGACTTTGAGAGTTTTTTTGCTTCGTTTAGTGGTGGTTTTACATCAAAAATCTTTGATGTGACTAAATTCATCATGAGGCTAGGAGTGTTTGATGCAACAACTATGAAATCTGGTGAAAATTTTTCTAACACATTGATAGATTTACGCATGATTTTCTTTAATTGAGCCTGGGATTTTTTGCCATATGGAAAACTTTGCGAGTCTGCAAAATAGATAATTTCAGACTTGAATGTTTTTTGCATCTCTTGTATTATTGATAACGAGCCTACTCCTGAATCAAAGACTGCAATTCTAACCACAACATTACAAAACGAATCTGGTGAATAATAGTTTGTTAGCTAATTTTACCCAAAAACTGATCTAAATTTACACCCGACATTAAGACTAAACTTCTAAATCCAAATCATGCCAAACTTCGATAAGACTTGGGCTCGACAAGAGACCCAAAGCGTAACTGGCAAACTCCGTGAAGCAGTAAAGCCTCAAGGTGCATTAAAACCACGAATTCAAACTGCAGTAAACAAACTACAAGTCCAAATCTCAAAGATGGACTCTATGTTAGGTAAACTGCACGAAAGAGATGCGCAACTCTTTCAGAGAGTCGTGACTGCAATGCAACAACATGATACTAGCACAAGTAGAGTTTTGTCTAACGAATTAGCTGAAATTCGTAAAGTTACAAAGATGCTCGGCAACGCAAGAATGTCATTAGAACAAGTCCAGCTAAGACTCACGACTATTCATGATCTTGGTGACGCTATGGTAGCAATTGGACCAGCAATGTCTACAATGAAGGGATTGAAGTCATCGCTAGGAAGATTCATGCCTGAAGCTGACTCAGAATTGAATACAATGACTCAGACGCTCAATGGACTAATGATGGACTCACTTGCAGGAGACTCATTTAACATGGAGTCAGACGTTTCTAGTGAAGAAACAGAAAAGATCTTGCAAGAAGCATCTGCAGTAGCTGAACAACAGATTGGAGACAAATTCCCATCTGTACCTTCATCAACCGGACTTTCGTCAGGAACCTCTACTTCTACCTTCGAGTAGTTAGGGAAAAGACGACTGTCGTTTCTTTTTATTTTAACTCTAAAAATTCATTCTTTGATTTAGGCCAAATTTGTTAGAAAATTTGATTAAAACAAAAATTGATGAAAATCCAACAATCAGTGCTGTAATTTGTGAAAATTCTGGTAGGGTTTTATCTGGAGAAACTAGTGTTCCCCACTTTTCAGGAGATGGAAACTCTAAGACATTTTCTCTAAGATCTTTTGGCCATGTGTAAAATTTATCTGAATTTGCCTCAAAAACTGAAACAAAAAATCCATAATTGTCTATTCTACCAATTTGGTCTATTGGAATTCTAAACTCATATGTTGCATGTGAATTTTTGTTATAACGATCATTTTCATCAGATGGTTTTGCAATCGCAATAAAACCATCATGATTTTCAATCTGCTTCATGTAACCTTTGTTTACTAAATCAGTTCCACCTTGAAATGTACTTCCTTGATTTTGTCCTAATGTAACTGTGTAACAATATGTGCTCTCTGTAGGTTTTGATTTCTTTTTGTTTTCTGAGTCAAAACAAATTGTTGCCTTGTCAGAATTTTTATCAACATGAATATCTGTTTCAAAATTTATCATTACATAAATAAAATTTTCATAGTGAGCTGTTCTCAAATAGAATTTTTCATTGTTTTCATATTTTAGAATTTCAGCAGCACTTATCTTCCATTCTTCAGGAAAAGTCCACTTGCCATCGAAAATTATTTCTTGCATTGAATCTGATTTTGTTATAACGGTAATGTTTTCATCAGTTTGCGCAAATGATACTGGAATTATTGTTAATACAAACAAGATTGTAATTCCTGTTAACCATTTTTTCATAAAAATTTACAATTATGTCTAAGTATTATTTTTTCTGTAAAAAGTTTATACACTAACTATGTTATTCATAATGTATGTCAAAGATTGTAATTGTTGGTATAATTATTGGAATTATAGCTATTGGAATTGCAGGAGCTGTCATGCTAAGTCCAAATCAATCTGACGTATCTCCTACAGCAGAAGAAATTTCATCTGAACCACAGCCACCAAAAGGAAAAGATATTCAAATTAACCTAGAGGATGGAATCGCAATGGTCTCTACCCCATAATTTCCAATTTGGAACTCTATGAGCCTGAGAAGATCCAACAACCACATATAGGTTAATTATAATGATCATTCAATGAAAACAGTATTGCTGTATTTGCAATTATTGCAGTAGCTGCCGTTAGTATCGGTGTTACTGGAATTTCTGCAAGTACACTAGTAACTGCAAGTGCTCCTGCCTTAGCTAGTAATTCAGCTATGATGGGACATCTTGAGTACACTCTAGTAGATGAGTCTGGCGCAATCAAACACTACGGACAAACTGACAACTTTGTTACAACAGTAGGTGACAGATGTATTGCAGAGTCTGTATTTGAACGTGGTTCTTCAGACACAACAGCTGTAGCAGCATGTGCTAATGCAAACTTTGATGTCATTGCAATTTCTAATGCAACCGTCACAATTGATGATGCATTAGATATGAGCGATGATTCAACCACAATTGGAACAGGTGATAATGGTATTCTAGCAACAGTAAAAGGTGCTGCTACAATAGCTAATGATAACGTTGGTGCAGGATCTGTTACTGCTACAATTACTAACAGTGCACATCCATTCACATTCACTGACAGTACAAATGCAACAAACACATTGAAAGCTGCATATCTAGTTGATGCTGAATGTGCATTAGATGATTCATCATTAGGTACACTATGTGATGGTGCTCTGCCAGCTGGCGAAATCCTTGCAGGACAAACATTAAGCGACTTGGCTATTAGTGATGGTGATAGTTTGACTATCACATGGACTGTCACAATCGGCGCAAGTGGATCTTAGAATTCCCAGCTAGGGAATCTTCTTTTTCTTTTTATTAATAGTCAAAACATACTACTAGTGTATTCTAAGAAAAACTACTTTAAAGCACAAAAAAAACAGATCAGATTTAATATCACTACATTTTGCAGTTAAATCATGATGGCAGAAAAATCAGTTCATACTGTTTCTGTAATTTTGCCTACGTACAATGAATCTCAAAATATCATCAATATTTTAAAAAAAATACAAGAAATTGTTCCTAAGAATATTTCAGCTCAAGCAATTGTTGTAGATGATAATTCTCCTGACGGTACAGGGAAATTAGTTGAAGATTATCTCAAAAATGTAAAAGAATATGCAAATTATACAATTGATGTAATACACAGAAAAGCTAAATCTGGTCTTGGAACTGCAATTCTAAACGGAATCAAAGAGGCAAAAGGTGATACCATAGTAGTTATGGACTGTGATTTTTCACACCCACCACAGATAATTCCTAAAATGTTAGAGGCATTAAAGTCACAATGTGATCTTGTTGTTGCATCTAGGTATATCAATGGTGGTAAAACTGAAAATTGGCCGATCAAAAGAAAACTACTAAGTAAATTTGCAACAAAGGTTGCAAAAAATTTTCTAAATATTGATGCAAAAGATCCAATGTCTGGCTTTTTTGCATTCAAACGTAATATTTTAGATGGAAAAAAGTTTGATGCAATTGGATACAAATTACTATTAGAAATCCTTGTCAAAACTAAAGGTGTAAGCATTAAGGAAATACCATACACCTTTACTGATAGAGAGATAGGTAAAAGTAAACTTGATCTTAAAATAATGTTTGATTATGTAAAATCCGTTTGGAAACTTTACAAATCAACAAAACCTGTTGGTGAAAAAAGAGCATCAGTAAAATTTCTTTCAAAGGCTGCTAGATTCTATTCTGTTGGTGCAAGCGGTCTTGCAATAAATTATCTTGTTTCATTATTTTCTATATCTAGCAATCCAGAACTTTGGTATATTCATGCAAATGTTTTAGGGATTTTAACATCAATGTCTTCAAACTTTATTTTAAATAAAATATGGACATTTAATGATAGAGAATTTTCTCCAAAAAAAACACTTCCTCAATATCTAAAATTTTTAACTTTTAGTTCTCTAGGTGCTTTAATTCAATTAGCAATGATCTATTTGCTTGTTGATAATTACAATATAGAATATGCACCTGCACTAATTGGTTCTGTTTCAATTGCTGCAATTGGAAATTTCATCCTAAACAAAAAATGGACATTCAAAGAAAAAGTTTGGTCATAAACTAATTTTTTTCATAAAATTTCCATATTTTTAGACCCTATCTTTTTCTTCCAAAACGGACTATGTCTAAGGGATCATTTCCGTTTTGGTACCTAGTAATCACGATAATTTCCTTGTGTCTTATTGATTTTGAATTTAAATAAAATATGACGTCAATGTTGAAGAAAAAACCCAGAGTTTCTCTTAGATCTAGAAATTCTCGAAATTGGAACCAGGAGGTTACAAATTGATAAAATCAAATGTTATTTTTGCATTTTTGATTCTATCATCAATTCTTACAACAATTCCTGTTGATGGATTTTCTGATCAATCTACAGAATCATTAATTTTTGAAAATCCAAACAAATCTTCAACTCCAAAAATTGTAACACACCATACACTTTCATTTCATGAAAAAATTGCAATGAATACTGATAATGCAAAAAATAATTCTAGTGATGTTTTGGGATCATCTTATTCATCACATAAAGAGATAAAGTTTAATGAAAAATTACAACTTACTGTCTCACAATTAGATGAAAAAATCCTTAACTTTGGAATTGTAAGCAATGATCGTATAGCAATTTTAGATAGAATAAATGACAAACAATCAAGAGCTTCATTTACAACATCTGGATTAAAATTATCTGAAGTTGAAAACAGCGTTGTTGAAGAATTATTTGCAATTCAATTACCTGTTGGATTAGAGTTAGAACAAATTCAATTCAACAAACTCTTTGAAGATATTTCTGATTCTTTAGTTCCTATCCAATCATTACTAATAATATCCTCTGAAGTAAATGATGACTCATCACAATTAGGAAACACTGTACTTGTTTTCTTTATTGCACCTATCATTGGATATGTTTTACTGAGATCAGAAAAAGAAAAACTTCAATTCTATGAAGTTAAAAAATTCTTTTCTATTTTTGTTTTAGTTATAATGTCTTCTACAATTCTTTTGATGCCATTATCTGTCTCATCATCATATTGGGGCATGGCTTATGCTGAAGAGTTTTCATTTGATGGAATAATTGATGATCATCAAAATTCTCTCATATCAAATGCAACCTCTGTTGAATCCACAACTGAACTCACCAACGCAACCACAACTGAACTCACCAACGCAACCACAACTGAACTCACCAACGCAACCACAACTGAACTCACCAACGCCAGAAGCAACTGTTTCATTCTCATTTGATCAATCAAATTCAACAGAATCTGATGTAATAATCACTGAAGAAATTGCTGAATCTACTGTTGAAGAAGAATCTGTTACACTAGAGCTTGATGGTGATGGTGATTTCATTCAAATCCAAAACGTTACAGTAACTGACGATGTAGATGGTTTGACAGTAACTGCCTGGGTAAAACCTGATTATTCTTCTGGTTCTGCAGAATTTACAGTGCTTAGTAAGGACAAATCATTTGCACTTACAATTACTAACAATTTCCTATCTGAAAATACTGCAAAATTCTCTGTATTTGACGGAATAAAATGGACTACAGTTGAGTCCACCAGTATAATTTCAGAAAACTGGTCATTTTTGTCATCTACATTTGATGGTGATACCATTGGCATTTTTGTTAATGGTACTAGAGAAGCAACACAAGAAGTTGTAGGAGTTCCAACTCTCACTACTAATGGTAAATTAGATACAACAACTGTTGAAAACCTAACCTCTGAAGAAGATATTGTAATTGGTGCAGCAGTTACCACCAAAAATGAAGAAACAAAAGCCAGCAATCAATTTTCAGGTGAAATTGATGATGTTTCCTTGTATGATTATGTTCTAGATGACGAACAAATTTTGGCAATGTATGAGCAAACCAAAGATAACTATGTTGAAGTTGTTCCAGAATTAACTCTAGAAGAAATTATTGCTCAGATGGAAGCAGAACAATTAGCAAATTCTGAGAATACAACCACAACTGAATCTATCTTAGAATCGAATTCTACCACAACCAAACCAGTAGAAGAACCATTACAAGAACCAATAATTATTGAAGAAACACCTCTAGATGTTACACCAACATTAACACCAACTGAAGAATCCTTTGAAATTTCTCAAGATGCAGAATTTGAATTAGAATTTTTCTCTGAAGAAGATGTATTATTCAATGAACTAGAAGAATTAGAAAATTCCTTATTACTACTTGAAGAATTAGAAGCCGAATTACTACTTGTTGAAGATTCTTTGACTGAAGAAACAGAATCTACACAAACTCCAATGTTGGGATTTGTATTCTCATTCTTTGCAATTCCACAAGCAGATGCAGCATCACCAAATGACAAAGAACAATCAAAATTAGATATCGCACAAGTAAAAGAACAAATCTCTTTACTCAAACAAAAGATTCAATCAATTAAATCTGGAGATATAAGTGAAGAAGAACTTAAAGAAGCAAAATCACAACTCAAATCAATCATATCACAACTCAAATCTATTGCAAAGAATCTAGACAAGACTGATGGTGTAGCTGCACAAAAGATCAAAGACTCTTCAACTAACATTGAAAAAATTGCAGATGCAGCACCTGAAGATCTAACACAAGAAAATGTTTGGATTGCACAAGACGAACAAATCACAACTCAAACCTATGATGCAAATGGAAATCTAGTTGATATTGAACATAAATATGAAAAAGTTAGAGATGGAAAATTCAAACTAAAACTAGACTTTGATTCAGAAAACAAACCTGGATTGTACAAAGTAAAGACTACCATTCTAGTTGATGGAGAGGCTCATACAGTTGAAGAAGAGTTTGCATGGGGATTGATATCACTAAACACATACAAGAGCACATACTATCCAGGCGATTTAGCAGAGTTTGTAATTGTAGTGCTTGATTCAGAAGGTCATCCAATAAGTGGTGCAGATGTATCTATGAGTATTACAAACCCACTACGAGAGATCACATTCCTTTCTACTAATAATGGAATCACTGAAGGTGTAGAAGTTGGTCTTTATGACGCACAATACTTGACTGCAATGCAAGGAACATACACAGTTGATATTAATGCAAAAGCAGATGGAATTGATACAAACTTTAGTACAACATTTGATGTTGCAGAGTTTGTAGAATTTGACATTATTAGAACTGCACAATCCAAGATAGATCCTACTACTAATCCAAATGCATTTGATGTAGTAATTGATGTAGAATCATTTGTTGGAGGAGATTCCCTAACAATTGTTGAGACAATTCCTAGAGTACTTGATGTAGAAACTGATGCCAAAGTCAAGATTCAAGGAGACAGAAAAGTTCTCACATGGACAAAATCATTAGTAGATGGTAAAACAACAGTAGAGTATACTTATTCTGTTCCATTTGTTTTCCCAAGTTTGTATGATTTAGGACCAGTTGAGATTCAGTATGAGAATGATCTTACATTTACAGAGGCAAGACCATGGTTTGTAGCAAACGACCCTGCAATATCTGAAAATACAGGACTTGGAGCAATTGTTGCAACTACAGGTGATTCTTTTACTGGTAGTTCAGCAACTAACTCAACTGCTATGGCTGATGCAGTATCTGTAAAAGGTGATTATGTTAGTGCAGATGGTACTACTGGTTGGGGTGAAAGCTCTGGTTCTGCAGCCAAACAACTTCGTGCAACAGAAGGTGGAAATGTAACTGGTTATAACTTTGAATCTATCCCAGGCACTGATACTCTTGATTACCTTGAAGTTAATGCAACGTCTGCACTATCTGGAAACCTACAAGATTACACACTCAGCGTTCAATTAATTGGTGAAAATGGAACTTTACTTGCTGGAACAAGTGGTACATGTACCGTTGGTGTAGTCAGCTGTTTAGGTTCTTCAACTGGTGGTGTAATCACATCTAGTCCTCAAACTAATACTGCATTCCAAGATATGATCTTTAACTTTACTAGTTTAGGTGATCTTGTTCCAGCAGATATTGATAGTAGTACATTTGGTGTTCAAGTTCTAGTTGCAGCTGATACTAGTGCTGGTGGAGGTGGACAATCTGTTATAATTGATGCATTGAATATGACTGTAGTTCATAGTGGTGGAGCAGTAGCACCAAATCCTCCACAACCATATGTTACATTTACTGATGCAGTTGGACCTGATGTAACATTGACATGGAATGCACCAAACTCTCCTCCTGATCCATATGGTTATACTGTTGATAGAAAACTAAACGGTGGAACTACAACAAACATTGGTTCTGTCTCTGAAGTAACAGATCCTGCTGAAACAATTAATGATACTGGTCTTGTAAATAGTACTGCTAACTTCTACAAATATCTGGTCTTCTCTACAGATGGTGGTACACGTAGTGATACATCATTAAATGGTACACTTGGTTTCCTTCCAGATGCAGTAGCAGTTTCTGACTCTATAACCAAGAGTATCTCCAAATCATTCTCTGACGCAATCCCAGTATCAGACTCTATCTCAAAGAGCATAACCAAATCATTCTCTGACGCAGTAGCAGTTTCAGATGATATCTCCACCGCCAACAACATTCAAAGATCATTCAACAATGACGCAATCCCAGTATCAGACTCTATCTCAAAGAGCATAACCAAATCATTCTCTGACTCTATTCCAGTTTCAGATTCTATCGAATCTACAGGTGCCAAGAATGTCTCCTTATCTGATACTATCTCAATTGGTGAAACCATTGCAACTGTTGCAACTCTCACTCGTTCATTAGCTGATAGCATTGCTGCATCAGAGTATCTTGTTTCAACCAAAGTTAGTAATACTAATCAAACATCTTTGACTCCATCTGATGACGCAGAAACAGTTACCGTTACAACTACTAACACTGAAGTTGAAATCAAATCAACTTCATCTTCCCCAGACATTGTAGTTACTGATGAAAACATTTCAACTAAAATTGATTACTCTAGTGTTATATCTGGAACTGACGTAACAATTACTGATGGATATAATGTCACATTCAATGCTACTCACACAGATGATGATTCAAACATTGAAGATGAAGAAGGAACAATAGTATTTGCTGATGGCACCACGTTATCAGGACCGAGTGGTTGGGATGGAAAATTATCTTTACCAACAACTAAGACCGTATCAATTGCCACAACTACAACTACAACTACAGTCACATCAACTACAACTACAACTACCACTTCCTATTCAGAAGTTGCCGCATTTGAAGTTGGACTAGCAGGACAAAAGATCTCTGTTAGTCCTCCAACAAAAATTGTCTTTGAGAATGATGGTGGAAGTGGATTTGTTACATTTTACACTGATGTAAATGATAACATTGTGTTTATTGATCAATGTTCTTCTAACTTTGCAACTGCATCTGCAGCTGATGCAGCACTTGGTGATGATGACGAATGTTATTTCGATGATGATACTGATTTGGTAATATGGACTAGCCACTTTACCAAATTTGGTGCAGCAAAGAAATCTACATCATCCTCATCTACTAGTACTGATGGTCCATCTGGTGGTGGAGGAAAAACTGGTGTGGGTCCAGGTGGTAAAGGTGCAGGAGCTGGAGGATTTGGTGGTATCTTAGGAACTCCACTCACAATTAATGAAGTATCCTATGACAAATGTGATGAAAACATTGCAAGAATTCTAGTCTCTAGTGATGCTGAAAACCCACCAGTAGTTACAATTCATACAACAAAGACTGGAACTGTCATAGCAGTACTATCTGATGAGCAACCATATGAAGAACTAAACAAGATTACCCGAGTTGACAAATACCTATACGAAATTCCAATCACATCAAATGAAACATTCTTGATGGTTACTGTTACTGAAGAGAAAGGTACAGTACAAAACACAGTAAATGCTGCAATCAATACCCCATCATGTGATGGTGTAATAGTGGTATCTGATGTTCCAGAAGGCGAAATTGATGAAATTTCATTTGCAGTACCTAGAATATTTGATGTCAAATTCCAAATTGAGAATGGAACACAACACATTGCCGATGTTGATTCAGAATTCTTCTATGTGTCTGAACAAGACTTGTACATTTCAGCAATTATTGATAGCAAGACTCCACTCAAGAGAGTTGAACTTAGAACCATCACACTAGGACAATCTGATGATGAATACATTGCAATGAGAATGAATGTTGAACCATTAATCTACACTGAATCTGCATACCAAGTAACTGCAAGTATACCTTCATACTTAATGCAAGATCCGGCAGTTGGTTATTGGATACATGTAATTGATGAAGAGCTAAGCGAAGTAGAATCAAAACACTACACCATGGGTGTTAAGCCAATTACTGAACCAGATGTATCTCTAGAGTTAGATGTGCCATCAATTCAGGCAACTAACACCATAGTTAGACCTAGCTTGTATATTGAAAATGAACAAGCACCAGCATATGGTATTGTATCTCTATTAGTTGATGGTGAGGTCGTATCAAAACAACCTCAATTCTTTGATAATGGTCAAACCAAAGTATCATTTGACTACAAGACTCCATTCTATGATGTCTATCATCTTATGATATTCAAGGCCAAGTAGAGTTGTATGGAACTTCTAAAGTAACTGAATCTGCAGTACTTTACAACTATCCAAAGACAGTTTCAATGTCTGCTTATGACATGAAGACCATACAGCCAATTGAGATTGATGGAAACATCTTATCTGAGCCAGTATTGATATATGCATCAGATGCACAAGATGAATTCAGATTCAATGTAATTGCACCAAATGGTCAGTGTATCATTGGTTCATCTGATGAATGTGCAGTTACTGACAACACAAGAGAAAACAGAGGAGGATTACAAAGTGTTGAATATGAAGGTCAGATACTCAGAGTAAAGTACAGTGGTGCTGATAGTGCACTAGAGAGATTCTCTATCACCTCAATTGATCCAATTGTAGGTGATTGGACTGTTACCTTGGAGACTGAACAAGGACTAATCCCACAGGCACAAGCAATCAAAGATTTGAATGTCAAAGTGAAACAGAAGATACTCTCTGAAATGATTACAGTATACTCAGACTAGTCTATGGAAATGCAACTGATTCTAAAAGAATTGAATCAATCTCTGAAATCTTAATTCTGGACTGTTCCATAGAGTCTCTTTTTCGTATAGTTACAGTATCATCTTCTAATGTCTGATGATCAACTGTAACTGCAAATGGAGCTCCTATCTCATCTAATCTTCTATATCTTCTACCAATTGCACCTGAATGATCCAAGAATGCATCAAATTTTCTTTTAATCGAAAGATAAATCTCATCAGTTTTTTCTTTTAATCCATCTTTTTTGACTAGTGATAAAATTCCCACATGTGTAGGTGAAAGATATGGTTTTAGTGATAAAACAATTCTTTCATGTTCTGTATCGTCTTTTAATGAATGTTCTAAAATTGTGTAAAGACTTCTGTCAATACCCATTGAAATCTCAAACACATGAGGCAAGACTTTATCATCATTATCCATTACCTCAAACTTTTCTTTACTTTTGTTTGCATGACTGGACAAGTCATAATCTGTTCTGTAGTTACATGCAACCAGTTCAAGCCAACCAATAGTAGTTTCTACCTCAAAGTCAAACGCAACATCTGCATAGAATGCTTTTTCTTTGTCTCCTAATTTTCTGAATCTACTCCTTGAGATATCTATGCCTGTTTTTTCATAAAATTCAGTCAAGATTCCTAAATAATACGCAACAAACTTGTTTGGAATAGTTCCAGTTTCTACTGCCTCTTTGCATGTCATTGTAACTGGTTCAGAATCTGTCTGGACTCTGATTACTGTATCTTGAATCTCTACAAATTTTTCAACTTCATCAAGTTTTGATGGATTACAAAACACTTCAATCTCTGCTTGGTAAAATTCTCTTAAACGCAATAGACTCTGTCTAGGTGCTATCTCATTTCTGAAACTTTTTCCAACCTGTGCAATTCCTAACGGTAGTTTCCCTCTCATGGTTTTGTATAATCTAGGAAAATCAACAAAGATTGATTGACATGTTTCTGGTCTAAGATATGCTTCCTCTTCCTCAGGACCAATCCCAACTCTAAACATCATATTGAAATTCTTTGTCTTATCAAAGTCTCCTTTACATTTTGGACATTTGATATTATTTTGATTAATAGCATTATCAAATTCTTCTAAATCTGCACTTTCAGGAATTTCAATCTGTGTCAACTCTGCAATTGTTCTATCAGCTCTAAATGTTGAATTACATTTTGTACATTTTATTATTGGATCAGCAAAATTTCCCAAATGACCTGAAGCTTCAAAAACTGATTTTGACATAATTTGAGAACCATCAATCTCAAGCATTCCGTCTCTTCTGATTAACTCTCTTCTCCACAATTCTAGAAATTTATTTTTTAAACCAACTCCCGTTGGACCATACTCCCAAAATCCAGCTTGTGCATCAGCATAGACTTCACAGCTTGGAAAATAAAATCCACGTTCAAGTGCTAATTTCATTACTGTTTCATAGTCCATATTTACTCACAAAAACCATTGAATAAATTTCTACGCAAATTCTTTTGCCTTTCTGATGTTCTCAAAATCATCTCTGTCATCGTCAATAGGAGTCTCTAAGACTATTGGTATTTTTTTCTTATTTGCAAACTTTACTATAGCTGAAATACCTTTCTCACCAATTCCACCCATTCCTAAATGATAGTGTCTATCAAGATTACAACCAATCTCCCCTTTAGCGTCATTTAGATGAAGAATTTTCAAATTATCGATTCCTACATATTTGTCAAATTCTGCAAAAGTCTCTTTTACTTTATCTTCAGTTCTTAAATCATATCCAGAAACAAAAGCATGACACGAATCCAAACAAACACCAAATTTTTTTGCAGGTTTTAGCTGTTTGAATATTTCACCTAATTGTTTAAAGTCTGAACCAACAGAATTTTTTTGTCCTGCTGTATTTTCTAATAGAATCATTACATCATTTTTTGTTTTACCAGCTTGAGTCAAGCCTTTAACTAATCTCTTAATTCCTGCTTCTTCTCCAGTTCCTAGATGACTTCCAAGGTGAGTTACAAGATATGGAATTCCTAATCGTGCACATCTTTCTACTTCATCTACCAAAGTTTTCACTGATTTTTCAAATCCATCTTCTTTTGGAGTAGCTAGATTTGGTAAATATGGCATGTGTGCACATGTAGCAAGTCTATCAATCTTGCTTTCTTTTAATTTTGATTTAAAATTTGTAATGTCTTCTTTTGTTAGTGGTTTTGCATGCCATCCTCTTGGATTTCTGGTAAAAATTTGAAATGCTGAACATTCTCTCTCAACTGCATTGTCAACGGCTTTGTCAATGGAACCTGAAATTGATACATGACAGCCGATCTGCATATTTCAAATTTCATCAAACATAATTTAAACCAGCATCAAATATAGTGAAACCAGATTTTTAAGTAAACTAGGTAATTTACTAATATGCTATCACTTGGACAAGATGAAATCGCAAAATATCCATTTTTAGCTGATGCTGGTCAGTATCTAAAGGACAAAGGTTTCACTTTAGAGCAATTTGGAACAGATCCTGATCTAAAAGAACTGATAACCAAAGCATATGAAAGAATTCAGGTGGCTGCAGATGGAAAAATCTACAAATCTGACTTGGTTGGAGATCAAGTATCAAGAGAAGCGGCACTTCCTAGAGAGGTTTTCTCGTTTCTGCTTGCCATAGTATTACTAAAACTAAGTGGCATGCATACCCTAATCAAGAGATTTGCACTTGCTGAGGCAAGACGAGCTGAAAAATATCTTGAAAAAGACTTGGCAAATATCTCAGATGAATCAAAAAAGCAATTGGCAATCAGGATAATTGATGATTTGTTTTCAGTTCAGATAGAAAAATTAGATGACTATTTTGTAATTCCAGTATCTGACTATCTAAAACATTCAATTAATTTTCATGAAAGAGAATGGAAATTAATTAACAGACATGTAGAAAAGGGCCAAGTATTTCTTACTCCACACGAAACGGTAAGATTGATCAGAAAAGAGCTAGGCACCTATATCAATTCAAAAATAGTTAATGCAAAAACACCTACAATGATTCCTGGTTTTGAAGATTCTGTAAATAAACTTGTAATGTTGTCAAAAAAATTCTCCACTTTTACAATGACAACTGGAGAATATCCTCCATGTATCAAACATGCAATTGATGTACTTGAAAAAGGTGAAAATCTACCACATTCAGGCAGATTCATGTTGGCAACCTTTCTTCTCTCAAAAGGACAATCTGTTCAACAAATTGCACCGTTATTCAAAAATGCCCCAGACTATAATGAACGTGTAACACTTTACCAACTCAATCATCTGGCTGGAACTTCTGGTAGTGGCACACAATATTCTTGCCCTTCATGCGAAAAACTAAAAACTCAAAGTCTTTGTTTTGCAACATCAGAATGTGAAGGTATCATTACTCCCTTACAATTTGGAAAGAAGAGAAAATAATGAATGAAACTGACATAAAATTTCTGGAAAGTGCATTCAAAAAATATTATTTTGAACAATTTGGCCTAATTAGAGTACCCGAACGCACATCTGAAAGAGAATTTGGCTATCAGAAATTCAATTCTGGAATGACACGTCACATTTCAGTCAAAGACGACAAAGAACTACATCTATTGCTAATGCAAAATGTCCCATCTGATGTATATTGCTCAAATGCATATTACACATTTCCAAATCTACCTATGAATGAGAAAGATTGGAAAGAAGCTGATCTAATTTTTGATATTGATGCAAAAGATCTGAATTTATCTTGTAGAACAAATCATACATTATCTATATGCAATGATTGTAATGATATTTCAAATAATTCTGAAAAATGTATTAAATGTAATTCAACAAAATTAGAAAAAAAATCTCTACCGTGTAAAAATTGTATTGATTCATCAAAAATTGAAGTTTTAAAATTATCAGAAATTCTAACAAATGATTTCTCAATAAACAAGGATGACATTCATGTATATTTTTCTGGCAATGAAGGATTTCATATCTATGTGTATAATACACAATTCCAACAAATTGGTTCTAGAGAAAGATCAGAACTTGTAGATTATATCATGTTCAATGGAGCAATTCCTGAAAAGTTTGGAATGAAAAAATTCAAACCAAATAGAAATTCTTTTCCAGACTTTGATGAATCAGGATGGAGAGGTAGATTCTCAAAATATGTATATGGTTCAAAATCAAAGAGATCAAAAATCATTTCAGAATTACTTTCAAATGGATATTCGTCATTTCAAAAAACTTTGGATGCTGTTTCTGAAAATATTGGTACAAAAATTGATCCTAATGTTACAATGGATATTCATAGAATATTTCGATTACCAGGTTCTATCAATAGTAAAAGTGGCCTTACAAAAATCCACTGTCAAGATTTGAAAAAATTTGATGCTTATGTAGATTCATCATTTCTTAGTGACGATACTGTGGAAATATTGGCAAATTGTCCAATTGAGTTTAAATTAAAAAATAAAAAATTTGGACCATATCAAAACGAAAAAGTAAGCGTTCCAACATTTGTTGCAGTCTATATGATCTGCAAAAAACTAGCAACAATTGCGTAATTTTGCTGCTAAGACTTTAATTTACCAAATCTTAACTCAACTTGATTTTGTATAGCGCCTCTACTGATAAGCAGACTCCGCCTCCTGATGCTGGAAAATACATCAGATTAGGTATTATTGCAATTATTGGAATTGTAATTTTTGCAATTGTAGGAAATCAAGCAGTAGTTTTATCAATGAATTTTACAGAATTTGGCGATCAATTTACAAAACCTCTCTATTACACACTTGTTTCTACCATTATTCTATCTGCCATTGCCTTAGTCCGTGTAAATATTGTTGGACGCTCTTCTATTTTCTGGTATGCAATTAACACTGCAATTGGCTTTTTGGGAAAAAGTGGCCAGCAACCAATCTCTAATGTGGTACCAAGTTTTAGAGATTACAAATTAAGTTCAGGACAATTTGTCCTATGGCAAATTACCAAAATCTTCCTCTTTGGTGCATTCTTTGCAAATATCATGTTTGGATTTGCTGCAATGTCATTTATTGATGGTAATTATCTTGGAATAGAAAACTTACCAAAATTATTCTCATTACCATTTGTAACTCCTGAAACTGATCCAAACTATGCTGCAGAAAATGTAGTCCCAATGATACCTGCTCTAGTAATTTTGATTCCTCCAATACTTGCAGCAATTGGATTACGTTTAGTTTTGTATGTTGGATTGCATAGAATAATTAATGTAATTACTTCCTTCCTTCAAGACTCTAATGAAGGCAAACCACGTTACCTAAACTATGTTTCAACAATTGAAGGAATAATTGGTATTGGAATAATTTGGGCAGGATTTAACCTGTTTTTCACTGATCAAATTGACTATAATACAAGATATGTCATTGGTGGTACGCTTGTAATTGGTTCTGCATTAATTGCGTTTTCAGTAGTTGATAGAATTAGAGCACGTGTTCTAACTCATATGTTTAAGAGAGATGTATACATTAGAATTCTTACAATAATTGCAATTGCAATAATTGTTGGTGGTGTTGTTTCTGTAAATAATAGCATTGCAGATGCAAAGAAAATCGAATTTTTGGGACCTTACACTGCTCAACAAATTGGAGTAAATCGATATCTTGGTGAGCTAAATAATGTACAAGAAAACACTCACGATGTTCAGTTAACCTCTGTCTCTCCAAACAATATCAAAAACTATGTTTCTCAAAATAGTGATGTTTTAGATGTAATTCGAGTTTGGGATTGGGAAGCAGCTTTTGCCAAATTAAAGCCTGAAATTGGTTTGATTCCTTATGTTGACTTTGAAGATAATGATATTTTGAGATTTAACAATACTTTGTATTGGACAGCTTCAATGAAACCAATCTTACCAACATCAGTTAGCCTTGAAAATAGATGGTATAATGAGCACTTTGTATATACACATGTTCCTGATGGATTCCTAACTTTAGAAGCAACGGATGGACAAATTGTTGAAAGTGACCAATTTTTCAAACAAAGAGAAATCTACTATGGTGAAGGCGGTCTCTTTGAGCAAACATGGTCTGGTTATCCAAATTCCAGAGGTTCTGATAGTGCAGAACTTGGTGGTGTATCCTATTCTGGATTAGGTGGATTAGATGTTTCACCTCCATTGAGTTGGATATTTGAGCCAAACTTTTTGCTTTCATTCCCAGGAGAATCTGTTCACATTATGAGATACAAAGATGTACATGATAGAATGCAAACTCTGTATCCTTATTTCCTCTATGACTTGTTTGGTAAAGAGTTAGATTCACTTCCTGTTACTGATGGAGAAAATTCGTATTGGTTAATTCCATTAATTATTGGATTTGATACTAGAGATGTTCCTTGGTCTGTTGGAAATCCATACTTGCGTTTAGTTGGATATGCTCTTGTTGATTCGTATGATGGTGATATTCAACTCCTAAAGACTGGAGATGATTTCTTTACAGAAATGTTTGCAAGTCAGTATGAAGAACAATTCCAACCAATGCCTGCTTGGTTAGAAGAACAAATTAGATATCCTGTTGAATTGTTTAACTGGAAGACTGAGATGTACAATGTTTACCATGTCACAAATGTTGAGACATTCATTCAAGCAAACGAATTTTATGAGATTCCTCGTGGTCTTGACACTTATTATGTTGAGGCAAAACCACCAGGATTTGATCAAACTGAATTCCTAGGGTTGTTGTCACTAGAACTCAGAGGTTCCCAGGGAAGAAACCTTGCTGGATATATGGTAGTTGAAAACGATCTTTCTAACTTGGGTGACTTGCAGTTCTACGAAGTACCTCTAAACTCTACGACCAAATTAATTGGTCCAACTGCAGTAAGAGAAGCATTAGATAGAGATCCTGAATTTGCTCAATTAAAGACATTATTGAGAAACCCAAGGATTGGTGACAATATCCTATATCGTGTAGGAGCTCATGATGTTTACTTTATTCCTGTTTATACTGCTGGTGCCGGTGGAGTAGTTGCACAACTAGGAACAATTGCAGCTGTTGGTGCTGCATTCAATGGAGAATACTTTGTTGGACTAGGGGACACTCAAGAAAAAGCATTTGAAGCATATTTGAAGAAAGTTTCAGGTGTAGCAGGATCTATTACTGTAGCTGATGTTGATTATGTTGAATTAGACAGAAACGACAGAATTGATATCATCAAGAAAATATTTGAGGAAAATGAAATTACTATATCTGAGCCTACATCAATTCAGATCCCATTGTCATTTAATGAAGGAGAGATGATCTTCTTTACTGAAAACGATCGTGAAGAAACTGTAGAATTCCTATCACAGTTTATTGATGATTTCGTTAAACCAAGAAGTGATAGAGTATTCATGTGGCAAGAAGAAAACAATCTCAACATTGGAACGATATATGTCAAAGATGGTATATCTGAGATTCATTATATCTCAATTGAGGTAGGCAGTTAATTGCTTCTAGTTGTAGATAATGGTTCTGTTTACACAAAAAATTTAACTGATTTTCTTACACAAAAAAATATTTTATTTGAAATTCAAATACCAAATAATTTAGATCTAAACTCATTATCAAACTATGATTTTTTTATTTTATCTGGAAGAAGAAAAAACGAAAAGAAGATTAATGAAATAAATTCCAAAATTGTAAATTATTGCATAAAAAATAATTCTAAATTACTCGGTATATGTTATGGTGCAGATATTTTAGCTCTGACCTTAGGAGGAACAATCAAAAAAAGCCCCTCTCTTCAGAAAGGGGATGAAACTGTAAAGATCTTTGAAAATAATCTAATACAAAATGATTCATTATCAGTTTTTGAAAGTCATAATTTTGAAATCTCAAAATTACCTAAAGAATTAATTTCTATTGGAGAATCTGCTAATTGCAAATATGAAATTATTAAGCATGTGACCAAGCCTATTTTTGGAACCCAATTTCATCCTGAAATGAGTATAGATGGAAATAATCTAATTGAAAAATTCTGTATGCTCTGAATGATTTTAATTACATAAAAAATTTGATTAATTTATGGAACAAGAAGGCCATGAATTACTTTTACCTCTAGTTGAAGAAGAAAACATTTGTCTTCCATTGCCAGTTAACGTGGTCTCAAAATATTGGAATATTGATTTACCTATGGCTGAAGCAATTGAAACTGCAAAAAAATATGCAGGATTTAACGGAAGTATACTGATTGAAGGAATTGAATCTGCAGAAAGGCACGGTTTGATATGTAAAATCGTACATTCCTCTATGGATGAACTAAAAAAAATTATTGATTCTGGAGTCCCTCTAATTGTAATTCTTCCAGGAATTCCCGAAGTCACTCAACATGCATCAATTATTACAGGTTACAATGATGAAGAAAAAACAATTTTGCATTATATTCAAACAGGAAATAAAGAAGGTGAAATGCAAGAAGGTGCCATTCCTGAAAATATATTTGAAAAAGAATGGTCTGAAGAAGGCAAATTAATGATAATACTTGCGCCTGAAGATATTGTTTCTTCTATCAAACTTGAAAACGATTCTTTTAACAAATCGAATCGACTATGTTTTGAATCAGAACGACAAAGTATTCTAAAAAATCACTCTGAGGCAATCACCTCATTAAAACAAGCACTAGAATTGAATCAAAACAATTCAACTGCACTTCATCTATTAGGCACCATCATGAATGAACAAAAGTCTTCTGAATGCATTAATTTTTATGAAAAATGTTTGGAACTCAATGATCGTTCTTATTTGACCTACAATGGACTTGGAAATTTTTATCTTAAAACTAATGATTTCAAAAAAGCAGAAGATTGTTACACAAAAGCAATTGAAATAAATCCTAAACGTTCTGCTAAAATATACAAAAACCGTGCTTATCTTAGAGAACAACAAAATAAGAATAGTGATGCAAAAGATGATCTCAAAAATTATTTGAAATATTTTCCAAAGGCCCCTGATAGGGGAGTTATAGAACAAACAATTCATGAATTATGATGCGGAGTGCGGGATTTGAACCCGCGGCCTTCAGCTTGGGAAGCTGACGTCATACCAGACTAAACTAACTCCGCTTTAGCCATATTCATTAATTATGATTAAATATCTTGACTCACAAATTATTACATGGATGCAAGATGTCCCGAATGTGAAAAAGTTGCAGTATTAGATGATGATGTTACAAATGTAAAATGTCCTCATTGTAATTTTGAAGCAGATTATGATACATATCTTGAAATCATGAAAGATCAAGCAATCAACATGTCTTCTGAATACATTCCTGATAGACCAGGATTGTAATTTACCAATAATTTCCTTTATCTGAACAATCTAGATGGGAACCACAATTTGGACAAAACATATGACAGGCTTGCATGTCCACCATCTTATTATCGCATTTTGGACATCTTATCTCTTCAGCCATGTTCATTCCTATCTCTATTAATTTAAAAATAATGTCCAAAGGTTAATTAGTCGTTTTAGATTTTTTTCGAATACTTGGCAAACTTCAAGATTACCATTTCAGATACCAAAGGAAAATCAATGTCAAAAGAACTCAAAGATAGCGATGCTAATCCTCTTCTAGGTCTTGAATTGGGACAGGAAACTGATGCTTCTGTTGTTGGTCTAAGTGGAAAACTAAAACTAACAGGAGGTAGTGACAAGTCTGGTGTTCCAATGAGAAATGATATTCATGGAGCTGCAAGAAAATATGTTCTACTTTCAAAAGGTGTAGGATTACAAGACGCAGAGAAGGGACAAAGAGTAAGAAAATTAATGCGTGGCAATACTGTTTCTGAAGAAATTTATCAAATTAATTGTAAATTTGATGGACAATTACCTGTTGAAGAAGCTCCTGCAGAAGCCGCAGACTCTGCAGAAGAAAAACCTGAAGATAAAAAAGAATAACTTAACATATACCGCTTCTACATTTTGACTCATGCATTGGAGAGATACACTTCCTGATTGGTATATTGACAAGTATGGATATCAGCCATGTGTAAACATTGGAACTGCAGGTCATGTCGATCATGGAAAAACTACTCTTATTCAAGCATTAACTGGTTCATGGACAAGTGTTCATAGTCAAGAACTAAAACGTGGAATTACAATTCGTGTTGGTTATTCTGATGCAGCGTTTTACAAATGTACAAGCTGTGAAGAACCTTTAGGATATTCTACAACACCAAAATGTAACAACTGTGGTGGAGAGAGTGAATTATCTAGAGTTGTTAGTTTTGTTGACAGTCCAGGGCACGAAAGTTTGATGGCAAATATGTTGTCTGGTTCAGCATTAATGGACGGTGCATTATTGCTTGTTGCAGCAAACGAAAAGGTTCCAAGACCCCAAACAAAAGAACATCTCTTAGCACTACAAACCCTTGGAATACAACAGATTGTGGTTGTTCAAAATAAAGTTGATTTATTATCTTACAAAGAGGCACTTGCAAATTATCAGGATATTACAAAATTTGTTAAAGGAACTCACGCTGCAAAAGCACCAATTATTCCAATTTCAGCTCAATCTGGACTAAATGTAGATGCATTAATTGGTTCAATAGAATCTAACATCAAAACTCCTGATAGAGATGAAAAACAAGACACCGTTATGCATGTTTTACGTTCATTTGATGTAAACAAACCTGGAACTAAATTAAAAAATATCAAAGGAGGCGTTATAGGTGGAAGTTTAACTCAAGGTGTTTTTAATGTGGGTGATGAAATCGAAATCAAACCTGGAATTCTAAATAAAAAGAAAAAAACCTATGAGCCACTGGTAACAGAAATTACTTCTTTAGGAACTGCTGCAGGAATTGTTGAATCAGTTAAACCTGGTGGTTTGGTTGCTATTGGAACTAAACTTGATCCTTCAATGACTAGAAGCGATTCATTCATTGGTTCAGTTATAGGAAAACCAGGAACATTACCTGAAAACTCTACTCAATTAAAACTAGATGTAACACTATTTGATTCAGCAGTAGGCACAACTGAAGATATCAAAGTTCAACCAATACAAACAGGTGAACTACTTAGAGTAAACATTGGTACTGCACCATTATTGGGTAAAGTATCCAAAGTTAAATCAAAAAATGTGGAAATTGAATTGAGAAGACCTGCATGTATTTTTGAAGGTGGAAATGTAGCACTAAGTAGAAGAATTGATGAACGATGGAGATTGATTGGTGCGGGCATAGTTGGTTGAAGTAATCTGTGATACCAGTTTTCTGATTAATCTCGCTACTAGAAGAATAAAAAATATTGATAATCTTGATGTAGAAATAGGTGCTATTTCTTTTGTTGTTCCTGAAGTTGTAAAAACAGAACTATTGAAATTACAAATGGTTCCTGAAAAAAAGCATGATATTGAAAAAACATTAGATTTTATTGAAAAATTTAAAACAATTCCATTATCAGGTTCCTTTGCAGATAAAGAACTATTAGAATATACAAGATCCAACAAATCAATTATTGGTACAATGGACAAAGAATTAAAAAAACAAGTAAAATATGCTGGTGGTTCCGTTCTATCTTTTTCTAATGATAAAATAATTCTAGAATCCTAGAAAAATTTAACTTTAAGTTTAATTTCTCTATATCTATGAAATTAGAAAGCTCATCTTTTGAAAATGGTGGAACAATTCCCAAACAATTTGGTTACAAAAATGGAAATGTCAGTCCTTCATTAATTATTAGTGACATTCCTGAATCTACAAAATCTCTTGCTCTAATTATGGATGATCCTGATGCAATGGGAGCTGTTGGAAAAGTTTGGGTCCATTGGGTATTATGGAATATTCCTAAAGAAATTAAAAAAATAGATGAAAATTCCATCCCTGAAAATTCAGTCGAAGGAGAAACTGACTTTGGTGAAATTGGTTATGGTGGACCTGCTCCTCCTGATAAAGAACATACTTACATCTTCAAATTATATGCACTTGATACAATACTTGAACTAGGAAAAGGTTCAACAAAAAAAGATCTTGAAAATTCTCTGAAAGAACACATTATTGATGAAACAAAACTAACCGGAAAATATGCTCCTCAATAAGAAAATTTCAATAATTAATATTTGCGTATAAAGAGTAATAAGCCCAGTTTATACTGAAAAAATATTGAATTCAAATTATACTTTAATATCAATTGGAAATTTTGATCTTTCATTAAAACATCTATTAATTATTGGAATTCTTTCATTATCATTTTCAATTACTTTTTTGATAAGATCTCAACCTGCAGAATGGGGTTGGGAATTAAATGAATTTGATCCATTTTTTAATTATAGAGCAACAGAGTATATAGTAAACAATGGTATTGATGCTTATTTTCAATGGAATGATGAGTTAAGTTGGTATCCTAATGGTAGAAATGTATCTGAAACTTCACAAGTATCATTACACCTTACTGCTGCAATAACTTATTGGATGTTTGGTAATGGAGAAAATCTTTATGACTTTACGATTATTTTTCCTGCTGTTTTTGGTTCTTTAACATCAATAGTTATTTTTGCATTAGTACGAGTTATTGGTGGTACTACTGCTGGATTATTTTCTGCATTACTCTTTTCATTCTCTATTCCAATGTTAACTAGAGGTTCTATTGGATGGTTCAAATCTGAACCACTGGGTTTGTTCTTTGGACTTTTAGCAACATATCTTCTTTTAAGTGGCCTTAACTCAAAAAATTATAAAATTGCAATTTCAAAACTTATTCCTGGTGGATTCTTTCTTATACTAGGATTTTCCGCATGGGGAGGTAACCAATTTTTCATAATTCCTATAGCAATATTTTTCTTAATTTTACCTTTCTTACGAAAAGATCATAGATTTTTACTTTGGGCAATACCGATTTTTAGTTTATCTGCAATAGTTACTTCTTTAGGTTTTGAAAGAGTAACTTCAAATTTTTTAATAGGTATAGGTAGCTTTGCATTAATAATTCCAGCAATCTTTCTTGTATTATGTATAATAATTCAAAACAAAAGTCCTGAAAAAAATAAAACTCGAAATGGCTTACTGCTTCTTACATCTTTCATAATTGTTGCTTCAATTTTTCTAATAGTTAATGCTTCAGAAGAATTCATAGAATTACCTTCCTATAGATATCTTAATGCAATTAATCCATTTATGACTACTAATAATGCGTTAGTTGATTCTGTCTCAGAACATGCAACAACCACTATTCAACATTCATTTTTGTTCCATTCTGTTTTTATGATTTTTGCTGGTTTTGGAATTTGGGCATTATTAAAAAATTCAAAATCATCTTTCATCCAAAATGATATGAAATCTTTTGCATTGATATTTGGAATCACTGGAGCATATATTGCATCTGCATTTTTAAGATTAGAAGTATTTGCTTCAATATCTGTTATAATTTTAGCTGCATTAGGAATATCTATTCTGTTAAAATCATTCTTTTCTAATGAATCACAAGTTAAGAATTTAAAAAATTCAATTATCAGAATATCTTTTGGAATTGGTTTGATAGCATTGTTGATAATGCCCTTAACTTCTTCACCGTTAAGCGTGTTCCAAGTCGGTGATAATCCATTTACAATTCTTAATGGTGGAACAAAATATGGTATATCTAGTAATGATTGGAATGACTCTCTTGAATGGATTAAAAATAACACACCCGAAGATGCTGTTATTGCGTCTTGGTGGGATTATGGCTATTGGATACAAACAAAAGCAGATAGGGCCACTTTGGCAGATAATTCTACCTTACATACAATAATTATTGAGAATATTGCTAAGATCTTTCTTTCTTCACCTGATGATGGATGGAAATTATTACAAGAAATGGAAGCCGATTATTTTGTGATTTTTATCGCTGCTCAGAGATTAAATCTTGATGGAAACGAAGATCAACCGCTTTTTGTTTTACAAGGTGGTGGTGATGAGTCAAAAAAACAGTGGTTTATGAGGATTGCTGGTGAGCCACTTAATAGGCATCTTCAATCTGATGGAATGAGTGGAACCGATCATTTTTGGAACAATACTCTGATTGGTCAAATGATTCCGTATAATTTGATTGGATATGTAAATTTCCAAACCAATGAACAATCGTTATCGTATCAACACGGCTTTACTCCGATTTATGATAAAGATATCAAATTCCATGAAGATGGAAACGGTCCATTAAGATTAGTTTATCATTCGCCAAGTTTTGATGCTTCAAAAGGTGAAGCTGTGATAGGCGTTTTTGTATATGAAGTTAACAAAGACTATGTTCCTTTAACTTAATCTAGTTATATCTTTCAGCTAGTCTGTATCTCATATACTTGTCATCTGACATTTTTCTTTAAGTGTATATTGAAAACATTTACTACATTTTCTTAATTGAAATCTCATTTTAATTCTCTCTAGTTTTTTCTATGTTGGATTGAATATCTACAATAATTGGCTTTAATGACTTTTCTGCAGACTTGAAATCTTCTGAAGTTATTGATAGTCTGTATTTTGGTGCACCCAAATATGTAATGTCTATTGTGGAATCTTTTTTCAATTCATCTAAAAGAATCTTTTTAATAATCTCAATTCCGTCAGATTTTGAATTAGTAATTTCCATAATTCCTCTAATTTCTACTGATGGAAGTTTAATTTTAGAACAAATTTCTTCAATAACACTTGCAGTTTTCTTTGGAATTTTTAGCTCTTTGACAGATTCAATACCGTTTCTTCCAATTTCTATGAATGCATCATAAACTGAATCATACTTTGAATAAATGCTATCTTCTAACTTTTCAATCTTTTTGTTTTTTCTGATCTTTTGAAACTTGTTTTAATGATAAATCAATATCTCCACGTTGTGGATTTACTTTTTTTACAAGAAGGACTTTTTTCTCCCCATCTTTGACAAATCTATTTACTGATCTTATCCATCCTGGAGCAATCTCTGAAATGTGTAAAAATCCTTGTAGGTTATCATATTCGTCTAGTGTAACATATGCCCCGTGATCCATTACTTTTGTTACTGTAGCAAGAACGATCTCTCCTTGTTCGGGCATCTCTTGTATTTCTGTAGACATTTCTTCTAAAACTCCTAACTGTGTAAATTAATGTTGCTGGCTAGAAATCAATTCCTTTTTTGGCTTTGATTCCTTTCTGAAAAGGGTGTTTGATCTCTTTCATTTCTGTGACTAGATCTGCAATTTCTATCACTTCTTCTTTAGCATAATTTCCAGTTAGAACTAAATCCATATTATCTGGCTTTGATTTTACCAATTTTAATACATCATCTAAAGAAATCAGGTTCAAATTTACTGCATAGTTGATTTCATCTAAAATCACAATATCATATTTACCTGATTGAATTTTTTCATTTTTTTTGTTGAATCCATTTCTCCATAATGCCAAGACCCTTTGATAAATTGAATCATGCAGATTTTTTTATCATAGCATGTAGCTCTTAATGCAAGTCCTAATGCTGCAGTTGTTTTCCCCTTCCCTTTTCCTGTATATACAATTGTTAAACCTCCACTCATGATATTTTCTTCTATTATCTAACTAAAAACATTGAGTATTTGACAAATACATCGATTTAAATAAAAAAATAATATTATTCATGCAAATTGAAAATTCCAAGAATTGTATTAGCAGGTGCTAGTAGCGGAGTTGGAAAAACATCCATCACATGTTCAATAATTTACGCGCTTCAAAAACAAGGATATTCTGTACAACCATTCAAAGTAGGTCCTGATTATATAGATCCAAGTTATCTTTCTAGCATTTCAAAAAATGAAACATTCAACTTGGATGTTTGGTTGATGGGAAAAAATCATTTGTTATCAAGTTTTATCTCAAATTCAAAATCTAATGTATCTGTAATTGAAGGTGTGATGGGATTTTACGATGGATTTAGAGGTGATTCAAATCATGCTAGTACACATCATGTAGCTTCTATAACAAAATCTCCTGTACTTTTGATTCTTGATGCAAGCAAAACTGCTCGTTCTATTGCAGCAACAGCCTTGGGATTTCAAAAATTTCATAAAAATTCTAGAATTGCAGGCATAATTCTTAATAAAATAGGCAGTAAAAAACACGAAAATCTATGTAGACAGGCTCTGCAAAAAACAAAACTTCCAATTGTAGGTGTGGTTCCAAATGATCACTCTCTTAGTTTAGAATCAAGACATCTAGGATTATTCTCTACTTTGGATAATAAAACATTATACAACAAAATTCAAAAAATCTCAAAAACAATTTCAAAAAATTTAGATATTAATCAAATTATTAAAATTCTAAAAAATACTTCTAGTCTTCAAAAAATCTCAAAACCTTCTCATAAAAAACCAAAAACAACAATTGCAGTAGCGTTAGATACTTCTTTTAATTTCTATTATCAAGATAATTTAGAATCTCTTAGAAGAGAGGGTGCATCATTGAAATTCTTTAGTCCTGTAAATGATAAAAAAATTCCAAAATGTGATGGATTATACATTGGAGGAGGATTTCCAGAAATTTTGGGTTCAAAACTGGCAAAAAATCAAATTATGAAAAAACTCGTCAAAAATCTTGCTGAGGATGGTATTCCAATATATGCTGAATGTGGTGGATTGATGTATCTTACAAAATCAATTTTATCTGAAAATAAAAAATACAAAATGGTAGGTCTCTTTGATGCAGAGACTTCTATGACAAAAAGAATGAAACTAAATTACACTAAAGGAAAAATTAACCGCTCAATAATCTCTGAAAAACCTCATAGTATTCAAGGTCATGAATTTCGGTTAATTCAATACAATTCTCTTGCATCATATGGACATCTCTACTTTGATAGTTCTAATTATGCAAAGATCTTTGTAAAAAATTGTATAAAATACTCAAGATGCTGATTCTGCCCGAATTAATTTAAAGATTGCATTGATTATGGCAGAAGCTGAAGAACTACCTCCTTTTCTGCCTAAGTTTGTGATAAATGGTACCTCCTCTAATTTTGATAATTCCTCCTTTGATTCTGCAGCGCAAATAAAGCCTACTGGAATGCCTATGATTAGTGCAGGCTTGACAATTCCTTCTTTTACCATTTGTATCACCTCTTGTAAAGCTGTAGGGGCATTTCCTATGGCTACAATTCCTCCATCAATGTCTGATTTTGCAGCTCTCATTGATACCTGCGAGCGTGTTTTTCCTTCTTTTTTTGCCAATTCCATAATTTCAGGCTTTGATATATTACAAACAATGTCATTTCCAAAATCCTTGGGATTTTGTTTATTGAGACCTCCAATTACTCCATTGACATCAACTACGATACTACAACCATTCTTCAAGGCTTTCATTCCACTTTCAATTGCATCTTTATGAAAAATTATTTTATTTTTATCTGCAAAATCAAAATCTGCTGTAGAATGAATAATTCTTCTCACAATAGGCCATTCTTTTTCACTATATGGGTGTAAACCAATCTCATCTTCAATCATCTGCATACTTGCATCTTCAATTGATTGGCCTTTCTTAGTTTGCATCTTCTACCTCTTTTGCTCTTTCAATTATTAAATCAATAATTTTTTCATCAGTTCCAATGTGTTTTGTAATAAAGACATCTTTAAGACTTGAATCTTTTAGAGCTGGAATCAAATCGTTATTAATATCAGTTTTAACATGTGCTCCTTCATGTAGAAAATAAAATACAATTATCAATACTTTTGGTTCATCTTTTTCACATTTTTTGATTCCTTCAAAAATATCTGGTTGTTCAATTTCTAACCAACAGCGACTAACATTTCTGTAAGAATCTTTTAGTTCATCTACAATATAGTTCAATGACATTTGTGCATTAGGATCCTTACTACCATGACCAATTATCATTACATCTACATCTTTGTTAGGCCATGTGACATTGTTTTCTTTTAGAGTAGTTGCAATTCTATTTTCAACAATGTCTACCAAAGTTTTATGCATACTCATTGGTTTAGTTATTAGGAATTTTACCTCTGTATCTTTTTGTAATTTCATTGTATCAGTAACTGCAATTTTGACTTTTTTTCCTGGATATAGAAAATCTAAAAAGCAATAATCTGTAAAAACATAATCTCCTTTAGCCTTGATTCCTGTACAAATAGTCTCTAATTCCTCTGATGCTTCTCTTTCCCTGCTTCCTCTATCTATAATCAGTAATCCTCGTTTCAACTCTCAATCCTCGCTATGGCTATAGTCAAATTTGGTGGGAATTTCTGCTTTTCTACAATCAATTTACCATTTGACACTAGAATTGCTGCTGCCTCTGAAACACTAGCTGTTCCCTCAAATGCTTTTACGGTATCTGATGGATTAGGTGCTGTAACTTTTGCCAATTCTTCTCTTTCAACATATTCGACCGGAATTTCCATTTCTTTTCCAGCATCTATTAGTCCTTGTACGTCTTCAGGTTTTTTTATAGAAACTAGTTTTGCTATTGATTTTGAACTGAGTTTGAATTTTTTAAGACAATTATTGATACCTTCTTTGATAGTCTCTTTTGATGTGTCCCAGTGCAAACCAATCCCAATTACTAAACTTGGTGGCCTGTAAATAACTGATTCAGATGCTAGACTGCCGTCAATTACTTTATCTGAAATTATTAAATTTGCTTTAGATTTTGAGTTTTTTAATTCTTCTATGGTGTTGTATAGTGAAACGTTTTTTGGTAATTGCTTGTACCAATTTCTTTCCCCTGTATCTTGAAAAATACCTATTGGTTCTTCATTTACCATATGCGCACTAATTCTAGTAACGTTTGAATCATTATCAATTTTCCAACCAAAATCCCTTCCAACTAAATCCACAGCAATAGTTTTGTTTACATCAGCAGCTGTAGTAATTACTGGTTGTGCTTGTAATTTCTCTGCAATTTTTTCAGTAAGTTCATTTGCTCCACCTATATGTCCTGATAATACACTAATTACAAAATTTGTTTTGTCGTCAATTACAATTACTGCAGGATCAGTTTTTTTGTCTTTAAGATGAGGTGCTATTAATCGAATCACTGCACCTAGGGAAAACAGGCAGATTAATGCCTCATTATTCTTGAAAAGTTCAACAATCTTCACTGATGTAGGCTCTGAATACCACGAAATTACATTATTTTGATTAGAAAATTTGGATGGTGCAAAAACACTCCATTCTGGAAAAAACTCTTTTAGAGTTTGACCAATATTGATACCATTTTTGGTAATGGCTAAAACTGCAATTTTTTCCATATTCAAAACTTTGTTGATTTAATAAAATACCTTACCCTTTTGGTTCTCTTGCTAAGATATTTCCCTCAAAATCAAATAATATAACATCAATTGGAACTTTCTCTTCACAGTGTTTTCTCATGTGTTTGTATACCTCTATACAAATTAACTCAAAAAATCCATCTACATTATTTTCTTGGATAATTTCTGATACGTGTCTTGCTGTATTTGCTTTTTTGATACTTTCAATAATTTTTTCATCTGCATTGACTTTTTTTGCAAATTCTGCTAGAAAATTCATGTCTACTTTGGAACCTTTAACATGAGTTTGTTTTACACCTGCTGCCATCTTTGCAAGTTTTCCAATAAATCCAACAACATATGCTTTTTTGATATTTTTCTTACCACATTGTTGAATGGTGTATCCAGAAAAATCCCCCATTTGTACAAAACAATGTTCTGGAAGATCTACAATCTTTTTTGCAAAATCTTCACTTCTTCCTCCAGTTGTTAGTACTACTGTATCATTTCCCATGGCAATTGAAACATCCAAGTTCTGTCTAATTGATGCAGCATATGATGCAGTTGAAAACGGAACTACTATGCCACTTGTACCTAAAATTGAAATTCCGTCTTTGATACCTAGTCTAGGATTATCTGTCTTTGGCCCTAGTTCTTTTCCTTTTGGAACTGAGATTACAACTCTAATTCCTTTTTCGTCTAAGATATTTTTCCCTACTTCTTGAAGATTCTCTATAATCATTTTTTTTGGAACGGGGTTAATAGCTGGTTTGTTAATTTCCAAACCTAAACCAGGCTTTGTTACTATGCCTACACCTTCTCCACCATCAATTTCAATTTGATTTTTATTTTCATTGAATGTTAATTCTACAATAATTTCAGCACCATGTGTGACATCTGGATCATCTCCACCATCCTTTATTACAGAACATTTTGCCTTGTTTTTTTCAAATTGACATGAATTAACAGGAATCTTTATAGTGGTTTTTTTTGGTAAGGTAATTTCAACTTCTTCAATTTTTTGTTGCTTGATAATTGATAATAGTGCTGCTTTTGATGCTGCAGTAGCAGAACTTCCTGTTGTATAACCAGTCCTTAATTTTTTTTCCTCTGCCACGAATTGAGGTATTCATTTTACTGTATTAACTCTTGTTTAGTGTTTTTCCAAATAGATTTAAAATAAAAACTACTTGACATTTTATGGAAAAACCATTTCAAATTGTAATTACTGGTGCTAGTGGATTTGTGGCAAAAAATCTTAGAAAATACTTGTCTGAAAACAACGTTCATCTAATTTCAATATCTAGAAAAAATTTCAAATCATTCAAAAATGAAACTAAAATCATCTTAAAAAACTATGACCAAAAATCACTTCTTCCTAAGATAAAAAACTCTGATGCTTTGATTCATCTTGTAGGAATTGGAAAACAATCTGTAAAAATTGATTATGAATCAATTAATTTTCAACTAACACAAAAAATTGTTAATTTATCTAAAAAGGCAAAAATCAAAAAAATTATCTATACAAGCGGACTTGGTGTATCTCCTGACACATCTTTAGGATACTTTGTATCAAAATTCAAGGCTGAACAATCTATAATTGATTCAAAAATTAACTATACGATTTTTCGACCTTCGTATATTGTAGGAAAAGATGATCTTTTTACAAAATATCTAAAAAAATCTATTGAAAAAAATAAAATCATTATTCCTGGTTCTGGGAAATATTTCATACAACCAATTTTCATAAATGATGTTACAAAATTAATTTTTCAGTCAATCCGTGATAAGAAATTCAATAATAAAATAATTGATCTTGTAGGTTCTGAAAAAATCTTATTTGAAAAATATATTCAACTATTTTTGCAAAAGAGAAAAACCAAACTATGTTACATGGATATTGAAAAAGCATATCGCCTTGCAATAACTGACTCTAAATTTGATTATGGTGTAGATGATCTTAATATACTAGTAGGGAATTTTGTTGGAGATTATAAAAAACTCAGAAACTTGTCAAAAATGGATTTTCAATCAGTTAAAGAATTGTTAAAGGCCGGCGCCTTGTTTTAGAACATCAACCTTGTTTGTTTTTTCCCATCCGAACTCTGGCTCATTTCTTCCAAAATGACCATATGATGCAGTTTTTTTGTAAATTGGTCTTTTCAAATCTAGTTGGGAAATGATTCCAGATGGTTTCATATCAAAATTCTTTCTAACTAAATCTTCTATTTGATTTTCAGGAATCTTGTTTGTTCCAAATGTGTTTACATATAATGATACTGGTTCTGCAACTCCGATTGCATATGCAAGTTGGACTTCACATCTATCTGCAAGACCTGCTGCAACCAAATTTTTTGCAATATATCTACACATG
The DNA here is from genome assembly GCA_000746765.1 of Marine Group I thaumarchaeote SCGC AAA799-D11. Lineage (GTDB taxonomy): Archaea > Thermoproteota > Nitrososphaeria > Nitrososphaerales > Nitrosopumilaceae > Nitrosopumilus. The sequence goes on from JOSY01000077.1 coordinate 124,875, forward strand.
TAACAAGCTGATCTATCTACTTTTGATGGGTCTTTGCCAGAGAAAGCTCCTCCACCATGTCTTCCAAAACCACCATAGGTGTCTACGATGATTTTTCTTCCTGTAAGACCTGCATCTCCATGTGGTCCTCCAATTACAAATTTTCCGGTTGGATTAATGTGAATTTTGATATCATCATTCCATAGATTTCCTAATACTGGTTTGATAACCTTGTCAATGATTTCTCTTTCAATCTCTTCTTGAGATATCTCTGGTGCATGTTGAGTAGACACAACTACTGTTTCAATTTTAGTTGGTTTGTCATCCTCATATCTTACAGAGACTTGAGTTTTCCCATCTGGTCTTGCCCATGGTAATGTGTTATTTTTTCTTACTTCTGATAATTTTTGTGCAAGTTTTTGTGAAAGTAAAATGGGCATTGGCATAAGTTCTTCTGTTTCATTTGTAGCATATCCAAACATCAATCCTTGATCTCCCGCACCTTGCTCTTTATTTTCTGTAGCTGTAACTCCTTGACTGATATCTGGACTCTGTGAATGAAGACGTAGAGTTACTTCACAAGATTCTGTATCAAACATCAAATCTTTATTGTTATATCCAATTTCTCGTATAGTTTTTCTGACAAGTTCTTCTTGAGCTTTTTTGTCAAAATCTGCTTTGGATGTTACTTCTCCTGCAACTGCCACAAAATCTGTAGTAACCATTGTTTCAACTGCAACCCGTGAATCAGGATCTTGTCTCAAGAATTCATCTAAAAATGCGTCAGAAATATTATCACAAATTTTGTCTGGGTGTCCCTCTGTTACTGATTCAGATGTAAATAGAAAATTATTTGTCATAAAACTCACTACTCACTAGAGTTCATTTTCTAGTTTGATGAATAATACGTTGTTTCCTCTTACGATAACTCTACCGTAATTTGCGATAGTTTTACCTTCATGTAATTCCTCAGCATCTGTCATTATCAAATTCATGTATGAATCAACATTATCCATCTTACCTTTGTATTCTACTTCATTCTTCAGTCTTACAGTAACTTTCTTCTTTGTACTTTTTTGAAGAGTTGTTAGAGGTCTTTTTGCGCTATTTGATTGAGACACTAATTGTTCACTTGTTTTGCAACTTTGTTCTCTAGAATAAAAGCCTTACCTCCTTTGAAGAAACAGAAATTCCTTAAATTTTTTCTTCTTTTTGTAAGAATAGTAGATATGATCTCAACTGGTTTGCAAAAATTAGATAAATCTCTTTCTGGAGGAATTTCAGATGGCATAATTGTGGATATTTTTGGAAAAAATGGAACAGGTAAAACTCAACTATTGTTACAATTGGCAATAAATTCTATCAAAAATGGAGGTAATGTTTTGTATTTTGATACAACAGGAGGTTTTAGACCAGAAAGAATTTTGGATATACAAAAAACATCCGAATCGCAATTAGATTTTCTTAATCATATTACTGTTTCAAGGCTAACTAACACCTCTGAACAGATAAACTCAATCAAAAATATTGATAATAATTTTTCATTAATTGTAATTGATAATGTGACTGATTTATTTTCTTATGAATATCAAAAAGATGAATCTGTTTTTGAGAAAAATTCTTTATTTATGAAATACATGCATGATTTAGCTAATTTTGCAATATCTAAAAAAATTCCGGTTGTTATTACTAATATGATAAGAAATTTGGAAGGAAAAGAAATTGAAAACATGAAAAGTGCAATTGATCCCTTTACTCATATCAAAATACATCTAAGAAAAAATTCCTCAAAATTTAATGGAAAAATCTATTCACCTTTTGTAGAAAATTCATTTTCTTATATTATTGACCAATCAGGATTATCGAGTGTTCCTGAAGATATTTAACACTCCTACAGGAAGATAAGAAATGGCAGATATTTTTGACTATCTTCCGACTATTACTATAGTTATGTTTGCAATAGGTTTAGTTGGTGTAATTGTTTATGAAAGATCAAGATCTAAAACACCAGATGAATCTGATTCCTAAATCTCTATTTGAGAATTTTGGTTTTTCCAATCTAACTGAAATTCAAAAAAAGGCTTCACCGATAATTCTGCAAAAAAAAGATTGCTTAGTTATTGCTCCAACTGGTTCTGGAAAGACAGAGTGTTCTGTAATACCGATTTTTTCTTTATTGAAAAACTCTAGAAAAATAGGAAAAATAAAAGCTCTTTACATTACTCCTTTGCGTGCATTAAACCGAGATGTTTTTCGAAGAATCACAAAATATGCTCATCAAAGTGAATTAACTATTGAAATCAGACATGGCGACACAACACAAAAAGATAGAAAAAAAATTACCGAAAACCCTCCTGATGTTCTAATTACAACTCCTGAAACTTTAGTTATTCTTTTAACTCAAGCTAAATACCTTGATGCACTATCGGATTTAGAATGGATTGTAGTTGATGAAGTTCACGAATTATTATCTAGCGAAAGAGGTACTCAACTCTCTCTAAGTATTGAGAGATTAGAATTTAATTCCAAATTCCCCCTTACAAAAATAGGCTTATCTGCTACAGTTGGAAATTTTGAAGAAGCAGGAAAATTTGTTGTAGGTACTAAACGAAAATGTGAGATAATTAGAGATACTTCTGTCAGAAAATATGATGTTGAAATAAAATATGTGGATGGAACAATTTCTGATGTAGCAGAAAAAATTATTGAACATGTGTCAGAATTAGATTTGGATTCTCCAATTCTTTTATTTACAAATACTAGAGGTGAATCTGAATTTTTAGCCTCAATACTCAAAGACAAATCTACAATACCAATCGAATTACATCATGGTTCCCTTTCAAAAGAAGTTAGAGAAGAGACTGAACAAAATTTACGTGAAGGGAAACGAGGAATTGTTGTTTGTACTTCTTCCCTTGAATTAGGATTAGATATTGGTTCTGTTGAATTAGTAATTCATTACGGTTCACCTAGACAAGTGTCTAAATTAGTTCAAAGAATAGGTAGAAGTAGACATAATCGTAATGCTTCTGCCAAAGGATTAATCATTACAAATAATTCTGATGATGAATACGAAGCACAAGCCATACTTCAAAGAATCCAAGAGGGCTCTATTGAAGAGCAAAAAATTCATGATGGTTCACTTGATGTTCTAGCTCATCATCTTGTTGGACTTGCAATACAAATTGGAGAGATTTCAATTGATAAAGCATTTGATTTGATAACAAGAGCTTATCCATTTAGAAATCTAAAACTCGAGGAACTTGTAGATATTTTAGATTTACTTGATTCAAACTATTTGATCTTTTTTGATAGAACAAAGATGACTTTCTGGAAAAAAGGACGTTCTTTCAAATATTATTTTGAAAATCTTTCTACCATTCCTGACATTCTTAAATTCAAAGTATTTGATAGTGTAGGAAAAAAAATCATTGGAAGTTTAGATCAGAGATTTGTAGGTGATTATGGTGATTCTGGAAATATTTTTGTTCTAAAAGGTTCACAATGGAGAATTCTAAATGTTGATGAAAAATCTTTCACAGTAAATGTTGAACCATTTAGAGGTGGAGGAATCACAGTTCCTTATTGGGAAGGTGAGAATATCCCTATTGATTATAAAACTGCTAGAAAAGTTGGTAATTTCAGAAGTGAAGTAAGTAAAGGTTCCCTTCAGTTAACAAACAAAACAATTGAAAAATTAAATTTTAATGAAATTTCTGATGAGAATAATATTGTAATTGAATCTAGTAGATCTCAAGGTTCAATTGTACTTCACTCTTGTTTTGGTACAAAAATTAACTCTACCCTCTCTACATTACTTTCTTCCATGTTATCTTCTATGTTGGGTTCTGTTGTAGATTCTCGTTCTGATGGTTATCGAATAGTATTATCTTCTAGATCTAGAATCTCAGAAAAACTGTTTCTTGAAGTCTTAAAAGATGATTATGATCTATTTTCTATGGTTACTGCATCTCTTGCTGGTACTCATAATGTTAATTGGAGAACATGGTGTGTTGCAAAAAAATTTGGTATTGTAGGACGTGGTGCAGTTTATGAAAGAAAATCTGCACGATTTTTGTATGAAAGATATTCAAAAACTGCACTTGTTCAAGAAGCATTACGTGAATTATTTCATGACAAATACGATCTCAAAAACACTGATAAAATTCTAAAAGAAATACGTGAAGACCAAATTCATATAAAATGGTTAGAAGTTGAACAATTTTCAAAATTAGCAGAGCCTATCTTAGATCATACATCAAAATATTATTCGTCTCCAGCAAATCTTGATAAAGGGATTTTAGATCTTGTGAAAGCTAGATTAGATAAAACAAAACACCGTTTAATTTGTGCTAGATGTGGAAAATGGGAACGTGTTGTTGAAACAAATGAAGTAAAAAATATTCTGATTTGCCCTTATTGTAAAGGTCGCCAAATTACTGCAACTTTTTACTCTGATTATGATTTATCTAAAATTATTAGAAAAAAACATGATGGCAAAAAACTGACTAGTGAAGAAAAACACAAGGTAGATCGTGCCTGGAAAGTGTCTTCTCTAGTAGAGAATTTTGGTAAAACTGCAATTATTGTTATGTCTGGCTATGGAGTAGGTGCAGACACTGCTGCACGAATACTTCGAAATATGGTTGATGAGGAACATTTACTCAAACAGATCTATGAAGCAGAAAGACAGTATGTAGTTACTAGAGGTTTTTTGGGATTCTTAATTCTTTTTTGTAATTTTTGAAAATGCTGTTAAGAACATCTCTATTCTTCCTTCTAATCCAGCTTTAGCATTAAGTCCTGTTATTGAAACAATCTCTCCTAACTCACACTTGTCAATTAGTCTAGCTTGGTTTCTCCATCCTTTTACCCAAATTTGTCCTGTGTCGTCTTCTACAAACATTTCTGAAAGTGCAATTGACTCACCTGTTTTTGTCTGAACCTCACGTCGTTCTGGCACTTTCAAAATTATTGCTTCTATACAGTAACTACCACCAACTTTAACATCATTAATTTTTGTTCTAATTTGAGATAGTGAAGGAATATTTTCATCATTATCTAGTTTTCTTACAAAGGAATTTTCATCAAGCGTAATTGAATTTCCATAAATTTTGGATGGCATGCATTCTATAACATCTCCTTCTACACAAATGCTAGTTGAATTTGATGAATCACTAATGTTGTATAGATTCTTTTTGTTATCTACAGCTAAAATCATGTTTCTTCCGTTTTCTGTTGGAGACATTGAAAGAACTCTTGCAATTATTGGTTCTGCTTCTTTTCCTCCTTCAATCTCAATTATTGTTGCATCATTTCCGTGAATTTCTAATCCTTGATTTCCAGATTTGACTTTAACTCCAAGTAACCTTACTTTAGCTGATTGTGAGATCATATTTGGAATTGATGATTCATCTTTTCCCCATAGAACTACCCTCATCCCACTTCCATCTTTGCCTTTCAGCCTCATTCTCAACGCTTTTCCAGGTATGCCTCTTGAATTTGTAAATTCCATGCCGCTAATGACCCCGTCAATTTCTCCTAAAACAACTAGATCTTTTTGTCCTTCCTGTAATTCATTTACATCTCTTGTGATTGTATCAATAGTTGGAATTTCACTTACAGAATCAGCAGTTTCTACATTTGAACCTGAACCAATATTGATTGTTGGTGAACCGTCAAGATCTGATTTTACATAAGCTTTGATGATTTTGATCAAGTCTCCTGGTTTTAGATTTTCAATTCCTGGAAGATTTGCTTTTTCATCCCATAATTTCACACTTGCTGTAGAGTTTGCATCATCGTATACTGTCATAGTTCTAAGATAAAATGGTGAACCATCCTTTCTTGAAAATTGTTTTGCTGGAGATAAATTCAAAACTCTTGTTTCTAATGAAATCTCTTTAGCTCCTGCATAGAGATCTTTTAAACTCATTTCAACTTTTAGTGGTCCTGATAATGTCACACCATAATCTGATGCAATTAAGAATAATGCTCCTTGATCAGTTAGATAACCTGCACCAATCTTCTCTTTTTTTAGTTTAATTTGTTCTTCAATAATTTCTCTTGTTAGTTCTGGTTTTTGCTCAATTAATTTATCAATTAGACTATCAAATTCAGACAATTCATAATTGCTACCTTTATTCTATTAATAAAAATTTCATTATCTTATTTTATTGAATCTTTATCAAATTAGATCGCTTTATTTTCAATTTCAATTTATTAACTCCAAATTTTTCTTGTTTTGAATATATTGTCTCTTAATTTACTAAACTACAACAAAATCTATGATGAAACAACTGATTAACTAAATTAGTGGGATGATCGCAGTTTCAATATGTCCTGTATCGAAGTTAATCATTTATCAAAATCATATGGCTTAATCAAAGCTGTAGATGATATTGTTTTATCAGTAAAACCTGGTCAGGTTTTTGGATTTTTAGGCCCAAATGGCGCAGGAAAATCGACCACCATCAAATTACTTACCACCTTGATTCCCCCTTCAAATGGCTCCCTTACAATTTTGGGCATTGATGCAATCAAAAATCCTTTGGATATTCGCCATAAAATTGGTGTTGTTTTACAGCAACCAAGTTATGAACCCACTTTGTCAGTTGAAAAATCCCTTGACAAATATGGTATGATGTGGAATGTTACAAAAACTGAACGTAAAAAAAGAATGGAACAACTCTTGAAAGATTTTGATCTGGTTGAAATAAGAAAAAAAAGAAATGAAGATCTCTCTATTGGTCAACGAAGAAGAGTGCAGGTTGCACGAGAATTTATGCATGATATGGATTTGCTATTTTTAGATGAACCTACAGTAGGATTAGATCCTAGTGCTCGGCGAAAACTGTTAGATTATCTAAAAAATAAAGTCAAAACAGGATTAACAATATTTTACACAACTCACATTCTAACAGAAGCTGAATATCTTTGTGATGAAATTGCAATTATTGATAAAGGAAAAATTATAACTGTTGATTCTCCAGAAGCACTAAAAAATAAATTTGGAAAAGAAAAAACTATTAAAATTCATTTATTAGAAAAAAATCCTAACATTTCTGATTTACTTAATGGAATTTCTGATTGTAAAATAAATTTTGATTCTGGAACAAATATTGTTATTCATTCAGAACAATCTGAATTAGTTTTGCTAAAAGTTTTGAAAATATTAAATGATAATAGTGTTGAGATAGAAGATTTGTCTGCAGTTCCTACAAATCTTGAAGAAATATTTTTAAAAATGGTGAGAGATAATGCATCCGATTATTAGACTTGTAAATCGAAATATTACAATTTCTTTAAACCCTGGATTTTTAATTTGGCAAGTAATTTTTCCTCTGATCTATATTTTTGTAGCAGGGTTTGCATATGCCCCATTAATTCAACATGTACCTTTTGGTGCAAAGGAACTTGATTATCCTGCATTTCTTGCATCTGGTATGATAGGATTTAACATAATGAACAGTACACTTGTCTCTGGAATCATAATCTGGAATGATCGAAGACATGGGATGTTTGAGCAAATAATGTCTGGCCCATTCACAAGAAGTCATTACATTCTTAGCAATATTTGCACTATAGGCATAATTGGTCTAGTTAGCGCTTCTTTGATCGCTTTGGTAGGCTATCCAGTATTTTTTGAATCTGTAGAGTTTTCAATAATTACCATTCCTGTGATAGTTTTTGGTGCCATCACTGGTTCTGTTTTATTTGGTTCACTAGCATCCATAATTTCAACTAGATTGCGCTCTAGTGAAGGATTTAATGTAATAATTAATACTGTTTTTCTGTTTTTTGCATTTGTCAGTTCAGCATTCTATCCTGCAGAAAATGTTCCTGAACCATTACGTACTGCATTTTATCTAAACCCTTTAACTTATCTTGTTGATGTAATTAGGGCAGGAATTTTTGGAAATATTACTGAGTTTGTAATTGTAGAAATGTTGGTACTTGTTGGAATTGCTTCTATACTTTTTGTTATTGCATCAAAACTTCTAACTAAATTAGATTTTTAATAAATAAAATTATTTTTTAAATTTCTCAAACATTTCATTAATTTTTTTAATTACATCTAGATTTTCATATTCGATTAAATTCAAATTTGGTATTACACAATGGCCTCCAATAACTCCTGGATACATTTTTGGTCTATTTCCTAGGGTTTCATGTATTTCATCTGCAAATTTCCACATTTCGTCAAAATCTATGCCTTCTTTTTCACAAATCATCTTTGTAATTTGAGCATAATTGATAAGCCATCCATAATATGATGTATCAACTAAAATCTTTGCAAGTTCACCTGTTTTTGTAGTTGACATCCAATCAACTTTTTGAAATCTCTTTTCCAAATCTGATTTTATTTCAGGATTGATCTCATTATCATCTGACGCAATAAACTTTGTATATTTTTTAATATCATCTAAGAATCTTCTATGAACACCACGAACTGGTGAAAATAAAACTGGTACATTAGATTTTTCTTGAATTTTTTTTGTAGTTCCTGGTCTTACAGTAGAATGAATAATTATTGCTTTTAGATCATTTAGCTTTGGAATCCAACTTATAGTAATCTCTACAAAATCTGTTAATTCTCCTGGTAGGCAAACATGAAGATATTCTGGATTTTTGATTGTATCATTTTCTGAATAATTTTTACATTTTGCAGATTCTATATCGATACCAACACAATCAAAATTTCTCTCATCTAGTAATCCAAATAGGGTTTCACCTACTTCTCCCATGCCTAATATTATATCTGACATTGTACCTATTTTCAGAAAAATACTTCATGATATATTCGTGTTACAGTTTATTGTTTTTTAGAAAAGTAGCCCGAGGCAGATTCGAACTGCCGTCACGGGCTCCAAAGGCCCATATGCTTGACCTCTACACTATCGGGCTGCTAAATCGAGCACGCTAACTCCCTTAATGAACTTTTTATTCTGATATGCCTGAAACTAAACTAATCTTTGATAACTCTAATTAATTTCTCAATAGGATCTTCCATTTGATTTAGAATTTTTTTTGCTTTTAGTTGATTTGATTGTTTTGTAGATTCAAAAAATTTTGTTATCTGTTTTGAAATTTTTTTAGGATTTGTTTCTCTTTTTACCAATTGTTTTTTTACCAAAAAATTCTCTATTATGTTTGGAATTGCATTATATGATATTGTAGGGACTCCCATCAATGCAGATTCAGCAGTCATAGTACCTCCTGAGCCAATGAAAACATCTGTATTTTTTAACAAATGTTTTCCATCAAATGACATTTTTACAACTTTAGCATTTTTTCCTACTCTTTTTTGTAGTTTTTGAATTTGTTTTGGATATCTGCCCAAAATAACAATATTTTCATCACCAAATTCAGAAATTATATTATTAATAATTGGAATGATCTTACTTGATTTTTCAGTATATGCTGCTTCCTCCTCCTCTATTCTTATCAAAATATTTTTTTTCCCATTATTTTTAAATGGAAGTCGTACCTGTTCATTTGTTTTTCTTTTGATTGTTACTGCTGCATCAATTGATTTGTATGAAATAATGTCTTTTTCACTTATGCCGTATTTTGAAAACTCTTTTTTTGGAATCGTGTTAGGAATTAACAATTTCTGAATTAATGGTAATGTTAATTTCATAACTGCTTCTGCATGTGGTGAATCACAAAATGCAATGTGTTTAATTCCTAAACCAAATGAGATTCTTGCAGCTTCAGGTGAACAAAAACTAATTACTAGATCTGGTGAAAATACTTCAATTTTTCTAATAAGCTTTCCAACCCTTTCATTTCCTGCTTTTAGTTTAGAATTTTTACTTCCTCCACCATGCTTGCCTACAAAAATCAGGTCAAAATTACGAATTTTTGCTAATTTTGAAATTTCTTCATAATCTCTAGAAGTACATAAAATACTGTTTTTTTTGCCTAATTTTTCAATTATTGGTTCAGAAAACAACAATTGTTTTGGAGTTAGAATATCTATCCATATTTTCAAGTAATTTTCATAACTGAAGTTAGTTCAATAAGTTTTTCTTAGTCTAATCCTAAGCTTTAGTGTAATGGGGGGAACAAAAGTTGTTGTTTATGGCCTTAGTACAGAAGGATATGCTATTGCTTCTCAAATGGCCATTAAAGGAGCTGATGTTTACATAATTGATGAATCAACCCCGTCTGCAATTTCACTAAAAGCAGAAATTGCTAAAACTTATCCTAATGTGTCGTCTCTGAAAGAAGATGAACCATTATTAGCTATGGAACCAATTGATGTGGCAATATCTAAAGCTCAATACCTGTTTTTTACCCCTAGAATCAGAAAAACTGGTCAAGACATCAAAACTGAAATTCATTCAAAATTCAAGGATGTTACTGCATCTTTAAAGAAAAAAAGTTCTGTTGTTTTTACTCTACCGACTGGATTTGGTGGAAATAATGAAAACATTTCTTTGCTTGAACATGTTACGGGACTTGAAGTTGGAAAAGACATTTCCTATTTTTATTATCCTTTAGAAGGTACTGATCAACAACCAAAAATTATTGGTTCTTTCAATGGTAAAAAAGATACCACTTTATCTGATTTGTTAACTACTGGAAAAAAAGAGAAAAACTTTGTTGCAATTTCTTCTTCAGAACATTTCCATGCAATTAATGTTCTCTCTAGATTTTCAAGTTTGTGCAGTGTGTTAGAAGTTTGTAAATATGCCCAAGATGAAATTACTAAAAATGATTTATCCTCAGATGATTTTCAAGAAATATTTCTTGATGATATGGTTGGTGGCTTGTTAGATCTCAAATCTTTAGGCTCATCTTTTGAGGGTGCAAACACACTCATGTATCTCATTAATGGAAGTGTTAAAGGAATTGATGGTTACATAAAACGATTGATTGATGAAATACGTGCAACATTAAAGAAAAATGATCTTAAAGCTAGTAGAACAAAAATTGCAATATCTTGGACACTTGATCAACATTCCATACGTGGAGATAAAATTGAAATGCTTCAAAATTTGACTTCAAGATTACGTGATTATATTGGTGATGTTGAAGCATATGAAGATCCAAATTTTGATCTATTTCACAGTGATAAGACAACAATTGTTGTGGCGTGTTCAAAATCTGATTTTACAAATATTGAAAAAACAAAACAAGATTCTGATCTGATTATTGTAAAAGCTAATCCCTTATGCGAAACAATCCAATAATGGTATAAATTAGCTAAACTGGTATTTTGTTTGAATTGTCTAATGATAATGAATCTGATGAAATCCCCGTAAATGTTGTTTCTGATAATGAATCTGATGAGCCTATTGAAGAATCAGAATCTTCTGAACCAATAAAAGAAAATTTATCAGAATTGCTAGATGCAGAAAAACAAAAAACTTCAGAATGTGAAGAAAAATTAAAACATATTTTAGCAGATTTTCAAAATCTTTCTAGAAAAACACAATCTGATATTGAAAATGGCGTTAATGCTAAAGTTGATGAGTTTCTATTGGATTTTCTAAAAATTTATGATGATTTTATTCGTGCTAGAGATGTTTTTTATGAAAATAAAATTAACACCGAAGGTCTTGATTCAATTTTAAAAAATATGGATTCACTACTAAAAAAATATGATGTGGCTCCAATTGATGCATTAGGAGAAATTTTTGATCCAAATCTCCATGAAGCAATATCTGTCGTTATTGATCCTGATTTGGATGACAATACAATTATCAAAGAGATCAGGAAGGGATATATTTCTCAAAAGAGAGTTATAAGACCAACACTAGTAGAAATTTCAAAAAAAGGATGATGATTAAAAATGGCTAAAGTAATAGGTATCGATTTAGGAACAAGTAACTCTGCTGCTGCAGTAATGATGGGTGGAAAACCAACAATTATTCCTGCAGCTGAAGGTCAGACTGCAGCTGGAAAGGCTTTCCCATCAGTTGTTGCTTTTTCTAAAGAAGGAGAACTTTTAGTTGGCGAACCTGCTCGTAGACAGGCAGTTACAAATCCAGATAATACAATTATTGCAGCAAAACGAAAAATGGGTTCTGATTATACCTTTAAAATTCAAGATAAAGAATACAAACCTCAACAAATTTCTTCATTTATTCTACAAAAAATAAAAAAAGATGCTGAAGCATTTGTTGGAGAGTCTGTAGAAAAAGCAGTCATTACAGTTCCAGCATATTTTGATGATAATCAACGTCAAGCAACAAAAGATGCAGGTACAATTGCAGGACTTGATGTTGTTAGAATAATTAACGAACCAACTGCAGCATCATTGGCATTTGGATTAGATAAAGCAAAAGAAGACATGAAGATTCTTGTCTTTGACTTTGGTGGTGGTACTCTAGATGTTACTATCATGGAAATGGGTGGTGGTGTTTTTGAAGTCATGAGTACTTCAGGTGATACTCAACTAGGCGGAACTGATATGGATAAAGTTTTGATTGATTATATTGTTGATGAATTCAAGAAGAAAGAAGGAGTTGATCTTTCCCAAGACACAACTGCCATGACAAGAATAAGAGAAGCTGCAGAAAAAGCAAAAATTGAATTATCTACTGTAATGGAAACTGATGTTAACCTACCATTTATTGCACATGACCCCTCATCAGGTGCAAAGAATCTTGAATTAAGATTAACTAGATCTAAACTTGATGAATTGATTGGACCAATTGTTGATCGTTGTAAACCTTCTATACAAAAAGCACTTGAAGATGCAAAACTCTCAAATTCTGATATTAACAAAATTGTAATGATTGGTGGTCCAACAAGAATTCCACTGGTCAAAAAATTTGTTAGTGAAGTTATAGGAAAAGAGGTTGAGTCTGGAGTTGATCCTATGGAAGCAGTAGCTATGGGTGCAGCAATTCAGGCAGGAATTATTGCCGGTGATGTTTCAAGTGATATTGTTCTACTTGACGTAACTCCATTGACTTTAGGTATAGAAACACTTGGGGGTGTTAGAGAACCACTTATTGAAAGAAATACTACTATTCCTACTTCAAAGAGTAAAGTGTTTACAACTGCAGCTGATAATCAAACAGCTGTAACCATTCATGTTGTTCAGGGAGAAAGACCTATGGCAACAGATAATGTATCGTTAGGCAGCTTTAATCTTACAGATTTACCACCTGCACCACGAGGTGTTCCTCAAATTGAAGTAAAATTCGATATTGATGCAAATGGAATAATCAATGTAACTGCAAAAGATCTTGGAACTCAAAAAGAAGCAAAAATTACTATTGAAACTAAAACTAAACTATCTGAAGAAGAGATTGAAAAATTAAAAGAAGATGCTGAAAAATTCTCTGAAGAAGATAAAAAGAAGAAAGAGAAAATTGATCTTCGAAATGAGGCTGAGAGCTATATCTACACTACTGAAAAATTAGTTAATCATGATCTCAAAGATAAAATCTCTCAAGAACAGGGAATTAAAATTACTGACACTGTAAAAGAAGTAAAAGAAGTTTTAGACAAAGAACCTGAAGAATTAAAACCAAAACTTGAGGCATGATGGACAACAAGGTGCTGATGGACAACAAGGTGCTGATGGACAACAAGGTGCTGATGGACAACAAGGTGCTGATGGACAACAAGGTGCTGATGGACAAACAACTGAATCATCTTCAAATGACGAAACAAAAACTAACTAATTTTCAGAATTCAACCATTTATACAGTAATTAGAATAAAGGAATGATTCATGTCTGCAAAACGCGATTATTATGAAGTTTTAGGAGTTTCTAAATCGTCTTCTCCTGATGAAATTAAAAAACAATACAGAAAATTAGCTTTAAAATTCCATCCTGATCGAAATCAATCTGCTGAGGCTGCAGAACATTTTAAGGAAATTTCTGAAGCATATGCAGTTCTTTCTGACCCTGAAAAAAAGCAACTATACGATCAACATGGACATGCAGGTGTTGATGGAAGATATTCTATTGAGGATATCTTTCAAGGTGCACGTGGTGACTTCAGTGATATTTTTGGTCGTGGAGGTGGAGGATTTGATTCTATTTTTGAATCAATATTTGGTAGTGGAGGTGGCGGTTTTGGATTTGGTCAAGAGCGAGGTTCTGATATTCTCTATCAAACATCCGTTACATTAGAAGATGTTTTACATGGCAAACAAATGGAAATTGAATTACAAAAACAAATTATATGTGATACATGTAATGGTTCTGGTTGTAAACCTGGCACTGATAAAAAGACATGTTCTGCATGTAATGGACAAGGCCAAGTAAGGCAAACACGTAACATGGGATTTGCTTCATTTGTTACTGCTGCCCCGTGTTCCTCATGTAGAGGTCAGGGATCAATCATTGAAACACCATGTGGTGATTGTAAAGGTAAAGGACAGAAAAAAGGTTCAAAAAAAGTTACATTTGACATCCCTCCTGGAATTGATTCAGGTGATTATACTGTACCAAACGAAGGAAATGAAGTACCGGGAGGTTCTAATGGTGATCTAATTGTTAGAGTTAGAGTACAACCTCATTCAAAATTTAACAGAGATGGAAAAGATATTTTCTATGATCAAGATGTCTCAATGGTAGATGCAGCATTAGGATGTGAAGTTGTTGTTCCAACTTTAGAAGGAACTGAAAAAATCAAAATTGATTCTGGAAGTCAACCAAATACAATTATCAAATTAAAAGGAAAAGGTGTACCTCATATCAATTCTAGAGGTAGGGGAGATCAATATGTTAGAATTGTAGTAAATATTCCTAAAAAACTCAACAAACATCAAAAAAATCTACTTGATGAATTCAAACAAACTAGTGATTAATCGATTATGAAAATTGCATTAGATGTTGATGGTGTACTTGCTGATGTTATTCAATCGTGGCTAAATTATAGTAATTCCATCAGGCAAAAAATCCAAAAACATGAAATTACTGACTGGAACTTTTGGAAAAAATTCGAAATTAATCGTTATGACTTTTATTCTGAATTAAGCTCTTGTTGGAAAAATTGGACTTCAATTCCCCCTACGGAAAAAAATCTAGCCTTAGTTACAAAAAATCTTTCTGATATTGCTCAAGTAGATATTGTAACCGCAAGAGAACGTTCTACTGATTCTTTTGTAAAGAAATGGTTGGAACATTACAATATTTCTTATGATAATTATGTTTCAGTAATTGATGGACCTATGAAAGCTGATTTAGATTATGATGTTTTTATTGATGATTCTCCATTAAACGCATTCAAATTTCTAAAAAATAAAAAAAATGTAATTCTATATTCTCAACCTTGGAACCAACATATTGTTGAAAAAAATATTCACAGAATTTCAAATCTTTCTGAAGCAATTATAAAACTAAATTAGTCTTTTACAAATTTTTTGATATTTACTTGGTGCCCTTTTCTAACGTGAGTAGAATGAGTTGTCTTTAATAATTCTGAGATTTTATCATCGTCGTAAAATTTTACATTATAACGTCCTAGAACTTTTTTACAATTCATACAATAAACTTCTTTGAACTCCATTTCCATTTTGATAGTTGTTACCATTTCAGTATAATAAAGAAACTTATTCTAGATTTTAAAAATTTACAATGCGGGAGTCGCCCAGCCTGGTCAACGGCGTAAGGTTCAGATCCTTATCTTCTAGGAGTTCGTGGGTTCAAATCCCACTTCCCGCATACCTAATTATTTTCTAATTTATTTTTGATATTTTTTAAAAGAAGTTTGTTAATTGTTTCGCCTGATGCTTTTCCTCTCAATTCTTTCATAGCAATTCCCATTAGAGGTCCAATTGCCCTTTCTTTTTGGTTTTCTATAATTTTTTTATTCTTCTCAACAATTTCTTGACAAATACTCTCCAATTCTGATTCATCGATAGTCTCAATAGAGGTATTATTCATTGCCTCTTCTATTGTATGGGATTTTCCATTCATAATATTTTCAAAAATAATCTCGACTGATTCTTTAGTAATTTTTCCATCTTCTAAAAATTGAAATGTTTTTGTAATTTCTTCATTTTTTAGCAATTTTGAATCCAATCCATTTCTTTCTAAATTTATTATGGTAGAACATAATACGGATGCTACAAACGTTGGATTAACTTTAGTTTTTTTAGTTATCTTTTCAAATAATTCAAAATAACTTGAATCAAATAGCTGTTCAGATAATTGTAGATTAAGTTGATATTTTATTTGGAGATCTTTTATTGAATCATCCCATGATTTAGGAATATTGTTTAATGCATCTTCTAATTCTCTATTTGAAATTATTATTGGAGGAATATCCGTCTCTGGATACATTCTTGCTGCTCCTGGTCTTGGTCTAAGAAATTTGGTCTCACCATTTTGGGTTGCTAATCGTGTATCAATTGGAATTCCTTCATTTCGAATGTATTCTATTCTTAAAATTATTTGATCTATAACTACACTAATTTTTTCTTCTGGTGCTGCTAAAATCAAAAATCCATCATTACCATTGATTTCTAATATTTTTTTCAAATCATCAATATCTGTATCTTCAACACCGTAATTTGGTAGTTCATCTGAATGAAATACACCTCCTATTCCAAAAAATCTGACTAGTTCTGCTACTTCTTTTCCTAATCGAATTCCTTCATAAGGGGAATATCCGAACATGCCTGCCATATTTCTAAATGAAATTCCAACTATCTTCTGATTTTTCTTTATGGCATTTTGAATAATTTTTGATTTACATTTTTGGAATAACTCTGTAACATCCTTTCTGTCTTTTTCATTATGAGTCCAATCTATTTCTTGTAATTTTTTTGAGATTTTTAATAATCCATGTTGTCTTTTAGCCTCATATTCTACTACTTTTTCTAATTGATCAAGTTGCTGAACCCCCTTGACCTCAATTACAACATTTCCATCTTTAATGGATACATTAACATCTTGTCTAATCGAACCTAATCCTCTTTTCACTTTTTTAGTACTTCTTAGAATTCTTCCTAATGCTAATGCAATTTTTTTTATTTCATGTGGTTTTACTTCAAACGGTTCAGTAGCAATTTCAACTAAAGGAATTCCTAAACGCTCTAATCCGTATTTTTTAATTGCACCATCTTCTCCCAAAATCTTTGCTGCATCTTCTTCAAGACAAATGGATTGAATTCCAATTTCTTTTTCTTCTACATTAAAAGAACCTCCTTGCGAAATTAACATTGTGCGTTGAAATCCTGTTGTATTTGATCCGTCCACAACTGTTTTTCTCATTGGATATATTTCTCTAAATACGTCTGATTTTAGAGCAGATGCAATAATCAGGGAAATGTTCTTTGCATCAATATCTAATTCATGTGGTGGTTCTTCATCTTGTTCAACTAAACAACTGCTTTCTGGATTTGCAAAATACATTATAGTTTTTGATTTTGATTTTTCAAATAATGCTGCAGGATCGTATTCTCCTAATTCACTTTTTGCAGCACGTAGTTTTCTTTGAAATTTAATAGAATATTCATCCGTATCAATTGGTGTGCAATTACAAAATAATTTTTTATTTGTAGCTAGTTGTTGATGAATTTCAAGTCCTACTTTTACACCTAATTCATCTATTGAAAATTCTGACATTTTTTCTCCTAAATTGATATTTCAGATGCAATATTATCAAGCATAATTTCTTTTACTTCCTCGACATTCTGAGTATTTCCTAATGCCCACATTGCTTTTACTAGAGCTACCTCTGGAAGCATGTTTTCTAAAGGAATTATGCCTAAATTTAGAAGATCTCTGCCACTTTCATACACAGTCATTCTTACTCTTCCATCAATACACTGTGATGTCATGCCTAGAAACATCTCTTTTTCATTGGCTTTTTTTACAGAATCATACATAACTCTTCCAATGTGTCCTAGTCCTGTCCCTTCGAAGATTATTCCTTTGTATCCATTATCAATGATTTGTTCAATCAATTTTGGATCATATCCAGGATAATACTTTACCAATGCAATTTTTGTATCTAGATTAATTTTTGGTTGGAATTCTTGAGTTTTATAGAATTCTCCAGACATATTTTGTTGAATTTTTTCTTCTGCAATTATGAAAGCTGGATCGTCTCCTACTGTTTGAAATGCTCCTCGTTTACTTGTATGATTTTTTCTAACTCTTGTTCCAATGTGACATGCAACAGTATTGTCATTTTCATCATTGTGCATAACGATGTAAACTCCTTTTGTTCTACTTTCTGTAATGAATTTAGTTGCACCAATCAAATTTAATGCTGCATCTGACGATGCTCTATCTGAAGATCTCTGTGAACCAACTAAGGCAATTGGAATTGGAAATCCTGCTAGTGCAAATGAAAGAAATGATGATGTATAATGCATTGTGTCAGTTCCATGAGCAATAATAATTCCTGAATAATCAGAATCAGAATAACTGCTAATCTTTTTTGCAATTTCTAACCAGTTTTCTGGCATAATGTTTTCCGAATATTCTGATAATAGAACTTCTGCATCAATATTTGCAATTTTAGAAAGTTCTGGAACTGATGAGTTTAACTCTTCAGCAGTTAATACTGGAGTAACTGCCCCTGTTCTATAGTCTACTTTACTTGCAATTGTACCTCCTGTTGAAAGTAAGAGTACTTTTGGTAATCCTTCAATTTGGTTTATTTTTTCAGGTTCATCCACAATTTTTTCTGAAGATGGTATGTTCTCTATTTTTCCAATCTTGGAAATCTCTAATCCAACATTATATCCGCTCTTTAATTTTAAAACAATATGCTTGTCGTCACTGTGCTCATATCTAGGCATAATTATGCCTGAATACACAATATCTGTGAGAATTTTCACTGAATCTCCAACTACTACTTGATTCTTTTTTAGAAATTCTAATGATTCTCCTTCATATCCCCTATATTCCGACATTTATGGGAATTAGATTTGTTATTTAATTAAAACTAGCTATCACTTCTTTTTTCTCATTTTTGGATACAAAAAATCTATTCCAACAATAGTACAGTGCTCGCTCATAGGTATTTGGGACTCTTGTATTTTATATGACATCCAATATCTACTAAACTCCAATGGGCTTTTTTTGGACCCAGTAACAACCATTTTAGTAATCTTAAATCAAGTGACATTTGCAAATATTTTTTAAATTTTGAAATATCTTCTTCATTGTTTATTACTTGAACTCCATCTCCATTACATGATATTGCAGCAGCTATAGGTTCATCATCTTTTTTGTTATTATTTCCATCCAATCGTAAAATAATTGTGGTATCTGATATCCATCCAATTTTTTTTCTAACTAATTCAAAATTCTCATAAGCTTTTGGAATTAATTCTAACAATTCAGATATTTCTGGGATTTGTTCTTTTTCATAATCAAATGATTTTTTTAAAAAATTATTTTCTACATAATTTTGTTTTTCTTGGAGATCTATAGGTTCATAATCTTTTGAAACTTGATTTTTACTAATATCAAAAAATTCATTGTGGTTTAATATTATTCCTTTATGCTTTTCTTGAGGAATATTTTTTTTAAGCCATTCAAATGCATATTCTAACTCTGGTTCACCTCTATGTTGATTTAATTCAGCACATTTTCCTGTTAATGTGTATCTTCCTGCAAATGGTATGTATGATTTAGGCTCAAATAAATTGATAAAATCTTTTGTTGTTTCTAATTTTTGTTCTTGTTTCTTTTTTGATTCAATTATTTTTTCTTCAGTTTCAAGTTCAAATGTTTGTGGATATGATGACGCTTTTACGTATCCTACTAGTAACAAATCAATTTTTGAATAGAGTGACTTTACTAATTTCGTGGTATTTTTTGCAATTTGTAATGGACAGTCGTTGGTATTTACAATAACTTCTTTTTCATTATCAATGATTGACATTGTATCGATCTGTGTTGTTCCAAATTTTGTTTCTAATAATCCACAACCCATTAATTTTCCACAAACATTTGGATCACAGTTATCTGCTGCTAGAATATTTATGAAAACATTATTTTTCAATCTAATTCTGAGATTATGTTCAAGTTCAATTACTTTGAATCCTAATTCTTCTATTTTGAACTTTAATGATTTTTCAGGAAAATTATGAATCAAAATTGGAATTTTTTTTCCAAGATTTTGAAGAGTCTGTTTACTACAGTGGTCAGGATGAATGTGACTGATGTAAATAAAATCTACATCTTCAAACATCTTTGCTTTGAATTCATATGGTGGATAAATTCCCCAAGAACCAAAATATTCTTCCCCAATTAGCCAAGGATCACAAAGAATTTTGACATCTTCGTCTTCTATCAAAACTGATGCAGAATTAAGAGAAGTAACTTTCATTATTTTGTTCTGTTCATTTAAAGATATTTTTAAAAATATCTGTTATTATCATGTAATTTCTGGTGTTTATCTATAGTATGATGCCACTAACTTCTCGCCCATCTTGAGGTCTTTTTGTTCTCTAACTTTCTTTACTGCTTCTTCAAAGTGTTTCATAGTTACTTTGGCTTCAATACTACTCTTTTCTACATCTTTGACATCTGGGTGTTTATCTAAGAATTCATGAATTACTAATGAAACTGCAGTATTTGCAATAGATGATGTATCTGCACCACTCATTCCGTCTGTAATTTCTGCAATTTTTTCCATATCTACATCATCACCCATAGGAATTTTTTCAGCATTAATTTCAAGAATACGTTTTCTACTATCTTTATCTGGATTTGGTACTTGGATAATTTTATCAAATCTTCCTGGTCTTAACAATGCTGGATCAATCATGTCTGCTCTGTTTGTTGCAGCTAGAACAACAACTCCGTGCATGTTTTCCATTCCATCTAACTCTGTAAGTAATTGACTGACAACTCTTTCAGTAACTGCAGTTTCTCCACCAGCTCCTCTGATTGGTGCAATGGAATCAATTTCGTCAAAGAAAACTACACATGGTGCAGATTGTCTTGCTCTTTTGAAAATTTCTCTAATACCTCTTTCGGATTCACCTACCCATTTTGATAGTAATTCAGGACCTCTAACTGAAACAAAGTTTGCTTCACTTTGAGTTGCAACAGCTTTTGCAAGTAATGTTTTACCAGTACCACTTGGTCCGTGGAGTAATATTCCTCTAGGCATGCTATGTCCAAGTTTATCATATAGTGCTGGATATTTCATTGGCCATTCAACTGCTTCTTGTAATTCACGCTTAACATCCTCTAAACCACCAACTTCGTCCCACTTTACATCTGGGTTTTCAATGAATACTTCTCTCATTCCAGATGGAGTTACCTCAATCAGAGCTTTTTGGAAATCTTCATGATTAACAATTAATTTGTCCAAAGTCTCTGGTGGAATTTTTTCCTCTTCAAGATTTAGAATTGGTAATAATCTTCTCAAACATTTCATTGCAGCCTCTTTACAGAGATATTCCAAATCTGCACCAACATATCCGTGGCTAATTGCTGAGATTTTATCTACATTAACATCATCTGATAATGGCATGTTTCTACTGTGAATAGCAAGAATGTCTTTTCTTCCTTTTTTGTCTGGAACTTTGATTTCGATTTCTCTATCAAATCTACCCGGTCTTCTGAGTGCTGGATCAATTGCGTTTGGTCTATTTGTTGCAGAAATTACAATTACTTTACCTCTTGCTTCTAAACCATCCATTAACGATAACATCTGAGATACAACTCTTCTTTCAACTTCTCCAGTAACTTCTTCTCTTTTTGGTGCAATGGAATCAATTTCATCAACGAAGATAATTGAAGGAGCTTTTTCTCTTGCTTCTTTGAAAATTTCTCTTAGTCTAGCTTCACTTTCACCATAAAACTTGCTCATAATTTCAGGGCCTGAAATACTGATAAAATGTGCATTACTTTCATTTGCAACAGCTTTTGCAAGTAATGTTTTACCTGTTCCTGGTGGACCATAAAGCAAAACTCCTTTTGGAGCTTCAATTCCTAGTTTTTCAAAAATTTCAGGGTGCCTTAATGGCAGTTCAATCATTTCTCTAACTTTCTTTATTTCGTCAGTTAAGCCTCCAATATCCTCATAGGTTACTTGTGGAACTCCACGTAGTGTTTCACCTTTTTCTGCAATATGGAAAACAGTTTTTTGTGTAATCAAAACTGCATCAGCAGCTGGTGTCACACCAATTACTTGGAAAGTTAAACGTCCACCAAAGTATGGGACCATTACATTGTCTCCTTTAATCAAAGGAACACTTTCTAAAGCATCTGCAAGATATCTTTCATCGATTGGTGGAATTGCTTCTAATGGGGCAACTACGACCTTTTCTGCAGCTACTGCTTTGATTTTTCTAACTGAAATTGTATCTCCAATTGCAATTCCTGAATTATTCCTTCCAAGTCCATCGACTCTGATAATCCCCTTTCCTTCATCAGATGGGTATAGTGGAAGACATTTTGCAACTGTTCTTCTTTTACCTTTAATTTCAATAACATCGCCTGTGGATGCATTTAATGTATCCATAGAATCATAATCAATTCTTGCTACTCCTCTTCCGACATCTCTTGTGTATGCCTCCAAAACTTTGAGAGAAAGTGCGTTTTGGCTCATATTCAAATGCCCTCTGTCTAATTTTTATATCTTTGTGGTAATTTATCCAAATGCCAGGTAAAAACCACAAGCTTAAAATCCTCTTTACGTAGGAAACGATCAGCTTGGGTAAGAGACCATTAGTAAGAAGACGTGGCCGTGGAGGCAATCAATTTAGATCTACTTCTACTGGTAAAGTAGGCACCAAAGCAAATTATCCTCGTTTTCCACTATCTGAACAACATGAAGGTGAGATTATTGACCTTGTTCATGAACGTGGTAGAGAAGCACCTTTAGCTAAAGTAAGATTTGAAGATGGTTCAGTATCATTTGTTCCAGCAGTTCTTGGTGCAAAAGTTGGTGAAACTCTACAATTTGGATTAAAATCAAAAATTGAAAAAGGTAATGTAATTAGTATTCAAAACATTCCTGATGGAACTATTGTATGTAATATTGAAAAGCACTTTGGTGATGGCGGCGCAATTGTAAAATCTGCCGGAACTGATGCAACTGTTTTCTCTCATGGTGATGAAGGTGTTACGGTAAAACTTCCTTCTGGAAAATTCACTACTCTAAATCCAAAAAATAGAGCCATGATTGGAACTCTAGCTGGAGGTGGAGCTAGCGAAAGACCATTTATGAGTGCTGGTGGCAAATGGAGAAACTTTAAAGCTAAAGGAAAGAAATATCCGATTGTTAGAGGTGTTGCTCAAGCAGCATATGTTCACCCACACGGTGGTGGTCGTCACCAACATGTTGGACAAAGTTCTACTGTTTCTAGAGATACTCCTCCAGGAGCCAAAGTCGGAAGCATTGCTGCAAGAAAGACTGGTAGAGCTAGAATTAAAGAAAGAAAGTAGTTTTCTCTTTAACCTAAAATTGATTAGTAGCTACAAGAAATCTTTGATGAATGTCAGATCAGCGAATTAGACTTTTTATAACCGGTAGAGTTCAAGGTGTTTTTTTCCGTCAGACTTTGAAAACAAAAGCAATACAAAATGATGTTTTTGGATGGGTAAAAAATCTCAAAGATGGTCGTGTTGAGGCCATTTTAGAAGGTAGCGAAGAAAATGTTAGTAGATTAGTTGAATGGGCTCATGCTGGTCCTGCAAATGCAATAGTTGAAGATGTAGAAATTCGAAATGAAAAATTTATTGGTGAATTTTCAAAGTTTGATGTTTTGTACTAATGAATTTGTTCATATGCTTTTTTTATTAAATCTCCAAACTCTGAGATCTTTTGGTTTTTATCAATTTGAATAATTTCTACAGGTTCTTTTCTACTCTTTTGGAGTTTTATTATTACTCCTTCTTTATGGGGTTCTACATCTGTAAACCATCTAAATGTCATTGATTTACAAAAAACAACCCTATGCATTCTAACATCTTCAACCACATTTTCTCCTAAATTAAAACAAAATTCTCTAATTGTGTCAAAGAGAGGCAATACTTGAGTTGGAATTTGTTTTTTAAAATCTTCATAACTTCTTTTGTTTCCAAATGAAATTATTCCTTCCATGAAATTGTACATTTGAATTTAATAATAAATGGTAGCAGATCTGTTGGTTCCAGTCTAGACGAATAGCCCCATTTCAAGGCATACAAGATCCGCCACGTTGACGAGGAAGCGTGGATGCTCCACCTTAGGATTGCTCCCTCCCGGACCTCATCCCTTTCGATGGTTCGGTCTTAGAAGTCATCCCTTCGGATAATTCTAGTCCTGCAACCACCCGCCTCGGCGTGATTTCATTTCCGCACACCAAGCGGGAATTACCCATCTAGAGATTTACCCAACAGTTACTGATCTCTGCATATAGCCGGTTTCAGAACAGGGCACGGCTGGCACCCCGATCCTACCTACTACCAATTTTTCTAAAACAAAGTATGTTATATTTGCATTAGGTTTGATTCTCTTTAAGTTTCAATACCATGCTGCAAACTGAGCATACATCTCCTGTACAATCATTACCACATTTCTTACAAACTGTTTTTTCTTTGTAGTTTGTTTCTTTTACAATACTTGATACTCTGAGAATTGATTGATACAAATTATTTTTAATTCCACTATGTTGTTTTTCTAATGAATTTAGAAACTCTCGTATCTCTGTTCTTATTCCCTCATTCATGTGCGGACATGGTTCTGATTGAAATGGAATGTCATTTGTAAATGCATAAAATACTATTTCAGATTCATATATCTCACAAAACGGTTTAATTTTTCTTAAAGAATTTGATAATGTATCAGGATCCATCCAACCAATCTTGTTTGTATCTCCTGAAAGCATGTTTATGACAAATGTCTGTAATGTATCATCTAGATTATGTCCTGTTGTAATAACATCTGCTCCAATATCTTTTGCTGCATGATCAATTGCTCTTCTTCTTAAAGTACCACAAATAGAACATGAAGATGTTTTTTCATTTTCTCTCAAATCTAATGCTTCATCAAGTGTTAATTCAAAAAGATCTTTGTAAGAGTAAACTTTGTGTTCTACCCCTAGTTCTCCACAAAATTTTTCAACAATTTCTAATGCTTCGTTTCTATATCCTGGAATTCCTTCATCAATAGTAATTGCTTTAATTCTAAAATTATGCGTTGATGACATTTCATGAATAATTTTTAATAATGCTAAGGAATCTTTGCCTCCAGATACTGCAACTGCCACTAATTCATTATTTTTGATCATTTTATGCTTAGAAATGGTTTTTGCAGTCTTTCTTACAATAGAGTTTGAGAAACATTTTGAACAGAGCTTTTGTCCAGAGTATTTTCTAGTATAAACTGCTGAATTTTCACAGTAGTCACATTTCATGACTTTGAATACTTTTTTTCATTAATGATTCTTTAGGTATTTTCTATATTGTGAACCAACCGGATTTGATATACGATAGGGCAATGTTTAGGCCAAACAAAGCAAAAGTAAATGCATAGATTCCCCACATTACACCATTTACTGCTTTTTCTGAAATTCTTTTATCAATAATTGTATGAATGAATTTTCCACCATCTAAAATTGGTAATGGAAGCATATTGATTATTCCGATGAAAAATGAAATCATCCAAAGCCATAGAAGGAACATTGAAACATTTGGATCATTCCATTCAATGAAATTCAATACAGGCTTATATGCAAATGAATTATCTCTCATAATTCCAATCAATCCTCTCTCTGGATCATCTGGTGCTGGCATTACTTCAAGACTAAAGTCTAATGATTGTCCATCTCTAAGTACAGAGACACTTGCTGTTTCTCCTGGATTCAAACTAGGGAAATCCGCCGGACTTAGAATTGGGTTATCGTTGATTGATGTTATGATGTCATTTGCAAGTAATCCTGCTTGTTCTGCTCCTGAATTTTCAATAATTGAAAGAATTAGAACTCCTTCTGGTAATTCGTAAAATGAACTGAGTAGTGGTTCAGGTAGAACCATTGCAAAAAATGGGTTTGTCAGCAGAATCGCTCCTAAAACAAATGCAAAAATTACATTTGATGTAGCTCCTGCTCCAATAACTCTAAGTTTTGAAATCTTTTTAGCTTTGTTAAACTCTTCCTCATCAGGTTCTACAAAACCTGCAAACATTGCAATAAATATTGCAAAACCTCCTGTTTTGATCTTGATTTTTTCTAATGCTGCAACAATTCCATGTGCTCCTTCATGAATTACTAGTACAACTGGAATTGATAGTAAAAAGTATGTAATTGATGCTGCTGAAGTTAATGTAACTCCTGGAATGAGAACAGTTAATTCTGAAAATTCTGTTTGTGCAACAAAAAAGTTTGCAACATTATTTAGCAAAAACCAAAATGCAAAACCCATCATTATAAAACCTGAAATCACACTTGCATCTGCAAATACCCTGATTCCCCTTCTTGTCCGGCTAAGAAGTTTTAACAGTACTGAATTGACTTGTTTATTTTTGTAAGTTAGACTGTATGCCTTTATTTCAAAACCATGTCTTTCTAATTTTAGTCCCTTTGCAATTATGACGATAATTACCCATGCCATTAATACATAGATAATCGAATTTTGAGTAATAAAATCAAGTTCCAAACTGGTTGTAATTTTTTTAAGGTACGGACATTTATCGGTTACTATGAAGCCTACAGTAATTATCTCAACATATCCTGATAAAAAATCAATTACAAAAATTGCAAAAATGTTTGTAAAAAATAAGACAGCTGCATGTGTAAATATTTCAAAAATTTCTTCAATCTATTCTTGGAATAAAAAAATAGAAAATACATCTGAATATATCGCTATTTTCAAAACTACATCAAAAAATACAAAATTACTTAAAGAAAAAATTAAAGAAACTCATCCATATGATGTTCCTGAAATTGCTGAAATTGATGTAACTTCAATAAACAAATCCTATCTTGATTGGTTAATAGACTCTACAAGTTAAGATTCAATTGAATATCGTAACAAGGAAACTATGCCTCCTAAACCAGTAACTCTTAGGCCGATATCTGTAGATGAATCGACACTATACATCTTCACTCCTCTTTTCTCAACATCATTTAGAAAATCTATCATTTTTTGTTCATTGTCTTGAATTGCTTTGTCCGAAAAAACAAGAGAATCCACTGCCCCCATCTGGTTTGCATTAAATGTCTCCTCGAAACCCATAGTGAATTTTTTACTTTTTTTATTTGCAAGAAGCATAACCTCGTCAATGATTGACGACACCTTTGCCAGTTTGCTATCCGACATTATCTCTTTCATTGTGTTGGATTTTGTAAACGTGTAAATCCCGTCTTCGCCTCCGGAATCTATTCCTTCAACCACTTGCACTTTGAATTTTTGTAAATTCTGAGATTTTTGAATAAAATTTGCAAATCTTTTCTTTGTTTCTCCCGGACCAAAAATAATTATCGAATCTCCTTCTTTGAGAATGGTCGAAACTGCTTGTTGTACTTGCTCAAAGAATTTTTCTATGTTAAAATTAGTTTTGTATCTCTTTCCACCGGAACCAGAATAGATGTTTGGCATAAACTCCAAATGCGTTCCTCTTAATCTTGCAATTCCACTATCTCCCGTATCTATTGCCACAAGTACAAAGCCAACTTGATTGTTACTTGATTCTAAAAGATTTTTTTCAAATGGCAACCACTTTTTCTTTGATATTGTAATTCCATCATTAATTTTCAAAACAAGTGAATGGTGTGTCCCATGCGGGACTGATTCATTACTTGATTCAGATATTGTCCCTCCAATCCTTAATCTGTCTAACACATCATCCAGTGAAATTTTTTCCACAGTTAATGCAATTCTAACTTTGATTCTTTCTCCTTTATCTGGCCTTGAATAATCTTTATCTTGTTTTAGTACTCTGGTAGTATCGCCAATTACCTTGTCATTTTCTTTAATTATTCTACGTAGATTCAAAAGATCATCAGAGTCTTCTGGAATGACAGAAATTAGATTCTCGTCAATATTCTTTGTAATCATGTTTTTATTCTAGTCTGCAAAGAGAAAAGAGTTTAGTTTGTTACTTTGTTAGTTTTCTCTTCAGATTTTTTCTTAAGATAGCTTTCAA
Source organism: Marine Group I thaumarchaeote SCGC AAA799-D11 (assembly GCA_000746765.1). GTDB lineage: Archaea > Thermoproteota > Nitrososphaeria > Nitrososphaerales > Nitrosopumilaceae > Nitrosopumilus. The sequence continues at coordinate 152,879 of JOSY01000077.1, forward strand.
CCCAATCTAAAGTAAGGACTCCTGATTCAGCCAAGTTTGTTAATGAATTTGCAGATGCTTCGCCAGTTACTTTGCCATGATTTCTTTTTAATTGACGCCATTTGAGAGAGGTATTTCCACTTTTTGAATTATAGATAATTCCTAAAATGTCTCTTGCATTAACAAACGTGATGTCTCTAATCTTTTTCAATGTCACTTTGTCAGCTGCCTCTACATAGATTGCACCTAAACTGTCTTCTCTTTCTGCAAAAACTTCAGAATCATCCAAATAACTTCTTGGAGCATAAGATTTGCATGTGCTTGAGATGATAAATCTTCTAAAACTTTCTACTGATGCTGGGGTGTCTATTGCAACCATTTTGAATGAATAAACTATTGGTCATTTATAATATTATGTAAAATTGTTTATGCGTTGCTTGCCTGCTATTTTTCTATTTGAATATGCTTCATAAGTTAATCTAAGATTAGCTTTTTTTCCATCACAGATGCTTTAAGATCAATGTGTTGGGAGTAATTATGTTTACTCGGAATTATAAATTTAGATTATATCCAAATTCTAACCAAGAACGTCATTTACAAAATAATTTGGCAGTATGCAGATGGTTATACAATAAATTTGTAAAACAAGCTAAAAAATCATTTCTTAGTAGAAATGATATGAATTATTTTTTAACTGAACTAAAACAATCAGAACCCTGGCTTTACAACTATTACAGTAAAATGCTTCAAATGATATCGACACAGATTGAATCGGCAGAGAAATCATTAATTAAACTAAACAAGAAAGGATACAAAACAGGCACTATAAAATTTGCGAGATACAATGAATATCGTACTTTCACGTATAACCAATCAGGATTCAAATTTGAAAAGCGTGGAGATAAAACATTATTGCATCTCTCAAAGATTGGATATATAGAAATCAGAAGACATAGGAAATTTCCAGATAATGCAAACATAAAACAAGTTATAGTTACAAAATCCAAATCAGGAAAATGGTATGCATGTTTTACATGCGATATTGTGGAATCGTTGTTCAACATTCCAAAAATTGATTTCAAAAAAATCAGTCGGAATTGATGTCGGCATAAAATCATTCACGTATGATTCAGATGGTTACTCTACACCAAATCCATTAAACCTCAAAAAGATGCTAAAACCGCTTGCAAGGGTACAAAGAAAGATATCTAGAAGAAAGAAGGGGTCAAACAACAGACTCAAGGCAATACATCATTTACAAAGAATTCATGAAAAAATAGTAAATAGGAGAAAAGACTTTCAACATAAACTATCAACTGCTTATGCTAATAATAATGATGTTGTGTTTGTAGAGCATCTAGAAAAACTAAACATGGTAAAAAATCGTAGATTATCTAGAAGTATAATGGATTCTAGTTGGGGAATGTTTTTGCAAAAATTGGAATACAAATGTAAACTGTTGGTTGAAGTATCATCTCAAAATACAACTATTAATTGCTCACGTTGTGGCAACAAAGTGCCAAAGGGTTTAACTGTTCGAATTCATAGATGCGGTAAATGTAATCTTGTAATTGATCGAGATTACAACGCAAGCATCAACATCTTGCAAAAAGGATTGAAAATATTTGGTCAAGATAATCTACCTCAGGAACTGTGGAAAGTAACGCCTGTAGAGATCTCTATGAGGTCTGTGAAACAGGAACAAATCATCCAACGTTTTAGATGATAGTTCACCAAGCTTCTTGAAAGACTCAATAGGAATCTCCCTCAAATATGGCTTGCAGGTGGTGATGAACCTATCCCTTTGAAATGATGATGAGGATCTTGAGTTCTGAGCCTGCCTATGATTTTAATTGATGGTTTACTTGGAAAAATTATGAACTCATTAACCGAATACCTAACCTTCAATGTTCAATCACGTAGAGGTTTTGTCAATATCACTCCCGATATTAGAAAATTAGTGACTAAAAGCAAAGTACAAGAAGGCTTGTGTCTTGTTAATGCGATGCATATCACTGCAAGTGTTTTTATCAATGACAATGAAGGTGGGTTGCTTCATGACTATGAAAAGTGGTTAGAAGAATTAGCGCCTCATGCTCCAGTTGAACAATACAAGCATAATGATACTGGTGAAGATAATGCTGATGCTCATCTAAAAAGACAAGTGATGGGAAGAGAAGTAGTTGTTGCAATTACTAATGGTGAATTAGATTTTGGCCCTTGGGAACAAATTTTCTATGGAGAATTTGATGGAAAACGACCAAAAAGAGTTTTAGTTAAAATAATTGGTGAATAATCTTCTATCCAAAATCTGCATCACGTTTTTGACTTTGTGATTCATTCTTTCTTGCAGCAGCTCTGAATTCTTCGTCATGGTTTTGAGGTCCATGACCGCATTTCACACATGCAATCTTGAATCCGTTATCATTTTTTTTATATGTTTCGCATCCACAAAAACATGCCATAACTAGTCTAATTTCTAAGATGATATATCTTTTGGGATGTTGTTATGAAGATGATTTGCAACATTCTCCAACTGGAATGTCATGATCATGGGGACATTTTCTTGGATGTTTTAGCATCGTGCATAATGCATCTGTAAACTGTTTATTCATATGGTGTTCAATACCGCATACCATTTCTTCATCGATATCAACTTTGAGTGCACTATCCATTAGAACTTCCAATAGTCTGCTATTTCTCATCATGCTAGAACCTATTGTTTGTCCTTCATCTGTAAGTTTAACTCCTGCTTTGTTGTAAGTAACTAAATTCTTACTGTTTAGTTTCTTTAGCATTTGCACGACGCTAGGTTGTCTAACATTGAGCATCTTTGCAATTGTGCTAATTTTCACTTCTTCGCCTCTCTCTTTAATGTGCCAAATTGCTTTAAGATACATCTCTACATGTTCGGCTTCTGCAGTTCCAACAAATAGTACTTCATCATTTAATGTATCCATACTATACCTTCCTTGAATCTTTTAGTGAACTACCACCAAATAAGTTGATGGCCTCTTCCTGCTTCAAAGACCTCATGGAGATCTCTACAGGCGTTACTTCCCGCAGTTCCTGCGGTAGTAAATAATCAGCTTTTGCCGATATATTGAAAATACTTAATCCTCTTTTAAGAATATTGATACTTGCATTATAATCACGATCTATTACCAAATTGCAAACATTACATCTATGAATTCTAACAGCTAAACTCTTTGGCACTTTGTTGCCACAACGTGAACAATCTATTGTAGTGTTTCTGGCTGGTACTTCTATCATTGTGGTTTTATACGCAACCATGTATGAGAATATCTCCCAACCCGAGTCTAAAATGTTTCTTGCTAAATGATGGTTTTTCACCATGTTTAGTTTTTCCAGTTTTTCCATAAATATTCTATCATACTTTTTTGCATACTGTGTTGACAGTTTATGTAGAAAATCCTTACGTCTATTTTTGATTCTCTCATGTATTCTCTGCATGTGTTTGATGGCTTTGAGTCTGTTGTTTGAGCCCTTCTTTCTTCTTGATATCTTTCTTTGTGCTCTTGCCAATGGTTTTAGCATCTTCTTGAGATTTAATTGGTTTGGAATACGGTGTCCATCAGAATCATAGGCAAATGTCTTTATGCCAACATCAATTCCCACTGCTTTTGAGAGGTTAATTTTTGGTACATCTGTCTCAATATTACACGTTATACATGCATACCATTTACCTGATTTTGATTTTGTAATTATTACTTGCTTGATTTTTGAATTTTCCGGTATTTGTCTATGTTGTATAATTTTGATCTTACCTATTTTTGAGAGATACAAAAAACCATTTTGGATTTTGAATCCAGACTGATTATAGGTAAATGTTCTATATTTTGAATATCTTGCAAATTTCAGACTTTTTGCAGCATATCCATTTTTTCGTAATTGTATTAGTGATTTTTGTGCGCCATCTATTTGGGTTGAGATCATCTGCAACATTTTTGAATGATACGAATAAAGCCAGGGTTCTTGTTCTTTTAATTCAGTTAGAAAATAATTAAGATCGTTTCTTGTGACAAATCCATTTCGTGTCTGGTTTACCATCTTATTGTAAACCCATCTACATACATCTAATGTGTTATGAATTTTTTTCCATTGGTACTGGTTTGGGTATAGTCGAAATTTCAAATTTCTTGTCTGCAATATTTTTCTATAGTAGTTAATACTTAAAATAACTGCGATTGAAAAATCATTGACAATCTAACTGTCATATTCTCAGATTATATAACATTACATGTGCTAGAAAATTATCTTATTCACTCTTGATTAATTCTATATCGTTTGCGAATCTTTTAATAAATATTCGAAATATTGGCGTGCAAATCCTGCCAATCCTGCATGATCTGCCCAAATTGCAACAACATCTGAAGAATTTTCAGCAGCAACTGCTGGGCCCAACAATATCACAACATATTTCTTATCTGAAATTATTCCTCCGCCAAACAAACCTTTCTTGATTTTTACTGTTGCAACTCTTTTGATTGCTTTGATGTATTCTTTATCCATCTTATCTGATGTGAGAATTGTAATTTCTACTCCTTTATCATGTAGTGATCTTAATTTTGGTAAGGCTTGTTTTACTAATTCTTCACCAGCTTCAGGTAATGCAATCATCACTTCGTTTCTACAAGTCTCAACCATTTCAAGAATTTTTGCTGCGATGTTAATGGCACCTGATAATACCCAAATGTCTGGTTTCTCACTAGTTCCACTTTTTTCATACAATGGAACCAATTCATTTAGAATAACACTTTGATTTTCTGAAAAATCATTTTCCATTTTTTGTTTTGTAGTTTCTAATCCTGTTGATGGTGACTTTGCAAAATATTTAGTTGGTCTTGAATCATCTGTTCCAATCCATCCTTTGTCTTCTAAAGTTCCTAGAACTTCATAAATTTTTGAGTATGGCACTCCTGATTTTTGGCTGAGCTCTGATGCTGTTAATTCTCCTGATTTTAGTAATGCAGAAAATGTTCTAATCTCATAACTGGTCAAACCTATTTTTTCTAATGCCTTTCTTGTCTTATCCGATATACTCATGCGATCTAGTCGATCAGTTTTGATATTTAAATCACGTATGCGTACTTCCTAAATTCCACCCGAGGCCAAGTATGAAATGCATTATATACCATTTCAGAAAAATGCCCATAGTAGGCATGGCTCTAATTCAGATATCTAATCAAAGTACAAAGAATTTAGGTAAAAAATCTACAATTCGATTCACTCAAAGTATCTGTCCTGATTGTAACATGATTTTAGATGCCGAAGTTTTTGAGAGAGATAACAAAGTCTTCATGTCCAAAGTATGTCCAACTCATGGTGAATGTGAAGAATTATACTTTGGTTCTTACGAATTATACAAGAAATTTAGCACATACTGGATGGATGGTAAAGGTGCTCATGCTCCAAACGTAATGATTGACAAATGTTCTTGTCCAAATAACTGTGGATTATGTTCAAACCACCTGTCTCACAGTGGACTAGCAAACATGATTGTAACTAACAGGTGTGACTTGACCTGTTGGTATTGTTTCTTCTATGTGAAGAAAGGTCTAGAAGGTGCTTACATGTATGAGCCAGATCATACTCAAATCAGAGGAATGATGAAAACTCTGAGAGCAGAAAGACCAATTCCAGGAAACTCTATGCAAATTACTGGTGGTGAACCAATGCTTAGAGATGATATTGCTGATGTTATCAAAATTATGAAAGAAGAAGGTGTTGATCATATTCAAATGAACACCAACGGTATTAGACATGCAATGGATCCTGAAGCTGCACGTGAAGTTAGACTTGCTGGATGTAACAACTTGTATCTTTCATTTGATGGTGTAACTGCAAGAACAAACCCAAAGAATCACTGGGAAATCCCATATGCACTTGATAGTTGTAGAAAGACAGGAACTACTGTTGTGTTTGTTCCAACAGTAATCAAATCAATTAACGACCATGAATTAGGCGGAATTATCAGATATGCTCAAAAGAATATGGATGTAGTTCACGCTGTAAACTTCCAGCCAGTATCATTAACTGGCAGAATGGGTAAGACTGAACGTGAGAAATACAGAATCACCGTTCCTGATTGTATTCAAAGAATTGAAGAGCAAACAAATGGTGAGGTAACTATTGATGATTGGTTCCCAGTCCCAAGTTGTATGCCACTAACAAATGTAATTGAAGCATTCTCAAGTAAACCAAAGTATGAATTATCAATTCACTTTGCTTGTGGTGCAGGAACATACATCTTTGAAGATGAAGAAACAAAGAAGTTTGTCCCATTAACAAAATTCTGTGACATTCAAGGTATGTTGGAATTGTTTGAAGATAAAGCCGAAGAGATTCGTTCTGGTAAAAACAAGTACTTTACAATGCTTGAAGTTGTAAGAAAACTCAAAGGATTTGTTGATTCAAAGAAACAACCAGCAGGATTAGATTTGGCAAAGATGTTTGGTAACATCTTAATGAAGAGATCATTTGATTCAGTTGGTTCTTGGCATGTCAAAGGATTATTCCTTGGTATGATGCACTTTCAAGACAAATACAATGAAGATCTTGAAAGATTACAAAGATGTGATATTCACTATGTAACTCCAGACCTCAGAATAGTTCCATTTTGTGCATTCAACGTAATTCCAGAATGGTATAGAGATAGAATTCAAAAGAAATATTCTATCACTGTAGAGGAATGGGAAGAAAGGGAAGGCGTCAAATTAGAAGACGGTCTTTACAGAGGTCTTATGAGACGTGGAGCAGGTGATGAACTTGCTGCTGGCTGTGCAAAGAGTCAGATGTTCCATGATGCTACTCAAGCAACAATGTAGATTTATTCCAAGAAGTTAAAAACATCTTTCAGATTGGCATATTATGATAATCACTGTTAATTATCTTAAGGATTAAAATGAAAATTGGATTAATTCAATCAGTTATTGGAGCAGGTGGAGGCTATGACAAGGTTTTATTTTCATTATTAGAAAAATTATCAACAACTAACCATACAGTAACTGTCTATACTTTGGGAAAGCCTCTAGTTGAAATTCCAAAAAAGTTTAAAATTGAAGTTTTTTTACCTTTAAGAATTCCTTTTTTTGGAATATATCAAACATTTCTTGATTCAAAATTAATCAAAAAAGCAAAAAATGATGATATGATTATCAATCTCACAACAAATATGCTTACAACAAATAAAGATCAAAAAACAATTTTTCTATACAAAAATTTTTCATTACCCAATGATAAGAATGCTACATCAAAATACAATCATGGTTTTTGGAAATTGTATTATAAGCCATACAAAATAATTTTAAATAAATTAAAAAATAAACTTGAAAATAAAAATACAAGAATATTTGGTTCTTCAAAGTTTGTTGCAGAAAAAATGACAAAAATATTAAACTGTCATGTTGAAGTGTTATATCCGCCAGTAGAAATAGAATCATTCAAAAACAATTATGAACAAAAATCAGGAATTGTAAGTGTTTCAAGATTTGCAAGAGAAAAAAACCTAGAATTTATGATATCAATCATGAGTGAAATTGATGAAGATTTAGAAATTATTGGTAGTGCGATATCCAAAAATAATAACTACATAAAATCATTAAAAAAATTGATAAAATCAAGTAATGTAAAATTATTGGTAAATATTCCTCGTGAAGAATTAATTTCACATGTAAAAAAATCTAAGGTTTATTTTCATACGAGTAATGAAACATTTGGAATTAGTGTTGTTGAAGCAATGTCTGCAGGATGTATTCCAATTGTTCCTAATTCTGGTGGGCATAAAGAAACAGTTCCATTTGATGAATTACGATATGAAATTAATAATTATGATGATGCAAGTTTAAAATTAAAACTTGCTTGTGAAGGTAAATTTGATCATTATTTACCAAAAATTAAATCTCATGCAGAAACATTTAACAAAACGGTGTTTCAATCAAAAATTCTTAAGGAGATTGAAAATTAAATGAAAATTCTTATCCCAGGAATGGATGGTTATATTGGATGGGCTTTAACTTTACATCAATTATCGTTGGGAAATGAAGTATGTGGATTAGATAATTTTTCTAGAAGAAAAAATGTAGATGAAATGAATTCTCATTCTGCATTACCAATTTTATCAATTGAAAAAAGAATTGATTATCTTGAAAAAAAATTCCCTGGGAAATTCTCTTTTTACGAAGGTGATTTACTAGATTCTCATTTCATTGATGATGTTGTAAAACGATTTAGTCCTGATGCTGTTGTGCATCTAGCTGAACAGCCTTCGGCACCATTTAGTATGATAGATCAGGAACATAATATTTACACACAACAAAATAATGTAATTGGAACTCTAAATTTACTTCATAGTATTCAAAGACACGTTCCAAATACTCATCTTGTAAAACTTGGTACAATGGGGGAATATGGATATGATCCAGGACTTGAAATAGCTGAAGGATTTTTTGAAATAGAATTTAGAGGAAAAAAAGCAACAATTCCATATCCTAAACTTGCAGGAAGCTGGTATCATTGGAGTAAAGTCCATGATAGTAATAATATCATGTTTGCATGCAAATTATGGGGATTAAGATGTACAGATATCATGCAGGGAATTGTTTATGGAACTAGAACTCATGAAATTACAAATGAGAATGAATTTACAAGATATGATTTTGATGAAGCATTTGGGACTGTAATTAACAGATTTTGTGCTCAGGCTGTAACTGGATATCCTCTAACTGTGTATGGTTTAGGTGGCCAAACCCGAGGATTTTTAGCACTTGTAGATTCTATACAATGTATTTCAATTTTATTAGAAAATCCCCCCCATGATGGAGAATATAGAGTTGTAAATCAATTTGATCAGCAATATGGTGTACGTGATTTAGCAGAAAAAGTTCAAAAAGTTGGAAAAACATTAGGTCTGGATGTTACGATTCAAACAAAAGAAAATCCTCGAAAAGAAATGGAAAAGCATTTCTATCAAGCGGATCATGAAAAACTAAAAAAACTTGGATTTGAAAATACAAGATCAGTAGAAGAAGAAATTAAACTAATTTTAGAAGATTTATTGGAACATAAAGAGAGAATAGAATCTAAAAAAGATATAATGTTCAAAGGAATTAAGTGGAATAAAAAATAATTATTTAGAAATTTTATATTTTTTCCATCGTTTTGAATCTAAACTCATATCCATTGTTAGTTTTGGTCCTGAATATTCATCAATGGTCATTGGTTGAATTTCTGGAGTTGTAATTTTTGCTAATTCAAACATAGATATTTTTTTATCTCCTACAATGTGTATGATTCCACTAAGATCTTCTCTCAAAACTTCTTGAATTCCCTTTGCGACATCTTGAGCAAAAATATATGTTCCATATCTATCTGTAAATGCTTTTGGATAGGGCCATATCTTTTTTGGAACAAAATTTGTGCGAATAATTAGAAAATTTGGAATCTTTGTAACTTCATGTTCTGCAACCAATTTTGTTAATGCATAAAAATTTTCAGGATACGGTATTGAATCTTCATTATACATTCCAGTATTCCCATCAAATACACATGCTGTACTGATATAGACAAACTTGATATTTTCTTTTGAATCTAAAATCACATCTACCAAATTTTTAGTACCTAGAACGTTTGTCTTCCAAGCTAAGTCTTTATTTTCTTCACATGTTCTAACCTTTGTTAGTGCTGCTGCATGAATAACGGTATCGATTTTATGATCTTTAAAATATTTTACAATGTCTTCTTTTTTAGTTATATCTAATGAATTATGGTCTGGAATAATACTTTCAGGAAATATTTTTTTTAGTTCAGAACCAAGTGCTCCATTACCCCCAGTTACAAGTATCATGTTATATCTTTCTAAATCCTATCTGTAAATCTTTTGAAATTTTAATCCAAAAATTATTCATATTTTTGTCTATCGATTTTCCCTTGTAAAATATTTGCTACTTTCAATGATGTTTTTCCATCCCCAAGAGATTTGTCCCATTCTAAATTAAATTCAGAAGATGTTGCAAGTTTAATAGAATTAATTAAATTTTGAGGTTCTAACCCTGAAAGAATATTTGAGCCGGATTCAATGTACTCTGGTCTTTCAGTAGAGTCTCTAATTGTAATGCATGGTTTTTTGAAATATAATGATTCTTCAGGTATTGTTCCTGAGTCAGTTATTAAACAAAACGCATTCTTTTCTAATTTTGTAAAATCAAAAAAACCTAACGGTTTAATGCATTCTACTCCTTTTGGAATTTTCTTTTTAAGCTTGCTAAGCGTTCTAGGATGAATTGGATAAATTACTCGCTTTTTAAATTTAAAATGAATCTTTTCTAATCCTGAAATTATTTTGGATAACGTTTCCGGATTATCTACATTTTCACTACGATGCGCAGTAACCAAAAAATAGGAATCTGTTTTTAGTTTCATTTTTTCCAAAATTGAACTTTGCTCAATTTTAGGCATATAGAAATCTATTACTTCTATAATTGGATTGCCTACAACGTAAATTTTGCTTGGATGAATATTTTCTCTGATTAAATTCTCTCTTGAATAATTTGTATATGGCAAAAGAATTGAAGAAAGATGATCTATTAATACACGATTTTTTTCTTCTGGCATTCTAGAATCATATGATCTCATACCTGCTTCCAAATGTACAATTTTTACTCCATGATGAGCTGCAGGAATTGCTGCTAATCCACTATTTGTATCGCCCAAAATCAATATGATGTCTGGTTTCTCTTTTAGAATAATTTTTTCACTTTTTTGAATAATATCTGCAATCTCTTTTCCATATTGCCCTGTACTTATTCTAAGATTATAATCTGGTTTCCTAATTTTGAGATCTGAAAAAAATATTTGACTCAATTCTGGAGTAAAATTTTGATTTGTATTTACCATAATGTGTTCAAAGTTTGAATCAAGTTTTGAAAATATTCTACTTAATCTAATTATTTCAGGTCTGGTCCCAAAAATTGACATTACCTTCATTAATTTTGTTTGATTATCTAGATGAATTAAAACTTTAAACTGTTTTTTCAGCCTAGTAACTGAAAATAGTTTAAAATTCCATATTTCTCTATGACGACTAATTTATTAATTCAATATCTTAATCTATTTTGATTTGAATTATTCTAGTGTTTTAAACAACAAAAATATTTTGATTACTGGTGGCACTGGTAGTTTTGGCCATCAAATGGTTGAAGAATTAATGCCTTACAAACCTAAGACTATTAGGATCTTTAGTAGAGATGAAGATAAACAACATTCTATGAAAGTTGAACTTTCAAAAGAACCAATTTTTAAAAAAATGGAGTTTGTGATTGGTGATGTCCGAGAATATGATCGACTTTTTGCTGTTACTAAAGATATTGATATTATTTTTCATGCTGCAGCACTAAAACAAGTACCAGCTGTTGAATCTCATCCATATGAAGCTGTAAAAACAAACATTATTGGCGCATACAATATTGTAAAAGCTTCTGTAGCAAGAAATGTCAAAAATGTAGTTGCAATTAGTACTGATAAAGCTGTCAAACCAGTGAATGCAATGGGAATGACAAAAGCTCTGCAAGAAAAAATCATTCTTTCTGATGATTTAACAAAAGATAAGACAAAATTTTGCTGTGTTAGATATGGGAATGTTTTAGGAAGTAGAGGAAGTGTAATTCCTTTATGGAATTCTAAAATCGAACAAAACAATCCTCTTCCCGTAACTCATCCTGATATGACCAGATTTTTGCTAACATTAACTCAAGCAATTGATTTGGTGTTTTATTCATTAAAACATGGTAAGGGTGGAGAGATTTTCGTTAAAAAAGCGCCTAGAGCAACAATGGTTAACTTGGCAAAAGCATATGCTGAATTAAAAACTGGCAACAAAAATTATCCTCTTGAATATATTGGAATTAGAGCGGGTGAAAAAATTGATGAGGTACTTGTTTCACATGAGGAAATGAGACATGTCCAAGAGAAAAAAGACCATTTTGTAATCACACGTGAAGAAGATTTTGATAAAAAATCCATTAAAAAATCCATTCAAACTGGTGAATATGGTTCAGGAAATCCTCCACATCTTACAATTGAAGAATTAAAAACAATTATGAAAAAACTCAAATGGGTTTTGTAATACCTCTAATGAAAATTATTCTTGTCGTTTGATTTTTGTCATATAGGTTTTCAATACTTTATCTGAGATGGATTTTGGTAATTTTTTTATCATTGTATCCCTAATGGAACGTCTCAATCTCACCTTCAATGGTTTATTTTTTTTAATTTTTTCAAGTGCAATTTCATATTGATTTCTATCTTCAGGATTTAATTTTTCAAGAATCATATTTCTAATTTTTCTACTATTTTCAAGCGACTTTCCAAGCTTTACTTTTGTTAATTGTTTTTCATGAATTCTATATTTTGCTAAAATTTTAGGAACAAGATGTAATCTAAAATTATGCAATACACAAAGTCTCAACCATAATTCATAATCTTCAGCAAAACCAATATCTTCATCAAACATTCCATATTTGTCAAATGCTGATTTGTGAATCAAACTAGTTGTACCATTTCCAACAAAATGATCTAATAGAATTGAATTAATTTCAAATATCTCTAATCCATTATAATTTGGCTCAATGAATTGCTTGACTATTTTACTCTCTGAATTAATAATATCATAATTTCCATACCAAATTTTCTTGGTATCTTTTGTTTTCTTTGCTTCAGAAATTAATTCTTTGACTGCATTTGGATATAGTACATCATCTGCACTTAACCACTTGAACCATTCTCCTGTCATATTTTTTATTCCCAAATTAAATGCTGATGCAGTTCCTCCATTTTGTTTAGAAAAAATCCTTATTTTGTCAGAATAATTTTCTAAAATTTTCAATGAATTATCTGTTGAACCATCATTTATGGCAATTACTTCAATTTCTTCATAATTTTGATTTAATGCTGATTTTATGCATTCATTAAGATATTTTTCTGCATTATAAACAGGGATTATTATTGAAACTTTCATATTTTTTTTCTGCTTTTATTATATAATATGCATCTACTGTCATTTAATATCTTTATTCAAATTTAGATAAATAATTTATTACATTTTTTTGAAAATTTTCTTCAGAAAATCTTTTTGCATGATCTTGTAATTTTATTAAAAATTTATCAAAATCTCCATTTATGGCTAATTCTATTTTCCCCCCAGCATCATTTTCATCATTTTCTACATAACGTAATTCATCAAATGGAACTGTTTCTTTATTAGCTGAATTATCCGGAACAATAGGAATACATCCAGCTAAAATTCCTTCTACCACAGAAATCCCAAATGTTTCTTCACTGCTCTGAAAATATACTTTTGAAGAATTTAAATTTTTTTCAATCTCATCTCTTTCTGAATTTAAATATAATTCAATATGTTCATGATTCAAAATTATCTTTTTTAGAGAATTATAATAATTTAGTTGTGATGGAAATCTTGCATTTCCAAATACTTTATACTGTATTTTAAAATTTTTTATTACATGTAAATTAAATTCCAATTTTTTTTCTTTAGAATAACGTGCTATTGTAATAATTCCATTTTTCTGATTATTTTTTTTATTTATTTTTACTGGAGGATATATCACTGTTGAATCTTTTCCAAATATTTCTTTAATTTTTTCTTTAGTATAATTTGAATTTGCAATTAATTTTACAGATGACTTTTTTAGTAATTCTAATTGAAATTTAATTTGTTTTTGAATATACTTGTAATATAATTTTGTAAATCCTGATTTGATTTTCTCCAATTTTTTTAATTCTGATTCAAATGTTGAATGGCAATAAATAATAACATTCTTTTTTGTATCTGTTAATATTAAATTCCCACTTGAAATAAATAAGATATCCTCATTTTTTGCTTTACTAAATAATTTTTTAGTATCTAAAATTCTTTGAAGTGACCATCCTATTGGAAATGAATTTCTTTGAATATGGCAAATTTTAATCTCAGGTGGAATCTCTGGATTTTTTGTAGTAGTGTAAAGTGTCACATTATGATGAGTATTTTTTAATGCACGTAGTATTGAATATGTTGTTTGTTCTGCTCCTCCAACCACTTCAAAAGAGGGATGAATTACTCCGATTTTCATACTGTCTGTCCACCACAGCAATTTTCAACCTTTTGTATCTTTTTCAGCCCTTAGGGTTCAATTTATTCGCATTATGACTAATAATTCGGTATTAATCGATATATATCCAATTACTTCTTTTAGCTAATATGAAACAAAAATTACCTTTTCGTGGATGGTATTATTTTCGAATGGGATGGAGTACTTATTTTGCATTTATTTTTGCTGCTATTAATACAATGGTCGTCACTTATTACTTGGCAATAGATAATATCCCAAGTTTAAAGGACATTTTTCCAACTTTCTTTTCTTATCTTATAGTTACATCCTTAGTAGGAATTCCATTATTAATTTCCGTAGGCTATATCCACTACAAAAAAAGTCATGCATATTCATCTGAAGCTGATATTACAATAGAATCAAACCCCTATTACTATAAAGTTCCACCAGGTTGGTGGAGAGAAGTTTTAATGCCAATGTATGAACTAAATATTATTTTACTGAAAAAAAATCTTGAAAATGAAAAATTAAGCGATGAAGAATTAAAGAAACTTGAAAAACTTAAAAAAGATTTTGAAATTTTAAAAAAAGGTGGTACCGTTGGAACCACAAAAAAATTCCTTGTAGAATAATTAACTCAATTATGAATTAAAGTATAATTTCATTACTACATTATACCTCTTTTTTACTTTGTACTTATGATTTTCATTTATCATTTCTAAAAATAATCTATCCCATTGCTCTGCTAATTTTTTTGGATCAAAATTTTCCATTACCCATTCCTTTTGAATTTTTAATAAATGTGATCTAAACTCTTCATCTTTTACTATTTTGTCTATGTACTTTGCAATTTGTATTGGGTCTTTACTTTTACAAAATGGATCATTTTCTGTAAATTGATTCGTTTCATAACAAAATACCGGTTTTCCACATAAAATTGCCTCTCTCTCTGTTCCACCACATGAACTATAACCTACCTGACCTAATAACGCATCTGATGAGACATAATAAGATGGCATATCAGAACGTATTATTTTTGAAATCAATTTTACATTAGGTGGTTTATTTTGAATAACTTTTTCATAATAATCCCCACTTCCCCAATCCGTTTGTAATACTACAAAATCAGATTTGGTATATCTAAATGATTCAAAAATTATTTCATGTCCCTTAGTAGGATCAATTCTTTGAGGACTAAAAAAAGTAAATAGATCATTGTCTAGTTTAATTTTTTTATGATTTGAGTGAAATATCTGAGTATCCATTATTGGAAATATTATCCTTACATCATCTCTGTATTTTCTTAAAGTTTTTGCATCGTTAGGAATACCGGCCACAACTTTATTCGCGCATTGTAATGCATCTTTAAAGAGATCATCAAAAAATTTCTTTTTGAAAAAGGAAAATTTTTTCCAAATTCTATATTTGGGTTCAATAAATGAATCAACAAAATACATTACATAATTAACATTAGCTAAGTAACAAATTGCTGCTGCAAACCATCCAAAAGTTAGAAAAATATCATAATTTTTTGAAAGATTTTTGATTTTTTCAACACATGAACCCAATTCATCCTTTTCAAAAAATATAGGGTTTTTTGCTAATGTAATTACGGGATTTTCATTGAAATAAATTGCATCTACATGAGATGAAAAGTATTTTTGAAACATAGAGGCATTACTTGCAAAATCATTTACAATTAAAATCCTTAAATTTTTCATAATTTTCTTACATGTAAATAATTTAGATCGATTTATCTATTTTTTGAAAGATTTTCTAGTTTTTCTAAAATCTTCTCAATTTCACCTTCTACATCCATACCTAATCTTGTATAGACTGTTTTAATAACCTCTGATGGCCTATCATAAATTTTATTTTTAAATTTCACTTTAGTAATAACCACAAATCCATCCAAGCAAGACACTACAATTTCACCATTTTTTCTCCTCTCAACAATTTGACCAAATTCAGAAAAATATTCATATTTAGGATATTCTTTTTTTGCATTCAATAAAATTAATTTAGTTGAACCTAGATATGTATAGGCCCCAAAAAATGGTTCTCCTGAAATACGAATAATCCTATGTATATAATCTGCACTTTTACTCCAATCAATTTTTCCATCTATTTTATTTCTAGGATATGTTCTTAACATTTTTTTATTATCTTGTTTAGTGGTTCGATATTTTCCACTATGAATTTTTTTTACAGATTCTAAGATGGAGTTAGGAATTTGTTTATTCAAAAAATTATAAACTTCCAATATTGTTGTTGAATCATTAATCTTAATGAAATCTTTCTTGATTATATCTCCATTGTCTAGTTTTTCATCCATAAAATGAACTGTTAACCCTATTCTTTTTTCATCTTTTAAAATTGCCCAATTTGGACATGCATTTCCTCTAAATCTTGGTAAATCCCCAGGATGTGCATTTAATATGCCATGTCCAAATAAGGAAAGCATCTCTTTAGATATTAGCAAACGATTATTTACTGAAATTCCTAAATCTAAATTTAGATCTTTAATTTGTTTTTTAATTTCAGAAGAATTGATATTCTCAGTGAAAATATATTTAGAGTTTATTTTTTGAGAAAATTTCTTAAAATCTTGTGGTGAAATAGGATCCCATTCGGCATTTTTTGATGAAATAATTATTTTTATTTTGAATCCATTTTCATGTAATAATTTACCTGTATTTAACAACCATTCAGTTCTCCCAATTAATGCTAAACTAAATTTTTCTTTTTTAATCAAATTATATCTAAAATTAGAATTTATTTTAAGTTTTTAATAGTTATGTTCTAATACTCCAATCAAATTTTTCTTCTATTTTTTTCGGATAATTCCTCAATTGTTAATGTTTTTTTCCTACTAACATTTTCAACAAATTTATCAAAAAATGTTTTGGTACCTACATTCTTGTTAATGTATTTCTCCACATCATTTTTTTCCAACTCCTGTATGTGTTTTTCTTTTTTCAAAAGATTGTAATTATTCATATCATTTGAATTTAAATAAATATGAATTGGATGAAAATCAAAAATTTTCAATCCTTTAATCTGAAAAAGTTCTTCTATATTCATCCAATTTGGACCTTCTATCATTTCTATATCGTCTTCCCAGAAATACGGAAGACGTAAAATTTGTAAAAATTTTGAAAAATGAGGTCTCAACATTGGATCTTTTGTTAATAAAAGAGAAACATCATTTTGAATTCCATATTTCTGAAATTTCAGAAGAATCCTAGTTGATTGGAGAAGTCCGTGTGTTCTAATTGTTTTTGCATCTGGGACAATTTTCTTCAAATTTTCTAAAACTTCATCTTGATTTTTACCTTGAGTTGTTTGAGAATGAAAATTAGGATGAATTCCAATTTCAAACAAAGGATTTGAAAAGAGCTTTTCCAAAACTGGTGATTTATGCGTAATGAACCAAGTAGCTCTAATATTTTCCCTTGTAAGTTTTCGTGCAACATCCTCTATGATAAAATCTGGAGCCCAATCAACATCTAAAGTTACAAGAGGATTTTCATAAAATTTATTTAACTCATCTTCCATATGTGTATCCAAGTTCTGTTAAGGGGTTTATCTAGTTTGCATGTTGCTTATTATATGCATTTAGAAAATCAGAAATTTAGTGACTTTGAAGATACCTAGAAAAACAATAAGAAATCTCCTTACAATTAGGTATAATCCAGTAAATCCCACTTACACTCCTTTCACATGGAAAGATCTAACTTCAAAAAATTCAGATCCTCATGGACTAAAAACTGAAAAGTTTCTTAAACAATCTATAAAAAAATCTTTTCAACATAATGATGACCCAATTGCAATTTCTCTAAGTAGTGGAATTGATTCAACGTTATGTTTGGCACTTATTCGGGACTCTTTTCCTGATAGAAAACTATTTGCTATTTGTGCAGTTTTTAGTACAACCAATAACGAATCTAAAAGGGCTAATGAAATAGCAAAAAAATTTGATGCTAAATTCAAGATTCTTAATGTGGATTCTATTTTTAAAAAAATTCCGGAGTTGGTAGGAATTACTGGAAAACCTAGATGGAATACTTATCAACATCTTATTTCCAAAGAAGCAATTAAAACCTCAAAATTTCTTGTTACTGGTGATGGTGCAGATGAAATATTTGGTGGTTATACCTTCAGATATTCAAAGTTTCTAAGATTAACAAATATCAATCAAAACTGGAAAACCAAAACAATGAATTATCTTGAATGTCATAACAGGGATTGGGTTCCAGATCAAAAAGATATGTTTGGTCCTAGAATAAATTTTTCTTGGAAAGATGTTTACTCTAACTTTAAACCATATTTTAATAATCGATTACCACCTATTGAACAAGTGATTTTAGCAGATTTGAATGGAAAACTTCTTTATGATTTTATTCCAACGGGATTATCAATATCAAATTATTATAAAATTAAAATTACTCCAATTTTTATGGATAATGATGTCCTTAATTTTGGAATAAAAATTCCTACTCATCAAAAATATAATTTTAGAAATCAAAAAGGAAAATTGATTTTAAGAAAGATTGCAAAAAGATTTGGAGTAGACCATATTGATGAAAAAAAAGGATTTTCTCCAGCACTATTTGCTGATTGGGAAAATCATGGAAAGAAAATTTGTGAACGCTATATCCTAAATAAAGATTCAAATATTTTTCAAAAAAAATTAATCAACTATGATTGGGTATTAAGAGCATTTGAAAAAATTGAAAATGACAGCGACCTACGATATCTTAACAAAATTATTTCTATTCTAGCATTAGAAATCTGGTTACGCCTATTTATTTCCAAAGAAATCACTACCAAACATATTCTCAAATAATAAAACAAAACATTAAAAATTAAGAATTAAAATGTTTATGATTTGGGTTTAAATAACTATTTGTTATAAAAAATTCAAATGTTGAAAAAAACTTCAACGATTCTGGCTGATCCTATCGACAAACAACCTTTGAATCTTCTCAATGAACAATCTCGAAATAATGAGATTTTGTCTGGAACTTTGAAATCTAATAACAATAAATATTTTATAGAATCTGGATTGGCAAATTTAATTCCAAATTTTAAAAAAATGAATTTAGATTCGGATTTATATCAAACTTGGAACACTTTACAAGAAAATGGTATGAAAACATATCAAAATTTTCCTAGTGATAACCTGCTTACAGAGGGAAGAGAATTGACAAAATTATTTAAAAATTTTTGCAATTTTTCTGGTACCGTTTTAGATGTAGGATGTGGCCCCACACTACCAGCATATCTAAAAAATAATGACAAAATTCAACTTGGTATTGGTCTAGATCCTTTAATTTCAACAAAAAATTATCAAAATGAAAAAAATATTGATTTGATTCAAGGAATTGGAGAATTCCTGCCATTTAAGAATGAAATTTTTGACTTTGTTAGTTTTTGTACCTCATTTGATCATGTTGTGAATCCCAATTTTGTTCTTAATGAATCAAAAAGAGTTTTAAAAGAAAATGGGACAATAATTTTTCTTAATGGAATTCATGGAAGTCCTAAATCAGAAAATGTACAAATCCAAAATAATAACATTTTCAGAAATTTGTATTCAAAGATAAATTACAACAATCCTATAAGAAAATCATTACGTACAACAATTATTTTTGGAAGAAATCAGACAAATAAGATAATTCATCATAAACAAGTAAAAGAACAGAAATTTATAAAAAATTTACCTGTTCCAAATGGAGCTATGGATCAATTTCACATGCACTACTGGGATAATTCCGAATTAAATAAACAATGTGAACAACTAAATCTTAAAAAGATTAATGAAAAAATTTTACCTGATCTCAACTCTGAATTTCTTATGTATCAAAAAATATAGTATCTTAATTCTAAAATTTTAACAAAAATTTAAAATGGAAATTTCGTTGAAATTTTCAACCAATTCAATTTTACATAATTTTTTAATTTTTTTAATAAATTTTAGTTAAATTTGACTATTGCACCTAAAAACTTACATAACTACTCCCAATATAGTGGGCTCAATCTAGCAAACATTAGCAATGAAAAAATTTTTGGTAACTGGAGGTGCAGGATTTGTTGGATCTCATTTATCCGAATGTCTGACTAAAGATGGAAATCAAGTTGTAGTTTTAGATGATTTTAGTAATGGTTCTAAAGAAAATCTTGCAAATGTAAATAATGTTGAAATAATCTCAGGATCTGTAACAAATATTCCTGATGAAATTTCTCAACAAACATTTGATGGAATATTTCATTTAGCAACCCATCCTCGTTCATTTAGTCTTACAAATCCTCTCAAGGATGTTGAGGTAAATGCTAAAGGTATGTTAAATATTTTAGAGATTGCGAAAAAACAAAACATTAAAGTTGTTTTTACTAGCAATAGTGGTATTTGTGGAAAACCTGATTTTATTCCAGTTGATGAAACCCATAAAAATAAACCATCAACTCCGTATGATGCAAATAAACTTGTTTCAGAATATTATTGTAAAATATATTCTGAGATATACAAAACAAAAAGTATTATTTTTCGTTTAGCTACTGTTTATGGACCTAGACAAAAAGTAAATCTTGATTTAGGTTGGAGACCTGTTGTTGCAACTCTCACAAGAGATGTATTTGAGGGAAGGAATCCAACTATATTTGGAAGTGGTGAACAAACTAGAGATCTTATCTATGTAAGTGATGTTGTAAATGGATTAATTGCTGGAATGAATTCATCTATAGATAACGCAGAAATGTTCTTACTGAGTACTAATGTAGAAACTTCAATTAATCAGTTATTGGAATTGATTTTTGAGGTTGTTGGTAAAAAAACTCCAATTGATCATAAACCAGAAAATTTAGGTGATATTCCTAGAATGTGTCTCAGTTTTAATAAAGTAAAAAATACTCTCGATTTTGAACCAGAAATTGATCTTAAAAATGGAGTTGAAAATTATTTTAACTGGTTAAAAGAAATTACTAATTCAAGAAAATAACCCCATAGATCTTTTAAGATAAATGTTCACTGCATTCTATTATTGATCATATAATTATCAATATCTATCTTAATTTAGTGGCATTAAATTACAAATATTATGAAAAAACAGTCTATTTTTAGTGATATTAAAGCTGGTAAAAAAATAATTTCTGTTTATGGATTAGGAAATGTTGGTGGACCTATTGCGGCTGCATGGCTTCGAAAAGGTGCAAAAATTATTGGTGTTGATATTTCACAAAACCTATTAGATGAAATTCAAAAAGGAAAATCCCATAAAGTTGAACCAAATATATCTGACACATTTTCAAAAGGATTGAAATTAAATAAACTATCTCTAACATCTGATGGAATTGAAGCATCTAAAGAATCTCATATAAAATTTGTAGCAGTTCCAGTTGGATTAAATAAAAATAAAATAGATCTAAATTCATTACTCTCTGCTACAAAATCTATTGCAAAAGGTTTGAAAAAGAATGATGTTGTTATAATTTGCCCTTCGTTACCTCCTGGAACAACTGCTAATTTAGTTAAGGATGTTTTGGAAAAAAATAGCAAATTAAAAGTAGAAAGGGATTTTTATTTGATATATAGTCCTGAAAGAATTTTTGAAGGGCGTGCTTTACAAGATATTGAAGAGAACTACCCTGCAATTATTTCTGGATATGGAAAAAATAGTTTAGATTTTGCTGACAGTCTTTTACAAATTATTTCAAAAAAAGGAACCATTAGAATGTCATCAATGGCCAATGCTGAGGCTGAAAAATTATTTGAAGGCGTATATAGAGATGTAAATATCGCTCTTGCTAACGAACTTGCTGATTATTGTGAAAAAGTAGGTGTCAATTTTTGGGAGGCAAGAAAAGGTGCAAATTCACAACCTTTTTGCCATCTTCATTATCCTGGCACTGGTGTAGGTGGACTTTGTATTCCGGTTTATCCTAGATTTATTCTTGAATCTGGTAATAATATCGGAAAATCTTTGAAAATAATTCAAAATTCTAGAAAAATAAATGACGCAATGCCTATCAAATGTGTTAAGGATTCTCTTGATTTATTAAAAAAATCAAAAATTAACCCAAAAAATGCAAAAATTACTATTCTTGGATTGGGTTTCAGAGGAGATGTAACTGATTCTCGTCTTTCACCAACTTATGATGTTGTTAATGAATTCTTGAAAATTGGCTCCAAAGTAATTATTCATGATCCTTTTATCTCAGAGGATTCAAAAATTCCAAAAAATGTCATTCTCACATCGAATCTTTCTAAGGCAGTTAAAAATTCCAGCTTAATTTTTATCTCATCAGATCACAAAATGTATTCAAAATTAACCAAAAGTTCATTCTCTAAAGTCAAAAAACCCCTCTTAATTTTTGATGGACGAAATATTTTAAATAAGAAGTCTTTTTCATCTGAATCCCTTCTGACAATTGGATTACGTGATTAAAGATTACTCATTTATTTTTTTTTTGATAAAATCAATTGATTTTACTGGAGAAGGATCAATATTGGATATTACAGCCTTATAGATACTAGTATAATCTAAAAAATAAATTAAATTTACTAATTTTGATAAAATACTACCGTTTACAGAATTTACTTCTTTAAAATCAATTTTGTTTTCATCAAAATAATCTTTTATTACATTCCATCTTTCTTTAGTTTTAACATAATCATCTTTCCCTTCTAACAAAATGGGCTGCACATTTGATGATTTTTCCCATGCAACTATTCCATTATGACAAGCTTCAATCACATCTTCTGTAATAGCATGCATTTTCACATTTTCTTGTAGAGAATTTTTAAATCTAATTGCAGCAGCTTGTAATCCTGAAGGATAATAAATTAATGGAATTCCAATAATCCATTCAGCCATAGAAAGTGCAGGGTTATCTTGATTCAAATTCTCTGATGAAATTTTTTTACTTTGAATCTCTAATTCTTTTATTGATTCGTAAACATCATCCGTTTTTAATGGAATAATTGGACTTAGTACTTTTAACATTGAAAATAAAAATGATACAAATGAAGCTCTAGGAGAATGAATTTGAGAAATTTCCCTAAATTCAATCTTATTTTTAATAGCATAGTCTTTAATTTTACCACCTGATGAAAATGCAACAATTTTACAACCTATATCATTTGAAAGTTTTAGTGTTGACAAGATTTCTTGTGTGTTTCCTGATACACTTGTAGAAATTACAAGCGTCTTTGAATCTACAGTTTTTGGTAAAAGATAACCTTTGATCACGGATGTATGAATATTAGTTTTAGAAAGAATGGAAGCAATGATGTCTCCAATAGCTCCGGAACCTCCCATTCCTGCAAATACTATATGATTAATCCCATCAAATTCAACTTGATTCTGATCAGATTCAAAAGATTCTCTTGCAATCTGAGGCCACATGTCGTATACTTTGTGCATTCCCTTTGAATCAAATTTTTCTAATGTTGGTAGATCCATACTTAACTAAAGTGAAATTTTTGGGGATATAACAGTTCAATTGGATGAAAACTAATTATTTTAAATATGGACAAAAATTTTTCATTTTATGGATAATAATGTCATTATAGATTCTTCACTTAGAACAGTAGAGTGGAAAGATAACAAGGTAATAATGATTGAACAAACAAAACTTCCAAATGAACTAGTATTTGTAGAATATGATGATTTTAATCAAGTTGCAAATGCCATCAAAACTTTGATAGTTAGAGGAGCACCTGCAATTGGAGTATCTGGAGCATTTGGATTGGCATTAGCTGCATTACAAAGTAAAGCAAATACAAAAGAAGAATTACTATCAGATTTAGAAGATGCAAGAAAAATTCTTTTTGCAACAAGGCCTACTGCAGTAAACTTGGGTTGGGGCCTGGAAAAAATAATGAATGTTGCAAAGATTGGAGAAACAGTTGAGCAAATTAGAGAACTAGTAATTTCAACTGCTAAAAAAATGGCAGATGAAGATATTGAAATTAACAAAGCCATGGGCAAGAATGGCTCAGAACTTTTTGATAACAATGATACTGTAATGACACATTGTAATGCTGGTGCTCTAGCTACGGTTGCATATGGAACTGCATTAGGTGTAATTAGAGCAACTAGAGAGAGTGGAAAAAATGTCAAAGTTATTGCCACTGAGACAAGACCAATCCAACAAGGTTCTAGATTAACCGCATTTGAGTTAAAACATGATGGATTTGATGTTAGTCTAGTTCCAGATACTGCTGTTGGCTATTCAATGGCCAATGGACTTGTAAACAAAGTTGTTGTAGGTGCAGATAGAATTGTCAAAACTGGTCATGTCTTTAACAAAATTGGAACCTATCAAGTTGCCACAATGGCAAAACAACATGGTATTCCATTTTATGTTGCAGCACCATTATCTACAATTGACTTGGAAACAAAGGCAGAAGATGTAATAATTGAAATGCGTAAGGGCTCTGAGGTCACAGGCATTGGAGACAAAAAAACTGCTCCTGATGATATCGGTGTGATAAATCCCGCATTTGATATGACGCCGCCTGAATTAATATCAGGAATAATTACTGAAAAAGGTGTGGCTACAGCACCATATGAAGAATCTATTCCAAAATTATTTGAAGCTAATAATTAGAAAGTTTTTATTGTTTTTCAAACTGCCGAATACAATATGAGCACTGTTTCTCCACAGGCAATTAAAGAATCACTCAAACAATGTATGGATCCAGAAGTTCCATTAAATATTGTAGAAATGGGATTAATTTATGGAATAGACGTTACAGAAAACAATGATGTTAATATCAAAATGACAATGACTACACAAGGTTGTCCTTTACATGAAACTCTAGTTGAAGATGCAACCAGATTTGCCAAAAAAGTACCTGGAGTAAATAATGTTAAAATCGATATTGTGTGGGAACCTGCATGGTCAATGGATAAAATGACTGAAGAAGGAAAATTAAAAATCAAAAACATGGGTGCTTCAATGAATACACCTGCACCAATTAACTATGAAACTGCATTACCTCAAGGTGTTGGAAAACTAGTCCAACAAGAAGATGGTTCTATGGTTCTAGCAAATGAACATGAACAGGGCTTTATGGTAAATCAAGCAATTGTTGACTTTTGGAAGTCTTGTAATGGCCAACGTAAAGTAACAGATCTAGTAGAAGTTTTTGCTCAACAAACAGGTTTGCAAAGAAAACAAGTAGAAAAAGAAGTTATGCAGTTATTACAACAGCTCCGTGACGGTGGATTAATTGCAATTGCTGGTAAACCAGATACACCAAATGTTGAATTTAAAAAATAATTTTAGTCTAATCCCTGTTTAGGTCTACCAACTTTTTTCTGTGTTTTAGGTCTACCAACTTTACGTTCCTTTCTAATGTTTTTAGTTTTTTCTTTAAAATCCATTCCTTTTTCAAAAAATTCCCATATCATCACTTTAACTAATTTTGAAACTTTTTGTTCTAAATTTCTCTGATAATCTGGACTGTTTAAAATTTCTCCTAAATTTTTTCCACCAATCATGATATCTTTTTCTTCAAGTGCATCCCCCACCAATTCTTTTGCCATTGTTAAACCCACATAGAATTTTACACCAGAACGAATAATTTCATTATAACTTAATCCATACTGTTCTTTAATTCTCTCAATTTCATCAAATTCATCATCAGGAAATCTGGCTCTAAGAGTACTCCATTCTGTCATATTTTTGAAAAGTCATCTTTCCTAATAACTTCTTAGATGATAATTTTAGAAAATGTAACTTGAATTTGCACCATCAAAGTTTATCGTAACACCTGAAAGATATTTTATTTTATTTTCAATAATTGATTTCACAAAATTCCCTATCTCTTGAGGTTCTCCTAATCTCTTCATGGGTAATGTTTTTTCAAATTCTTTAACATTCTCAATTAATTCTTTAGTTCTATCCGTATTGATGGGACCTGGTGCAATATTGATACAACTAATATTATTCTCAGCATATTCTTTACTCAATACTTTGAATACTTCAGAAAAAGCTGCACGATATGCCGAAGAAATGATAAGTTTGGTATTTGGTTCCTTAATTACACTAGAACTAATCAAAAAGATATATCCTCCATCATTAATTTTGATATTCTGCAATATAGTACAAAACCCTAAAAATAATTGATTATGATACAGTTTCCAGTCTTCTTCTGTAATCGTATTGAATGGTTTTGGAGCAGGACCTCCTGTATTCAAGACTAGAATATCTGTTTGAGTATTTTTCTCTAAAAATTCTCTAACACTGTCCATATTTGATGTGTCAATATCCATTTTGGATGTCGCAAAAACATCAATGTTTATTGATTTTAATGATTCAGCAATTGCCTTACCTATTCCACGTGAACCTCCAAGAACAATTGCACTAGTCATGTATTTTCAAAGTCATTCAAGATAATTAAATCTCTTGTACTGCTTTCCCAGTAAATTGCATTTCTTTCTAGGCTTAATTTTAAGAATTATGTGTTCATACAAATTATATTTTCTCAAATTATTTTTTATATGCCTTGGAGCGATGTTTTGCTTTAACTAGTTGCAAAATCATCTTGTCATTTACAATGTTAACTATTCCTCTGTAAACCCCCACTCTAAATTTGTAATAAGGCGAATTTGTCATTTTGTCAAGTTGCTGATATGGATCATTTTGTGCAATCTCTTCTATCTTTAATATTATTCTCTTAGCGATATCATCAGATAATTTTTCAAGATCTTTTTCTGCTTTCCTAGTAAAGATTACAATCCAAGCCATTATAGGCCATATTTCGTTTTCATTTGTTCCAGAGTCTTAAATTTGCCTTTTTTGACATCTTTAATGGATTGTTCAATTTCTAAAATATCTTTATCAGTAAGTAATTCTGCATCTTCATCAGCTTGAGATTTTAAAATTCGATTTATCATTGCCTCAAAAGATTCACTAGGGTAATTTTTCAAGGTACTCCACATCTCCTTTGAGTTTTTAGAAACTTGAATGGATGTCATTGATTCCATAGTTACCTATAGTGTACTATAGTATATAAATATTATATGAATAAGGTTTCCTAGAAATCATCAAGATTTCACATATTTGTAGATCAGAATCAACAGCAGCACATTATCATACTTGTTCTTAGACAGTACGAGTCATTTGTGGAATGGTTACAAGTATCTACTAAAATAACACAGATGCTTGCTACTAATGAATTTTCACTAATTGTGTTTGAAAGCAAATATCCTTTAACTATTGATACATGTATGTTGGTTTTTGATAATATTGAAGAAAACATATCTCCAATAGCTCCTGAACCTCCCATGCCACAAAAAACGATTTGGTTGATTCCTGATAATTCAATTGGTTCATGATTTAGATTATAGCAATCATATGCAATATATGGCCATCTATCATAAACCGCATACATTTTTTGAGTATCATATTTTTCTAGTACTCAAAGATCAAGCAATCTGTAAGATGAATAAAATTATAGTCATAAAATATCTATCTACATGGTTTTAAAAAAATAATTCAAATCTGCTGTAAAACTATCATCAAACCTGCATATCAAAATTCATACCTATATTATGCACTAATCCAGTGCCACTCTGTTTCCTCGATTACTTTGAGTGCCATTAGAGAGTAAATCAAAGCCATTACAGAGTCTGGTGGGTGGTTGTACTCTTTTCTAGGTCTCTGTCTTGGATCTGTAATCTTATCCAAGTTCTGCAGGTCCTTTCTTGTAATACTGATTAAATCATTTAGTAAAAAATCAATCTCATAGTCATGCCTTGATGGAATTATCAGTTTTGAGCATTTCCTGTCTTTGTAAGATGTTACTCCGTTGATAGCATTGATTAACTCTTCAATACTTGATGTCTTATCGATCTGAATTCTTCCAACTTGATCACCGTGCTCGTCTGTTGTCTCATCAAATATCTGAAACGGCTTTGTGACATCTGAAATGGTACGACATCCATAAAATTTATCATCACCAACTCCGTCAAATGGTTCTCCTGAATCGATTCTTCTACCGCCCTCCTGAATAATCTTGACTTGGTTTGCACCATACCCCAAGTCTCCTACTCCAGTATCGCAGTAAAATCTCTTGAAGAGTTCTGCAATGTACTGTGCCTGCTTCATCTGGTTTTCTGGAGGTCTCTTCTCAATGTGTACCAGTTGTATTCTCTTTGATTTCTTCCATAGAATAACTATTGAAATTACAGTAAAACTGGACTTGCCTGAACCAAAGTCAACACCCATTGCAATCTCTACGTGCTCTCCAAATGTCTTTTTTAATTCCCTTACATCATATGATTTTTGCAAAGACAGATATCGATAAGGTGCAGTACACTTTAGCAGCATCTCCTTTGTAATGGGCCTATGGGGAGAATTGTAAAACATTCCCATGACATGAGATCTAAATAATGACTCTGAAAGATCATCTTTTTGAAATTCAATTGAGAACCTGGAATGAATCTTGTATTTTTCTATGGCGTCTTGTTTTGTCAATGGGATGGTTGGAAAGATTGTCTGTGGAATGTGATATCCATGAAATGATTCAGCACTAGGATTTTGCATCTCCCATCTTCCATGCAATACATCTTTGAGATACTCATCAACTACTAATCCATCACAATCAAATTGCAATCTGCTACGACAATCTGGATTGTCATAACTCCATTCTCTCTGGTCTGTGCTCTTCCATAATTTTTCGTATGGACTGCCAGCTTCCCCTCCAATTCCAAAGACTTTGGTTTTTCCCTTTGTTGCCATCATGGTCTGGTGAATCTTGCCAAAGTATTCAATGTCCTGATATTGTGCCTCATCGACTACACAAAGCGTGGGCGACTTGCCTTCCAGGTGGCGATACTGATAGTTATCAGTAACCAAGTAAATTGTACTATTGTTTTTTAGTGAAATCTCACCAACATTTCCAGGATGTCGCAGAAATTTTGATAATACAGGATTTGTCAGAAATGTTCCAATCTTGAGCTTCTGTTTTGAGAATGCAGAAAGACTTCCCTGGTCATGGGTAATGTAACAAACTTGATTCCCAGAGTGAGCAGTTGATTCTGCAGCAATAAAATCAGTACATGCAGTTGACTTGAAGATTTGCCTTCCTCCAATTATCATCTGAAAGTCATGATTGTCTTGATATATTGGAACCCAAAACGGTGTTGCCAAAAAACTTCTGGTCTTTCCTTCAACTTTTGGACGTGCAACACTAATCCATTCTAAAATATCTTCTGGAAGTGATTCTAGTTTCTGATTCTTCTTTAGATGTTGCCGTGCAATTTTTCTGTGAGATGCGCCCCACTTTGTAAAATTAGTCATCTTCTTTCTCCAAGTTAATCACAGTATCTGCAGTTGGGGTGTTGATTAGATTAATTTTGGCAGATAATATTTTTAATTTTTGTTCTTTGATTTTTAATTTCAATTTGGATAATTTTTCAAAATGTGAAATGCTTCCATTTTGTTTTGCAATGTTTTTTATTATTTCAATTTCTTTTTCATCCTTATCTAATGAAATGATATCCTTTTCAAATGATTGAATGATTTTCTCTTTTGTAATCTTTGCACGTTTTAGAAAGTCTAATTCGTTATACTCTAATAGTTTCTTGTCCCATTCTGTAAAATATTTTGAAACAGTCTTGATGTTTAGATTGGTCTCCTTTGATGTTGCAGTTGCTGAAATTCCTTTTTCATAATGTTGTTTGAGAATTTTTTTGATCTTGTTTTGGTTGCCTCTTGTAGGTCTTCCTCGTTTCGTATTTTCCCCCTCATTACAAAACTTTGTTTTCTTGGTAATTATGTATTGAAAATCAAATTTTAAAATTAAATACATTTATGCAACTACCTTTTCCCGATTATTTCCAGGCTCAATATTTTTCAAATCATATTTCAAACTATCTCTTACATGATATTCTTGTTGCTTAATTTTAAAATCGATTTTAATTGAATAAAAAATTTCTTTGTCATTTTTTGCCATTTAATATACGCTCAAATATTTCTCAATAAATGGAAAATCATCCTGTGAGAAACTAATTATTTACATAATGGTGATATCATGATAAAATCACATTGTTCTGGTAGTGGTTTGTACACCTATTGAAATCCTAAAGAAAATAACACACTACCTATAATTACAAAAATTACAGTAAGCACAACTTTTATGTTATTTTTTACCACAAAAATTATTCTAGCATGAGTTTGTCTCTTAATTTAATTAGAATATTTTTACTAAGATTTCTTTATTACTGGTTTATTAGACTTAATTCAATTATTTGATTTTGAATATCATTGATTAGAGTTGTTTTTACTGATTCTGAATGAAACCAACAAAGATTCTCATTTGACAAGCAATCATAACATTTTGAAATATCATTTAATGAAATGATTAATTCTGATTGTTCAGATAAATTTTCATCAGATGAATGTATCAATAATTATTCTATAATGATATGGAATTTATCTAAATGTAAGTTAACTAACAAACATACATTTTCTGAAATTCCCAAAATTGGAATTTAAAAATTATCTAAATTTCTTTAATTTCTGTGATTGTGCCCAATACAGAATCCATCTGTACAATTGCCTTTTTTTCATCCCATCCTAATGCAACATACCAATCACCTGCATCATCGTGATATTTTGTTTCCAATGTCTTAATGTCCTCTGGCTTTACATCATATTTTTTTGCAATTCCTGAAATGCCTAGTGCGATAGCATCTTTCTCTTTCTCAAGACGCCTTTTCATTAATCCTATTCCTGGACTCATATTTTCTCTATTTTGTTTTATCTAATATAGTTAATTGAGGCTTGGGCATAATTATTTCAAATTTTGATCCGTTTCTGAAAATAACTTGATGAAAAAAGCTAAGGATCATCACATGAGATGTTCATTGCG